>NZ_JBICTL010000002.1:0-703390 GCF_043197575.1 Micromonospora sp. NPDC049051
GTACCCCGAAGGGCCTTTCCGCTCGACTTGCATGTGTTAAGCACGCCGCCAGCGTTCGTCCTGAGCCAGGATCAAACTCTCCAACAAAAACTTGTCGAACAGTCATCCCGGCAACAAAAAGTGTTGCCAAAGGAATCCAAGACCAACAAACCTGTAAAGGTTCACCAGTCCGGGGTATAAACAATTTGGCACTGGCTTATCAAGCACCCTGTTGAGTTCTCAAAGAACAACCACACACCGCCCAGAAACCCCACACCGTGGAGCCCCCGACCCGGGGCATTTCGTTCACCATCCCCGCCGCTCTCGCGCCAGGCACTTTTACTACGCTACCCACCGATTTCCGCCGTGTCAAACCGCTCTGCAGCGATCCGCACCACTTCAACCCATTTGCGGGCGCCAAGCGGCAGCGGCTTCCGCCGCTCTCCACAAGGCTTCCGGTAGACCGGCCGCCGCAGTCTCCCGCGAACTCGCCCGGCTCCCTACCAGCGATGAACCATACCCGGTCGGTTCCGCCTCGCCAAATCCGCCTCGCAGCGAATCCGGGGCACCGCCCGGCCCGGAAACCGATGAGCACAACCGCTCCCGGCCCGAAGTCCGTCCGCCGCGCCCGGCCTCCCGGAGCAATCGCCCCGTTCGTCCCTTCCGCGCTGGCAGAGAGAAAGTTACGCCCCCGGCTGATCGGTCGTCAAATCCGCCGGGGGCGTCCCGCGTCACACGGGTTCGTACGCTCAGCCGCGCAGCTCGACCCCGGCGAACGACCGCTTGCCGCGGCGCAGCACCAGGTAGCGGCCGTGCAGCAGATCGTCACGGCCCACCGTGGCGTCGGTCTCGGTGATCCGGGTGTTGTTCACGTAGGCGCCGCCCTCGGCGATCACCCGACGCGCCTCCTTCAGGCTCGGCACCAGCCCGGAGTCGCGCAGCAGCCCTGCGACGTCGGGCAGCTCGTCGACGTGCACGAGACCGGCCTCGCTCAGCGCGGCCCGCAGCGTCGCCGGCGCGAGCTCGTCCAGCGAGCCCCGGCCAAAGAGCGCCTGGCTGGCGGCGACGACCTGCGCCATCTCCCGCTCGCCGTGCACCAGCGTGGTCAGCTCCTCGGCGAGCGCCCGCTGCGCCGCCCGGGCCGCCGGCCGCTCGACGGTCTCCTGCTCCAACGCCTCCAGCTCCTCGCGCGAGCGGAAGCTGAAGTACCGCAGGTAGCGGCCCACGTCCCGGTCGTCGACGTTGACCCAGAACTGGTAGAACGCGTACGGGCTGGTCATCTCGGGGTCCAGCCAGATCGCGCCGCCCTCGGTCTTGCCGAACTTCGTGCCGTCGGACTTGGTCACCAGGGGCGTGGTGAACGCCTGCACCGGGCCGGCGCCGCGGCGACGGATGTAGTCGACGCCGGCGGTGATGTTGCCCCACTGGTCCGAGCCGCCGAACTGGAGCTGGCAGCCGTGGCGGCGGTGCAGCTCGAAGAAGTCGTTCGCCTGGAGCAGCTGGTAGCTGAACTCGGTGAAGCTGATGCCGGTCTCCAGCCGCGCCTTCACCACCTCGCGAGCCAGCATCTTGTTGACCGGGAAGTGCTTGCCGACGTCGCGGAGGAACTCGACCACCGACATCTCGCCGGTCCAGTCCAGGTTGTTGACCAACTGCGCGGCGTTCTCCCCCTCGTACGAGACGAAGGGCGCGAGCTGGTCGCGGATGCGGGCCACCCAGCCGGCGACCACCTCGGGTGAGTTGAGGGTCCGCTCGGCGCTCTCCTTCGGGTCGCCGATCTGCCCGGTGGCGCCGCCGACGAGCAGCACCGGCCGGTGTCCGGCGAGCTGGAGACGACGTGCCGTGGCGACCTGCACGAGGTGGCCGACGTGCAGGCTCGGCGCCGTCGGGTCGAAGCCCACATAGTAGGCGGCGGTTTCGCCGTCGAGCAGCGCGCGCAGCTCGTCGAGGCCGGTGGAGTCCTGGATCAGGCCCCGCCATCGCAGGTCGTCGGTCAGGGAGTACCGCCCGGGCGGCGGGAGGCTGCTGTCGGTCACGGTCACCGATTCTCCCCCATGACCGGGGAAGGACCGTACCGGGTTTGTCGCCTGGTCGGACGCGTAGGCTGGCCGCGCCCTGATCAAGGAGGAGAACGCCGTGGAGATGCCGGATCTGACGGGCGGCTTCGTCGCCCTGCTCGGGCTCAAGCTCGACGAGGTGGGCGAGGACCGGGTGGTCATCCGGTGGCAGGTCCGCCCCGAGCTGCACCAACCGTTCGGGATCCAGCACGGCGGCGTGTACTGCTCGGTGGTCGAGACGGCCGCCAGCATCGGCGGGTCGCTCTGGCTGGCCGGGCGGGGACGCGTCGTGGGCGTGTCGAACCAGACCGACTTCCTCCGCGCGGTACGCGACGGCGAACTGACCGCCGTGGGGACGCCCGTGCACCGGGGGCGCAGTCAGCAGCTCTGGCAGGTCGAGATCACGGACGCCGACGCCCGGCTCGTGGCCCGCGGCCAGGTGCGGTTGCAGAACCTCTACTCGGACTGACGGCCGGCCGGGCGAGGACGGCGACGGGCAGCGCGTTCAGCTCCGGGCCTCGTCCAGCACGGCCTCGGCGTCGTCGGTCTCCGACTCGGCCCGCCGGCGCAGCCGGACCCCGGCGATGGCGCGGTGGGCGATGCGGGTCACCTCGAGCTCCCAGCCGTCCACGACGACGCTCTCGCCCGCCACGGTGGGGATGTGACCGAGGGAGGCGAGCACGAGGCCCGCGATGGTGGTGTAGTCGCCGCCGGGTCGGCCGGGCAGCTCGACGCCGAGGTCGGTGAGGTCGTGCACGGGGAAGGTGCCGGGCAGCAGCAGGGTGCCGTCCGGCTCGGTGCGTACGGAGAGCACGTCCCGGTCGGTCTCGTCGTAGATCTCCCCGACGATCTCCTCGAGGATGTCCTCCAGGGTGACGATCCCGTCGACCGCGCCCCGCTCGTCCACCACCAGGGCGATGTGCTGGCGTTCGGCCTTGAACTGCCGCAGCGCGTCCACCACCGGCAGCGAGTCCGGCAGCAGCATCGGCGGGCGGGCGCACTCGTCGACCGGTCGGTCGTCGGGCACCCCGACGAGGTCACGCAGGTGGATCACGCCGACCGCGTCGTCGAGCCCCCCGTGCCGGACCACCGGCGCCCGGGAGTGGCCGGTCGCGGCCAGCAGCAGCCGCGCGGCCTCCGCCGTGGTGCCGCTGTCGAGCGTGAAGACCTGCAACCGGGGTACGAGCACCGCCCGCAGCTGCCGGTCGGCGATCTCGACGGCGCCCGCGATGATCGTCCGCTGTTCCTTGGTGAAGCCGTGGTTGCCGGAGACGATGTCCCGCAGCTCGTCGGGGCCGATCTCGTCGGGCTCGTGCTTCGGGTTCAGCCCGACGAGGCGTACCACCAGGTCGCTGGTGGCGCCGAGGGCCCAGACGGCCGGTCGGGTCACGGAGGCCAGCAGGTCGAGCGGGCGGGCCACCAGCAGCGCCCACCGTTCCGCGGCCTGCATGGCGATCCGTTTCGGGGCCAGTTCGCCGAAGACCAGGGTGACGAAGGTCAACGCGAGGGTGACCACCACGATCGCGACGGTCTCGGCGGCACCGCCGAGCGGGCTGAGCAGCGGCACGAGCGGCTTGGCCAGCGACACCGCCGCCGCGGCCGAGGCCAGGAAGCCGGCGAGGGTGATCCCGATCTGGATGGTGGCCAGGAAACGGTTCGGGTCCTTGGCGAGACGGGCCAGCACCCGACCGGCCCGGCTGGTGCGTTCCAGCCGCTGGATCTGGCTGTCCCGCAGCGAGACCAGTGCCATCTCGCTGCCGGCGAAGACCGCGTTGAGGATGACCAGGACACCGACCAGGGCCAGTTGGGTCCAGATGCTCTGCACGCCCGGCTCTCCTCACACGGGACAGGTGCCCGCCGGCACGACGGGCACCGCCGGCCGAAGGCTGCGGCCGGCGTAGGCCAGTCTGTGCCCACCGGACCGGCCGGCGAATCCTCAATCGGACCGGGTTGTGATCAGGCCTGCCCGGCGGGCGAGGCGGGCACCTGCCGTAGTACTACGTGGCGACCGGCGAAGCGGGCAGGTCGAGGACGTACGAACGGCCCTCGGGGCGGAAGCCGAGCCGGTGGTAGTACGGGGCGACCATGCCGGGCGGGGTGATCACCCGGCGGAAGCCCCGGTCGGTGAAGAGCGTGCTGCGCCGGTAGACGAACTCACCCGGCGTGAAGTCGCGGAAGCGCCGGGTGACGTAGTCGAGGTCGACCTGCGCCACGCCGTCCGCCTCGGCGTGCGACAGCACCACGCCGACCACCTCGTCGGCGCGGACGACCAGGAACGCGGAGCGTTCGGCAGCGGTGCCGGGGGGCCAGCGGAAGCCGGGGTTGAACCGGGCGATGTCGGCGGCGTGCACATTCAGCGTGTGGGCCAGGAACTGGTCGTCGACCCCGACCTCGACCACCTGGTAGGTGGCCTCGTCGTGGCGGGTGGCGAGCATGGACCGCAGGTACCAGACGTTGATCACGGCGAGCACGACGTTCAGCCCGACCATGGGCCAGACCTGGACGGCCGCGTTGTATCCGATCAGGATCAGGCAGCCGACCAGGTTCAGGGCACGCAGCCGGAGGATGCGCGTCTGCAGCAGCGACCAGACCAGCAGCGCCGAGCCTGTCCAGCCGATCAGTTCCAGCCAGTTCACGCCGCGAGAGTAGTGGTCGCCCGGACGCGACGCCCCGGCGGGCGGCGGCGGTCAGTCTCCGGCGAGCTCCAGCACCCACTCCTCCACCTCGGTGCCCCGGCCGTCGGCGTACCCCTTGTCCTCGCCGGTGACGACGAAGCCGCACTTGCGCAGCACGGCGAGCGAGGCCTTGTTGTCCTTGGCCGCGCGGGCGTGCAGGGGCCGCCGGGGCAGCTCGCGCATCAGCGCGGCGAGCGCCGCGGTGGCGTAGCCCCGGCCCCAGCGTCGCGGGTCCATCCAGTAGCTGACCTCGGTGCGGTCGTCGACGGGGAAGGCGACGACGTGGCCGACGACCTCGCCGTCGACGACCACCGTGCGGGCGACGATGCGCTCGTCGGCGCGCACCCGGCGCCAGTGCGCGTCGAAGCGCTCGCGGTCGGTCGGATCCTTTGGCCCGAAGGCGGCCATCCAGTTGGCCTCCGCGTCCTGCTCGTGGGCGAAGAAGTGGGGCAGGTCGTCGTCGCGCACGGCACGCAGGCGCAGGTCGGCGTTCATGGCCCGAGGATAGGGGCGAGCACCGACAGGTCCGGGTCCCGGGCGGTACGCGAAGTCCCGGGCCGGCGAGCCGTGGTGCGCGGACAATGGCCGGATGGGACGAGACGTACGCATGGCGCGGGTGGCCGGGGCGAGCGCCACCGGCGCGGTGGCGACGGGCGCGCGGGCGGCGGGCGCGGCGTCGATCGGGGCGCTGGCGGTGGGCGCGCTGGCCTGCGGTGCCGTCGCCGTCGGGGCGCTGGCGATCGGGCGGCTGGCGATCCGCCGGGCCGTGATCCGGGAGCTGCGCATCGGCAGGCTGGAGGTCGACGAACTGGTGGTGCGCGGCCGGCCGATCGGCGCCGGCTGACGGCCGGCGTCCACGCGGTCAGCCGGCGGGCGGAGCGGCCACCGGGTAGCCGTAGAGGTCGAGCAGCCGGCCCCGGGCCGCGTGCAGCCGGTCCACCACCACGCTCATGAAGCGGGTGGTGAGCTGCCGGCCGAGCGCGTCGTCGGACTCCATCAGCCGGCGTACGCCCTCGGCGCTGAACTCCACCGCCGTGGTGCGCTGCGCGGCCACCGCCCCGAACTGCCAGCGGTACGGCGGGAACAGCCACGACCAGCCCAGCACCCCGCCCGGGCCGATCGTCTCGATCTCCACGTCGCCCCGGCCCGGCACCGCGAAGTCGAGCGCCACCCGGCCGGTACGCACCAGCCAGAAGCGCTCGGCCGGCCGGTCGGCCCGGAACAGCCGGTACCCGGGATGCCAGACCACCGGCCGGGCGTGACCGGCGAGCCGGGGCAGCCACGGCTCGGGCAGCCCGGCGAGGAACGGATGCGCGCGCAGCACGTCCAGGGTGGTCATGCGGTGCCCCTTTCGTCGGGTCGGGCCGGCGGTGACCGGGTGCCTGCGACGGGTCGTCCCGGCTCCCATCACACCGCACCTCGGGGCGTGGGCGGCAGGGCCGTTGGTCCCTGGTGTCGCGGGCGGAACTGCCCTGGCGGGTGTCCCCGGGTGGGACGAGGGTGGCATCGGGACGTACGCGGCGACGGCGCCACGGCAGGGCGGAGGGTGATGTGGGACGGTCCGCAGAACGGCCACGGGGGCGTACCGGTGTCCACTGACGTCTCGACCAGGCCCCCGGCGGGGCTCCGTTCGGCGGAGGCCGCGGCCCGGTTACGCGCGGACGGGCCGAACGCGGCGGTCGCGCCGGCCCGCCGCCACCTGGGCGGCCGGATCCTGCATCAGCTCACCGACCCGCTGGTGGCGTTGCTGCTGGCCGCCGCCGTGGTCACCGCCGTGCTGCGCGACTACCCGGACACCGCCGTGATCGTGCTGGTGGTGCTGGTGAACACCGCCATCGGCGTGGTGCAGGAGGTCCGTGCCGACCGGGCGATCGCCGCGTTGGACCAGCTCGCCGCGCCCACGGCCCGGGTCGTGCGGGACGGCCGGGACGTCGTCCTGCCCGCCGCCGACCTCGTCCGCGGTGACCTGGTGCGGGTCGAGGCCGGCGACGTGGTCCCCGCCGACCTGCTGCTGGCCGAGACGGCCAGGCTGAGCGTCGACGAGTCGGCGTTGACCGGCGAGTCGGTGCCGGTGGCGAGGGCGGTGGGCGAGGAGGCCAGCGCGGGGACGGTGGTCACCACCGGGCGGGCCACCGGCACCGTGGTACGCACGGGTGCCGCGAGCGCGCTCGGCCGGATCACCGCCCTGGTGGCGGCCACCCGGCCCGCCGCCACCCCGTTGCAGCGCCGCCTCGCCGGGCTCGGCCGGATGCTCGGTTTCGCCGCCGTGGTGCTCTCGGGGTTGGTCTTCGTCATCGGCGTCGTCGGCGGGCGGCCGGTGGTCGACATGGCGGTCACCGCGGTGAGTCTCGTGGTGGCGGCCGTGCCCGAGTCGCTGCCGGCGGTCGTCACCCTCGCCCTCGCCCTGGGTGCCCGGCGGATGGCCGGGGCGCGGGCCATCCCCCGCCGGCTGCACGCGGTGGAGACCCTCGGCTCCGTGACCGTCATCGCCTCGGACAAGACCGGCACGCTGACCGAGGGCCGGATGGCGGTGCAGCACGCCGTCACCGGCGACGGTTCCCGCTACGGCGTCACCGGCAGCGGCTACGCCCCGCACGGCGCGGTGCACCGGCAGGGCGAGCCGGTGGCCGTACCGGAGGAGCTGCGCCGCCTGGCGCGGGCCGGGCTGCTCTGCAACGACGCGGCCCTGGCGCCGCCCACCGGCGAGCGGCCGGAGTGGGGGGCGGTCGGCGACCCGCTGGAGGCGGCGCTGGTGGCCTTCGCCGCGCGGTGCGGGCTCGATCCGGAACGCACCCGCGTGGCGTGGCCGCGGGTCGCGGAGCACCCGTTCGACCAGGAGCTGCGCCGGATGACCACGGTGCACCGCTCCTGCGACCGGCGCTACCTGGTGGTGTGCAAGGGCGCGCCGGAGAGCGTGCTGGCCGCGCCGCTGCTCGACGCCTCCCCTGAGGAGGTCGCGGAGTTGACCGCCGCCGCGCACCGGCTGGCCGGCGAGGGGCTGCGGGTGCTGGCGGTCGCGTCCGCCGTGGTGGACGCCCCGCCGGCCGATCCCGCCCGGCCGGTCGGGCTGCGGCCCGTGGGGCTGGTCGCCGTCGGCGACCCGCTGCGCCCGGGCGCGGCCGACATCGCGGGCAGCTTCGACGACGCCGGGGTCCGGCTGGTGCTGGTCACCGGCGACCACCCCGCGACCGCCGCGTCGATCGGCGGCCAGCTGGGGATCTGGCGCGAGGGCGACCCGGTGGTACGCGGGGACGACGGCGATCCGGCGCGGGCGCATCCGCGGGCGCGGGTGTTCGCGCGTACCCAGCCGGAGCAGAAGCTCGACATCATCGCCGGTCTCCAGTCGCGGGGGCACGTGGTGGCGATGACCGGCGACGGCGTGAACGACGCTCCGGCGCTGCGCCGGGCCGACATCGGGGTGGCGATGGGCGGCGGCACGGAGGTCGCCCGGCAGGCGGCGGACCTGGTGCTCGTCGACGACGACCTGTCCACGGTGGCCGCGGCGATCGGTGAGGGCCGGCGCATCTACGACAACATCCGGCGCTTCCTGCGCTACGCGCTCTCGGGCGGGGCGGCCGAGATCGCCGTGATGCTGCTCGGTCCGCTGTTCGGGCTGGCCGTGCCGCTGCTGCCGGCGCAGATCCTCTGGGTGAACCTGCTCACCCACGGCGTGCCGGGGGTGGCGCTGGGCGCGGAGCCGGCGGAGCCGGGCACGCTGCGTCGGGCGCCCCGTTCCCCGTCCGAGTCGGTGCTCGGGGCCGGCCTGGGCCGGGACGTACTGGTCACCGGCACGTTGATCGCCGCCGTGGTGCTCGGCGCCGGGGTGCTCGCCGCGCACTGGGACCGGCCCTGGCAGTCGGTGGTCTTCGTGGTGCTCGGCCTCGCCCAGCTCGGGGTGGCGCTCGCGGTCCGCGCGCCGCGACCGCCCGGCGCCCGGCGCGGCAACCTGGCGCTGCCGGTCGCGGTGGCGGTCTCCGCGCTGCTCCAGGTCGCCGGGGTGCTGCTGCCCCCGCTGCGGGAGCTGCTCGGCACGGAGCCGCTCGGCGTGGTGGAGCTGCTGGCCTGCGCCGCCGTCAGCGTGCTGCCCGGGCTGGTGCTGCGGTTGGCCCGCCGGCCCGCCCGGCACGAGGCGGGAAGCGCCGGCCCGGCCGGTGACCCGCAGGTCGGCGAGCCGGGACGAAGGTCCCGATGATCAGGACGACCGCCTCTGACCGGTAGCGTTCCGAAGGAGCAGGCTGGAGACGGACAGAAGGAGGATTCGATGGCCATCAACACCGGTGCCCCCGTCGTGGTAGGAGTGGACGGTTCGGCCGCCGCGCTCGACGCGGTCCGGGAGGCGGCGCGGGAGGCGGCCGAGCGGCAGCGCCCGCTGCGGATCGTGCACGCCTTCATCTGGCCCCTGACACGCGCCCCGCTCGGCGCCGCCGAGGGCGCACCGGCCGGCGCCGGCCTGCGCAACCAGGCCGAGCGGTACGTCGCCGAGGCGATCGCCGAGGCCACCAAGATCGCCCCGGACGTGCCGGTGACCGGCGTGGTGGTCGACGGCGCCGCCACCCCCGTCCTGCTCGCGCAGTCCCGGGACGCCGCCCTGCTGGTGCTGGGCCACCGGGGCCTGGGCGGCTTCGCCGGGCTGCTGCTCGGCTCCGTCACCGTGCAGGTCTCCGCCCACGCGCAGGTGCCCGTCCTCGTGGTGCGCGGCGAGCAGCGCGCCGACGGCCCGATCGTGGTGGGCGTCGACGGCTCGGAGTGTTCCCGCGAGGCCGTCGCGTTCGCGTTCGAGGAGGCCAGCCGTCGGGGCGCCCCGCTGGTCGCGGTGCAGGCCTGGCTCTTCCCCGCCCCGGTCGGTCCGGGCGACATCCTGCCCCTGGTGTACGACCTGGACGCGTTCGCCGCCGAGGAGGAGCGTGTCCTGGCGGAGTCCGTCGCCGGCTTCGCCGAGCGCTATCCCGACGTGCCGGTGCAGCACCGGCTGGTCCGGGGCTCGCCCGGCGGGGTGCTGGTCGAGGAGTCGAAGAAGGCCCAGCTGGTGGTCGTGGGGGCGCGCGGTCGGGGCGCGCTCGGCGGGCTGCTGCTCGGCTCGGTCAGCCACGCGGTACTGCACCACGCGCACTGCCCGCTGGTGATCGTGCGGCAGCCGAAGCGGGACGACGCGTCCTGACCCGGTCACCGCACCGCGACGCCGTCGCGCCGGTCGCTCCCCCGACCGACGCGACGGCGTCCGTGTAAATGCCGGCCGGTGGCCGGTGCCGCCTCGACAATGACCGGATCGACGTGAGGGAGGGCTGATGAACCGACCCGTGGTGGTGGGGGTGGACGGATCACCGGCGAGCCTGCTGGCGGCGGAGCACGCCGCCCGGGCCGCCCTGCTGCGATCCCGTCCCCTGCACCTCGTGCACGGCTACCTGCACCCGCTCGGTTACGGCGTGCCGATCAACCCGTACGACCTGGGACTGCCGGCGCCGACCGAGGAGGCGCAGAAGATGTTGGAACGCACGGCCGCCGACCTCGCCGGGCGCTGCCCGGGGCTGACCGTCGAGGCGCGTCAGGTGGCCGGCGGGCCCGGTGCGACGCTGGTCGAGGAGTCCCGGCGGGCCGAGCTGGTGGTGGTGGGCAGCCGGGGGCTGGGCGGCTTCGCCGGGCTGCTGCTCGGCTCGGTCGGCACGCAGGTGGCCGCCCACGCGCACTGCCCGGTCCTGGTGGTGCGTCCCGTCGAGGAGCCGATCCCGGTCGCCGGGCCGGTGCTGGTCGGGGTGGACGGCTCGGAGACCGCCGAACTGGCGGTCGGGTACGCGGCCGACGAGGCGGCCCGTCGCGGCGACGGGCTGGTGCTGGTGCACGTCCAGCCGCCGGACGGGGACGGCACCGCGGCGGGCGAGGTGAACCGGGAGCAGGCCGCCGTGGACGCGGAGTCCGCCGAGCTGCTCGCCACCGCCGCGGCGGCCGTGCGGGGCAGCCACCCGGGGTTGGCCGTCGAGGAGCGGTTGCTCCGGGCGCCGAAGGCCGAGCAGGCGCTCGTCGAGGCCAGCGGGGGCGCGGCGCTGGTGGTGGTCGGCTCCCGGGGCCGGGGCGGGTTCACCGGGCTGCTGCTCGGCTCGGTCAGCCAGACCCTCGTGCAGCACGCGCACTGCCCGGTGCTGGTGGCCCGCCCGTACGGTCACGCCCGCTGACGTGCCCTCGACCCGCCGGCCCCGGAGCGGGGTCGGCGGGTCGGCGGCGCTCAGCGGTCCCGGCCGCCGAGCAGTTCGTCGAAGCTGGTGGTGAGGGCGAACGGGTCGGCGGGGCCGGTGGACGCCGGCCGCCGGTGGATCTGCTCGGCCAGCTCGCGGCCGGCGCGGACGATCCGCGCCCGCAGCGCGCCGTCGGCGGCCCCGGCGGCCCAGTCCTCCGGGGCGGCGAAGACGGCGGTGGGCACCACGATCGACCGCAGGTGGGCGAACATCGGCCGGACGGCGTGTTCCAGCGCCAGCGAGTGCCGTGCCGTTCCGCCGGTGGCGCCGGCCAGCACCGGCCGGTCCGCCAGCGCGCCGGGTTCGACCAGGTCGAAGAACGACTTGAACAGCCCGTTGTACGAGGCGTGGAAGATCGGCGTGACGGCGATCAGCCCGTCCGCGCCGGTGACCGTGTCGAGCACCTCCCGCAGGGCGGGCGACGGGAAGCCGGTCAGCAGGTGGTTGACGACGTCGTGGGCGTGCTCGCGCAGCTCGACGGTGCGTACGTCGACGTCGTCGCCGCGCCGGGCCAGCTCGTCGCGGGTGGCCACGGCGAGCTGGTCGGCGAGCAGCCGGGTCGACGAGGGCTGCCCCAGCCCGGCCGACACCACGGCGAGCGTGCGGCGGGTCATCGGCCCGTCTCCGTCCCGGCCCGGTCCCCGGCGTCCCGGCCGGCGTCCGGGCGTGCGGCGTCGCGCAGGGACGCGTGGGTGGGCGCGGCGGGCACGTGCGCCGGACGCAGCGACTCGAACTCCTTGCGCAGCACGGGCACGACCTCCTCGCCGAGCAGGTCGAGCTGCTCCAGCACGGTCTTCAGCGGCAGGCCGGCGTGGTCCATCAGGAACAGCTGGCGCTGGTAGTCGCCGACGTACTCGCGGAAGCCCAGCGTGCGGTCGATAACCTGCTGCGGGCTGCCCACGGTCAGCGGGGTCTGCGCGGTGAACTCCTCCAGCGACGGGCCGTGCCCGTAGACGGGCGCGTTGTCGAAGTAGGGCCGGAACTCGCGCACCGCGTCCTGCGAGTTGCGCCGCATGAACACCTGCCCGCCGAGGCCCACGATGGCCTGGTCGGCGGAGCCGTGGCCGTAGTGGGCGAAGCGCTGCCGGTAGAGCCCCACCATCCGCTGGGTGTGCTCCTTCGGCCAGAAGATGTGGTTGGCGAAGAAGCCGTCGCCGTAGTAGGCCGCCTGCTCGGCGATCTCGGGGCTGCGGATCGAGCCGTGCCAGACGAACGGCGGCACGCCGTCGAGCGGGCGCGGCGTCGAGGTGAACGACTGCAACGGGGTGCGGAAACGCCCCTTCCAGTCGACGACGTCCTCGCGCCAGAGCCGGTGCAGCAGGTCGTAGTTCTCGATGGCCAGGGGGATGCCGTTGCGGATGTCCTGGCCGAACCACGGGTAGACCGGCCCGGTGTTGCCGCGCCCCATCATCAGGTCCACCCGGCCGTCGGCGAGATGCTGGAGCATCGCGTAGTCCTCGGCGATCTTCACCGGGTCGTTGGTGGTGATCAGCGTGGTGGAGGTGGAGAGCAGCAGGCGCTCGGTACGGGCCGCGATGAAGCCCAGCATGGTGGTGGGCGACGACGGCACGAACGGCGGGTTGTGGTGCTCGCCGGTGGCGAAGACGTCCAGGCCGACCTCCTCGGCCTTCAGCGCGATGGCGACCATCGCCTTGATCCGCTCATGCTCGGTCGGCTCGCGACCGGTGGTCGGGTCGACCGTGACGTCGCCGACGGTGAAGACTCCGAACTGCATGACCAGCTCCTCGCGTTCGTCCCTGGCCGGGGCCGCTGCGGCGCCCGGACGCACGGCACAACATATTTGACGAGTCAACTATTCCGCCATCCGCGGCACCCCCGGTGGCCGCCGTCACGCCGCCCGCGTCGCCCCACGGCGGTCGCCGCCGGGCAGGTCAGCGGCTGCGGGGCACGTGCCGGCGGTAGGCGCTGACCGTCGGCTCGTCGGCGATCCAGAACCGCCACGGCACGTCGTGCGCGCCGGTCACACCGACCCGGGGCCCGGCCACGACCGCCTGTTCGGGCACCGGCACGTCCGCCGGGCGCAGCCGGACCGGACCGTCGCCGAGCAGCCAGCGGCCGTAGGCGCTCCTGTCGATGCCCAGGGCCGCGCAGAGCCGGGCGGGCCCGCGCGCGAGATCGACGTCCCGGCGTACGGCGGGGCGCCTCGCCCGGGCCGTCTCGACGCCGTCGACCACCTCGCCGGCACGCAGCAGCACCGCCGAGGCCTCCCCGTCGACGCCCGTGACCACGTTCATGCACCAGTGCATGCCGTAGGTGAAGTAGACGTAGGCGTGCCCGGCCGGGCCGAACATGACGGCGTTGCGCGGGGTGCGGCCCCGGTGCGCGTGCGACGCGGGGTCGCCGGCCGTCCCGGCGTACGCCTCGACCTCGGTGATCCGGACCGTCACGTCGCCGGCGGTCAGCCGGCAGCCGAGCAGGCCCCGGGCGGCCGGCACCACCGGGCCGGCGAGCAGGTCGGCCAGCCCCGCGAGATCGGCGGGGCGGCGCGGGGAGTACGCCACCACGGCACCGACCCTATCCGCCCCGGACGGCCGACGCCCGTCAGCCCATCAACGTTTCGTTGACAACATATCGTTGATGTGTTGGAGTGGCGGCATGACGGACTCCTTCACCGCCCCCGACGCCGGGGCGTCCCGGGCGCACCGCACCTACGCGGCCCTGCGTCGGATCGCCGACCGGCACGCCGACACCGAGGCCCGCCGTCGCCGGCACACCAACCCCTACCTGCCGGACACGTACGAGGCGGTCGCGCTGGTCACCGCCCTGGCCGCCGGCGGGGCCGAGGTCGAGCCCGGCGAGGAACCCGCCGACGACGCGGACCTCGTCGCGGCGCTCACCCTCGTCCCGCACCTGCGGGCCGAGGTCGACACGATGGAGGCGGGACTGCTGACGCTGGCCCGCGCCCGTGGACTGACCTGGCAGCAGATCGCGTACGGGCTGGGGCTGGGCAGCGCGCAGGCCGCCAAGCAGCGCTACGAACGACTCTCCGCCCGCACCGCCACCACCGACTGACGCCGCCGATGGTCCAGACTGGGCCCGAAAGCGGTGCCGAGGAGGACGCGATGACGCGCGAGGAGATGCTGGCGTACTGCCTGGGGAAGCCGGGCGCCCGGCTGGACCAGCCGTGGGAGGGCGACGAGGTGGTGAAGGTCGGCAGCCGGATCTTCGCCTTCCTGGGCTCCTCCGGCGCCGACGACCCGACGGTCGGCGTGAAGTGCGGGCCGACCCGGGAGATCGCCGACGAGTGGCTGCACCGGCACCCGGGCGACGCGCGGGCATCGCCGTACATCGGGCGCTCCGGCTGGAACACGCTGCGCCTGGCCGGCGGGATCGACGACGAGGAGCTGATCGAGGCGGTCGACGCCTCGTACGACGCGGTGGTGGCCAAGCTGCCGAAGCGGGAGCGCCCGACGGGCTGAACCCCGCGCGGCCTCCGTGGCGGCCGCGCGGGGTCGGCGACTCAGCGGGGAACGACCCGCTCGGCGGCCCACTCCCGCCAGCCGGCGAGCTTGTCGGCGGCGGTGGCGAGCTGGTCGGCGACCGGCCCCGGGCCGGTCGAGCCGGGCGTGGTGCGGGCGGCGAGCGCCGAGCGGACCGAGAGCACGTCACGCACCGACGGGTCGAGATGCTCGCTGACCGCCGCGAGGTCGTCGTCGCTGACCTCGTCGAGGGCGCAGTCGCGGGCCACGCAGAGCGCCACCAGCCGCCCGGTGATCTCGTGGGCGTCGCGGAACGGCACGTTGCGCCGGACCAGCCAGTCGGCGACCTCGGTGGCGAGCGAGAACCCGACCGGGGCGGCGGCCACGAGGCGGTCGGCGCGTACGGTCATCGTGGAGATCATCCCCGCGAGCGCCGGCAGCAGCAGCTCCAGGGTGTCGACCGCGTCGAAGGCCGGCTCCTTGTCCTCCTGCATGTCCCGGTCGTACGTCATCGGCAGGCCCTTGAGCATGGTCAGCACGCTCATCAGCCCGCCGACGAGCCGGCCGGACTTGCCCCGGGCCAGCTCGGCGATGTCCGCGTTCTTCTTCTGCGGCATGATCGACGAGCCGGTGGCGAACGCGTCGTCCAGCTCCACCCAGCCGAACTCCTGCGACGTCCAGAGCACCACCTCCTCGCCGAGGCGGGACAGGTGCACCCCGGTCATCGCGGTGACGAAGAGGAACTCGGCGACGAAGTCCCGGTCGGCGACGGCGTCCATCGAGTTGGCGAAGGACGTGCGGAAGCCCAGCTCCTTCGAGACGGCCACCGGGTCCAGCGGCAGGCCGGAGCCGGCCAGCGCGCCCGCGCCGAGCGGGCTGACCGCCGCCCGGTCGTCCCAGTCACGCAGCCGCTCCAGGTCGCGCAGCAGCGGCTGCACGTGGGCCAGCAGCCAGTGCCCGAAGGTGACCGGCTGGGCGTGCTGCAGGTGCGTCATGCCGGGCGCGGCGGTCTCCACGTGCCGTTCGGCCTGCTCGACGAGGGCCTCGGCCAGCTCGACCAGCCGGCCGGCCACGCCCCGGGCGTGGTCGCGCAGGTAGAGTCGCAGGTCGGTGGCGACCTGGTCGTTGCGCGACCGGCCGGCGCGCAGCTTGCCGCCGAGGCTGCCGAGCCGCTCCAGCAGCCCCCGTTCCAGGGCGGTGTGCACGTCCTCGTCGTCGACCGTGGGACGGAACTGCCCGGAGGCGCAGGCCGCCTCCAGGTCGTCCAGGGCTGCGAGGATGCGGCCCAGTTCGTCCGGGTCGAGCAGGCCGGCCACGGCGAGCACCCGGGCGTGGGCCCGGGACGCCGCGATGTCGTACGGGGCCAGCCGCCAGTCGAACTGCACGCTCACCGACAGCCGGGCCAGTGCCTCGGCGGGGCCGCCGGCGAACCGGCCACCCCACAGGCTGGTGCGGTTGGTCGCGGCGCTGTTCTCGGTCAGGCTCTTGTCGTCCACGTCGCCCATTCTGGTCGTCACGGTCCTCAGCCTCCCAACCGGGCGTCCCGGGCGGCGGCCATCTTGCTGGGCAGGCCCCATAGCTGCACGAAGCCCTTCGCCAGGGACTGGTCGAAGGTGTCGCCGGTGTCGTAGGTGGCCATGCCGAAGTCGTAGAGGCTGGCCTCGGAGCGCCGCCCGGTGACGGTGGCCCGGCCGCCGTGCAGGCTCAGCCGTACCTCGCCGGTGACGTGCCGCTGCGCGTCGTCGATGAACGCGTCCAGCGCGTTCTTCAGCGGGGAGAACCAGAGTCCGTCGTAGACCAGCTCGCCCCAACGTTGGTCGACGCCGCGCTTGAACCGGGCCAGGTCCCGCTCCACGGTCACCGCCTCCAACTCCTGGTGGGCGGTGATCAGCGCGATGGCGCCGGGCGCCTCGTACACCTCGCGGCTCTTGATGCCGACGAGGCGGTCCTCGACCATGTCGAGCCGGCCCACGCCCTGCGCGCCCGCGCGCCGGTTGAGCTCCAGGATCGCCTGGTACGGGGTGACGGTCTCGCCGTCGACCGCCACGGGCACGCCGGCGTCGAAGGTGATGGTGACCTCGTCGGCGTCGCGCTCCTGCGCCGGGTCGGCGGTGTACGAGTAGAGGTCCTCGACGGGGGCGTTCCAGATGTCCTCCAGGAAGCCCGTCTCGACGGCGCGCCCGAACAGGTTCTGGTCGACGGAGTACGGCGACTTCGCCGACACGTCGATCGGCAGCCCCTTCTCCTCGGCGAAGGCGATCGCCTTGTCCCGGGTCCAGGCGTAGTCCCGGGCCGGCGCGACGATCTTCAGGTCGGGCGCGAGCGCGCCCAGGCCGACCTCGAAGCGGACCTGGTCGTTGCCCTTGCCGGTGCAGCCGTGCGACACGATGGTGCCGCCGTGCTTGCGGGCCGCGGCCACCAGGTGCTTGACGATCAGCGGCCGGGACAGCGCGGAGACCAGCGGGTAGCGGTCCATGTAGAGCGCGTTCGCGCGGATGGCCGGCAGGCAGTACCCGGCGGCGAACTCGTCGCGCGCGTCGACCACCTCCGACTCGACCGCGCCGCAGTCCAGGGCGCGCCGCCGGATCGCGTCGAGGTTCTCGCCGCCCTGCCCGACGTCGACCGCCACCGCGATCACCTCGGCGCCGGTCTGCTCGGCCAGGTACGGGATGGCGACGGAGGTGTCGAGCCCTCCGGAGTAGGCGAGTACGACCCGCTCGGTCATGGTGTGGTGTTCCCTTCAGCGTTCTCTTCCCGGCGGGCCCAGGCGGTGAGTTTGTCGCCGAACGCGGCCCCGCCGACGGCCTCGCGGGTCACGACGAGGATGGTGTCGTCGCCGGCGATGGTGCCGACGACCTCGGGCAGACCCGCTCGGTCCAACGCGCTGGCCAGGTAGTGGGCCGCGCCCGGCGGGGTACGCAACACGGCGATGTTGCCGCTGGCGTCGACCCCGTTGAGCAGCTCGCGCAGCAGGCGGATCAGTCGGGCCGGGGCCGTCTCGGCGTCGCGCAGCGGCCGGTGCCCGTCCTCGGGGATCAGGTAGCAGGCCCGCCCGTCGCCGCCGCGCGCCGTGACCGCGCCCAACTCCTTGAGGTCGCGGGAGAGGGTGGCCTGGGTGACCTGGATGCCGTCGCCGGAGAGCAGGTCGGCCAGCTCGGTCTGCGAATGGATCGCCCTGTCGCGGATCAGTTCGACGATGCGGGCGTGCCGGGCGGCGCGGGTCAGCGGGGCGGTCATCATGTCTCCCTGGTCGCGGCGACGCCCGGCGCCGCCGCGTCCGGGACGGCGGGTGCGGCCCCGAGGAGGAACGTCAGCAGCGCCTTCTGGGCGTGCAGCCGATTCTCCGCCTGGTCGAACACGACGCTCTGCGGGCCGTCGAGCACCTCGTCGGTGATCTCCTCGCCCCGGTGCGCGGGCAGGCAGTGCAGCACGACGGCGTCGGGCGCGGCGTGGCCGAGCAGCGCGGCGTTGACCTGGTACGGCAGGAACGGGGTGATCCGGTCCAGCCCGTCCTCCTCGTGCCCCATCGAGGTCCAGGTGTCCGTGGCGACCACGTCGGCGCCGGCCACCGCCGCCACCGGGTCGGTCAACGCCTGCACCGAGCCCCCGGTACCTGCGGCGATCTTGGCGGCCCGGGCGACCACCTCCGGGTCGGGGCCGAAGCCGGCCGGCCCGGCGACCCGTACGTGCAGGCCGGCGGTCGCCCCGGCGAGCAGGTACGAGTGCGCCATGTTGTTCGCGGCGTCGCCGACGTACGCCAGCGTCCGGCCGGCGGTGCCGCCGCAGTGCTCGCGGACGGTGAGCAGGTCGGCCAGGAGCTGGCAGGGGTGGAAGCCGTCGGTGAGCGCGTTGACCACCGGCACGGAGGCGCCGTCGACGACCTCGGCGAGCCGGTCGTCGCCGTGGGTACGCAGCACGATCGCCGCGACGTAGCGGGACAGCACCCGGCCGGCGTCGGCGAGGGTCTCGCCCCGCCCGAAGTGGGTGACCTGGGTGTCCACCACGAGGGGGTGCCCACCCAACTCGGCGATGCCGACGTCGAACGAGAAGCGCGTACGCAGGCTCTGCTTGTCGAACAGCACCGCCACGGACCGGGGTCCGGCCAGCGGCCGGTGGCCGAACCGGTCGGCCTTCATCCGCGCCGCGAGGTCGAGCACGGCCGACTGCTCGGCGGGGGTCAGGTCGTCGTCGCGCAGGAAGTGCCGGATCACGCGCTCGCCTCCGTAACACTCGGCAACGCCCCGCTGGACGCGGACGCGGCGTCCACGGCGGGCGACGTGGAGATCTTGGTAGGTTCCGGCCCCTCCAAGGGCCGTTTCGTACCAGGATCCGGCGCGGCACCGGCGGCACCGGCGGCGGCCGGGGACGTCGCGTCGAGGGCGGCCGAGAGAGCGGCCACGAAGTCGTCGGCCTGGGCGGCGGTGAGGATCAGCGGCGGGGCGAGCCGCACCACGCCCGGCTGCACCGGGTTGACCAGGAAACCGGCCTCCCGCAGCGCCTCGGCGAGGACCTTCGAGACGGGCGCGGCGAGCACCACGCCGAGCAGCAGGCCCGCGCCGCGTACGCCGTCGACCAGCGGATGGCCGAGCCCCTCGATCCCCCGGCGCAGCCGCTCCCCGATCCGCTTGACGTGGTCGAGCAGCCCCTCGCTGGCGATGGTGGACACCACGGCGAGGGCGGCGGCGCAGCTCACCGGGTTGCCGCCGAAGGTGGTGCCGTGCGAACCCGGGGCGAGCAACTCGGCGGCCCGCCCGAAGGCCAGGCAGGCGCCGACGGGCAGCCCACCGCCCAGCCCCTTGGCCAGGGTCACCACATCGGGCTCGACCCCCTCGGCCTGGTGGGCGAACCAGTGCCCGGTACGCCCGACGCCCGTCTGCACCTCGTCGAGCACCAGCAGCGCGCCGTGCCGGGCGGTGATCCGGCGCGCGGCGGCCAGGTAGCCGGCCGGCGGGACCACCACGCCGTTCTCGCCCTGGATCGGCTCGATGATCACCATCGCGGTGGCGTCGGTGACCGCCGCCTCCAGCGCGGCCACGTCGCCGTAGTCGACGTGGGTCACCTCGCCGGGCAGCGGGCGGAACGGATCGGCCTTGGCCGGCTGACCGGTGAGGGCGAGCGCGCCCATCGTGCGCCCGTGGAAGCCGCCCCGGGTGGCGACCACGTGCGTACGGCCGGTGAGCCGGGAGAGCTTGAACGCGGCCTCGTTGGCCTCTGCGCCCGAGTTGGCGAAGAAGACCCGTCCCGGCCGCCCGGCCAGGGCCAGCAGCAGCTCGGCCAGGGCCACCGGGGGTTCGGCGACGTAGAGGTTGGAGACGTGCCCGAGGGTGGCGACCTGCTTCGACACGGCGGCCACCACGGCCGGGTGGGCGTGACCGAGGGCGTTGACGGCGATGCCGCCGACGAAGTCGACGTACTCCCGGCCGGCCTCGTCGACCACGACGGCACCGGAGCCGGAGACGAGAGCGAGCGGCGGCGTGCCGTAATTGTCCATCATGGACTGGGACCAGCGCTCGACGAGCGTACTCATCCGGCGACCGTGCCTTCCTGGTTGACGACTGCGGGGCTCGTGGAGGGGGTTCTCGTGGGGATGACCATGGTGCCGAATCCTTCCGACGTGAAGACCTCCAGCAGCGTGGAGTGGGCGACCCGGCCGTCCACGACGTGCGCGGCCGGCACCCCCTGGCGCACCGCCCGCAGGCAGGCCTCCATCTTGGGCACCATGCCGCTCTCCAGCGACGGCAGCAGCTCCGCCAGCTCGTCGGCGGTGATCTCGCTGACCAGGCTGCTCGTGTCCGGCCAGTCGGCGTACAGGCCCGGCACGTCGGTGAGGACGACCAGCTTGCGGGCGTCGAGGGCGACGGCGAGCGCGGCGGCGGCGGTGTCGGCGTTCAGGTTGTGCAGCACCCCGTCGGCGTCGGGCGCCACGGTGGAGATGACCGGGATGCGGCCGGCCGCGATCAGGTCGGTGACCGCCGAGACGTCGACCGACTCGACGTCGCCGACCTGCCCGACGTCGACCGGCTCCCCGTCCACGTACGCGGGCCGCCGCACGGCGGTGAACAGCCCACCGTCCTCGCCGGACAGGCCCACCGCGAACGGCCCGTGAGCGTTGATCAGGCCGACGAGTTCCCGCCCCACCTGGCCGACCAGGACCATCCGGACCACGTCCATCGCCTCCGGGGTGGTGACCCGCAGGCCGCCCCGGAACTCGCTGGCGATGCCCAGCCGGCCGAGCATGGCGGAGATCTGCGGCCCGCCGCCGTGCACCACGACCGGCTTCAGTCCGGCGTACCGCAGGAAGACCATGTCGGCGGCGAAGGCCCGCTGGAGCTTGGGGTCGACCATGGCGTTGCCGCCGTACTTGACCACGACGGTCGAGCCGGAGAAGCGGGCCAGCCAGGGCAGCGCCTCGATCAGCGTGGCCGCCTTGGCCTGGGCGCGGGCGAGATCGGTGGAGAGGCTCATGTCGAGTAGGCCGAGTTCTCGTGCACGTACGCGTGGGAAAGGTCGTTGGTCCAGACGGTGGCCTCGGCGGCGCCGGCGTGCAGGTCGATCCGGATGGTGACGTCCCGTCCCGTCAGGTCGACCTTCGACCGGTCCTCGGCGGCGGCGCCGGAGCGGCACACCCAGACCCCGTTGACCGCGACGTCGACCCCGTCGGGCTCGAACGCGGCGGCGGTGGTGCCGACGGCGGCGAGGATCCGCCCCCAGTTCGGGTCGTTGCCGAACAGCGCGGTCTTGACCAGGTTGTTGCGGGCCACCGACCGGCCCACCTCGACCGCGTCGTCCTCGCTGGCCGCGCCGACCACGTCGATGGCGATCTGCTTGGTGGCGCCCTCGGCGTCGGCGATGAGCTGCTGGGCCAGGTCGTGGGCGGCGGCGGTGACGGCGGCCGTCAGCTCGGCGGCGGTCGGCGCGATGCCGCTCGCACCGCTGGCCAGCAGCAGCACGGTGTCGTTGGTCGACATGCAGCCGTCGGAGTCGATCCGGTCGAAGGTGACCCGGCACGCCTCCCGCAGGGCGGCGTCGAGCTCCTCCGGCCCGGCCACCGCGTCGGTGGTCAGCACGCAGAGCATGGTGGCCATCGCCGGGGCGAGCATGCCCGCGCCCTTGGCCATGCCGCCGACGGTCCAGCCGCTGCCCCGGGCCACCGTGGTCTTGGGCCGGGTGTCCGTGGTCATGATGGCCTCGGCGGCGGCCGGGCCACCGTCGCGCGACAGCTGACGGATCGCCGACCGTACGCCCGGAAGCAGCTTCTCCATCGGCAGCCGCTCGCCGATCAGGCCGGTCGAGCAGACCGCCACGTCGGCGGCGCCGAGCATCAACCGCGCGCTGGCCGAGCTGAGCGCGGCGGCGGTGTGCTCGGCGGTCGCGTGGGTGTCCTGGAAACCGGCCGGCCCCGTGCACGCGTTGGCGCCACCCGAGTTGAGTACGACGGCGCGGGCGACGCCGGCGCGCACCACCTGCTGGGTCCAGAGCACCGGCGCGGCCTTGACCCGGTTGGCGGTGAACACGCCGGCGACCCCGGCGTCCGGGCCGTCGTTGACGACCAGCGCGACGTCGCTCGCGCCGCTGGCCTTGAGCCCGGCGGCCACCCCGGCCGCCCGGAACCCCCGCGGAGTCGTGACAGTCATGGTGCTACCCCCCAGACGGACAGGCCCGTCGTCTCCGGCAGGCCACACATGATGTTGGCGTTCTGCACGGCCTGGCCGGCGGCGCCCTTGCCGAGGTTGTCCAGTGCGCTGAGCACGATCATCCGCCGGGAGTCGACGTCGACCGTCGCCTGGAGATGACACGAGTTGGAGCCGAGGGTGGCGGCGGTGTGCGGCCAGGCCCCCTCGGGCAGGACGTGCACGAAGGGCGCGTGGGCGTACGCCTCGGCGAGCACCGCGCGCGGGTCCACGCCCCGGGCCGGCACGGCCGTCACGGTGGCGAGGATGCCCCGGGGCATCGGCGCGAGCACCGGCGTGAGCGACAGGCCGGTCGCGCCGGTGGCCTGCTTGATCTCCGGTACGTGCTGGTGGGTGCCGACGCGGTAGGACGACAGGTCGCCCATCACCTCGCTGCCGAGCAGGTGCGCCTTGGCCGCCTTGCCGGCGCCGGAGGTGCCGGACGCGGCGACGACCACCACGTCGGCCGGGGAGGCGGCGCCGGCGGCGACCAGCGGGGCGAGGGCCAGGATGATCGCGGCGGCGTAGCAGCCCGTGTTGGCGACCCGCGTGGCACCGGCGATCAGCTCCCGCTGGCCCGGCAGCTCGGGCAGCCCGTAGGTCCACGGCCCGGCGTGCGTGCCGCCGTAGTAGTTGGCCCAGGCGTACGGGTCGGCGAGGCGGTGGTCCGCGCCGAGGTCGACCACGCGCACCTCGGGCGGCAGCTGGGCGGCCAGGGCCGCCGACTGGCCGTGCGGCAGGGCCAGGAAGACCAGGTCCGCGTCGGCCAGCGTCGCCGCGTCCGTCTCGCCGAGCACCATGTCCAGGCCGGCGAGCTGCGGGTGTACGACGTCGAGGCGGTGCCCGGCCTGGCTGTGTGCGGTGGCGGCGACGAGGTCGAACTCCGGGTGCCCGGCGACCAGGCGGATCAACTCACCCCCCGCGTAGCCGCTCGCACCGGCGACCGCAACCCGGATACTCATTCCCACCTCCGCATGACTATGCAGGGAGCCTAGCAACGATCGACTTCCCTCTGCAAGTTCATGCAGTCGACCGCATGGCGATGAGAGACGTGACCCACGTCACGCGAAGGCCCGCGCCGCAGCACCGCGACACGGGCCTCGAACCGGCGGCAACCGCTCAGAGGCGGCCCTCCTCGACCGCGCGGGTCACCCACGGGATCACCTCGTCGAGCATCTCGTCCAGCGAGGTGCTCGCCGTGAAGCCCAGCACCTCACGGGACTTGGTCACGTCCGGCACCCGCTTCTGCACGTCGTACTGGTAGGGCTCGTCGGAGACGTACCGGAACGGCACGTCCGCGCCCTTGATCTTGCGCCAGATCAGCTCGGCCAGCTCCAGGACCGTGGTCGACTCGGCGGTGGAGAGGTTGAAGTCCTCGTTGTGCGCCGCCGGGTGCTCCATCGCCGTGGCGATGCCCCGGGCCAGGTCGCCGCCGTAGGTGTAGTGGCGCACCTGGTTGCCCTCGCCGAGGATGTGCAGCGGATCCTGCCCCTTCACGATCTTCTGCACCAGGTCGGGCACGACGTGTGACATGGCCAGCTTGACATTGCCGGAGAGCACCTCGGCCTGCCCCAGCGCCCGCCCCTCCCCCACGCCGACGCAGTTGAACGGCCGCACGATCGTGTACGGCAGCTGGTACTGCTCCCAGGCGGCCCGGGCGTAGTACTCCACGGCCAGCTTCTGGAACCCGTACGACGACAGCGGCGGCGGGATGCGGCGCTCGTCGCCCTCCCGGCTGGGCCAGTGCTCGGTGGACTCGAAGACCATCGAGGAGGAGAGGTAGGTGACCTTCGCCAGTCGGCCGTCACGGTGGGCGCGGATCGCCGCGTCGCAGGTGGCCGCCATGATCCGCTCGTTCGTGGCGAGCAGGTCGTAGGCGTACGCGTGGAAGTAGGAGATGCCGCCGATCATCGCCGCACCGGCGACCAGGTGGTCGCAGCCGTCGAGCAGCCCGGTGAGCAGGTCCACGTCCCGGGCGTCGCCCTCGACGAACCGGAACCGGGGGTGCTGGTCGTAGCTGTGGGTGACCGGGCCGTACTTGGAGAAGTCGTCCACACCGACGACCTCGTGGCCCCGGTCCAACAACTCGGAGACGAGGTAGCCGCCGATGAAGCCGGCCGAGCCAGTTACCAGGACCTTCGCCACGTGCGCTCCTATGCGGTCTGTTCGAACTCGGTGCTGTCCTGCGGGTCGCGCTGGGCGGGCACGACCACGGTCGGGGTGCTACGCCCGGCCAGTTTCTCCCGTGCCAGCCGTCGACCGTATGCGAAGAAGTACCAGCGCAGGTAGCCGGGGAGGAAGCGACCCAGGTCGAAGTGGGACTCCCCCAGCGGCCGGTCCAGCCAGATGGTCGGGATCTCGGCCACGGGCAGCCGCAGCCGGGTCGCCTTGGCGGTCAGCTCCAGCCCGATCTCGAAGCCCGTCCGCGACTCGATCCCCACCTCGCGGACGAACTCGGTGTCGTACGCCTTGAAGCTGTTCGTGGCGTCGCGGGTGCCGACGCGGGCGAAGGTGTAGAGGCTACGCCCCGCCCAGCGCGACATCAGCCGCTTCAGCCGGGGCCCGCCGACCTGCTGGCCCCCGGGCATGTAGCGGGAGGCGGCGGCGACCACCACCCCCCGGTCGACCAGCCGGGCCAGCTCGTCGATCTGGCGGGGATCGTCACAGCCGTCGGCCATGGTCACGACCGTGACCGGGGCGAGCGCCGTGTCGATGCCGAACCGGATCGCGTTGGCCGGACCGCGACCGTAGGTGTTGAGCACCGCCCGCACCCGCGGGTCCGTCCGGGCGACCTGCTCGACGTACGGCACGGTGGTGTCCTCGGGCATGTCGTGCACGACCAGCACCTCGGCGGGCAGCAGCATCTCGCGCAGCATCCGCTCCAGGCAGCGCAGGATCGCCTCGCCCTCGTTGTAGACCGGCACGATCACCGAGACCCGGGGCTTCACACCCGCACCCCCTGCCCGGTCAGGCCCCACATGTCGATGACCGGCTTGTCGGTCTCCAGGCGGGCGTACTGCTCGTGCGGGGCGGCGATGACCAGCAGGTCGGCCCGGCGCAGCACCTCGTCGAGGTCGACGAACCGCTCGTCGGTCACGTGGGGATCCGTGCAGAGCGTCTCGCGGGTCTTCAGCGCCAGGATCTTGCGCAGCTTGTACGCCAGGCTCTCCCGGGGGTCGTCGCTGCCGCCCTTGAAGGCCATGCCGAGGATGCCCACGGTCAACTCGGACAGGTCGAAGCGGTCCTCCAGGCGCGACACCAGGTAGAGCGGCAGCCCTTCGTTGATCAACATAGCGGAGTGGCCGAGCACGAAGTTGTTCCGGTTGAACGCCGCCAGCTGCATGGTGTCCTTGAACAGGCACGGCCCGGCCGCGAACCCGGGCATCGGCAGGTCCGCCGCGCGCGGGTAGTCGTACGCCACCGCGTGCCGGATCCGGGCGAAGTCCAGGCCGAAGTCGTTGGCCATCATCCAGAACTGGTTGGCCGTGGCGAACTTGATGTAACGCCACGTGTTGGTGAACAGCTTCGCCAGCTCGGCCTCCTCGGGTTCGAGGGGCACGATCTGCGTGGTGAGGTGCCGGAACAACTTCTCGGCCCGGGCCAGCGCCCCCGGCGTACGGGCGGCGACGATCTGCGGCAGCGTGAACAGCTCCGTCATCGCCCGCCCCTCGGCGATGCGCTCCGGGCAGAACGCCACGTCGGCGCGGATGCCCTTGCCGGCGAGCAGCTTCTCGGTCAGCGCGGTGACCCCGGGGTAGACGGTGCTGCGCAGCACGACGAGCTGTCCGTCGCGCAGGTGCTCGGCGCAGCGTTCCAGGGCCCGGGGCACCGCGCCCAGGTCCGGGTTGAGGTGCTCGTCGACCGGGGTGCCGACGACCACGACGAGATGCTCGGAGGCACTGACGCTGGCCGGGTCGGTGCTGGCCCGCAGCCGGCCGGCGGCCACCGCCTCCGCGAGCGCGTCGGCCGCGCCGGGCTCGGCGAAGGGCAGGGTGGCCGCGTTGACCGTGTCGACCGCGTCGGCGTTGATGTCGTACAGCACGACGGAGAGGCCGCGCGAGGCGAAGGCGATGCCCAGCGGCAGCCCCACCCGCCCGCAGCCGCCCACGATGCAGACATCGACGGTGGTGAACGGCGGATCCTCGGACATGACTCGACTCCCGTGGGGGTGGCGGGGGTGTGACTCCGGCTACACGTGGAATCAAAGCAGGTTAACCGCTCGGATGTGACTGGCGGGTAGCCAAAAATTCCGAGGCCACTGACCTTTCAGCCGATACGTCACGCCCAGTAATACCGGCCCTGCACATTGCATCGACTGGCATAATTGTCTGCGCGCGATGGTGTGGGGCTGGGAAACCTAGCCACGGGGGACACACGGCGGAGGTCGCCATGGAGCTGACGTTCCGGATCCTCGGGCCGGTACGGGTCTGCGGCGACGGCAGGCCGCTGCGCCTGCCCCCCGGGCGGCCCACCGCCATGCTGGTCACCCTCTTGCTGCACGCCGGCGTGGCGGTGCCGGTCGAGCGGCTGCGCGAGGAACTCTGGGCCGGCCCCGCTCCCGTGTCGGCGGTGGCGAACCTGCGCAGCCACGCCAGCCAGCTGCGCCGTCTGCTCACCGCGCCCGGCGAGCCGCCCCGACTGCACGCCCAGCACGGCGGCTACCGGCTCCGGGTCGGGCCCGGCGAACTGGACGCGGCCGAGTTCGAACGGCTGGCCGCCGAGGGGCTCGCCGCCCGCGCCGACGGGGAGCCACGGGTCGCCGCACCGCTGCTGGAGCGGGCGCTGGCGCTCTGGTCGGTGACGGATCCGCCCCCGGCGTACGGGCCGGCGACCGCCGCGGCGTTCGACCGGCTGCGCGAGCGCCGGGCCGGCGTGCGGGAGGCGTACGCCGCCTGCCGGCTCGACCTCGGCGACCGGGGCAGCCCCGAACTGCTGGCCCTGCTGCGCGCCCACCTGACGGAGAACCCGCTGCGGGAGCCCGCCTGGGCGCTGCTGATGACCGCCCAGTGCCGGGCCGGCGACCAGGCCGCCGCCCTGGAGACGTACCGCGCCGCGTGCCGGGCCCTCGCCGGCGAGCTGGGAATCGCCCCGGGCCCTGAGCTGACCGAGTTGTACCGCGCGGTCCGGCGACGCTGGCAGCGCCCGCCGCCGATCGCGGCCCGGCCACCCTCGCGCGACGGGGAGCGTGCCGCCGAGGCCCGACCCGTGCTGGTGCCGCACGAACTCCCCTGCGCCGCCGCGCCCTTCGTCGGGCGGCACGCCGAGCTGGCCCGGCTGCGTACCGCGCTGACGTCCGCCCGGGAGCACCCGGTCACCGTGACCGTGCACGGCACGGCCGGCGTCGGCAAGTCGGCGCTCGGGCTGCGCGCCGCCGTCGCGGCGCTGGAGTCGTTCCCGGACGGCCAGCTCCACCTCGACCTGGGCGGTTCCGTGGCCGGGACCCCGCTGCCCCCGGTCGAGGTGGCCGCCCGGGTGCTCCGGTCGTTCCAGGGCGCCACGGGCGAGCCGGAGCCCACCGGTCTCGCCGAGACGAGGGCCCGCGTCCGGTCGCTGCTGTTCGGCCGGCGGGTGCTGCTGGTGCTCGACAACGCCGCCGATCCGGCGCAGGTCGACGGCCTGCTGCCGGCGCGCGGCGGCTGCGCGCTGCTGGTCACCAGCCGCTGCCCGATGCCCGACGGCGACGTCCGCCCGCTGCGGCTGGACCCGCTGCCGACCGGCGTCGCGCTGGCCCTGTTGCGGGCCGTCGCCGGGGACCGCCGGGTGGACGACGAGCCGGAGGCGGCCCGGGCGGTCGTCGCGCTCTGCGAGGGACTGCCGCTGGCGCTGCGCACCGTCGCCCGCCGGCTGGCCGAGGGGCCGCACTGGTCGATGGCCCGGCTGGCGCGGCTGCTGCGCGACGAGCGGCACCGGCTCGCGGAGACCGGGCTGGGGCCCCGGCTGACCGCGAGCTACCGCCGGCTCGGCTCCGCCGCGCAGGTGTTCCGCCGGCTGGGCGGGACCCGGACGGGACCGCTGACCACGGAGACGGCCGCCGCGCTGACCGGCCTGCCACCGGAGGACGCCGTACGCGCACTGGACCGGCTGGTGACGGCGCAGCTCGCCGAGCCGGCCGGGCCGGGCCGCTACCGGGTGGGCGAGTTGGTCCGGCTCTACGCCGCCGAACTGGCCGCCGTCGAGCAGCCGTCGGGTCACACCGACGAGGAGGCCTCCTCCCGGTAGCCACGGGCCTGGAGGTTGAAGAGCCGGGCGTAGCCGCCACCGGCGGCGAGCAACTCGTCGTGCCGGCCATGCTCGGCGATCCTGCCGTCGGACAGCACCACGATGACGTCCGCGTCCCGCACGGCGTTGAGCCGGTGCGAGATGAGCAGGCTGGTGCGTCCCCGGCGCAGCTCGCGCAGCCGGGTGTGCAGGTCGTGCTCGGCCTCGGCGTCCAGGCCGGAGCTGGGCTCGTCGAGGATCAGCAGGTCGCGGTCGGCGCGCAGGAAGCCGCGGGCCAGCGCCACCCGCTGCCACTGGCCGCCGGAGAGGACCACCCCCGCCTGCGGGTCGTCCCGGTCCGGGCCGTCGAAGAAGATCCGGGTGAGCAGGGTGTCGTAGCCCCGGGGCAGCGCGGTCAGCGCCTCGTCGATGCCCGCCTGCCGCGCGGCGGTACGCAGGCGCTCCGGCTCGTCGCGGGCGCGCAGGTCCCCGACGGCGATGTTCTCCGCCGCCGAGAGGTCGTACGGCATGAAGTCCTGGAAGACCGCGCCCAGCCGCTCCCGCAGCGCCGCCGGGTCGAACTCGCGCAGGTCCACCCCGTCCCACCGGATGCTGCCGCGCTCCGGGTCGTAGAACCGGCACAGCAGCTTGACCAGGGTGCTCTTGCCCGCGCCGTTCAACCCGACCAGCGCGGTCGTCGACCCGGCCGGCAGGAACAGGTCCACCCCGCACAGCACCCACGGATGCCGGGGCGAGTACCGGAACCACACGTCGCGCAACTCGATGCCCTCGCGCAGCGGCGGCGCCGGCCGGGCGTCGGCCGCCACCGGCAGGTCAGGCTCGGCGCGGACGACCTGGTCGTAGTGGTCGAACAGCAGCAGCGCCTGGTGGATCGCGCCGAGCTGGCCGACCAGCCCGCCCAGCGCACCCTGCACCCCGGGCACCGCCACCAGGTAGAGCGCCACGTCGCCGACGGTGAGCCGACCACCGGCGGCAGCCGCGACCGTGTAGACCACGCCCGCCCCCGCCACCGTGGCGCCGAGGAGTCCGAGCAGGCCCTGGGCCCGCAACTCGCGGCGGTCCAGCCGCTGCTCCACCCGGTGCATGCCGTGCAGCTCGCCGAGCATCCGGTCGCCGAAGAACCGGCCGAGGCCGAAGAGCCGCACCTCCTTGGCGGCCGGCACGCCCACCAGCAGCTGGGCGAAGAACAGGTCGCGCCGCTGGAAGTGCTCCAGGTGCAGCACCATCGCCACCCGCGCCCGGTTGAGGCGCAGCTGCATCCAGAGCGTGGGCAGCGCCGCCACCAGCACCAGGAGACCGATCGCCGGGCTGAGCGCCAGCAGCACGCCCAGGAAACCCGTGACGGCGAGCACGCTCTGCACCGCACCGAGCGCGTTCCCGGTGAGCTGGGTCGGTCCCAGGTGACCGGTCTGCTGGGCGGCCTGCAACCGGTCCTGGAACTCCGGGTCCTCCAGCCGGACCAGGCCGACCAGGCGCAGCACGGCGGCGTGCAACCTCCGGCGCACCAGCCGGGACACCGACCGGATGCGCTCCTTCTCCACGTACGTGCGCAGGTGGGGCAGGACGACGCCGGCCGCGGCGGCGACCGCGAGCCCGACGCCGAGCAGGGCCAGCGACGCGTCCGCGGCACGCCCGCCGGCCAGCCGGTCCAGGACGAGCTTGGTCAGTGCGGCGACGAGCACCGGCGTCACCCCGGCGAGGATCGCCAGCAGCAGGTCGACGGCGGTGCCCCCGGGGGCCGCCCGCCAGGTGAGCCCCAGGGCCGCCCGGGCGTGCCGGACGGCCCGCCGGGGCGCCAGCCGGGGCCCGGTCACCGCGCCACCGGCAGGTCCAACCGGGCGATGCCGAAGGCGGACGACGCGACGAGGCCACGCTCGTCGAGCAGGCCGAACGCCGGGTATCCCTTGACGCCGAACGCGAGCGGCAGCGGGCCGCTGCCCGGCTCGATGAAGACCGTCGCGAGTCCGGCGAACTGTGCCGCGTACGCCTCGGTCTCCCCGCCCTTGCCGACCACCACCACCCAGACGTGCTCCGCCCCGCCGGGCATCATCCGCGCCCGGTCGATGAGCAGCGGGACCTGCTCGGCGCAGTGCTCGCAGCTCGGCGTCAGGAACGCCACCAGCGTCATCGGCGGCAGGTCGGCCCGGGTACGCAGCCGACCGTCCACGGTGGTGGAGGCGAAGTCGCCGGGGGCGGCGCCCGCCTCCAGCATCACCGCCGGCGGCTGGGACTGCCGGTCGTTGAGCAGCTCGGTGTGCTCGCGCAGCCGGCGGACCACGCCGAGCGTCAGCACCAGGTTGAGCAGGCCGAGCACGGCGACGAGGACGACGGCGACGGTCAACAGCGCCACGGGAACTCCTTCGGGTTGCCGGGAGGGGTCAGGAGCGGCCGGCCGGACGGGTCGGCCGGGACGACGGGTGCGGGGCGAAGAGGGCGACCAGGTCGTCGAGGCGGACCACCACGGCGGCCAGCGGGACGGCCGCCCCGGCGACGAGCAGCATGGTGGCCGGCGACGGCGGTGCACCGGCGGCGGCCCCGCCGAGCAGGCCGAGCAGCGCCACCCCGGCGAGGGCCAGGTTGCGCGCCACGTGTCGCGGACCGATCGGGGCGTCGGCGGCGCCGAAGCAGCGGCACGCCGGGCGGACGCCGCGCCGCAACGCGGCGGCGATCGCGACGGTGAGCACGCCGAGCAGCCCGGCGGCGAGCAGCAGCCCGGCGGGGACGGTCGCCGGCACGGCGAGCAGCACGACCACGGCCGCCTCGGTGGCGACGGCGACCCGGGCGACCGGGCCGACCCACCTCGCCGGCACGCCGAACTGCCCGACCGACGCCACGAACTCGTCGAAACCCGCCCGGGTGCGCAGCTTGCCGAGCACCGCGGCGAGGAACACCAGGGCCAGCAGGATCCGCGCACCCAGTTCCACCGCTCGCATCCGTCGGCACCTCCTCGTCAGCCGGGGGCCCACGCTAGGAGTGACGGATACATCGCCGATACACCCGTCGCTTACCGGTGGCGGCGCCGGCTGTAGGTCCGGTGTACCGGGCGGCCGTAGCGTGCCCGCAGCTGTCGATCCTGATGAGAGGAGGTGATCGGATGATGCGTCGACTGGAGCGCCTCGGCGAGCGGATGCTCGGCGTGTTCGTCCCGAAGGTGACGGCCGCCGCCGCCTGTCCGCCGGACCCGTGGTGTGCGGCGTGTGGCACCTGCCATCTCAAGCGGTGCAGTTACACCCCCAGCTGCGGCACGACGTGCGGCTCGTGCGGGTACTACTGCAGCGCGGGAGCGGGCACGATGACCGCTCTGTGCTGAGTTCCGGCACCGGCGTGCCGCGCGGCCCCGGGCCGCGCGGCACGCCACCCGCGGGTCACGCGGAGGGCAGCCTCGGCCGGACGACCACCCCGAGCAGGTCCGCCTCGGGTACGTAGCCGCACTCGCGGGAGTCGTAGCTGAACGGCGGGTTGTCGCCGAGCAGCACCAGCTGCCCCGGCGGCACCACCCGCTCCGGACGCTGGCGCAGCAGCGGCACCCGGTCGACGGGCACGGGCTCGCCGGGCACCGCGTACGCCCGCTTGATCATCAGACCCGGGCCGGCCCCGCCCGGCTGGGCCGGGTGGCGGGCGGTCATCGCCGCCGGGGCCGTCACCACGACCACGTCGCCGGGGCGCACGCGGGACAGCGGCACCCGCCGGGCCAGCACCCGGTCGCCGGGACGCAGCGTCGGCTCCATGCTGCGGCCCACGACGGAGACCAGCAGCAGGTGCCGACGGGCCCAGAGCAGGCCGGCGGTGGCCGACGCGAGCACGCCGGCCACCACCAACCATCCGAGCATCGCCGCCGCCTCAGGCGCCGCGCAGGGTGGCGCCGAAGCGTTCCGCGGCGCGGGCGACCGCCGCGTCCCGGGCGGCCACCGCCTCCTCCACGGTCAACGTCCGGTCCGGGGCCCGGAAGGTGAGCTTGTACGCCAGCGACCTGCGGCCCGCCCCGAGCTGCTCCGAGGTGTACACGTCGAACAGACGCACCCCCTCCAGCAGCGCGCCGGCACCCTCGACGAGGGCCTGACGCACCTGCGCCGCCGGTACGGAGGAGTCGACGACCAGCGCCACGTCGATCAGCGCCGGAGGGAAGCCCGACACGACCGGCGCGGACGCCACCGGAGCGGCCGGCAGCGCGTCCAGGTCGAGTTCCATCGCGCTGGTACGCCGGGGCAGCTCCAGCGCCGCCACGACCGCCGGGTGCAGTTCCCCGGCGTGCCCGACCACCGTGCCGTCGACCAGCAGCTCGGCGCAGCGGCCGGGATGCCAGGGGGCGTACTCGGCGGCCCGGACCTCGATCCGCTCGGCGGGGATCTCGGCGGCGGCCAGCACGTCCCGGCCGGCCTCGACGGCGTCCGCCCAGCCGGCCGGGCGACCGGCGCCCCACCAGCCGGCCGGCTCGACGTCGCCGGTCAGCACGACCGCGACGTGCCGGGGCTGGTCGGGCACCACCGCGTCGGCGGCGGCGAACTCCTCGTCGGTGGGTCGCCGGTCCACGCCCATCGCCGGCGGGCGGCCGGCGCCGGGACGCGGGTGGAACACCGCGCCGATCTCGTAGAGGGCCAGGTCGCGCTGGCCCCGGCCGAGGTTGCGCTTGACGATGCCGAGCAGCGGGCCGAGCAGCGTGGTGCGCAGCAGCGGCTCCTCCTCCGACAGCGGGTTGGCCAGCCGTACCGCCCGTCGACGCGGGTCGTCGATGGGCAGGGCGAGCTGGTCGGCCAGGCCGGGGGCGACGAACGGGTGCGCGAGCACCTCCACGTACCCCCGCTCGGCGAGCGACCGGGCCACGGCCCGGCGGCGCCGCTGCTGCCAGGTCAGGCCACGGCCGGGCGGCGCGGTCGGCAGCACCGACGGCACCCGGTCGTACCCGTCGAGGCGGACCACCTCCTCGACCAGGTCGGCCGGGTCGGTCAGGTCGGGTCGCCAGGTCGGCGGGACGACGCTGAACGTGTCGGCCGCGCCGACGGTGACACCGACCTCGCCCGGGTCCTCGGCCAGCCGGTCGGCGCCCCGGGTCACCGTGCAGCCGACCTGCTCCAACACGGTGGCCACCCGCGCCGGCGGGTAGTCCACGCCGACCCGCCGGCCGGGCAGGTCGGCCGGCAGCACGACCGGGGTACGCGGCCGGACGTGGTCGACGTCGAGGATCTCGTCCCCGGCCGTGCCGCCGGCGTGCTCGGTGAGCAGCCGCACGGCGCGCTCGAGGGCGACCAGCGGCAGGGCCGGGTCGACGCCCCGCTCCCACCGCTTCGCCGCCTCACTGAACAGCTTGTGCCGGCGGGCGGTGCGCCCGACCATCACCGGGTCCCAGTGGGCGGCCTCGAGGAGCACGTTGGTGGTCCCGGCGACGACCTCGCTGGTCTCGCCGCCCATCACGGCCGCCAGCGAGATCGGGACGCCGGCGCCCTCGCCCGCGAGGGCGTTCGGCAGCCCGGCGTCGCAGATCACCATGTCCTCGGGCGCGAGGACGCGGCTGACCCCGTCCAGGGTGGTGAGCTTCTCCCCCGCCTCGGCCCGGCGGACCACCAGCGGCCCGGCGATCCGGTCGAGGTCGAAGGCGTGCATCGGCTGGCCCAGCTCGAGCATCACGTAGTTGGTGATGTCGACCGGCAGCGAGATGCTGCGGATGCCGGCGACGGTGAGCCGCCGCTGCATCCAGCCGGGGCTCGGCGCCGTCGGGTCGACGCCGCGCACGACGCGGGCGGCGAACCGGTCGCAGCCGACGGTGTCGCGCACCTCGACCGGGTACGCGGGCGTGCCGGTGCCGCCGGGCGCGGGCGCCAGGCCGGGGTCGCGGAACGGCACCCCGAGGGCGTGCGACAGCTCCCGGGCCAGGCCACGGACGCTCATCGCGTACCCCCGGTCGGGGGTGATCTCCACCTCGACCACGACGTCGTCGAGCCCCACGACGGGGCGCGCGTCGTCGCCCGGCTTGGCGGGGGTGTCCCCCGGCAGCACGACGATGCCGTCGTGGTCGTCGCCCAGGCCCAGCTCCCTCGCCGAGCAGATCATGCCGTTGGAGTTGCGCCCGTACGTCTTGCGGGCGCCGATGGCGAAGCCGCCGGGCAGCACGCCGCCGGGGAGGATCACCACGACCCGGTCGCCGGGGGCGAAGTTGCGCGCCCCGCACACGATCTCCTGCGGATCGCCGGTGCCGTTGGCGTCGCCGACGTCGACCCGGCAGAACCGGATCGGCTTCTTGAAGCCGGTCAGCTCCTCGATCTCGAGCACCTCACCGACGACCAGCGCGCCGGTGACGGTCTCCCGCAGGTCCACCACGGACTCGACCTCGATGCCGAGGCCGACCAGGGCCTGCTCCAGGTCGCCCGTGGACAGGTCGGCGGGGAGGTCGACGTACTCCCGCAGCCAACTGACAGAAACTCGCATGACTCAGACCACCGTCTCCGTGACTCGTACCCGCATCGCCTACGCCCCGACCCCGAACGCGCGGGTGAACCGCACGTCGCCCTCGGCCATGTCCCGCATGTCGCTGACCCCGTGCCGGAACATCACCGTCCGGTCGATGCCCATGCCGAACGCGAATCCCGAGTAGACCTCGGGGTCGATGCCGCAGGCGCGCAGCACCCGCGGGTTGACCATGCCGCAGCCGCCCCACTCGACCCAGCGGGGGCCGTCGCGGTGCTCCGGGAACCACACGTCGAACTCGGCGGACGGCTCGGTGAACGGGAAGTAGTGCGGCCGGAAGCGGGTCCTGGCGCCCTCGCCGAACATCGCCCGGGCGAAGTGGTCCAGGGTGCCGCGCAGGTGCGCCATGGTGATGCCCCTGTCGACCACGAGGCCCTCCACCTGGTGGAAGACCGGCGCGTGGGTGGCGTCCAGCTCGTCGGTGCGGTAGACCCGGCCCGGCACGATCACGTAGATCGGCGGCTTGCGGGTCAGCATGGTGCGCGCCTGCACCGGCGAGGTGTGCGTACGCAGGACCAGGCCGGAGCCCTCCGCGCCCTCCGGCGGCGCGACGTGGAAGGTGTCCATCAGGCCGCGCGCCGGGTGGTCGGCGGGGATGTTGAGGGCGTCGAAGTTGGTCCACTCCAGCTCGACCTCGGGCCCCTCGGCCACCTCGTAGCCCATGCCGACGAACAGGTCGCTGATCTGCTCCATCAGGGTGCTGATCGGGTGCCGGGCGCCCCGGGGCCGCCGGTCGTGGGGCAGCGTCACGTCGACGCGCTCCTCCACCAGCACCCGCTGCGCCTGCTCCCGGTCGAGAATCTCCTGGCGGGCGGCGTACGCGGCCTCCACGGCGCGGCGGGCCTCGTTGACCCGCTTGCCGGCGTCGGACTTCGCGGCCGGCGGCAGCGCACCGATCTCGCGGCGGGCCAGCGAGATCGGGGACCGGTCGCCGAGGTGCGCCGGGCGCAGCGCGGTCAGCGCGTCCGGGTCACCGGCCTCGGCGAACGCCTTCTCGGCGGCGGCGACGGCCTCGGCCAGGGCGGCCGGATCGAGCAGGGCGACCTGCTTCGGGTCGTACGGATCGTTGCGGTAGCTCATGGCGTACGGGCACTCCCTCACGGCGGTGCCGGCCCTCACGGGCGGCGAAGCGAGTCTACGGACGCGCGGCTGTGCCGCAGCCCGCCGGTGGGAGTTGTGCGGAGAGCAGGTCAGGCCCGCCGCCCGCCGACACCGGCGGGCTGGCTAAACGAACGCCGTGGCGCGTTCATGGGCGGACGCTCTCCTCTGTTGGACGGCTGGCGGGACCGGCGCCGGTCACCGCTGCGCTCTCGCTGAAGCGTACAGGCAGACGGCGGCAGCCGCAGCCAGGTTGAGGCTCTCCGCGCGCCCGTGCAGGGGCACCCGGACCCGGGCGTCGGCGGCGGCGGTGAGCGCCTCGGGCAGGCCGTGCGCCTCCGAGCCGAAGAGCCAGGCGGTGGGGGCGGCCAGCCGCCCGGCGTCGGCGAGGTCGTCGAGGTCGTCCTCGCCGTAGCCGGTGGTGGCGAGCACGGTGAGCCCGGCCGCGCGCAGCGCCGCGACGACGTCCACCGGGTCGGGCGCGCGGACCACGTCGACGTGGAAGAGACTGCCGGCGGACGCCCGCACGCACTTGCCGTTGTACGGGTCGACGGCCTCGCCGGCGAAGACCACCGCGCCGGCGCCCGCGGCGTCGGCGGTGCGCAGCACGGTGCCGGCGTTGCCCGGGTCGCGGATCCCGGCGAGCACGGCCACCAGGCGGGGCCCGCCGGCCAGGGCCCGCTCCAGGGGCACGTCGAGGTGTCGGCAGACGGCGACGAGGCCCTGCGGGGCGACGGTCTCGGCCAGCGCGGCGAGCGCCTCGTCGGTCGCCTCGGAGACGGGCACGTCGGCGCGGGCCGCGGCGGCGGCCAGCTCGGCGTACCGGTCCAGGGCGGTGGGCGTACCGAAGAGTTCGGTGACCACCCCGGGGCGGGCCAGGGCCTCGCGGACCGCCTGCGGTCCCTCGGCCAGGAAGCGGCCGGCGGCCTCGCGGTCCCGGCGGCGCTGCAACCGGCGGGCGGCGACCACCCTGGGGGTACGCGGGGTAAACGGGCCGGAGACAGCGTCGAGGCGTCTCCCGCGCGATGGTGACTGCATGGGAGACGCCTCGATCTGCTGGTGCGTGCGGGTCAGGCGGCCTGGGCCGCCGCGCCACCGGTGCCCTCGGCCGCGACCGCGGCCCGGGCCAGCTCGACGATCGCCGCGAAGGCGGCGGCGTCGTTGACGGCCAGGTCGGCCAGGATCTTGCGGTCGACCTCGATGCCGGCCAGGCGCAGGCCCTGGATCAGGCGGTTGTAGGTCATCCCGTTGGCGCGGGCGCCCGCGTTGATCCGCTGGATCCACAGCTGCCGGAAGTCGCCCTTGCGGTCGCGACGGTCCCGGTAGGCGTACTGCATCGAGTGCAGCACCTGCTCCTTGGCCTTGCGGTAGAGGCGGGAGCGCTGACCGCGGTAGCCGCTCGCGGTCTCCAGCAGGGTACGGCGCTTCTTCTGGGCGTTCACAGCCCGCTTGACGCGTGCCATCTCAACTCCTAATTACGTAAAGGTGGCGCGCGTCAGCGGCCGAGCAGCTTCTTGATGCGCTTGACATCGGCCTTGGCCAGCACCACGGTGCCGGTCAGCCGACGGGTCTGGGTGGAGGGCTTCTTCTCCAGGTTGTGCCGGAGGCCGGCCTGCTGGGCAACGATCTTGCCCTTGCCGGTCACCTTGACCCGCTTGCCCATCCCCGTGTGGCTCTTCATCTTCGGCATGTGGAACGTCTCTCCCCTGTTACTCGCCGCTGTTGTCGGCGACGGTGCCGGTGTCACCGGCCGCTGCGGGCTCGCCGGCCGGGGCGCCCTCGGCGTCCCGCTCTTTCGGCCCGCCCCGGGTGGCCGTGGCGGCGACCGCGGCGGCCTTGGTGGCGCGGTGCGGCGCGAGCACCATGATCATGTTTCGACCGTCCTGCTTGGGAGCGGCCTCGACGTACCCCAGCTCCGAGATCTCCGACTCGAGCCGGCGCAGGAGCCGGTAACCCAGCTCCGGGCGGCTCTGCTCGCGACCGCGGAACATGATCGTCACCTTGACCTTGTCGCCGGCCTTCAGGAACCGCACCACGTGACCCTTCTTGGTCTCGTAGTCGTGCGGGTCGATCTTCGGCCGGAGCTTCATCTCCTTGATGACGGTCTGCTGCTGGTTACGCCGCGCTTCGCGCGCCTTGAGTGCGCTCTCGTACTTGAACTTGCCGAAGTCCATGAGCTTGCACACCGGCGGGCGCGCCATCGGCGCAACCTCGACCAGGTCCAGGTCGACGTCCGCGGCCAGCTGAAGGGCGCGCTCCAGCGGGACGATGCCCACCTGCTCGCCCTCGGGGCCGACCAGTCGGACCTCACGTGCCCGGATCTGCTCGTTCACGCGTGGTTCGACGCTGATGGGGCCTCCTCGAGTCAGGATCTCTGCGTGGCCGACCCCGCGGCTCCCGGGTGGGAGCCGACCCGGAAAGCAGAAGGCCCCGGCGCATGCCAGGGCCCGCTCGACCGGTCGGCACGATCACATGATCGCGCATCCGGCGCCGGGACGTGCCCGGAACCGGTGACCGGACCCGGCCACCGTGATGGCGACTCGGGTGGGAGCAGGCGCTCCTCTTTCAAGGCTGCGTGCACGGGCGCGACTGCGCACACGCAAGACAGCCTGGTCGACTCGGTAACACTACACCCTCGCCCGGACGCCCACCCAACCGGGCACCCGGTCAACGGCCGGCGGCGCCCTCGGCGAGCCGCGCCTGGTGGGCCTGGTGCAGCCGGCGCAGGGCGCGGACCCCCTCGACGGCCCGCTCCTTGTCGGCGGCCTGGAGGGCGACCATCGGCAGCAGGTCGTCGTCGTGCAGCTCCAGGCTGGCCCAGGGCGCGCCCCGGTCGAAGCGGACCCCCCGGACGACCTCCCACGGCAGCTCGTACGAACCGACGACGTTGCGTACGCGCACGCCCCGCGCGTTCGCGTCGACCCGGGGCCGGGTGAAGATCAGCAAGGCGAGCGCGCCGAGGACGCCGAGCCCGACCATCGCGATCTGGTCGCCCCGCTGGAAGCTGCCGTAGCCGTTGCCGGTCGCGCCGCTCAACGTGGTCGCCAGCAGGCTGAACACCACGAACAGCACGGCGGCGCAGACCCAGCAGACCAACCGGACACGGTGCGGGCGCAGGTGCACGGACTCGGTTTCGCTCACCCCACCAGTCTGCCACCCGCGCCCGGCCGTTCCCGCGCCACCACACGTTCCACAGGTGCGACGGCCTCCCTGGGACCACGACGGCCGGTCCCCCAGCCGTGACCAGGGCACCCGCTTTAGCCCTCCTCGGCCTCCAACTCGCCCGTCCGCCGCAGGCGGGGAAGATCGCGGACGGTGATCCGGCGGTAGTCCGTGTCGACCAGGCCCTCCGTGCGCAGTTCCCGCAAGGCCTTCTGGATGGAGGTCTCGGCGGCGCCGCAGATGCTGGCGAGCTCGGGCTGCGTGAGCCGCACGTCGATGACGACACCCTCGCGCCCCTGTCTGCCGTGGGTGCGGCAGAGTTCGGCGACGACCCGGGCGACCCTGATCTTCACCGGGTACGAGGTGAAGTCGATGCGTCGCCGGTTGGACCAGCGCAGCTTGTCCGACACCATCGCCGCCAGTTCCAAGGCGGCGTCCGGGTGCTCCTTGAGGAACGCCTTGAACCGGTCGGGCTGGATGACCCGGTAGGTCGCCGGCCCGCAGGTGGTGACGCTCGCCGAGCGGGGCTGGCCGTTGAGTGCCGACATCTCGCCGACGAGGTCGCCGCCGACGCGCAGGGCCAGCAGCGCGGCCCGCCCGTCCGGAAGGCTCGCGGTGACCTTCGTCAGCCCCTCCTCGAGCAGCACCAGGTGCGACTCCCGTACGCCCTCGTGGATGACGATCTGCCCGGGCAGCACCCGCCGGCGCACACCCAGCTCCAGCAGGGCGACACGAACCGGGGAGCCGAGCCGTTGCAGGAACGTGCCGTACGGCCAGGTGGCGGCGAGCGGTTCGGCTGGTCGTCGCATCAGCGCTCTCATCCTCCTCGGCCACAGACAGCCGTCGAAGCGTAGCCGTCCCTGCGCGTTCCGCGACGCCCGCAGACGCAGGGCGGCGACGGCGAGCTGGACGACCACCAACGCCAGCAGGACGCCCGGTGGCCAATCGACCGCGAGCAGTAGCTCCAACAGACTGGTCCTCATGTGACCAGGACACCGGCCCACCACGCGCCGGACACCCGCACAGGAGGGGATGACGCCCCTACGACAGTTTCCGGCGATGCCGTACTTCTACGGGGTTCCGCGGTGCCGACCCCGGTTCGATGTCCCCTGCGGTGCCCGCCTGTGGGGCGGGTCGGGCGAGGAAGGGCGGCACGACGATGCGACATCCCGAACGGCGACTGTTGATCTCCGTGGACATGGAGCGGTACAGCCGGCGCACGAATCTTCAACAGTACGAGGCGCAGAAGGACTTCCGGGACCTGCTGCACGAGGCCGCCCGCGACGTCGGGCTGGACCGGATCGCCTGGACGACCCAGCAGGCCGGCGACGGCGAACTGGCGATCCTTCCCCGGGACGTGGCCGAGTCCCGCGTCATCGGCCGGTTCGTACCGGAGCTGAACCGGCGGCTGCGCGCCTACAACAGCAGCCGGCTGCCCGCCGCCCGGATCCGTCTGCGGGTCGCCGTTCACCAGGGACTCGTCCACCTCGACGGGGCCAACGGCTTCCCCGGCAACGCCGTCGTCTTCGTCTGCCGGCTGTGCGAGGCGGAGCCCGTCAAGCGCGCCCTGGCGGCCTTTCCCGACGCCGGGGTGGCGCTGGTCGTGTCGGCGGAGATCTACCGCGACGTCGTCACCGAGTACCCGGAGGAGATGCGCCCGGAGCGGTTCCGGCGGGTCGAGGTCGTCCATCCCGACAAGGGGTTCCAGGAGGACGCGTGGCTCTGCGTCGTGGACGAGGACATGTCCGCCCCGTCGGCGGCGCAGACCTCGACGCCGCCGCCCGCACCGCGCAGCGTGGGAGCCGCCGCGGAGCACCGGCGGAAGCCGTCGGACTCCCCGACGACCCGGACGCCACCGGACACGGGCGGCATCCGGACGGGCGACGTGCGGGTCGACGGCCAGAACGCGATCGGGCCCGGCGCCACGGCGATCGGCTCCGTCGGGCGCGATGTGACCTTCGGCGGCGGGCGGGAAGGCCGGGCCCGGTGACCGCCCCCGACTTCCCGTACCCGCACGACGACGCCGGCGACCCGAACGGGACCCGGGACGCCTCCGGCGACGAGAGGTACGAGCGCCTCGGGGAGGACCCGGCGGCGGGTCCGGAGCACGGCCCACCGGACGGGCCCGCGGACCCGGTCGAGTCGTCGGACGGCGGCGAGGCGGACGAGCCGGAGGAACCGCTCGACTCCGGCGACGTGCTCCGCCGGCTGGCCGGCCTGCTCGGCGGCCCCACGATCGGCCTCGGCGACGTACGCGTACGGGGGCAGAACGCGACCGGTCACGGCGCCGTGGCGATCGGCACCGTCAACGTGACCACCTCGGGAACCGACGGCACGGGACGGATCTGGTACGAGCGGATGAGCGAGACCGACGTCCGCGAACTGGCGCACGGATACGCGCCGACGTCGAGCGACCAGCAACTCGACCGTCACCTCAAGCGCCGCCACCTGGTGTGCCTGTCCGGCCCGTCCTCGAGCGGCCGGTTCACCTCCGCCGTCCTCGCCGCCGCACGCAGGCACGGACTGGACCGCGCCTGCGTGCTGGGCGCGGAACAGCCCGACGACCTGCTCGGGCCGAGCGAACGGTTGCCCGGCGGCCACGGGTACGTGCTCCGGCTCACGGACACCGCGGCGAACGCCGTCGACGGGTTCACCCTGGTGGCGCTCGCGGCTCGGGCCGAGTCGACCGGCATGACGCTGATCCTGGTGGGCGACTTCTCCCGCCGCGGGCAGGATCTCGCCGGGCACGTGGTGGAGCACCGGGTCCCGCCGGCGGTGGAGGTGTTCAGGGCGCGGCTGCGCCAGCAGTTGACGGGACGGTGCGTCGGCTGGTGCCCGGACGGATGCGACGGCGGCTGTGTGGAGCGGTACCTCGACGACGACTGCGTCACCCATCCGCTGCTCTCGGCGTACCTCGCCGGCGAGCCCCGTCCTGGCGAGGTCGTGCCTGTGGTGGAGCTGATCGCCCGGTCGGTACCGCACGGCCCCGCCCTGACCGAGAGGCTGGAGCAGTTGCTCCCCCGCCAGTTGCGGGAGCGCGCCACGCAGATCCTCGACGTCAACCGGCACGACGGCCCCGACGGGTTCGACGGCTGGGCTGCCGACCAGGCCCGCGCGTTCCGGCTGGCCTGCGCCGTACTCGCCGGGCAGTCGGTGGCGGAGATCCGTCAGGCGGCCCAGCGGCTGGCCGGGGGAGACCTCACCGGGATCGCGTCCACCGGTTCCCGGCTGCGCGCCCCGGACCTCGACACGCTTCTCGGGTCGACGCTGCGCCAGGCCGTCGTCGTGGTCACCGACGAACGCGCCACGGGTGGCCAGCGGATCGAGTTCGGCGCCGGCAGCGAGCAGCTCCGTTCGACGTTGCTGGAGGTCGCCTGGACGGACTGGTGGCTGCCCGGGCAACTGCTCGGTTGGCTGACGGACCTGGCCCGGTCCGACGTGCCGGGTGTCCGGCAGGCCGCCGCGGGAGCCGTCGGCTGGGCGGCCGGGCGGGACGTGCGGGCAGCCCTGGAGACGGTCGGCGACCTGGCCCGGGAACGACGTGCGGGCGTCCGGCAGGCCGCCGCCATCGGGCTGGTCGCGATGGCGATGCAGCCCGGCCTGCGGCAGCGCGTACGAACCGAACTCGACCGGTGGGCGGCCGGGCCGGCGGCGCACCTGCGGGACACGGTCGCCCGGGCGTACGGCCTCGGCCTGGCCCGCCTCTGGCCCGACGCCGCCCTGATGCAACTGCGCCTGGTGGCCCAGGCTCGCATGCAGCGACGGAACAACTCCGTGGTCCGGGGCCTGGTCGAGGTCTACCGGGACGGCCACGCGGCCACCCTCGTGCCGGAGCTGGTCGACTGGACCGAGTCCGAGGACCCGGAGGTACGGCTGCACGCGGCGCGGACGCTGCGCGTCCTCGCCGACCGCTGGGCGGAGCCACCCAGGGAGCACTGGCCGGAGCTGCTTGATCTCGTCCGGCGACGGATCGTCGAGCCGGCCCACGTCGCCGCGCTCTGGGCCGTGGCACTGGGTATGCCGCAGACGGCCTACCGCTCGTGGCGGACGCTCGGCTTCTGGTTGAACCGGGCGGACGGCGACCCCGAGGTCGCGTCCCACTGCCTGGCCCTGATCCGACACGTGATCGCGGGTCGGCCGCCGCTGCGCCACCGCCTCGACCACCAGATCCGCCACGTCTGGCGGCCCATCATGCCGCGCAACGACCTGCTCGACGCCGTACACGCACTCATCGACGAGGACCTGCCATGACCACTCACCCCACCGGGCCTTCCACCACGGGCACGTCCGTGCCGACCCAGCCGGAGCGCCGCCGCTGGTGGCACACCTTCTTCCCGCCGGGCGGGCCGGTCCCCCTCCTCCCGCCTCCGCCGCCGCCGGTCCCCAGCACGGTGACGTTCCGGCACGACGTGCCGCACCCGATCCTGGTCCCGGCGAGGGGCGACGCCTTCGACTTCCGCCTGCACGCCGTCTACACCTGGACCGCGCAGAACATGGCCTACGAGGAGCTGCGGCTGCGAGCCGAGCGGTATCTCACCTGGGCGGCCGGCATCGTCCGGGAGCGGGCGGTGGACCTGGCCCGACAGTACGAGCCGCACCGTTCGCACGACCTGGAGCGGGCGCTGAACGATCGGCTGGCCGGGCAGCGCTGGCCCCGGGAGGGTTCCCAGCCGTACTTCTGGGTGCAGGTGGGGGTCAGCCCGGACGAGCGGGTGCGGGAGCGGCTGCGGCCGTACTGGGAGGCACGGATCAAGCTCGAGTGCGACCACGAGCTGCAGAAGATCAGGGCCCAGCAGGCGGACGAGTTGACGCGCCGGTGGTGCGCCGTGCTGCAGAGTTTGGAGGACGATCCGGTGACCGCACACGCCGCCCGGCTGACCGGAGAGCAGTTCGCCGAGGTCTTCCACCGCTACGTGCAGGAGCGCCGGGAGACGGTGCCGGACCTGCTGGAGCTGCTGCGCGAGGCCGTACGTGGACACGGCGACCTCGGCATGGGGCCGTCGGAGTACACCGAGGCGTGGGACGCGGCCATCCGGACGTACGAGCGACGACACGGGCTCGCCGAGCGGGTGAACTGACCGCCGGACCGACCCCCGTACCGCCGGATCACCGGCGCCTATCCCGGCGTCGCTGATCCGGCGGTCGCGGCGGAAGCCGTCGGAACGCCGGCGGTGGGCGGCACGACGTCGCGCGGGCCACGACGGCCGGTCCCCCAGCCGGCGACCAGGGCCGCCGCCAGGGTGAGCAGCGCCCCGACGAGCACCGGCAGCCGCAGGCCGGGGCCGCCCGGCAGCAGCGCGTCCAGCAACAGGGCGCCGCCCAGCTGTCCGGCGACCAGGGCGAGACCGGTCCGCAGCACCCCGACCGCCGGGACCCCGACCAGCAGGGTCGCCACGATGACGACGCCGAGCAGGCCGCCGGTGTAGAGGTACCAGTCGCCCGGCCAGGTCGGGCCCGGCCCGGTGAGGGCCCCGGCCAGCGCCGCGACCAGGAGCACGACGGGCGTGGCCGTGGCGAAGTTGACCACCATGCCGGCGGCGGCCGAGCTGGCGGCGGAGATCCGCGCGTTCAGCGCGGACTGGAGCGCGACCCCCAGCCCGCCCGCCACGGCCAGCAGGACCAGGCCGAGGGCGAGGTCGCCGACGGGCTGGCCGAGCTGCGCCAGGGTCACGGCGGCCACCCCGAGCAGCGCCCCCGCCACGCGTGGCGGGGTGAGCGCCAGCCGCCCCACCGGAGCCAGCCCGGCCCGGTCGACGGCCAGCCCGCCGAGGCTGCCCCCGGCGACCTGGGCGATGGTGAAGATCGCCACCCCGAGCACCGGCACGATGTACGCGCCGGCCAGCACGATGCCCGCGCCACCGAGCCCGCCCAGGTACGCCCACCAGGGCAGCCGGGCCCGGCGCAGCGCGACCAGACCGGTCCGCGCCGACGGCAGCGCCAGGGCCCCGACGCCGACCAGCAGCGCCCCGCCGAGGTTGTTGACCACCGCCCCCAGGGTCGCGTTGCCGGCCCGCTCGCCCAGCTCGGCGTTGACCGTGCCCTGGGCCGCGGAGGCCACGCCGGCGAGGGCGACCAGGGTCAACGCCGCCCACGGCGGCAGGACCCGCGACGCCGGGGACGGCGCCGGGGCACCGGCCGCCGTGGGCGGGCGGCTCACAGCCGGCAGGCGTGGATGTTGGTGACCAGGATCGCGCGGGCGCCGAGCTCGTACAGCTCGTCCATGATCCGGTGTACGTCGTCACGGAGCACCATCGCCTGCACCGCCACCCAGCCCTCGCGGTGCAGCGGCGAGACGGTCGGCGACTCGATGCCCGGGGTCAGCGAGCTGGCCCGCTCGAGCAGGCCGGCCGGCACGTCGTAGGCGAGCATCACGTAGCGGCGGGCGACCAGCACCCCGTGCAGCCGGCGCAGCAGCTGGGCGGACTGCGGGTGGGCCGGGGCGTCGACGCGGCGGACCAGCACCGCCGACGAGCGCAACAACGGCTCGCCGAAGACCACCAGGCCGGCCTGGCGCAGCGTGGTGCCGGTCTCGACCACGTCGGCGACCACGTCGGCGACGCCGAGCCGGATGGCGTTCTCCACCGCGCCGTCGAGGCGGGTCACCTCGGCCTTGACGCCCAGCTCCGCGAGGTGCCGCTCGACGAGCCCCGGGTACGCGGTGGCGATCCGGTGCCCGCCCAGCTCCCGCACGTCGTCGACGTCCTCCGGGCGGGCGGCGAAGCGGAAGGTGGCCCGGCCGAAGTCGAGATCCATGACCTCCTCGGCCGGCGCGCCGGAGTCGATCAGCAGGTCCCGGCCGGTGATCCCGACGTCGAGGTCGCCGGAGCCGACGTAGGTGGCGATGTCCTTCGGGCGCAGGTAGAAGAATTCGACGTCGTTGGCCTCGTCCCGGCAGACCAGGTCCTTCGGGTCGGTGCGCTGGCGGTAGCCCGCCTCGCGCAGCATCTGGGCGGCCGGCTCGGCCAGGTTGCCCTTGTTCGGAATGGCGACACGCAGCATGACGGAGTGCTCCTTCGATCGAAACTGATCAACGACGGGGCGCACTCACAGATGTCGGTACACGTCCTTGAGGTCGAGACCGCTGGCGAGCATCAGCACCTGGACCTGGTAGAGCAGCTGGGAGATCTCCTCGGCGGTACGTTCCGGCCCCTCGTGCTCGGCGGCCATCCACGACTCGGCCGCCTCCTCGACGACCTTCTTGCCGATGAAGTGCACGCCCCTCTCGAGCGCGGCGACCGTGCCCGAGCCGGGGGTGCCCGCGGCGGCCTTGGCCTGCAGCTCGGCGAACAACTCCTCGAACGTCTTCACGCCGCGATTCTTCCAGCCACCCCGGCGGCCCCGGTGCGCCGGGTCGGGCCCGCTCACCGACCGGGAACGCCGCGCGGCGGCGGTGCGTCCCCGGTCGGCAGCCGCCTGCCTCTCCTGGCCAGCCCGGCCGGACGCACGGCTCGGCCGGGTCCGGCGGGTTCCCCGAGGTGCGGCGGGGGTCAGCCGCCGAAGCCGACCCGGTGGCCGTCGCCGGCGAGGTTGCGGATCGTCAGCGCGGCGTCGAGCGCCGCGACGGTGGCCGACCAGCCCTTGTCCTCCGCCGAGCCGGGCAGCCCGGCCCGGTCCCGGGCCTGCGCGAGGGTGTCGACGGTGAGGACGCCGTGCGCGACCGGCTTGCCCTCGTCCAGCGCCACCCGGGTCAGCCCGTCCGTCACCGACCGGCAGACGTAGTCGAAGTGGGCCGTGGCGCCCCGGACCACGACGCCGAGCGCGACCACCACGTCGCAGCGCCGCGCGAGGGCCTGGGCCACCACCGGCAGCTCGACCGAACCGGCCACCCGGGCGGTGACCGCACGGGCCCCGCACGCCTCGGCGGCGGCGACCGCCCGGTCGAGCATGTGGTCGGTCAGCTCGCCGTGCCAGCGCGCGGCGACCACGCCGACGGTCATCCCGGCGGCGTCGACCGCCGTGACGCCCGGTTCACCGAAACCCGCCATGCCTACGCTCCGATCTCGTCGCCGAGGACCGGGCGACCCATCGGGGCCTCGGTCACCTCGTCCAGCTCGTCCAGCAGGTGTCCCATCCGGTCCCGCTTGGTGCGCAGGTAGCGCACGTTCTCCGGGTGCGGGCGCACCGGCAGCCCTTCACGGCCGGTGACGGTCAGCCCGTAGCCCTCCAGGCCGGCGCGCTTGGCCGGGTTGTTGGTGAGCAGCCGCATCGAGCGCACCCCGATGTCGTAGAGGATCTGCGCGCCGGTGCCGTAGTCGCGGGCGTCGGCCGGCAGGCCCAGGTCGAGGTTGGCGTCGACCGTGTCCCGGCCCTGGTCCTGCAACTGGTACGCCTGGAGCTTGTGCAGCAGCCCGATGCCACGGCCCTCGTGGCCGCGTACGTAGAGCACCACCCCCCGGCCCTCGCGGGCGACCCGGTCCAGCGCGGCGTCGAGCTGCGGGCCGCAGTCGCAGCGCACCGAGCCGAACACGTCACCGGTGAGGCACTCGGAGTGCACCCGCACCAGCACGTCCCGCCCGTCGCCGATCTCGCCCATGACCAGGGCGACGTGCTCGGCCGAGTCGTGCTCGCTGCGGTAGCCCAGGGCCCGGAACACGCCGTGCCGGGTGGGCATCCGGGCGTCGGCGACCCGCTCGACCTGCTTCTCCGTCCGCCGCCGGTACGCGACCAGGTCGGCGATGGTGACGAGGGTCAGCGCGTGCTCGGCGCAGAACTTCTCCAGGTCCGGCACCCGCATCATGGTGCCGTCGTCGTTGACCAGCTCGCAGAGCACGCCGGCGGGGCGCAGCCCGGCCAGCCGGGTCAGGTCGACGGCGGCCTCGGTGTGGCCGGGCCGGCGCAGCACGCCGCCCTCGCGGGCCCGCAGCGGCACCACGTGCCCGGGGCGGGCCAGGTCGGCCGGGCCGGTGCCGGGGTCGGCGAGCAGCCGGATGGTGTGCGCCCGGTCGGCGGCGGAGATGCCGGTGCTGACGCCCTCGCGGGCGTCGACGGTCACCGTGTAGGCGGTGCCCCGCCGGTCCTGGTTGGTGTGGTGCTGCGGCGGCAGGTCCAGCCGGTCGCACTCGCTCTCGGTCAGCGGCGCGCAGATGTAGCCGGACGTGTGGCGCACCATGAACGCGAGCAGCTCCGGCGTCGCCAGCTCGGCGGCGAAGATCAGGTCGCCCTCGTTCTCCCGGTCGGCGTCGTCGACCACGACGACGGGCCGGCCGGCGGCGATGTCCGCCACCGCCTGCTCGATCCTGCCAAAGGTGGTCATGCCGGCACTCCGCTTCGCTCCGTGCCGCCATGAGGCACCACCGCACTGAGCCTGATGATTCGCTCGCTCCGCTCGCTCATGCCGGCACTCCGCTTCGCTCCGTGCCGCCATGAGGCACTACCGCACTGAGCCTGATGATTCGCTCGCTCCGCTCGCTCATGCCACGGCCTCCGAGTAGGTCGACGGGATCGGGGCGGGCGCCGGGCGGGCGACCCGCGAGGTGCGCCACCAGGAGACCAGGCCCCAGGCGCAGAAGGCGCCGTAGACGAGGTACATGGCGGCCGAGGGATAGAACCCGCCGCGCAGCAGCAGCGGCACGCCGACCGCGTCGACGGCGATCCAGATGAGCCAGAAGTCCACCCAGCCGCGCGCCATGCCGTAGGTGGCGAGGAGGCTGCCGGTGAGGATCCAGGCGTCCGGCAGCGGCCCCCAGGAGCCGAGGGCGGCGAGCACCGGGTACGCCGCGGCGGTGCCGATCCCGGCCGCGAGCAGCAGGCCCAGCCGTTCCCGGCCGGTGGCCCAGCGGGGCGCCACCGCCGTCCCGTCGCCGTCGACGCCCCGACGGCGGTGGCGCGACCAGCGCCACCAGCCGTAGACGCTGACCGAGAAGAAGAAGACCTGCCGGCCGGCCTGCCCGTAGAGGTCGTGCGCCTGCGGGGTGGCGAAGACGCCGCCCAGGAAGACGGTGAGCAGCAGCGCGTTGCCGATCATGCCGACGGGCCAGGCCCAGACCAGGCGGCGGAGGCCGAACAGGGCCGATGCCAGCCCGAAGCCGTTGCCGACGATCTCCCGGACCAGCACGGGCGAGCCGGCGATGTCGACCTGCGCGTCGAGCAGCCAGCCGAACGGGCCCATCAGGCCACCTCACCGGCGCCGTTGCGGCCCGCGGCGCCGGGCCGGAGCCCGCCCAGGCCCGCCGCGTCGAGGCCCGCCGCGTCGAGGCCCACGCCGCCGACCGGCCCTCCACCCGGCGGGCCGTCGACGGGGTCGGTCAGCCGGGCGCCGAGCAGCCGCTCGACGTACTTGGCGAGGACGTCCACCTCGAGGTTGACCGGGTCGCCGACGCGGCGGGCGCCGAGCGTGGTCAGCTTCAGCGTGGTCGGGATCAGCCCCACCGAGAACCAGTCCGCACCGACGTCGGCAACGGTCAGCGAGACGCCGTCGACGGTGATCGAGCCCTTCTCCACCACGTACCGGGTCAGGGCGGCCGGCAGCCGGAACCGGACCGTCTCCCACTGCGCGGCCGGCTCCCGGGCGAGCACCTCGCCGACGCCGTCGACGTGCCCCTGCACGAGGTGCCCGCCGAGGCGGCTGCCCAGCGCGGCGGCCCGCTCCAGGTTGACGGTGTCGCCGGCGCGCAGCGCGCCCAGCGCGGAGCGGCGCAGGGTCTCCCCCATGACGTCCGCGGTGAAGATCCCGTCGGAGACGTCGACCACGGTCAGGCAGACGCCGTTGACCGCGATCGAGTCGCCGTGCCGGGCGTCCGAGGTGACCAGCGGGCCGCGCAGCGCGACCAGCGCCGAGTCACCCGCCGTCGGAGTGACCCGGACGACCTCACCCAACTCCTCGACGATGCCGGTGAACATGTCAGCCCTCCCTCTTGCGGGGCAGCGCGGTGATCCGCAGGTCGGGTCCGACCTGCGTGACGTCGACGTACTCCAGGTCGATGGCCTCGGCGATGGTGGTCACCCCGGCGTCGACCAGGGCGGTCGGGCCGGCGCCGAGCAGCCGGGGCGCGACGTAGCCGACGATCTTGTCGACCAGGCCGGCGGCCAGGAAGGCGCCGGCCAGCTTCGGGCCGCCCTCCAGCAGCGCGGCGCGGACCCCGCGCCCGTGCAGCGCGGCGAGCAGCGCCGGCAGGTCGACCCGGCCGTCGGGCCCGGTCCCGACCTCCGCCGCGGTGGCGATCCACGTGCGGGCCGCGGCGTCGCGGACGCGGGCGTCGGCCGGCGTACGTCCCTCGGTGTCCACCACCACCCGCAGCGGCTGCCGGATGGCGAGCGTGCCGTCGCGCAGGTTGCGGGCGGTGAGCCGGGGGTCGTCGGCGAGGACCGTGCCCACCCCGGCGATGACCGCGTCGACCGTGCCGCGCAGCGCGTGCACGTCCATCCGGGCGGCCTCGGAGGTGATCCACATGCTGGTGCCGTCGGCCGCCGCCGACCGGCCGTCCAGCGTCGCGGCGAACTTCCAGATGACGTACGGCCAGCCCCGGCGCATCGAGGTGAGCCAGGCGATGTTGCCGGCCTCGGCCTCGTGGGCGCGTACCCCCGTGTCGACCTGGAGCCCGGCGGCGCGCAGCGTGGCGGCGCCCCCGGTGGCGAGCGGGTTGGGATCGGGCACGGCGATGACGACCCGGGCGACGCCGGCGCGCACGAGCGCGGTGCTGCAGGGGCCGGTGCGGCCGGTGTGGTCGCAGGGTTCCAGGGTGACCACGGCGGTGCCGCCGCGGGCCCGCTCACCCGCCTGGGCGAGCGCGACGATCTCGGCGTGCGGCCCGCCGGCGTAGGCGTGGAACCCCTCGCCGACCACCTGCCCGGCCGCGTCGAGCAGCACGCAGCCCACCACCGGATTGGGGCTGGTGGTGCCGAGACCCCGCGCGGCGAGTTCCACCGCGCGACGCATCGCCTCGTCGACGGAGACGCCGGCCATGCCCTGCCCTCTCACTCGCCGGTCACGCGCGGGCGGTCACGGGAGGCAACGGCATGGGGCCGCAAGCGTGCGGCGGCGGATTCCGGGTACGGCGCGGCCGCCCCGGGGGGCGCGCACGGCACGCTGAACTCAGCGGCCGGGCAGGGCCCGTCCGTCCCGCGCGCTGTCTCCCATCCGGACTGTCTGGGGGCGGGGGTTGCCCGCTCCCAACCGTCGGCCCCGGATTCTCACCAGGTCCACCGGGCGGCACGAGGCCGACCGGGTCGCGGGCTTATCACGGTCACACCGTGGATCACCGCCGGTTCGGAATTACACCGAGTCCCGCCAGCGCGTGGTGGGTACACGGGCAGTCTTACACGCCGGACGGGGGGTCGCGCCACCCGGGCGGCACACTTCACAGCAACAGCGCACGAATCAGGTAACGCCGCGCCGCCGGTCCACCGCCACGTACGAGCCGGGCTGACTCTTGGCCACCGTCTTCATCTCGGAGGCGACCGCGATCGCCTCCAGCGGGTCGGTGAAGCGCTTGCCGGAGTCGGAGAGGCTCACGCCGATCGAGAGGGTGACCAGGGCGGCCCGCCGGATGTTGCCCCGGCGGTCCTTCAGCTCCACGTAACCGCGCGCGGCGTCGACCGGGTCGTAGAGCGAGTCGGCGGCCTTCTCGAAGTCGGCGGAGACCCGGGAGGTGAGCGGCCGGACCTGCTCGGGGGCGCAGACGATCACGAAGTCGTCCCCGCCGACGTGACCCAGGAAGGCCGGGGGCAGCCCCACCGAGACCACCGCCCGGTGCAGGCTGCGGGCCAGGGCGGAGATGAAGTCGTCACCGCGGACGAAGCCGTACCTGTCGTTGACGCTCTTGAACCGGTCGATGTCGATGTAGCCGACGGCGTAGTCGACCCCGCTGCGGACCCGGTCGGAGATCTCCCGGCGGATCCGGCTGTTGCCGGGCAGCCCGGTCAGCGGCGAGACCTCGCGGAACTCCTTGTTGCGGCGCAGCGTGGAGCTGACCCGGGCGACCAGCTCGGCCGTGTCGAAGGGCTTGACCAGGTAGTCGTCGGCGCCGGCGCTGAGCCCGTGCACCTTGTCCACCGTCATGCCCTTGGCGGTCAGCATGATCACCGGCAGGGCCGAGGTCATCGGGTCGGCCCGCAGCCGCCGGGTCAGTTCCAACCCGTCGATGCGGGGCATCATCAGGTCGACCACCGCCAGGTCGGGGCGCTGGCGCTCGATGACCTCGAGCGCCTCCTGCCCGTCGCTGGCGTGGATCACCTCGAAGCCGTGCAGGCGGAGGTTGAACTCGACGAAACGCGCGATGTCCTCGTCGTCGTCGACGACGAGGATCACGTCCTGGCGGTCGCCGGCCGGTTCCACGTCAGGCCCCGGGCGCGGCGCGTTCCGCGAGTGCCCGCAGCTTCCGCACGGCCTCGGCGGGGTCGTCGGCGCCGTAGACGGCCGTGCCGGCGACGAACGCGTCGGCACCCGCCTCGGACGCCTGGGCGATGGTGTCGGCGGCGATGCCACCGTCGACCTCGATGCGCAGTTCGAGGTGCCCGGCGTCGACGTGCCGACGGGCCGTACGGACCTTGTCCAGCAACTGCGGGATGAACCGCTGCCCGCCGAAGCCGGCCTTGATGGTCATGATCAGCAGCGTGTCGAAGCTCGGCAGCAGCTCCAGGTAGGGCTCGATCGGGGTGTCCCGGTCGATCGCCAGCCCGGCCTTGGCCCCCGCCGAGCGCAGGTCCTTGGCCAGGGCCACCGGGTCGTCGCACGCCTCGGCGTGGAACGTGACGTTGTACGCCCCGGCGTCGGCGTACCCGGGCGCCCACCGGCGCGGATCCTCGATCATCAGGTGCACGTCGAAGGGCAGCTCGGTGGCGGCCCGCAGGCTCTGCACCACGGGCAGTCCGATGGTCAGGTTGGGCACGAAGTGGTTGTCCATGACATCCACGTGCAGCCAGTCCGCGGCGTTCTCGACGGCGCGGACCTCTTCGGCGAGACGGGCGAAATCGGCGGCGAGGATGCTGGGCGCGACGATCAGCGGCGGTACGGTCACGGGGCCAGTGTACGAATGCGCCCGACGGTCACCCGCAGCGCGCCACCCGTCGGGACACCCACCGGGACACCTGGTGACCCGGCGGTGACCAGTGGTGCAGAATTGGCCTCCCGGCGCGGTGGAACCGGACGAAGCGCCATCCGGGACTGGCCGAACGACGGAAACGCGGCGAGACTCCATCAGGGACGGTGACGTGCCCCGTACGCCCCGCGCGGTGCCCGGCGGCGGTCGACGCGTCAGCTCCTCCGGAAAGGGCGGACGATGCGACGGTGGCTCGCGGCGCTGGCGCTGGCCGGCACGCTGACGGTCCTGCTGTCCGGCTGCGTACGACCCGGCGGGGCCGACGGTGACCTCACCGACGACTGGCCGGCGCTGCGGGCGCCGCAGTTGTTCGTGCCGGCCACGGACGCCTGCCTGCCCCGGATCGCCGCCGTCGTGCAGGCCCGCACCTACGAGGCGGTGGACTGCTCCCGCAACCACCTGGCCGAGACCGTGCACGTCGGCAGGTTCACCGGCCCCGCCGCCGCCGGCGAGCGACCCGAACCGGGCTCGGCAGCCCTGCGGCCGGCCCGCGCCGAGTGCGACCAGCGCGCCCGCGAGGTGCTCGGCGGCGACTGGCACGCCGGCCGCGTCACCCTCACCATCGCGCTGCCCGCCACCGCGGCGTGGCGCGGCGGCGCCCGCTGGTTCCGCTGCGACCTGAGCGAGACCGGCAGCATCGACAACACGCGGCCGGTGAACCGCACGGGCAGCCTGCGGGGCGCGCTGGTCGGCGACTCCCCGCTGCTGCACCGCTGCTTCGACCCGAAACTGATCGGCGACAACCTGAACTACATGGCGCCGGTGCTGTGCACCGAGCCGCACCGCGCCGAGTTCGTCGGCGTCTACGTGGAGCGGGACATGACCTGGACCGAGTTCGGCCGCTCCCACCGGCAGGCGCACACGCGCTGCATGGCGCTCATCGCCTCCTTCGCCGAGCTGCCCAACAACGCCGACCTGCCGTACCGGGCCGGTTCGATCTTCTATCCCCCGTCGCAGCGGGAGTGGCAGGAGGGCGACCGGGGGGTGCGGTGTTTCCTGTGGAGCGACGACCGGAAGCTGACCCGGTCGATGCGGGGCGCCGGGCCGCGAGGGTTGCCCGCGAGCTGAGCGAGGGTGCCGTATGCTGCCGCACCGTGGCGTGTCCGGCGGCGTCCGCGCGGCCGGGACCGCCGCGCCGGCCGCCGTCGGGTGCGGTCCACGAACGGCGGGAGGTCGGGATGCGACGGTGGTGGACGGCGGCCACGGTGGGCGCGGTGGCGGTCCTGGCGCTCACCGGTTGCGCCGCACCGGCCGGCACCGACCGTGACCTGACCGACGACTGGCCGGCGCCCGCCGCGCCGCAGATGTTCGTTCCCGCTGCCGGGGTCTGCCACTCCGGCGTGCAGGACGTCGGCTACCTCACCGCCTACCACCCCGTCGACTGCGCGCTGTCGCACCGCACGGAGACCGTGCACGTCGGCACGCTGACCGGTGCGGCCGCCGACCGGACCACGCCCCCGCCGGCCGGTTCGGCGGGCATGCGCGCCGCCCGCGCCGAGTGCGACGGGAAGGCCGAGGAGGTGCTCGGCGGCGACTGGCGCTCCGGCCGGCTCGGGCTCAACGTGGTGCTGCCGTCGCCGCAGGCGTGGGGCGGTGGCGCCCGCTGGTTCCGCTGCGACCTGAGCGAGCAGACCAGCCTCGACGAGGCCGGCGTGCAGGACCGGACGGGCAGCCTGCGCGGCGCGCTGACCGGCGCCGCCCCGCTCGCCCACCGCTGCTTCAACCCGACGGTACGGGCCGACGACGTGCGGGAGATGGTGCCGGTGGCCTGCACCAGCAAGCACCGCGCCGAGTTCGTCGGCATCTGGCAGGCCCCCGACACCAGCTACGACGCCTTCACCCGCGACACCCGCAAGGTGCACCGGGCGTGCCGGACGCTGATCGCCAGGTACGCCCGGGTGCCGGACAACGGCGACATGCAGTACCGGGCCGGCACGATCTACTACCACCCCTTCGAGCGGGAGTGGCGCAACGGCAACCGGGGCGTGCAGTGCTTCCTGTGGGTCAGCGACCGCAACCTCACCCGGTCGGTGAAGGGCGCCGGCACGAAGGGCCTGCCGGTCACCTGAGGGGCCGGTCACCTGAGGGGCCGGTCACCTGACAGCCCGGACCGCCTGGAACGCGGGCGCACCGCCCGGCACGACGCGAGTGGGGCGGCCACCGAGGTGACCGCCCCGACCCCTGCCGCCGCTAGCTGGCCTGCAGCGTCACGTCGTCGATGACGAAGCTGGTCTGCAACGAGACGTCCTCGGTGCCGGTGAACTTCAGCGTGACGGTCTGGCCCGCGTAGCCCGCCACGTTGAACGACCGCTGCGTGTATCCGGCCGCCGCGTTCAGGTTCGAGTACGTCGCCAGCGTGGCCGTGCCCACCTGCACCACCAACCGGTCGTACGCGGTGCTCGTCGTCGTCTCGGCCGTGTCGATGTGCAGCCAGAACGACAGCGTGTAGGTCGTGCAGCCCGCCGGGATCGTCACCGACTGCGACAGCGTCTCCGTCCGCGTCGAGCCGTAGCCCAGCAGCCACGCCTTGTACGTACCGGAACGCGCCGGCTGGGCGGCGTCGTTCGTGATCACGCCGGACGACGCCGTCCACGGCGACGACCCGCTCTCGAACCCGCCGTTGCCGATCAGCTGCCCGCCCGCGCAGCTGCCGCCCCCACCGACGGTCAGCGTGTAGCTGGCGGAGCGCGTGGCGCCGGAGCCCGTGCCGGTGACCGTGACGGTGAAGGTGCCGACCGTGGCCGAGGCCGACGCGCTGAGCGTCAGCGTGGCGGAGCCGCCGGAGGTGACCGACGACGGGCTGAACGACGCGGTGACGCCCGTCGGCAGGCCGGTCGCCGACAGGGCGACCGTCTGGGCCGTACCGGCGGTGGTCGCCGTGGAGACCGTCGCCGTGGTCGACGCGCCCCGCTGCACCGAGCCCGACGTCGGGCTCACCGCGACGGAGAAGTCGTTGGTCGCCGAGCCCACGGCGGTCTGCCAGATGGCGTACGCGATCCCGTCGGCGCTGCGGTTGAGCACCGTGGCGCTGACGTTCGAGGTGGTGTCGCAGGAGCGGTGGTAGCACGGGTCGTACGCCGAGCCGGACGTGCCGCCCCACTTGGTGGCCTGCGCCGCGGTCTTGCGGGCGCTGGCGCCCGCGGCGTACCCGGAGGTCTGGATGCCGGCCTGCGCGAACGGGTAGTCGTCGGAACGGCCCTGGCCCTCGACGTTCTCCTCCGGCTGGAGGTTCAGCGAGTCCCAGTACGCCTTCAGCGGCGCGGCGGTGGCGGAGGTGATCCGGTTGATGAAGTAGCCGCCGTTGGTGGAGCCGATCATGTCGAAGTTGTAGTAGCCCTTGATGTAGCCCCGCTGGGTGGCGGTCAGCGAACGGACGTAGAAGTCCGAGCCGTTGAGGCCCTGCTCCTCGTCGGTCCACCAGGCGAACCGGACCCGCTTGGTCATCGGCGGGTTCTGCTGGGCCAGCACCAGCGCGTTCTCCAGCAGCGCCGACGAGCCGGTGGCGTTGTCGTTGATGCCGGGGCCGGCGGAGACGCCGTCGAGGTGCGAGCCGAACATGACGACCTGGTCGGCGGGGCCGCCCGGCCACTCGGCGATCAGGTTGTTCGACCGGTACGTGCAGTCGGTGCAGACCTGCTCGGTGACCGTGTACCCGGCGGCCTGGAGCTTCGCCTTCACGTACGCGACGGAGGCCGTGTAGCCGGCGCTGCCGGCCCGCCGGTTGCCACCGTTCTGGGTGGCGATGGTCTGGAACTGCGTGAGGTGGGCCTGGACGTTGGCCACCGCGATGTCCGGCGCGGCCAGGGCCTGCGCGGCGGGCGCGAGCAGACCTGCGGCCGGGGAGGCCGACGCCGGCCCGACGGCCGGCGCCACCGCGCCGGCGGCGAAGACGGCGAGTGCGGCGCCAACGGTCAGGATTCTTCGTTTCATGGACACTCCTCGATAGGTGACGACTGATGATGTCACCTCGGAGCGTGTTTGGGGAGACAGTGGACGGACGACGGCGCCCGGGCCGCCGGGCGCGGTGCGCCGCTACGGACCCGGGCGTCGCCAAGCCGGCCCGATCAGGGCCGGTACGTCCCGTACGCCCCGCTCAGGTGCGGCGGAGCATCGCGAGGAACATCGCGTCGGTGCCGTGCCGGTGCGGCCACAGCTGCACCGTCGGCCCGTCGCCGAGGCCGGGCATCCCCGCCGGCAGCAACGGCCGGGCGTCGACGAAGTCGACCGGCACCCCCGAGCGGCGGGCCGCCTCGGTCACCGTCACGTGCGTCTCCACGGTGTGCGGGGAGCACGTCACGTAGGCGACCAGCCCGCCCGGCCGGACGGCGCGCAGCGCCGCCGCCAGCAGTTCGCGCTGCAACCGGGTCAGCGGCGGCAGGTCCGAGGGCTGGCGCCGCCAGCGCGACTCCGGCCGGCGGCGCAACGACCCCAGCCCCGTACAGGGCGCGTCGACGAGCACCCGGTCGAAGTGCGCCTCCGGCAGCTTCGGGTCCGCGCCGACGCTGCGGCCGTCGGTGTGCAGCACGGTCACCGGCAGACCCCGGGTGGCCTGCTCGACCAGCCGGGCCCGGTGCTCGGCGACCTCGACCGCCGTCAGCCGCGCGTCCCGCTGGGCGGCCAGGGCGCCCAGCAGGCCGGACTTGCCGCCCGGGCCGGCGCACAGGTCCAGCCAGCGCCCGTCCGGGCCGTCGAGCGGCGCCGCCGCCAGGGCGTTGGCCACCAACTGGGAGCCCTCGTCCTGCACGTGGGCCCGCCCCTGGGCGAGCGCCGGCAGATCGCCGGGCGCCCCGCCGGAGAGATAGACGGCGTACGGGGAGAAGGCCCCCGGTGCGCCACCGACCTCGTCGGCCAGCTCCGCCGGGTCGGCCAGCCCCGGCCGGGCGCACAGGTGCACCGGCGGGCGCTCGTTGTCCTCGATGAGCAGCCGGGTGGTCTCGCCGAGGTCGCCGCCGAGCGCCTCGGCGAAGGCCCGCACGATCCACTGCGGATGGCTGTACGCCAGAGCGAGGTGCCCGATCGGGTCGCTCTCGGCCGACGGGGCCAGCTTGGCCACCCAGGCGTCGGCGTCCCGGCCGGCCACCTCGCGCAGCACCGCGTTGGCGAAGCCCGTCGCGCCGGCGCCCACCGACCTGACCAGGTCGACGGTCGACGAGACCGCGGCGTGCGCCGGCACCCGCGTGTGCAGGAGCTGGTACGCCCCGAGCCGCAGCGCGTCGCGTACCGGCGGGTCGATGCGCTGCACGTCCCGCCCGGCGGCGTCGCTGAGGATCGCGTCGAGGGTGCCGAGGTGGCGCAGCGTGCCGTAGGTCAGCTCGGTGGCGAAGGCGGCGTCCCGGCCGACCAGCCCCGCGTCGCGCAGGAGCGACGGAAGTGCCAGGTTCGCGTACGCGTCGTCGCGGTGCACCGCCGCGACCGCCTCGTAGGCCACCTGGCGGGGCAGGTCCACCGCCGGGCGGGCCGGACGCCGGGCACCGTCGCGGCGGTCACCGCCGGCCCGCGCGCCCCACTGCCCGCCGCGCGCCGGCCGCTCGCCGCGCTGGCCGCCCGAGGGGCGCTCGAAGCGCCCGCCGGAACGCTCGCCGCGTCGTTCCCCGTCGAAGCGCCCGCCGCGTCGTTCACCCTCGGGGCGCCCACCGCGTCGCTCACCGTCGAAGCGCTCGTCGCGCCGTTCCCCTTCGGGGCGCTCGCCGCGTGGCTCGGCGGAGAAGCGGTCGCCCGAGGGCCGTTCCGATGGGCCCGTCACGCGAGTTCCTCCCCCGCGGAGACCCGGACGCCCCGCGCCCAGTCGGTCGCCGGCATCGCCCGCTTGCCCGCCGCCCGGACCTCGCCGAGCCGTACCGGCGTGGTGGCGGTGCCGGCCAGCACCCGGGACTTCTCCACCAGCAGCTCACCCGGCTTCAACTCCGGACCGTCGGGCACCGGCGTGACCGGGCCCAGCTTGACGCGCTCCCCCCGGAACGTCGTCCACGGGCCGGGCGCCGGGGTGCAGGCCCGGATCCGGCGGTCGACGGCGAAGGCGGGATCGGACCAGCGCACCCGGGCGTCCTCCACGGTCAGCTTCGGCGCCAGCGACACCCCGTCGGCGGGCTGCGGCTCGGCCCGGGCGGTGCCGTCGTCGATCGCGTCGAGAACGGCCACCAGCAGGCCGGCGCCGGAGTGGGCCAGCCGCTCCAGCAGGTCGCCGGACGTGTCGGTGGGGCGGATCTCGTCGGTCAGCGTGCCGTAGACCGGGCCGGTGTCCAGCCCTTCCTCCAGCTGGAACACGCTCGCCCCGGTCAGCTCGTCGCCGTGCAGCACGGCGTGCTGCACGGGCGCGGCACCGCGCCAGGCGGGCAGCAGCGAGAAGTGCAGGTTGATCCACCCGTGCCGGGGGATCTCCAGGGCGGCCGGCGGCACCAGCGCGCCGTAGGCCACCACGGGTACGCAGTCGGGAGCCAGTTCGCGCAGCCGCTCCTGGAACTCCGGCTCGCGCGGCCGGGCGGGGGTGAGCACCTCGATCCCGTGCTCGTCGGCCCACGCCCCGACGGGGGAACGGGCCAGCCCGCGCCCGCGCCCCGCCGGAGCGTCCGGCCGGGTGACCACGGCGAGCAGTTCGTGGCGGGAGGCCGCAACGGCGGCCAGGGCGGGTACGGCGACGGCCGGCGTACCGGCGAAGATCACGCGCACGGGCTCACCGCCCCAGACCGAAGGGGCTGCCGGCCGCGTGCGGGCTGAGCTTCACCGTCGGTGGGGCGCCCGCGTCGTACCACTCCGCCTGGCGGATCGCCTTCATCGCCGCCTTGCGCCCGGCCGGGTCCAGCCGGTCCACGAAGAGCACCCCGTCGAGGTGGTCGGTCTCGTGCTGCACGCAGCGCGCCATCAGCCCCGTGCCGACGATCTGCATCGGGTCGCCGTAGCTGTTGAAGCCCTTGGCGATCACGTTCTGCCGGCGCTTGGTGTCGAAGTAGAGCCCGGGGATGGACAGGCAGCCCTCGGGGCCGTCCTGTTCCTCGGCGTCGGGAAACTCCAGCACCGGGTTGACCAGGTGGCCGACCACGTCGTCGACGTCGAAGGTGAACACCCGCAGGCCCACACCGAGCTGCGGCGCGGCGAGGCCGGCGCCGTTCTGCTCACGCATCGTGTCGGTCAGGTCGGCGACGAGCTTGCGCAGCTCGACGTCGAAGTCGACCACCGGATCGGCCGGCGTGCGCAGCACCGGATCCCCGAACAGACGGATGGGCTGGACGGTCACTCGGCATGGCTCCTTCGGCGGGCGGGCTGGGCCGTACCAGTCTACGGAGTGCCGCCGGCCGCCCCGGCCGGCGTACCGGGACGCGGCGCGGGTGGTGGGGTGTCGATGATCACCGGGAGGCTCTCGAAGCCCCGCAGGACCAGCCGGGACCGGTGCCGCGGCGGGGCGGCCACGGCCAGCCCCGGCAGCCGGCGCAGCAGCAGCGGGAAGGCGACCTGCGCCTCCAGCCGGGCGAGGCCGGCGCCCAGGCAGTAGTGCGGGCCGGCGCCGAAGGACAGCGGATGGCTCTGGGCCCGCCACGGGTCGAAGCGCTCCGGCTCGGGGAAGCGCCGGGGGTCCCGGTTGGCGGCGGCGAGCAGGACCAGCACCCAGGCGTCGGCGGGCATCTCGACGCCGGCCACGGTGACCGGCGCCTCGGTCACCCGGGTGGTGAGCTGCACCGGCGGGTCGTAGCGGAGCAGCTCCTCGACGTACGCCGGGGCGAGCTCCGGGTGCCCGCGCAACGCGTCGGCCGCGCGCGGGTGCGCCAGCAGCACGGCGAGGCCGTTGCCGAGCAGGTTGGTGGTCGTCTCGAAGCCGGCGACCAGCAGCACGATCAGGTTGGCCAGCAGTTCGTCGCCGGAGAGCCGCTCGCCGTCGGTGTCGTGCACCCGCACCAGCGCGCTGGTCAGGTCGTCGCCCGGCGCGCGCCGGCGGGCCGCGACCAGCTCGGCGAAGTAGTCGCGCAGCTCGACCGCGCCCCGGTCGGCCACGGCCAGCTCCTGCGGCGTGATCTCCGGCTCCAGCACCCCGGTCAGGTCGGCCGCCCAGCGCCGGAACAGCGGCCGGTCCGCCGCCGGCACGCCGAGCAGCGCGCAGATCACCCCGACCGGCAGCGGGTACGCGAACTCGGCCAGGAAGTCGACGGGCTCGCCGCCGGCGCCCCGCCGCGCCATGGCGTCGATCAGCTCTTCGGCCTGGGTCGCCACCACCTCGCGCATGGCGGCGATCCGGCGCGGGGTGAAGGCGCCCGCCGCGAGTCGGCGCATCCGGCTGTGGTCGGGCGGGTTGGTGCGCAGCATCGACCGGGAGATCGACGCGATGGCGGGGCTCTCCCGCCAGCCCGGCAGGAACCGGTCCCGCAGCCCGTCGTCGAGCACCCCGACCCGGGGGTCGCGGAGCAGCTCGTCGGCCTCGGCGTAACCGGTCACCACGTACATCGCCGGGCCGGTCTGCACCACCGGCCCGAGGGCGCGCAGCCGCTCGTAGGTCGGGTAGGGGTCGATCCGGCCCTGCGGCGACATGAGCAGCGCGACCGCGTCGGCGGCGTCCATGGGCGGCCTCCCGTCCGTTGCCGGAAGACCCATCATGCCCCCGACGACGGCATCCGGCTGCCCCGCGCGGGCGCGGGCGGGCGGCTCAGACGCCGCTGCCCGGCTCCCCGGCCAGGACCGCGTCGCCGCCGAGCAGGGCGTGCTCGGGCAGCGGCAGCTCGATGGAGTGGGCGGCCTCCCAGTCGTGGATCAGGCCGGGTCGCGCCTGGGCGGCGAAGTAGTCCACCGCGCTCATCCCGCCGACCACCGGCTCGTCCACCTCGGCGACGAGCCGCGCCGGCACCAGGCGGAAGCCGCTCTGCAGGGCGGCGCTGAGGCGGCGGTGCCCGTCGACGACGAAGAAGTACTCGCCGGTGTAGCCGATCCGCAGCGGCTCCAGCGCCTCGTCCCCGGCGGCGGCCACCTCGCCGACGAACTCCGAGTCCCACAGGTCGCGCAGGTGGCTGACGTCCTCGGTCGGGTAGACCCGGGCCGGGTCGAGCAGCAGCAGCGGCGGGGCGTCGCGCAGCACGTCCGCGCAGAGCCGGCCCTCGTACGCGTCGATGATGTGCTCGATGACCTCGGCGGCCGAGGCGCGGGTGGTGTCGCAGATCAGGTCGTAGTTGCGCAGCCGGGCCTTGTCCACCCCGTAGCGGACGATGAACCGGCCCCGCTCGCTCTCGCTGCGCTCCCGCAGCTTGACCTTGGCCTCCTCCATGGAGGCGTAGCTCTCCGCCGGGCCGGAGGGGCGGGCCAGCACCCGGCGGGCCGCCTCGCCCGGCTCGGTGATCATGTGCACCTTGAGCGCGTCGGTGAAGAAGTGCCAGGCCAGCCGGGAGTCCATGACCAGCCGCTCGCCCGAGGCCGCGATGTCGCGCTGGAGCTGGTCGACGTAGCCGTCGACGGCCTGGTCCAGCTCCGCGTGCAGGTTGAGCTGGAGCGCGGTCATCTGCCGCTCCTGCGCCATCTGCCGGTAGAGGTCACCGACGCTGACCCGGCGCAGGCCGAGCCGCTCGGCGATCTCCACGGAGACGGTGCTCTTGCCGCTGCCGAGGTCACCATTGAAGACGATCGACTGACGAATGGTCACGACTGGTCCACCCCTGATCACCGGCTGTTTGACATCATCGACATCGCGCCGAACCGACGCGCTCCCGCCATCGTCTCGCGATCCTGCGGCAACTCCAGCTCGGCGTGTCTGACGCCACGCCGTGACCTGGAGCCGTCGTACGCCCGGGCATGACGGGCGATGCTATCACCCGTCCACCGAGGCCCCACCGGACACGGCGTGCGACGGCGGCCCAGGTCGGACGCGCGGGGCAGCGGGCCCGCCGGTCAGAAGAGGGCCAGCGGGTCGACCTGGAGGCGGACCGGATCGGCGGCCTTGCGGGCGGTCCGCACCCCGGCCGCCGAGTGCAGCGCGCCGGCCAGCGCGGCGGCCCGGGCCCGCGGCACCCGCACCAGCATCCGTTCCCGTTCCCCGTCGGCCGGCACCGGCCCGAGCAACTCGGCCTCCGCCGGCAGCCGGGCCTCGGCCAGCAGGTCCGCCACCGCGGCCGGCAGCCCGGTCACGCTGGCCATCCGTACCGCGGGCGGGAAGCCCAACTCCCGCCGCTCGGCCAGCTCCCGCGCGGCGAACCAGCCGGCGTCCCAGCGCAGCAGCGCCTGCACGGGCGCCAGCGCCCCGTCGGCGACCACCACCACCCGGCCGCCGGCCGAGGCGGGGCGGGCCAGCGCGGCGGCCGCCAGCCAGCGGCGCAGCGCCTCCTCCCCCGCCCGCAGGTCGGCCCGGGTGAGCAGGGCCCACGAGTCGAGCAGCAGCACCGCCCCGAAACCCCCCTCGGCGACCGGCTCGGCGCCGGGGGTGGCGATGACCAGGCCGGCGCCGCCCGGCACCGTGGCCAGCACCTCCTCCCGCCCAGAGGTGCGCACCGGCACGCCCGGGAAGGCCCGGCCCAGCTCCTCGGCGGTACGCCGGGCGCCGGTCACGGAGGCGCGCAGCCGCCGCCCGCCGCACTCCGGGCAGGCGTACGCGGCGGCGGCCCGCCCGCACCAGCGGCAGGCGGGGCTGCCCTCGGCCGACGGCAGCGCGAGCGGCCCGGCGCAGTGCGGGCAGCGGGCCGGGGTGCGGCAACCGGCGCAGGCCACCGAGGGCAGGTAGCCGCGGCGGGGCACCTGGACCAGCACCGGCAGGTCGGCCCGCAGCGCCTCCCGGGCGGTGGTCCAGGCGAGGCTGGGCAGCCGGGCGGTGGCCGCCCCCGGGTCGCGGGCCAACTGCGGGTCGTCGCCGGTGGGCGCGATCGCCGGCATCCGCGCCCGCACCGTCGCCCGGTCGGCCACCACCTCGCGGGCCCACCCGGTCTCCACCAGCAGCTGCGCCTCGGCGGTGCGGGTGTACCCGCCCACCAGGGCGCCGGCGTCGTCGAGCTGGGCGCGGGTGAGCAGCACCTCGCGGGCGTGCGGATAGGGAGCGCGGGGCTCGGCGTGCAGGTCGTCGCCGTCGTCCCAGATCGCCACCAGCCCGAGGCGGGCGACCGGGGCGAACATCGCGGCCCTGGTGCCGACGACCACTGCCACGTCGCCGCGCCGGGCGGCGAGGAAGGCGCGGTAGCGCCGGGCGGGGCCGAGCGCGGCGGAGAGGCAGACGTGCCGGCCCGGTCCCAGGGCGTCGCGCAGGGCCGCGTCGAGACGGTCCAGGTCGCGGTTGTCGGCGACGACCACGACCGCGCCCCGGCCGCCGGCCACGGTGGCGGCGACGGCCTCGGCGTAGCGGGCGGGCCAGTCCTCCCCCGGCAGCGCCGACCAGACCGCCCGGGGGGCCCGCCCGTCGGCGAGCGCCCGGAGCAGGGCCGGCCCGGCCGGGTAGTCCCGCCAGGCGTCGGACGCCGGACCGGCCGGCACGGCGGGCTCTCCGCCCAGGGCTGTTCCCGGCGCGGCGGGCTCGCCCGGGTCCGCTGCCGATGCGGCGGGATCACCCGGGTCCGCTCCCGGCGCTGCCGGTCCTTCGTCCGAGGCGGCCGGCGCCGAGCCGGGGGAAGCCAGGCCTTCGGCCGGGCCCGCCGGAGCTGGGCCGGGGTCGGCGGCGCGGGCGCGGACGTCCTTCTCCACCCGGGCGTGCCGGGGCGGGACGGCGAGGCGGAGCACGTCGGCGAGGCCGCCGGCGTAGCGGTCCGCGACCGCCCGGGCCAGCCGGGCGACCTCCGGCGCGAGCACCGGCTCGGGCGAGACGACCTTCTCCAGGTACGCCAGCCGGCCGGTGTGCCCCGAGTCGTCGGCCCGCTCCAGCAGCCAGCCGTCGACGAGCTGCCCCGCGAAGCGGACCTTCACGCGGACGCCGGGGACGGCGTCGGCGTCCAGCTCGGCCGGGACGAGGTAGTCGAACGGGCGGTCCAGGTGGGCCAGGGGAACGTCGACGCAGACACGAGCGACCGGCGACCCGTCCGCGGGTCGCCGGTCGCTGCGCCTGGTGCCGGTCAGGCTCCCGCGGCCGACTTGAGGTCGGCGGCCCGGTCGGTGCTCTCCCAGGTCAGCTCCGGCAGCTCCCGGCCGAAGTGGCCGTAGGCGGCGGTCTGCTGGTAGATCGGGCGGAGCAGGTTGAGGTCCCGGATGATGGCGGCCGGGCGCAGGTCGAAGACCTCCGAGACGGCCTTCTCGATCGAGGCCACCGGCACCGTCTCGGTGCCGAACGTCTCGACGAAGAGGCTGACCGGGTGGGCCTTGCCGATCGCGTACGCGACCTGGACCTCGCACCGCTCGGCCAGGCCGGCGGCGACCACGTTCTTGGCCACCCAACGCGTCGCGTACGCCGCCGAGCGGTCGACCTTCGACGGGTCCTTGCCGGAGAAGGCGCCACCGCCGTGCCGGGCGTAACCGCCGTAGGTGTCCACGATGATCTTGCGGCCGGTCAGGCCCGCGTCACCCATCGGGCCACCGATCTCGAACCGGCCGGTCGGGTTGACCAGCAGCCGGTAGCCGTCGGTGTCGAGGCCGAGGCTCTCCAGCTCCGGGGCGATGACGTGCTCGCGCACGTCCGGGGTGAGCAGCGAGTCCAGCGAGATGTCCGCGGCGTGCTGGCTGGAGACGACCACGGTGTTGAGCCGGACGGGGCGCAGCCCCTCGTACTCGATCGTGACCTGGGTCTTGCCGTCGGGACGCAGGTACGGGATGGTGCCGTCCTTGCGGACCTGCGACAGCCGCCGGGCCAGCCGGTGCGCCAGGGCGATCGGCAGCGGCATCAGCTCCGGGGTCTCGGAGCAGGCGAAGCCGAACATCATGCCCTGGTCGCCGGCGCCCTGCGCGTCCAGTGCGCTCTCCGACGCCCCGGTACGCAGCTCGAAGGCGTTGTCGACGCCCTGCGCGATGTCCTCGGACTGGGCGCCGATGGAGACACTGACACCGCACGAGGCCCCGTCGAAGCCCTTCTTCGACGAGTCGTAGCCGATGTCGAGGATGGTCCGGCGGACGATGGTCGGAATGTCGGCGTACGCCTTGGTGGTCACCTCCCCCGCGATGTGCACCTGGCCGGTGGTGATCAGGGTTTCCACGGCGACGCGGCTGCGCGGGTCCTCGGCGAGCAGGGCGTCGAGGATTCCGTCGCTGATCTGGTCAGCGATCTTGTCCGGATGACCTTCCGTGACCGATTCGGAAGTGAAGAGGCGGCGTGTCACGGCACTCCTAAAGTGTGGAAGTCGTTCCGCGGCAGTGTAGTCATCCGCGGCATGTCCCGGCCCCTTCGGTCGTGCCCGGTTCCAGCCGTCAGGAACGGTTGGGCAACCGGGCCACCACGAGGTCCCAGACGCCGTCGGCGAGGTCCTCCTTGGACCGCTCGGGCATCCGGCTGACCGAGCCGTCCGCGCCGATGACCGTCGCCGCGTTGGTCTCGGCGCCGAAGACCTTGTCGGGCCCGACCTCGTTGATCACGATGAGGTCGGCCCGCTTGCGGGCGAGCTTGGCCCGGCCGTTGGCCTCGGCGTCGCCCGTCTCCGCGGCGAACACCACCAGCACCTGCTCCGGGCGACGGCGCCGGCCCAGCTCGGCCGCGATGTCCGGGTTGGTGACGAGCTCGATGGTGGGCGCACTGCCGTCGTCCGACTTCTTGATTTTGCCAGGCGCGTAGGTCGCCGGACGGAAATCGGCCGGAGCCGCCGCCATCACCACCGCGTCGGCCTCGGCCGCCGCCGCCAGCGTCGCCTCGCGCAGCTCGCCGGTGGTGCCGACGCGGACCAGGTCGACGCCGGCGGGATCGGGCAGCGAGACGTTGGCCGAGATCAGCGTGACCCGGGCGCCCCGGGCCACCGCGCAGCGGGCGAAGGCGTAGCCCTGCTTGCCCGAGGAGCGGTTGCCCAGGAAGCGGACCGGGTCGAGGGGCTCGCGGGTCCCGCCGGCGGTCACCACCACGTGCCGCCCGGCCAGGTCGGCGGGGGCCGCGACGCCCCGGCCCAGCGCCCGGCGGGCGACCGCGAAGATCTCCGCCGGGTCGGGCAGCCGGCCCTTGCCCGTGTCGGCCCCGGTGAGCCGGCCGACGGCGGGCTCGATGACGCGCACGCCCCGCGCGCGCAGCGTCGCGACGTTGGCGACGGTGGCGGGGTGCTCCCACATCTCGGTGTGCATGGCGGGGGCCAGCAGCACGGGGCAGCGGGCGGTCAACAGCGTGTTGGTGAGCAGGTCGTCGGCGAGGCCGTGGGCAGCCTTGGCCAGCAGGTCGGCGGTGGCCGGGGCGACGACCACCAGGTCGGCCTGCTGCCCGAGGCGGACGTGCGGCACCTCGTGCACGTCCGACCAGACGTCGTCGGCGACGGGCTGGCCGGAGAGCGCGGCCCAGGTCGGGGCCCCGACGAAGCGCAACGCCGACGCGGTCGGCACGACCCGGACCTGGTGGCCCGACTCGGTGAAGAGCCGCAGCAGCTCACACGCCTTGTAGGCGGCGATGCCACCGCCGACCCCGAGGACGATCCGGGGGGACATCGGCGCGCGGCGGGTTACGGCTGGTCGGTCGGCTCAGCGGTGAGCAGGCCCGCGTTGATCTCGCGCATGGCGATGGAGAGCGGCTTCTCCTGCGGCGTGGTCTCGACCAGCGGGCCGACGTATTCCAGCAGCCCCTCGCCGAGCTGGCTGTAGTAGGCGTTGACCTGGCGGGCACGCTTGGCGGCGAAGATCACCAGCGCGTACTTCGAGGTCGTCTTCTCGAGAAGCTCGTCGATCGGCGGGTTGGTGATGCCTTCGGGGTTTGCGATGGATCCCACGAATTAACCTCTGCGTCTATCGCACCACGCGCGGCGGTGCTGGCGCTCAACCGCGCGGGGGCGGTGGCGCCGGAGCCAGGAAAGAAGAACCGGACAAGCCTACCAGCTCGTCTACGACGGGCCCGGTGAGGTCGTGCGCGAGGGTGTGTTCGAAGGCGGCCAGCGTGACCTGGCGGGGAACGATCCCCGGCGGGTGCAGCAGCACCAGCCGGGCGTCGGGCAGGACCGCCCGGACCAGCAGCGCCCCGGCGATGTCGAGGCCGATCAGCACCGGCTGACCGGCGGCGAGGCGGGACCGCAGGGGCGCGAGGGGGGTGCCGCGCCGGTGGGGCCCGATCCGGCTCCACTCCAGCAGTTCCCCGGCGGTGACCATCCGGTCGAACTCGGCGGGGGCCAGGAAGAGCCGGTCGACCCCGTCCAGCTCGCGCTCCCGACGGGGGCGCGTGGTGGCCGGTACCGGCACCCAGACGGACGGAGAACGCGCCCGGACGCGCTCGACGACACTCTCCGTGCCGGAGCCCGAAGGCCCCGTCAGGACAGTGAGCCGAGCCGCCGGGCGCGCCTCGTCATCCGTGCTCACTGCTTGTTTCTACACGCAGCCAGGCTCAGTTGGCGGCGAACTCTCCAAGCAGTGCCTTGCGCTGCTGCTCGCCGAGGCCACGCAGGCGACGGCTGTCGGCGATCTTGAGCTTCTCCATGATCTGGGTGGCCCGGATCTTGCCGATACCCGGCATCGCCTGCAGCACGGCGGAGACCTTGAGCTTGCCGACGACGTCGTCGGACTCGGCACGCTCGAGGACGGCTCCGAGGGTGGTCTTGCCCTGCTTGAGCTGCTCCTTCAGCTCAGCACGGGCCTTGCGGATCTCCGCGGCCTTCTCCAGCGCGGCAGCGCGCTGTTCGGGGGTCAGTGACGGGAGCGGCACCAGTTCTCCTCAGGTCCCTATCGCGACGGGCGGGACGCACCGCCGCATCTGTGAAACGTGGTGTCGCTGTGAACCAAGGGGTCCGTGGTTCCCAGCGCGGGGAAAACTAGCGTTAGACGGCGCATTCGGCAACGTGGGCGCGCGATGATCTTCACAAAGTGACCGAGCTGTCAGTCAGTCACCAGCGACGAGGGCGGCCCGGCAGTCGGTCAGCGCACGGTCGGCGGCGGCCCGCAGCGCGTCCGGATCCGGGCCCGCGCCCAGCACCTCACGGGAGTACGAGGGCAGCACCGCCGGCAGCGCGGAGCCGAAGACGACCCGCAGATCCGCCGCGGTGGCGCCCTGCGCCCCGAGCCCCGGGGCGAGCAGCGGACCGTTCACCGCCGAAAGATCGTGACCTGTGTCACCGATGGTCGCGCCGACCACGAGACCGACGCTGCCGAGCGGCTCCGCACCCGCGTTGAGCTGGGAAATCTCGTCGATCACGGTCTGCGCCACGGTCCGGCCGTCGGCGGTGCGGGCACGCTGGACGGCGGCACCCTCGGGGTTGGAGGTCAGCGCCAGCACGAAGACCCCGCCGCCGTGCTCGGCGGCCAGCTCGAACATCGGGGCGAGCGCGCCGACACCGAGGTACGGGCTCGCGGTCACCGCATCCACATGGACCGGGCTGGATGGATCGAGGTACGCCGAGGCGTACGCGGCGACGGTCGAACCGATGTCACCGCGCTTGACGTCCAGCAGAACGAGCGAGCCGGCCTCCCGCAACTGTCGGATAGTTGACTCAAGAATTTGCATACCTTTGGAGCCGAACCGCTCGAAGAAGGCCGACTGCGGCTTCACCACCGCGACCCGGTCACCGAGGGCTTCCGTGACCGTACGGGCGAAGCGGTCGAGCCCCCGGACGTCGTCGTCGAGCCCCCAGCGGGCCAGCAGCCCCGGGTGCGGATCGATGCCGACGCAGAGCGGTCCCCGCTCGCTCACGGCCCGGTGCAGGCGGGCGCCGAAGCTCTCCATCCGGTTCTCTCCCTCTCCTCGGTGCCCGGGGCGTCCGCCGCCGGGGCAAGCTCCTGCCGCGGGCGGCGCGCGCCGCCCGCGTACGACCGCCGGAGCGTGACCGGCGGATCAGCCGGCCCGCACCGCGGCGGCGACCCCGGCGGCGATCCGGGCCAGGTCGGCGTCGTCGGTGACGTACGGCGGCATGGTGTAGACCAGGTCGCGGAACGGCCGCAGCCAGACCCCCTCGGCCACGGCGGCGGCGGTGGCGGCGGGCAGGTCCACCTCGTGGTCGAGCTGCACCACGCCGATCGCGCCGAGCACCCGCACGTCGGCCACCCCCGGCGCCTGGCGCAACGGCTCCAGGCCGGCCCGCAGGCCCGCCTGCACCCTCGCCACCCGCGCCGCCCAGTCCCCCGCCCGCAGCAGCCCGAGGGAGGCGTTGGCGACCGCACAGGCCAACGGGTTGCCCATGAACGTCGGCCCGTGCGCCAGCACGCCCCCGACGGAGATGCCCCGGGCCACCTGAGCCGTGCAGAGCGTGGCGGCCAGCGTCAGGTACCCGCCGGTGAGCGCCTTGCCCACGCACATCACGTCGGGCGCCACCCCGGCGTGCTCGGCGGCGAACATGGCGCCCGTCCGGCCGAAGCCGGTGGCGATCTCGTCGAAGATCAGCAACACCCCGTGCGCCCGGGTCACCTCGCGCAGCACCCGCAGGTAGTGCGGGTGGTGGAAGCGCATCCCCCCGGCGCCCTGCACCACCGGCTCCACGATTACCGCGGCCAGCTCGTGGGCGTGCCGCTCGACCGCCTCCACCAGGGCCGCCTCGTAGGCCGGGTCGGGCGGGGTGTCGAAGCCGCCGGGCGGCACGGGGGCGAAGACCTGCCGGGGCAGCACGTCGCCCCAGAGGTGGTGCATGCCGCCCTCGGGGTCGCAGACGCTCATCGGGTGGAACGTGTCGCCGTGGTAGCCGCCCCGCCAGGTACCCAGCCGGCGACGCTCGGGCCGGCCCGTGGCCCGCTGGTACTGGAGGCACATCTTGATGGCGACCTCGACGCCGACCGAGCCGGAGTCGGCCAGGAAGACGTGCTCCAGCCCGTCCGGCGCCAGCTCCACCAGGGTGGTCGCCAGGCGCACCGCCGGCTCGTGCGTGAGGCCGCCGAACATCACGTGGCTCATCCGGCCGAGCTGGTCGGTCACCGCCGCGTCGAGCACCGGGTGCCGGTAGCCGTGGATCGCCGCCCACCACGACGACATCCCGTCGACCAGCTCCCGGCCGTCGGCCAACCGCAGCCGTACGCCCTCGGCGCCCCGCACCACGTAGGGCGCGCTGGCCGGCGGCAGGGGCGCGTACGGGTGCCAGACGTGCGCCCGGTCCGCGGCCAGGATCTCCTCGGGTGTCACCCGCCGCCCCCGGTGGCGCGCACGGCGGCACGCACCAGGGCCGGGCCCCGGTAGATGAAGCCGGTGTAGAGCTGCACCAGGGCGGCGCCCGCGTCGAACATCCGGGCGGCGGCGTCGGGGTCGACGATGCCGCCGACGCCGATGATCGGTAGCCGTCCGCCGGTCTCCCGGTGCACGAAGGCGACCACCTCGCGGGCCCGGTCGGCGAGCGGGCGCCCCGACAGCCCGCCGGTCTCCGCGCCGCGCGCCCGGTCGGCCGGGGCGAGACCGTCGCGCGCCAGGGTGGTGTTGGTGGCGATCACCCCCGCGGCGCCCCGGGCGACGCAGACCTCCAGCAGCTCGGCGATCGCCGCGTCGGTGAGGTCCGGGGCGATCTTCACCAGCACCGGCTTCTCCCCCACCAGCGCGGCCAGCAGGGCGTCCAGGTGCGCCCGGTCCTGCAGGGCGCGCAGGCCGGGGGTGTTCGGCGAGGAGACGTTGACCGCGAAGTAGTCGCCGTGACCGCGCAGCGCCCGGTAGGAGGCGAGGTAGTCCGCCACCGCGTCCTCCAGCGGAGTCACCTTGGACTTGCCGAGCGAGATGCCCAGCGGCACCCCGAGCGGGCGCGGCAGCGCCGCCAGCCGGGCCGCCAGGGCCTCGGCGCCGGCGTTGTTGAACCCCATCCGGTTCACCACGGCCTCGCTGTCGGGCAGCCGGAACAGCCGGGGGCGGGGATTGCCCGGCTGCGGATGCGCGGTGACCGTGCCGACCTCGACGAAACCGAACCCCAGCGCCGGCCAGGCGGGCAGCGCCGCGCCGTCCTTGTCCATCCCGGCGGCGAGCCCCACCGGATTGGGGAACTCGACGCCGAACACCGTGCGCGGCGCCCGGACGGCGTACCGGGCCCGCAGCACGGCCAGCGCCGCCGGCCGGCGGGACAACTCCGCCAGCCGACGCAGCGTCCACTCGTGCGCCGCCTCGGCGTCCCCGCCCCCGACCCGGAAGAGCACCGGTCGAACGGCCCGCTCGAACATCACGACCGACCACCCCCGTTGATCATGAAGTTGTCGCCACGACACGCCGTGCCGGCCGACGACAACTTCATGATCAACGCGTACGGGCGAGGGTGGGGGCCGGGGCGGTGGGGGCTCCGGGGGGTCATTCGGCGGCTCGGAGGGCGGCGTGCAGCTCCTGGAGCGGGCGGACCTGCATGTCGCCCCGGATCCGCGCCTCGATGCCCATCACCGCCGCCGCCGCGCCCGGCACCGTGGTGATGCACGGGATGTCCGCCGTGACGGCGGCGCTGCGGATCTCGTAGCCGTCCGAGCGGGCGCTCGCGCCCGAGCCCTGCGGAGTGTTGATCACCAGCGCCACGTCGCCGCCGAGGATCAGCGACACCGCGTCCTCGCCCCCGCCGGACTCGTAGTGCTTGCGGATCTGCTCGCAGGCGATGCCGTGCCGGCGCAGCACCTCCGCCGTGCCGGTGGTGGCGACGATCTCGAAGCCGAGGTCTGCCAGGCGCTTGATCGGGAAGATCATGCCGCGCTTGTCCCGGTTGGCGACCGAGACGAAGATCTTCCCGGCCGTCGGCAGCGAGCCGTACGCGGCCGACTGCGACTTGGCGAAGGCGTGCCCGAAGGCGGTGTCGATGCCCATCACCTCGCCCGTGGACTTCATCTCCGGACCGAGCAGCGAGTCCACGCCCTTGCCGGTGGGGGTGCGGAACCGCTTGAACGGCAGCACCGCCTCCTTGACCGCGATCGGGGCGCCGGCCGGCAGCGAACCGCCGTCCCCGGTCGCCGGGAGCAGCCCCTCGGCGCGCAGCTCGGCGATGGTGGCGCCCAGCGCGATCCGGGCCGCCGCCTTCGCCAGCGGCACCGCCGTGGCCTTGGATACGAAGGGCACCGTCCGGGACGCGCGCGGGTTCGCCTCCAGCACGTAGAGCATGTCGTCCTTGAGCGCGTACTGCACGTTGAGCAGGCCGCGCACGCCGATGCCCCGGGCGATCGCCTCGGTGTAGCGGCGCACCTGGGCCACGTGCGAGCCCGCCAGGGTGATCGGCGGCAGCGCGCAGGACGAGTCGCCGGAGTGGATACCGGCCTCCTCGATGTGCTCCATCACGCCGCCGAGGTAGACCTCACCGTCGGCGTCGCACAGCGCGTCCACGTCGATCTCGATGGCGTCGTCGAGGAAGCGGTCGACCAGCACCGGGTGGTCCGGGGAGATCTCGGTGGCCCGCCCGATGTAGTCGTGCAGCGTGGCGTCGTCGTAGACGATCTCCATGCCCCGCCCGCCCAGCACGTACGACGGCCGGACCAGCACCGGGTAGCCGATCTCGTCGGCGATCGCCTTCGCCTCGTCGTACGAGGTCGCCATGCCGTGCGCCGGGGCGCGCAGCCCGGCCCGGTCCAGTACCGCCCCGAACGCGCCCCGCTCCTCGGCCAGGTGGATCGACTCCGGGGAGGTGCCGACGATCGGCACGCCCGCGTCCTTCAGCCGCTGCGCCAGGCCCAGCGGCGTCTGCCCGCCGAGCTGCACGATCACCCCGACCACGCCCGGCCCGCCGGCCGCCCGGCCGGAGGAGTCCTCGGCGTGCCAGACCTCCAGCACGTCCTCGAAGGTGAGCGGCTCGAAGTAGAGCCGGTCGGCGGTGTCGTAGTCGGTGGAGACGGTCTCCGGGTTGCAGTTGACCATCACGGTCTCGAACCCGGTGCCCGCGGCACCGGCCCCGGACGCGGACGCGGCGGCTGCGGCGGTCGGCGCGCCGCGCAGCGCCTGGACCGCGTGGACACAGGAGTAGTCGAACTCGATGCCCTGGCCGATCCGGTTCGGCCCGGAACCCAGGATCATCACCTTCGGCCGGGCCGACGCCGCGACCTCGGTCTCCTGGTCGTACGTCGAGTAGTGGTAGGGCGTGGTCGCCTCGAACTCGGCGGCACAGGTGTCCACCGTCTTGTAGACCGGCCGGACGTCGAGGCGGTGCCGCAGCGTCCGGATGCCGTCCTCGGCGGCCAGCTCCGGGCGCAGCGCGGCCAGCTGCCGGTCCGACAGACCCGCCCGCTTGGCCCGGCGCAGCAGCTCGGCGTCGAGCACCGGGGCGTCCACGATCTCGGCGCGCAACTCGACCAGGGCGGCGATCTGGTCCAGGAACCAGGGGTCGATCCCGCCGGACGCGGCGGAGACCTCGGCGATCGACGCGCCGAGGCGCAGCGCCCGCTCGACGGTGTAGAGCCGGCCGTCGTGCGGCATCCGCAGCGCGGCGAGGGTGCTCTCCTTCGTCACGCCGACCGGATCCGGCACGGTCCAGAATCCGGCGGCCTTCGTCTCCAGCGAGCGCATCGCCTTGTTCAGCGCCTCGCTGAAGTTACGGCCCAGGCTCATCGCCTCGCCCACGGACTTCATCGTGGTCGTCAGCTCCGGGTCGGCGCCCGGGAACTTCTCGAACGCGAACCGGGGGATCTTCACCACCACGTAGTCCAGGGTCGGCTCGAACGCCGCCGGGGTCTTCAGCGTGATGTCGTTGGGGATCTCGTCGAGGGTGTAGCCGATGGCCAGCTTCGCGGCGATCTTCGCGATCGGGAAGCCGGTGGCCTTGGACGCCAGCGCCGACGACCGCGACACCCGGGGGTTCATCTCGATGACCACGATCCGGCCGTCGGCCGGGTTGACGGCGAACTGGATGTTGCAGCCGCCGGTGTCCACGCCGACCTCGCGCAGCACCGCGATGCCCAGGTCGCGCAGCCGCTGGTACTCGCGGTCGGTGAGCGTCATGGCCGGGGCGACGGTGACGCTGTCACCGGTGTGCACGCCCATCGGGTCGACGTTCTCGATCGAGCAGACCACCACGACGTTGTCGTTGCGGTCGCGCATCAGCTCGAGCTCGTACTCCTTCCAGCCGAGCACGCTCTCCTCGATGAGCACCTCGTGCACGGGGCTGGCGGCCAGCCCGTCGCCGGCGATGCGGGCCAGGTCCTCCGGGGTGTGCGCCATGCCGGAGCCGAGGCCACCCATGGTGAACGACGGCCGGATCACCACCGGCAGACCCAGCTCGCCGACGGTCGCCTCGACCTCCGCCATCGAGTGGCAGACCCGGGAGCGGGGCACCAGGCCCGCCGGGTCGTCGATCCCCAGACGTACGCCGGCCTTCGCGACGATGTCCTTGAACAGCTGCCGGTCCTCGCCGCGGTTGATCGCCTCGATGTTGGCGCCGATCAGCTCCACGCCGTACTTCTCCAGCACGCCCGCCTCGTGCAGGGCGACGGCGGTGTTCAGCGCCGTCTGCCCGCCGAGGGTGGGCAGGATCGCGTCGGGGCGCTCCTTGGCGATCACCAGCTCGACGAACTCCGGGGTGATCGGCTCGACGTACGTGGCGTCGGCGAACTCGGGGTCCGTCATGATCGTCGCCGGGTTCGAGTTGACCAGGCTGACCCGGATCCCCTCGCTGCGCAGCACCCGGCAGGCCTGGGTGCCCGAGTAGTCGAACTCGCAGGCCTGCCCGATCACGATCGGCCCGGAGCCGATCACCAGGATGTGCTTGAGATCGGTCCGCTTAGGCATGTGTGCGCCCCTCGCTCTGCATCCGGCCCTCGATGAGTTCGGCGAAACGGTCGAAGAGGTAGTCCGCGTCGTGCGGGCCGGCCGCCGCCTCCGGGTGGTACTGGACGGTGAAGGCGGGCACGTCCTTGGCCCGCAGCCCCTCGACCACGTTGTCATTGAGGCAGACGTGTGACACCTGGACGCCACCGAACTCGGTCTCGATCACCTGGTCGGGGACGACCGCCCCCGCCACGGCGCCCGGCACCCGCACCGCGAAGCCGTGGTTGTGGCTGGTCACCTCGACCTTGCCGGTGACCCGGTCGAGCACCGGCTGGTTGATCCCCCGGTGGCCGTAGCCGAGCTTGTACGTGCCGAAGCCCAACGCCCGGCCGAGGATCTGGCTGCCGAAGCAGATGCCGAACAGCGGGATCCGGCGGCTGAGCACCTCCCGGGCCAGGGCGACCGGCGCGTCCGCGGTGGCCGGGTCGCCCGGGCCAGGCGAGAAGAAGACCGCGTCCGCGCCGGTGGCGAGCAGTTCCTCGATGGTTGAGCCGGCCGGCAGCACGTGGGTGGTGACCCCGCGGGCGGCGAGCCGGCGCGGCACGTTGCGCTTGATGCCCAGATCCAGCGCGGCGACCGTGAACCGGTGCTCGCCCTCGGCCGCCACCACGTACGGCTCGGCGGTGCTGACCTCGGCGGACAGGTCCGCGCCGACCATCTCCGGCGCCTGCCGCACCCGGGCCAGCAGCGCCCGGGGGTCGGTCTCGACGCTGGAGATGCCGACCCGCATCGCGCCGCGCTCGCGCAGGTGCCGGGTCAGCGCCCGGGTGTCCACGCCGCTGATGCCGACCACGCCCTCGGCGGCCAGCCGGTCCTCCAGCCCGCCGGTGGCGCGCCAGTTCGACCCGATCCGGGCCGGGTCGCGCACCACGTAGCCGGCGACCCAGATGCGGCCCGACTCGTCGTCCTCGCCGTTGACACCGGTGTTGCCGATGTGCGGGGCGGTCTGCACCACCACCTGACGGTGGTAGGAGGGGTCGGTCAGCGTCTCCTGGTAGCCGGTCATGCCGGTGTTGAAGACCGCCTCGCCGAAGGTCTCCCCGACGCTGCCGTACGCCTCGCCGTGGAACGTGCGCCCGTCCTCGAGGACGAGGATCGCGGGCCTCCGCTTGGTCATGTTGCGTTCCCTTCGATCCGGACTGCGGGACTCCGCTCCGCTGCATTCCTCGCTCGGATCAGGGCTTCCCCTTCGATCCGGACTGCGGGACTCCGCTCCGCTGCATTCCTCGCTCGGATCACCTGACTGCCTTTCCGTCCAGGACCGTCGGCTCGCCGCGCAGGAAGGTCGCCACGATGCGACCCGGCAGCGTCATCCGGGCGTACGGGGTGTTGCGACTACGGCTGGCCAGCTCCGCCGGCTCGATGGTGCGGCGCGCGGCCGGATCCACCAGGGTCAGGTTCGCCGGCACGCCGGGCGCCGGGTCGAGGCCGTGCCCCTCCAGCCCGGCGATGCGGGCCGGGGCGCGCGACATCCGCTCGGCGATCAGGTCCCACCGCGGGCCGAGCACGTCGAGGACGATCGACAGCGCCGTCTCCAGGCCGAGCATGCCCGGCCGGGCGTACGCCCACTCGCACTCCTTGTCCTCCACGGCGTGCGGGGCGTGGTCCGTGGCGACGATGTCGATCACGCCGTCGGCCAGGGCCGCCCGCAGCGCGGCGATGTCGGTCGCGGTGCGCAGCGGCGGGTTGACCTTGTAGACCGGGTCGTACGTCTCGGCCCGGGAGTCGGTGAGCAGCAGGTGGTGCGGGGTGACCTCCGCGGTGACCCGGATGCCGCGCGCCTTGGCCTGGCGCAGCACCTCGACGCTGCCGGCCGTGGAGACGTGGCACACGTGCAGGCGGCTGCCCACGTGCTCGGTGAGCAGCACGTCCCGGGCGATGATCGCCTCCTCGGCGACCGCCGGCCAGCCGGTCAGGCCGAGGCGGGCCGAGACCTCGCCCTCGTGCATCTGCGCGCCCTCGGTGAGCCGGGGCTCCTCGGCGTGCTGGGCGATGATCCCGTCGAACGCCTTCACGTACTCCAGCGCCCGGCGCATCAGCCTCGGGTCGGCGACGCAGTGCCCGTCGTCGGAGAAGATCCGCACCCGCGCCGCCGAGTCGGCCATCGCGCCCAGCTCGGCGAGGTGCTCGCCGGCCAGACCGACGGTGACCGCGCCGATCGGCTGCACGTCCACCAGCCCGGCCTCCCGGCCGAGCCGCCAGACCTGCTCGACCACGCCGGCGGTGTCGGCCACCGGCGAGGTGTTGGCCATCGCGCAGACCGCAGTGTAGCCGCCGAGGGCCGCAGCCCGGGACCCGGACTCGACGGTCTCGGCGTCCTCCCGGCCGGGCTCGCGCAGGTGGGTGTGCAGGTCGACCAGGCCCGGCAGGGCGACCAGCCCGGTGCCGTCGAGCACGGTCGCGTCCGGCGCGGTCAGCCCGGCGCCGACGGCCGCGACGACGCCGTCGCGGATCAACAGGTCGGTCGGCGCGGCGCCGACGACGCTGACGTTGGAGATCAGGTACGAGCTCACCGGTTGTTCCCCCCGAGCAGCAGGTAGAGGACGGCCATCCGCACGGAGACCCCGTTGGCGACCTGTTCGACGATGGTGGAGCGGGGCGAGTCGGCGACCTCGGGCGTGATCTCCATCCCCCGGTTCATCGGTCCGGGGTGCATGACGATCGCGTGCTCGGGCAGCCGGCGCATCCGCGGGCCGTCCAGGCCGTAGCGGCGGGCGTACTCGCGGGCGGACGGGAAGTAGGAGTCGTTCATCCGCTCCCGCTGCACCCGCAGCATCATCACCACGTCCGACTGCGGCAGCACCGCGTCCAGGTCGTAGGAGACGTCGGTGCCGGGCGCGAGCGCCTGCGCGATGTCGACCGGGATCAGCGTCGGCGGCCCGACCAGCGTCACCTTGGCGCCGAGCGTGGACAGCAGCAGGACGTTGGAGCGGGCCACCCGGCTGTGCAGGACGTCCCCGACCACCGCGACCGACAGGCCGGCCAGCCGTCCCAGCCGGGAACGCATCGTGTACGCGTCGAGCAGCGCCTGGGTGGGGTGCTCGTGGGTGCCGTCGCCGGCGTTGACCACCGAGCCGTCGACCCAGTCGGCGAGCCGGTGCGGGGCGCCCGAGGCGGGGTGCCGGACGACCACGGCGTCCGCGCCCATCGCCTGCAGGGTCAGCGCCGTGTCCTTCAGGCTCTCGCCCTTGGTCACGCTGGAGCCCTTGGCCGAGAAATTGATCACGTCGGCGCTGAGCCGCTTCGCCGCCGCCTCGAACGAGATCCGGGTCCGGGTGGAGTCCTCGTAGAAGAGGTTCACCACGGTGCGCCCGCGCAGCGCGGGCAGCTTCTTGACCTCCCGGCCGGCGACGGTGGCCATCTCGGCGGCCGTGTCCAGGATCTCGGTGGCGGTGGCGGCGTCCAGGTCGGCGCCCGAGAGCAGGTGCCGGATCATGAGTTGGTCACACCCCCGTACAACTTGACCTCGTCTGTGCCGTCTGTCTCCGCGAGGGTGACCTTCACGCTCTCCGTGAGGGCGGTCGGGATGTTCTTGCCGACGTAGTCGGCGCGGATCGGCAGCTCGCGGTGGCCGCGGTCGACCAGGACGGCGAGCTGGACGGACGCCGGCCGCCCGACGTCGTTGAGCGCGTCGAGCGCGGCCCGCACCGTACGGCCGGAGAAGAGCACGTCGTCGACGAGGATGACGCGCCTGCCGTCGATGCCGCCGGGCGGCACCTGGGTCGGCCCGACCGCGCGGGTGGCGTGCCGGCGCAGGTCGTCGCGGTAGAGGGTGATGTCGAGCACGCCGACCGGGATGGTCACGTCCTCGAAGGTGCTGATCCGGGCGGCGAGCCGCTTCGCGAGCGGGGCGCCCCGGGTGGGGATGCCGAGCAGCACCGTGTTCTCGGCGCCCTGGGTCTTCTCCAGGATCTGGTGGGCGATGCGGTCGACCACGCGCTGGACGTCGGCGCTGGCGAGGATCACCTTCACCGAGGGTTGCCGGGACGGCGACGATCGGGCAGCCGGTGGGTAGGCCACGGCGGACCTCCTTCCCCGCCTCACGGGACGGGTCGTTAAAGGACGTCGGATGCCGGCACCGGGACGCGAGCGGCCCGGACCGGGGCTTCACGCCACGTTACCAGTGGTCACCGCGTTGACCCTCGCCGGCCACTGACCCCCTGGTCAGCCCGGCGAAAAACGGACAACTCCCCCAGTGATCCCAACGGTAAGGTCACGACCACTTGACCAGTTGTGCCAATCCCCGTACCGTCACGCTCCGTAGCGATCGCTGGGAGAACCCCGAGCAGCACTGGGAGTGTTTAATGCCCTCTGAATACGCCAAGTCTCTGGGCGCCCGCCTGCGCTCCATCCGCCAGCAGCAGGGCTTGTCCCTGCAGGGTGTGGAGGAGAAGTCGAACGGGCGGTGGAAGGCGGTGGTGGTCGGCTCCTACGAGCGCGGCGACCGCGCCGTCACGGTGTCGCGCCTGGCGGAGCTGGCAGACTTCTACCGCGTTCCCGTCTCGGAGCTCCTGCCCGACGGCAGCGGTGTCCGCCACGAGCCCACCAGCAAGATCGTCCTCGATCTCGAGCGGCTCTACGACGACGCCTCGGAGGACCTGGCCTACGTCGCCCGCTACGCGCGTGCCATCCAGCAGCAGCGCGGCGACTACAACGGCCGCGTGCTGTCCATCCGCGCCGACGACCTGCGCGCGCTCGCGATCGTCTACGACGCCTCGCCGTCCGGCCTGATCGAGCGGCTCACCGAGCACGGTGTGCTGGTCGCGGACCCGCGGGCGTTCTTCGCCAGCTGACCCGCGCCGCGCGAAACGGGGCCCGTGCCGTCCGGCACGGGCCCCGTTTCGTCGTTCGTGTCGCGTCCCCGCCACGGCTCCCGCCGGGTGTGACGCACGCCGGGTGTGACGTGCGCCGCGTCAGCGCGTGGCGTACTCGGCGATGCGGCCGAGGATGCCGTTGAGGAAGCGCGGCGAGTCGTCGGTCGACATCTGCCGGGCCAGCTCGACGGCCTCGCTGATGGCCACCGCGTCGTCGATCTCGTCGACGTAGAGCAGCTCGTAGACCGCGATGCGGGCGAGGTTGCGGTCGACCGTCGGCATCCGGTCCAGCGTCCACCCCTCGGCGTAGCTGGCGATCACCTCGTCGATCCGGTCGAGGTGGGCGGCGACGCCCTCGACGAGGCTCACCGCGTATCCCAGGTGCTCGGGTCGGGGCTTCTCGATCCGCTCGATGTAGCCGGCGAGCACGTCGACCGGCGGACGGTCCCGCAGGTCGGCCTCGAAGAGCACGTCCAGCGCCCGCTTGCGCGCCTTGCGGCGCGCCGGCATCTGCTGCTTGGGCCCCTCGGCCATCAGGCGCGGCCGAGGTAACGGCCGTCGCGGGTGTCGACCTTGATCTTCTCGCCGGTGGTGATGAAGAGCGGCACCTGCACGGTCGCGCCGGTCTCGACGGTGGCCGGCTTGTTGCCGCCGGTCGACCGGTCGCCCTGCAGACCCGGCTCCGTGTAGGTGATCTCCAGCACGACGCTTGTCGGCAGCTCGATGTAGAGCGGGACGCTCTCGTGGGTCGCCACGGTCGCCTCGGCCTCGGGCAGCAGGTAGTTCGCCGCCTCGCCGACCGTGGCGCCCGGCACGGTGATCTGGTCGAACGTCTCCAGATCCATGAAGACGTAGTCCTCGCCGTCGGCATAGAGGTATTGCATGGTGCGCTTGTCCACGGTCGCGGTCTCGACCTTGGTGCCCGCGTTGAAGGTCTTGTCGACCACCTTGCCGGACAGCACGTTCTTCAGCGTGGTACGCACGAACGCACCACCCTTACCGGGCTTGACGTGCTGGAACTCCACGACGGCCCAGAGCTCGCCGTCGAGGTTGAGTACCAGGCCGTTCTTCAGGTCGTTGGTGGTGGCCATTTCCTGCCTTGATCATCAATTGGCGGACAGACCTGGCAAGTCTACAAGTTGGGTCGAGCGCCGCTGTCCGCCGCCGCCCGCGCACCGCGTGCTGCCCCGTGCGCCGGCAGGCGGGACGGCACGTCAGCCGCCGCGAACGGGGGCGGGACGTCAGCCGCTGTACGCGGGGACGGGGTGTCAGCCGGTGCGGGCGGCCAGGTGGTGCAGGGCCAGGCGGTAGCCGTCGACGCCGAGGCCGCAGATCACCCCGGTCGCCACCGCCGACACCACGGAGTGGTGCCGGAACTCCTCGCGGGCGTGGATGTTGGAGATGTGCACCTCGACCAGGGGCCCGCGCAGCATGGCGCAGGCGTCCCGGACCGCGTACGAGTAGTGCGACCAGGCGGCGGGGTTGAGCACCACGGCGGCGCCCTCGTCGGCGGCGGTGTGCAGCCAGCCCAGCAGCTCGTGCTCGGCGTCGGTCTGCCGGACCGTCACGTCCAGGCCGAGTTCCCGCCCGGTCGCCTCGCAGAGCGCCACCAGGTCCGCGTAGCTGGTGGCGCCGTAGACGTCCGGCTGGCGGCTGCCGAGGCGGCCGAGGTTCGGGCCGTTGAGCACGTACACCCTCACGCGGCCACCTGCCGGTACGCCGCCGCCAGCAGTTCCTCGTCCGGGCCCTCCAGGATCGCGGGCCGGGCCAGCCCGTCCAGCACCACGAAACGCAGCTGGCTGCCCCGGGCCTTCTTGTCCACCCGCATCGTGGCCAGCAGCCCCGGCCAGGCCTCGGCCGGATAGCTGGTGGGCAGGCCGAGCGCCGCCATGGCCGTGCGGTGCCGCTCGGCGGTGGGGGCGTCCAGCCGGCCGGCCAGCCGGGCCAGCTCGCCGGCGTACACGATGCCGACCGAGACCGCGTGGCCGTGCCGCCAGCGGTAGTCCTCGGCCTTCTCGATCGCGTGGGCCAGGGTGTGGCCGTAGTTGAGCACCTCGCGCACGCCCGACTCCCGCAGGTCGCCCGAGACCACGTCGGACTTCACCCGGATCGCCCGTTCGATCAGCTCCCGGGTCACCGGCCCCGCCGGATCGGTGGCCGCGTCCCGGTCCCGTTCCACCAGGTCGAGGATCACCGGGTCGGCGATGAAGCCGCACTTGACGACCTCGGCCAGGCCGGCGGCGAGGTCGGCCCGGGGCAGGCTGTCCAGCGTCGCCAGGTCGGCGAGGACGCCGACCGGCGGGTGGAACGCCCCGACCAGGTTCTTGCCGGCGGCGGTGTTGATCCCGGTCTTGCCGCCCACCGCCGCGTCGACCATGCCCAGCAGCGAGGTCGCCACCGGCACCCAGCGCACGCCGCGCAGCCAGCAGGCCGCGACGAAGCCGGCCAGGTCGGTCACCGCGCCGCCGCCGACGCCCACCACCGCGTCGGTACGGGTGAAACCGGCCTCGCCCAGCCGGTCCCAGCAGGTCGCCGCGACGTCGATGCGCTTGCCCGCCTCGGCGTCCGGCACCTCGATCAGCAACGGCGCGACGCCGGCGGCGCCCAGCCTGTCGCCGATCGCCCGGGCCAGGTGCCTGAGCGGATGCGCGTGCAGCACCGCCACCCGGGTCGCGTCCGGCAACAGCCCGGGCAGCGCGTCGAGCAGGTCGCGTCCCACCAGCACGTCGTACGGGCGCTCGCCGCCGACCGGGATCCGGGTCACCTCGTCCATCGCCGGCAGCCTAGTCCAGCCGCCCCGCGCGGGGCGGGAACTGTCCACTTCGTGGCCGGGGCGAGGCGGCGACTCAGCGCCCGAGGAGCGCGGCGATCTCGGCGGCGATCTCCGCCGGGGCCCGCCCGTCGGTCACGACCGTGTCGGTGGCCACCTCGGCGTAGAGCGGGCGACGCTGGTCCAGCAGGTACTTCAGCGTCGCCCGGGGGTTGATCGCCAGCAGCGGCCGGCCCACGCCGAGCCCGACCCGCTTCACCGCGTCGGACAGCTCGACCGAGAGGTACATCACCCGGTGCCCGATCAGGGCGGCGCGGTTCTCCTCGGCGAGGACCGCGCCGCCGCCGAGGGCCAGCACGCCCCCGCACGAGGCCAGCCCCGCCGCCACCGCCGCCCGTTCGAGGGTACGGAAGTGGTCCTCGCCGTCGTCGATGAAGATCTCGGGGATCGGCTTGCCGGCCAGCCGCACGATGTCGAGGTCGGTGTCGCGGAACTCCACGCCGAGCAGCTCCGCCAGGGCCAGCCCGACGGTGGTCTTGCCCGAGCCGGGCGCCCCGACCAGCACGCAGACCGGCGCCATCAGCGGCACCGCCGGGCCGGCGTACGCCGCGGCGCGCTCACCGGATCACCAGCGCGTCGAGGTAGCCGGCGAGGTTGCGGCGGATCTCGGCGACCGAGTCGCCGCCGAACTTCTCGGTGGTGGCCTCGGCGAGCACCAGCGCCACCATCGCCTCGGCGACGACGGCGGCGGCGGGCACGGCGCAGACGTCCGAGCGCTGGTTGATCGCGGTGGCCGGCTCGCCGGTGGTGACGTCCACCGTCGCCAGGGCTCGGTTCAGCGACGAGATCGGCTTCATCGCGGCCTTCACCCGCAGCGGCTCACCGGTGGTGATGCCGCCCTCCAGCCCGCCGGCGCGGTCGGTGACCCGGCGTACGCCGGTGGCGCTGGGGATGATCTCGTCGTGCGCCTCGGAGCCCCGCGAGCGCGCCTGCTGCCAACCGTCGCCGATCTCCACGCCCTTGATCGCCTGGATCGACATCAGAGCCGTGGCGAGCCGGGCGTCGAGCTTGCGGTCCCACTGCACGTGGCTGCCCAGGCCCGGCGGCACCCCGTACGCCAGCACCTCGACCACGCCACCCAGGGTGTCGGCGGCCTTCTTCGCGGCGTCGACCTCGGCGACCATCCGGGCACTGGCCTCGGGGTCGAGGCAGCGCAGCGGGTCGGCGTCGATGCGCTCGGCGTCGGCGGGCGTCGGGCGCAGCCCCGGCTTGGCCGCGACCGGGCCCAGCTCCACCACGTGGGAGACGATCTCGATGCCGAGGGCCTGCCGGACCAGTGCCTTGGCGACCGTGCCGACGGCGACCCGGGCGGCGGTCTCCCGCGCGCTGGCCCGTTCCAGGATCGGCCGGGCGTCGGTGTGGCCGTACTTCTGCATGCCGGCAAGGTCGGCATGGCCGGGACGGGGGCGGGTGAGCGGCGCGTTGCGGGCCTGGCTGGCCAGCTCCTCCTCGTCGACCGGATCGGCGGCCATGACGGTGCGCCACTTGGGCCACTCGGAGTTGCCGACGCGGATCGCGACCGGGCTGCCGAGGGTCACCCCGTGCCGGAGCCCGCCGATGATCTCGACCTCGTCCTGCTCGAACGACATCCGCGCGCCCCGGCCGTAGCCGAGCCGGCGCCGGGCCAACTCGCCGGCGATCTCCCCGGTGGTCACCTCGATGCCGGCGGGTACGCCCTCCAGCATCGCCACGAGGGCGGGACCGTGCGATTCTCCTGCAGTCAACCAGCGCAACACAGCGGTCAGTCTGTCACGCCCGGTGGCCGGCGGCGTGCGGTGCCCGCCGCGTCCCGCCCTACGGACACGGCAGGCGAACCCCGCCGCCACCCCGGCGCTCGCCCCTCGGCGACAAGCCGGCCCTGATCGACCCGGTCGGCCCGATCAGGGGTTGCGGATCGCGATGACCGACTTGGTCAGGCCCAGCAGGCGCTCGTTGCGGATGACGGCGTCCGGGAACAGGTACCGCAGCTCGGCGCGGCCGATGAGCTCGGTCGTCAGGACCTGCCGCATGGCCGCCTCGTAGGACTTGCCCGGGGTGTAGGCGAGCGGCCACTTGCGGGCCACCGCCACCCGCGCCGCGACCGGCAGGAACTGCATTCCCGGCGCCACCCAGTGCGGCTCGATCGGGAAGTACCGGTACGGCGTCTGCACCCAGTACGCGCGCCCCAGCTCGCGGACCGCCTCCGCCATCCGCTGGCGACGCTCGTGGCCGCCCACGTGCTCCAGCACGCTGTTGCTGAAGACCAGGTCGTAGCGGCGGCTGAGGATGCTCTTCGGCAGCTCGCAGGCGTCGGCGTGATCGGCCTCGGCCCAGTCCGGCAGCTCCGTGGGCAGCGGCTCCAGGTTGACCACGTGCACGTGCGCCGGCCGGACGGGGACCCGGGCCCAGCTCTCCACCCGTCCGCCCAGGTCGAGAACGCTCATCTCCGCCAGGTCCGGGAACGTCTCCGACAGCCAGGCCGCCCGCCGCGCCCGCCGTTTGGCGCCGAGCGAGGTCGGCGAGTCGACGAGGCGGAACCTGAGGGAGTGCAGCGCCATGGAGGGGATCCTTCGATCGTTGATGGTGTGGTCGTCGGGGTGGGTGGTGCCGACGTGCTCAGATGCCCCGGCCGCGCTTGTGCAGGGTGCGCAGCACCGCGTCGGCGCGGACCACCCGCCCGGCCACGGCGAGGGCCAGGTACGCCCGTGGCTCCCTCGGGTTGCGCCGGATGGTGTGCCGGGCCCAGCGCATCGCGCCCCGCCGGTCGCCGGAGGCGGCACGGGCGAAGGCGATCTGCCCGGTGACCCGCGCCTCGCCGGCCGGCTGGGTGCCGAACTCGGGGTAGCGCTCCAGCAGCCACTGCAACGCCTCGGAGATGGTGTCCCAGCGCTGCGCGAAGTAGGACCGCTTGTGCCAGCGCACCAGCACGTACGGCGTGCGGAGGTTGACCAGCGGCGCGCTGCGGGCGGCCCGGAGCAGGAACTCGTAGTCCTCCGCGTAGCTGCCCGGGATCTCCTCGTCGACCAGCCCGAAGCCGTCGCGCAGCGCGGCGGCGCGGATCAGGAACGTCGACGGGTGCAGCTCCGTCATCCGGTCGCGCAGCAGGTCGGCCAGGGTGACCGAGTCCTTCGGCAGCACCCGCTCGACGGTGTGCCCGTCGTAGTTGACCCGGATGCCGCAGCTGACGAACTCCGCGTCGGGGTGGGCGGCGAGCGCCTCGACCTGGGCCCGCAGCTTGCCGGGCAGCCACTCGTCGTCGTCGTCGCAGAACGCGACGAGTTCGCCGGTGGCGGCCAGGACACCGCTGTTGCGGGCGCCGGCCAACCCGGGGGCCCGCTCGTTGCGGACGACCCGGACCAGCCGGTCCGGGCGGGACAGCTCGGCCAGCGAGGCGTCCGGTTCGGACTGGTCGTAGACCACCACCACCTCGATCGGGCCGGGGTGGTCCTGGTCGAGGATGGCGCGCACGGCGGCCCGGAGCAACTCCGGGCGGTCCCGGGTGGGCACCACCGCGCTCACGCTCGGGTGTTCGGTCATCGCCGCTCTCCGTTCCGGCCCGGCCGTGCCCACGGCCGCCACCTCGTCCGCTGCCGTCCGGTGGACGCGGCCACCAGGTCCTCCACGATCCGTCCCACCTGCTCGATCGCCGCGCGGCGGGCCTCGGACGCGTCGGGGTCGGCCGCGACGGCGAACCGGGACGGGTCGGCGAGGCCGGCGGCGAGCGCCTCGAACAGCGCCTCCCGGGTCTCGGCCAGCGCCACCATGCCGGCGGCGCCCAGGCGACGGGCGAACAACTGCTGGTGATCGTCGACATGCTCGCCCCGGGTCGGGTCGCGGGGGACGACGATCGGCAGGTGACCGTGCCGGCGGGCCTCCAGGATGGTGGCCGGGCCGCCGTGGCAGACGACGAGGTCCGCCTCGGCCATCGCGGTCTGTAGCTCGTCGTGGCCGAGGAAGGGCGCCGCGCCGGGCAGCCCGGGGGCCCTGGTGTGGCCGTGCTGGACGGTCAGCCCGACGTCCGCGGCGACGGCGGGGTGCCACTCCTCCAGCCAGCCGACCAGGCGGTCGAACGGGTGCTTGTCGGTGCCCACGGCGACCAGCAGCCGGGCCTGGGCGAGGTCGCCGGAGTCGCGCGGGCGGGGCACGCGGCTGGCGGGGGTCGGCCGGGGCCGGCCCGGGGCGACCCGGTGGGCGGGGGCGGGGGCGGTGCTCTCGGCGCTCACAGCAGGGTCCCCACGACGGTCGCCTCCGGGTACTGCCGGCGCTGCTCGTCCCACTGCACGAGCATCGCGGAGAGGAACGGCCGGCAGAGCCGGGCGGTCAGGGTCGGGGTGTCGATGCGGTCGTACACCTCGATGTAGATGGTCGGTACGCGCCGCAGCCGGGCGAGCACCACGAACGGGACGGCCACCCCGGCGCCGGTGGTCACCACGGCGGCGACCCGGCGCGAGCGCAGCACCCGCCAGGCGAGTACGGCGTTGCGCAGCAGGTTCGGCACGTTGCGGGTGGTCGGGTGGTGCGCCGGGACCAGGTCCTCGCCGGCGAGCAGCGAGATCGCCTCGGGTGTGTCGAAGGTGACCCAGCACCGCCGCCAGCGCTCGTACCACGGGCGCAGGGCGAGCAGCTGGGCCAGGTGGCCGCCGCTGGAGCCCACCAGGAGCAGGACTCCGGGCTCGCCGGCATCCTCGGTTGTCGGTTCCACGCGACTCCCCACAAGTTCGCTTGGACGTTCACTGGTCGCCAGGCGACAGCAGATCACACGCCCACCGGCTGGTGAAATAGGGCGACCGGGCGACATGTCGATCTCCGCGGACGACGGGCCGGACGCGCCGCACCGATCGCCGGCATCGACGATCGTCACGACCTGGAGTTTCTTAGTCACCGTCCGGAGTCGACTGCGAACCCGGCACCGGTGATTTCGGCGGATCAGCCGCTATGTCGTTTCTCGATGACGTCCAGCAGGGCGGGATGCAGCGCGGCGTTCCAACCGGCGCCGGCGTCGGCGAGCCGCCAGGTACGCAGCCACATCTCCATTAGATAGGCGTCGGCGACCAACCGCCGGTCCGCCGGCCCGAGCCCCAGCCCGGCGCCGTGGCCGTCGAGCTGGGCGTCGACGGCCCGCGCCGCCGCCGCAGCCGGCTCGCCCCGCAGCACGAGGGCCCGCTGGAACGCGTCGTGCGCCAGGTCGAAGCCGAGGGGCACGTCCGGCCCGCTGTGCTCCCAGTCCCACGCGACGAGGCCGCCGGGGTGCACGCCGAGGTTCCAGGGCACCCAGTCGCCGTGCCAGTGCCCGAACTCGACGGCCGTGCCGCCGTGCCGGTGGCGCAGGGCGGCCACGGCGGCGACCGCCCGGGCCCCGTCCGGCGTACCGGCGGCGGCGCGGTCCGCCTCGGCGGCGAGCCGGGCCAGGAACGCCGACCCGGCCAGCGGGCGCGGTGACGCCGGCGGGCGGCCCCGGCGGGCCACCGCCAGCAGCGCCGCGAGCCGTGGCGGATCGTCGGCCGGCACCCCCCGGACGGCCGGCGGCAGCGGCTCGACCAGCGCCACCACCTGCCCCTCGGCCGCTGTCTCGGCGAGCAGCCGGGGCACCGCCGGATGCTCGGGCGCGCCGGTCACCGTGGGCAGTTCACGCAGGGCCGCCGCCTCGGTGGTCACCAGCGCCCGGGTGGCCCCGTTCCAGCCGATCTTCGCGTAGCCGAGGGCCCGGCCGTCCGGGGCGAACAGTTGCAGGGTGGGCTTGTGGTTCGGATCCGGCGGGCGGACCCCGCAGGCCGCGTACACCGACGGCTCGCCGAGCGCCGCGCCCAGCCGCCCGGCCAGCAGCGCCTCGTCGGCCGCGACGCCCTCGGGCAGCGACACCGTCAGCCGGGGAAACGGCGCCAGGTCGACCACGCCGACCCGCGCCAGCGTGCCGAGCGCGGCCCGCACCGCCCGCACCTTCGGCGGCCGCAACGCGTTGTACGCCAGCAGCGAGGCCGCCGTGGCCCGGGGCGCGCCCAGCGGCAGCAGGAACCGGGCCCGGGCGAGCGACGGGACGACCGCGTACCGGGCGACGACGCGGTGCCCCGGCGGTGGCGCCGCGCCGACGGTCAGGGCGGTCCGCTCGTCGCCGAACACCGCCCGGGTGACCCACCCGAGCCCGTCGGTACGCGAGCGGGGATCGGCGGCGAGCGCGGCCCGCGCCGTCACGGGGCCTGGTCCGGCCAGTCGAGCTCCAACCCCAGCCGCTGCCGCAACGCGTCGTTGTACGGGCGGTAGTACGCGGTCAGCTCGGCGCGTACCGCCGGCTCCAGGGGCGCCGAACGGCGGTCGTTGTAGACCTTGAAGTCGGGCAGGTCGTGCGGGGGCAGCCCCAGGAAGTCCAGTGTCCGGCGGTAGGTCGACCGCGCGTCGCGGTAGAGGTCCTCGCTGGGCAGGAAGAGGATCTGCTCCCGGTCGAAGCGCTCCAGCCACGGCTCGAGGTGCTCCAGGTAGCGGCCCCGGGCCCGGTAGGTGTACCAGTCGTACGGCTCGCTGAAGTACTCCGGCTCGGCGATCAGCCGTTCCCGCTCCCCCGCCGTACGCTCCTGCTCGGCGGCGAGCGCGGCGGCGAAGTCGAGCGGCTCGATGCCGTGCGTGCGCCGCTCCTTCCAGTGCGAGTACGCCCGCTCCACCGGGTCGCGCAGCAGCACGATGAGCCGCACCGACGGCATCAGCCCGGCGACCCGCTGCGCGGCGAGCGGGTGGAACATGTAGAGCGGCGCCGCCTCGCCGACCCGCACCGGCCCGCCGTGCCGCTTCTCCAGCGCCTCCCGCTGGCGCTGCGTCGGGAAGTGCGAGCGGTACCAGGCCTCGCCGCGGTGCCAGTGCTCCTCGAAGTAGTGCGAGGACTTGGTGTTCCACGCCGGGAAGAGCCTCGGCACCAACGGGTGCTGGATGAGGTAGTTCCACAGCGAGGTGGTCCCACCCCGCTTGGTGCCGATGATGAGGAAGTCCGGCAGCGGTCGCCGGTCGCTGGTGCGCACCCCGTACTCGACGAGGGACTCCCTCAGCCGCGCGGTCACCTGGGCCGGCACGAGCTGCTTCACCCGATCACGCAACGCCGACACGGCGGACCTCACCTGCCCTTCTTCTGCGGTCGGACGGACCCGGCGGGAGCCGGGGCCGCCTCCTCCCGCGCACGAATCTGCTTCATGCTCACCCGGACGCGGCGTCGCACCCGGGGCAACGTCAACAAGCCGACGCAGCCGGCGGCCAGCACGGCCACCGCCACCAGCAGGCCGGCGATGCCCCGGCCGCCCACCAGCACGCCGAGCAGGGCGGCGGCGCCCACACCCGCGACGGTGGCGGCCGCGGCCCGCAGCATCGCCGCGTCGACCATCGGCTGGCCCACCACGAACCGGGCGAACGTCACGGCCAGCACGTTCTCCGTGACGATCCCGGCGGACCACGCCACGGCCGCGCCCGTGGCCCCGTGGCCGGGGATCAGCACCAACCCGAGGGACACGGTGACCAGCAGTCCGGCGATGGTGGCGACCAGGTGCAGCCCGCTGCGCCCGCCCATCAGCAGCAGGCTCTGCACGTTGCCCACCCCGGTGCTGACGAGCATGGCCAGGGCGAGCACGGTCATCGCGGTGGCCCCGGCGGTGAAGCCGGACCCGAACAGTTCGAGGAAGGCCAGCCCGAAGACGGCGAGCAGCAGGTACACCGGCCACGACAGCGCGAGACCCCACGCGGCCAACTGCCTGTGCACGGCGGCCGCCGCGTCCGGCCGGCCCTGCCCGAGCAGCCGGGACAGCTGGGGCGACACCGCCACGCGCAGCCCCTGAACGGCGAGCTGGCCGGCGAGGATGTACCGGCCGACGGCGCCGAACACACCGGCCTCGGACTGCCCGGCGAGCACCGAGGTGAGCAGCACCCCGACCCACACGGCACCGGCGTCGATCGCCGCCGACGCGGCACGCGGCAACGCGAACCGCCAGAAGGTCGACCAGTCGTCCCGCCGCGGGCGCAGGGCCGCCGGCCGGCCGAGACCGAGCGGGCCGGCCGCCAGCACCAGGGTGAGCAGCACGGCCACCACGGCCGGCACCAGCCAGCCCGTCAGGCCCGCCAGCAGGCCCCCACCGGCCAGCACCGCGGCGCCGACCAGCACCGGCCGCGCCACGGGCAGCAGGACGGACTGCACCGCCACGTACGCCCGGATCGACCGTACGCAGCGCAGGACCGCGAGCAGCAGCGTCATCGCCACGACGACCGGCACCGCGGCGAAGCTGACCGAGAGCAGGGCCGTGGCGTCGGTCTCCGGCCCGTCCAGCAGCCGGGGCGCGAGCGCGCCGGCGGCGAGCAGGCCACCGACGGCGACGGCGAGCGCGGCGGCCATCGGAGGGACCAGTGCCACCGGGAGGATCCGGGCGGCGTCCCCGTCGGGTCCGAGGCGGCGCCGGGGCAGCGCCCAGATCAGTCCCGTCTCGGCCCCCAGCACGCAGCTGGCGGCGGCAACCGTGACCACGCCGATCGCCGCGAAGAACGCCCCGGAGCCCTCGGTGCCGTAGCTGCGGGTGATCACGACCACCAGCAGGAAGCCGAAGAGCCCGTTGACCGCCGCACCGAGCAGCCCGGCGATCCCACTGCGTACGCCACGCCGGGACTCCGCCGCCGTGGTGGACCCGCCGTGGCCCGGCCCGGTGGGCGACGGTTCCTCCGGCGCGCCGGCCAGCGGGCGGGTGGAGGCGCTCATCCGGCCACCGCCTCGGGATCGGCGGTCCGGCAGGGCGCGGCCGGTGGCGGCGCGGCGGTCTCGCGCTCCACGAGCGCCATCGTGAAGGCGACCGCGAAGAACGCGACGGCGATGTTCGGGCTGGCCATGCCGTAGAACGGAATCTGCACGAAGCACACCACCGGCACCACCGCGAGCCACTGCCCCGCCGCCGAGCGTGCCCTCGCGCACACCACGGCCGCGACCCCGAACCAGGCCAGGAAGAACACCAGCGCGGGCACGCCGTGGCTGAACAGGACCATCCACAGCTGCCCCTGGGTGCCGACCGGCGCCTGGGCGGTGAGGGTGTCCGCGCTGACCGGGGCGCCGTAGCCGAGCCACGGCGACTCCCCGATCCGGCGGATGACCTCCGCGTAGAGCGAGAGCCGGTCGCTGTTCGTGTCGCTGGCCTCGACGCGGTTGCCGATGAGTTCGGCGATCGGGATGAAGAGGGTGGCGAGGCCCCCGATGAGCAGCACCCCGACGACGGAGGCGCCCACCCGGACGTTCCCCCGCCGGGCGGCCCGCACGCCGAGCACCAGCAGTCCGGCCCCGAGGCTCGCGAACATCACCCGGTTCAGGGTGAGGAACGCCGGCGGCAGCGACAGCGGCAGCGACACCAGCACCGCCCAGCGCAGCAGCCCGCGCCGGCGCAGCATGGTGAACGCGACCACGCACGGCAGGGTCATCGCGTAGGCGCTGCCGTAGTTGTTGGTGTACGGGAAGGGCGCCGCCGGCCGGTAGATCGGGTTGAGGGACCGGGCGCTGAACTCGGCGGCGGTGACGTGCACCAGGTCCTGGATGTAGGAGTTGCCCGCGATCCCGCCCGGGAGCAGCATCTCCACCGGGGTCGTCAGCGCGAACCTCGGCACCAGCACACCCAGCCAGCCCAGCGCCACCAGACCGAACCAGAACAGGCAGAGCGGCGCCAGTACGGCGGCCAGGTCGCCGCCGCGCTCCCGCGCGACGACGTACACGTAGGCCCCGACCACCAGGGCGGTCACGTAGTAGCCCAACCGCAGGCCGAACATGAGCAGCGAGCCCAGCGCCGGCAACTGGGTGGCGCTGAGCAGGACCAGGGCGAGGAAGAGCAGCCACACGCCGGTGCCCGGCGGCAGCGGCACCCGGCCCCGTACGAGCAGCAGCGCCAGCAGCACCGCCCCCAGCAGCGACCAGCCCAGGTAGAACGCGCCGGCCGCCCACCAGAGCGGCACCAGTCCGAACATCACCGCCAGCGGCCAGACCGGCAGCCGGGGAGGCGGCGGAGAGGGGGGTGGCGGCGGCCCGATCGCCGGGACCTCGTCGGACGGGTCGGTGACGGACGGGGCCCGGGTGAGGGGCACCGTCACCCCCGCCCACTACGGGTCAGGACGAAGCCCAGCGTGGTCACCCCTGCCGCGCGCAGGCGCTCCGCGAGGCGGCGGAGGTCGTCCTGCCGGGTCCGGTCCTGTTCGACCACCACGACCGCGGTGCCCTGGCGGGCCGCCGCGACGCCGCGCTCGTCGGCCTCGGCCGGCGGCGCGTTGAACAGCACGAGCCCCTTCGCCGCACGCTGCCGCCAGGTGCCGAAGCGGACCCCGCCGGCGCCCACCACCACCTCGTCGGTGGTCTCCTTGACGGTGCTCTTCCCGCTGGCGGCGAGAGCGCCGGATCCCAACCGCGGCAGGGTCAGGGTGGCGTCCGCGTCGGGCGTCGGGCGGGGCGTGGTGGGGTACGGGGAGGGGCGGCGGACGTTGATCTGCTGGGTGATGTCGTCGACGGAGGGCACGGAGCCGCCCGGCCGGGGCTTCGGGACGGCCGGGCGGGCGGGGTTCGCCGCCGCCGGCAGCCGGTCCCGGTCGGCCAGCACCGCGGCCTGCAACCGGTCGAGGCGGCCGCTGTCGTCCGCGACGTAGACGTCCCGGCCGGTCGCGGCGAGGGCCACCGCCAGACCGGCGGCGATCGCCGTCTGGTCCTCCCGGGTCGTCAGCAGCGACACCCGGGCGGGTTCGCGCACCCGCTCGGCGATCGCCATCGCGACGTACCGGATGTCGGCGTCCACGGCCTGGCCCCGGCCCCGGAAGCGCCGGCCCCGCACCGTGCCGAGCAGGGGAAGACCGGTGGCGTCCCGGCCGTCGTCCACGGAGCGGATCCGCCGGTCCATCGACTCCCAGGCGTACGCCAGCACCACGCCGAGCAGGATGCCGCCGAGCAGACCGGCGAGCACGTAGAGCAGGCCCTTGCCTCCGCTGGTGACCAGCGCCCGCTCCGCGGACTGGGTGACCCAGCCCGGGTTGACGTCCACCGCCGCGATCTCCGTACGCGCCGAGTTCAGCTGCGTCAGCTGGTTGTTGACCCCGGCGAGTTCCGCCAGCGCGGCGTCGAGCGCGCCCTCCCGGGCGTTGGCCACCCGCCGTTGCAGCCCCGTGCGCTGCTCGGCGACCTTCTTGATGCTCTCGTCGTACGAGCGCAGCATCTCCTCCCGCTGCTTCTCGTACATCGCCCGCCGCACGTCGAGGTAGGCCTGGGCGGCGAAGTTGACGCTCCACACCGCGTCGTCGGCGGAGCGCGCGGTGTAGGAGAAGCGCAGGATCTGCCCGCCGGCGGGCACCTCCACGTCGAGGGCGTCGCGGATGTCGCGTTGGTCCTGCCCGCTGGCCTGGGCGAGCCGCTGCACGACGTCGGTGCCGGCGGCGATGCCGCTCTCCACGTTCATGTTCACGGCCCGGTCGGCCGCGGCGCCGCTGGGCGTGAAGGCGTCGGTGACCACCGGGCGGACCGCCACCACGGCGCTCGCGGTGACCGTGCCGGGGACGAGGAGGACGTACCCGAGCGCGGCGACCAGGCCGAGCGCGGCGACCCCCGCCACCAGCCGGATCCGGTGCAACGGCACCCGCATCAGATCCGTCAGGGTGACGGTGCGGGCCGGTGTGCCCCCACCACCGGACGCGTCGGCGGGCCAGGAGGCGGGAGGTGCATCAGTCATCGAGCTTCACCGTCTGTCAGGTTCCTGCTACGGGGCGTCGCGGGCGCCGGACACGGACGGGCCCTCTCGACGTCGCGGGCCGGCGACGAGAGATCGCCGCCGGCCCGACGTGGACAATCTACCGACTGCCCTTACGAACGGTAAACCGTCACTGCACGGAAAAGAAGGTACGCGGCGTCGACCAGGCGAGCCCGGGGCTGGCGGGCGCGATCACCGTGCTCCCCGTGCCGTTGACCGCCGGGGCGGCCGTCGGGTCGAAGGGCACGCTGCGCAGCGTACCGTCGGTGCCGCCGTACACCACCTTGCCGCCCACCCAGGCCATGCCGCGCACCGTCGACCACGTGACGCCGGTGGTGGGCAGGGTGAACTCGGTGGCGCCGAGGTAGTTGCCGTCGATCTCGAAGTACCGGTAGTAGAGCGCGTTGGCGCCGCTACGGGTGTAGTAGAGCCGGCCGTCGAGGAAGAAGGCGCCCGTCATCGCGTTGGCGTTGAACCAGTCGTTGTAGCCGGACGACTCCCAGGGCACGCCGATGGTGCCGCCGTTGAACATCGAGATGTCGAGCCGGCTGCCGGTGGGGGTGCCGGCGACGGTGTGCGCCCAGTAGATCCGGTCGCTCACCCGCCAGGTCGCGCCGGCGGCGGTGTAGTTCGGCTGGCTGACCGTGGTCGGAGCGCCGACGCTCGCGCCGTCGAACGGCACCTTCGCCAGCTGCCCCTCGCCCGTGCCGAGGTAGAGGTTCCCGGTGGTCTGCGTCGGCGGGTTCTTCGGCGTGATCGTACGCCCGCCGGCCAGCGGGAACATGCCCAGGCGGCCGTGGTACTCGCCGCCCATCCCGTCGGAGTTGTGCCCGAAGTAGAGGCCGTCGCTGCCCCGCCACAGCACCGGCACCTGTGAGCCCCACGTGCTGGTGCCGGCCGGCATGGACGCGCTGCCCCGGCGACCCGGGTTCCAGGCCACCGGCATGCCGTTGGCCGGGCTGACGGCGGCGATGCCGAGCCGGTCGACCGCCCCGGGGCCAGCCGCGTCGCTGGCGTTGGGGTTGTTCAGCCAGCGGAAGTGCCCGCCGAGGTAGATGACGTTGTCGGCGACCTCGACGGAGGTGATGGTGTCGTTGCCGGTGTAGTCGACCCACGTGCCGAGCTGTCCGGTGCCACGGGCCGCGGTCTCGAACCGCACGAGCGCGTCGCAGTACGCGGCCGGCCAGCCCGCGCCGCCGTTGGTGCCGACGACGAACCAGCTGCCGTCGGCGCCGAACCGGACGTCCTGCACGTAGTGGACGAAGGTCGCCGGCGCCGCGCACGGCGCGACGAACTTGTCGCTGCTCCAGTCGATCACGCTCGGGGTGCCGGTGAGGTCGACCAGCGCCATCTGGTTGCGGGACAGGCCGTTGACCAGCGTGAAGTTGCCGCCGGCGACGAGGGTGTTCCCGTCCGGGGTGACGTCGATGGTCCACGCGTACGAGTTGGTGCCGTGCCGCCCGACCGTGGCGTTGACGTTGAAGGTCGGGTCGATCGCGCCGGTGCTGGCGTTGAGCCGCGCGAGCCCGGAGTGGGCGGCGCCGTTGACCCAGTTGAACGCGCCGGCCAGGTAGAGCCAGTTGTCGTGCAGCACCATGTCGCGGATCATGCCGCCGTCGGAGCGGCCGACCCAGCTGTCGACGATCGCGCCCGTGGTGGGGTTGAGCGCCACCAGGTTCTTGCGCGAGACGCCGTTGACGTTCTTGAAGGCGCCGCCGACGATCAGCGTGCCGCCCGGCCCGGCGAGCAGCGAGTTGACCGCGCCGTCCAGGTCCGGCAGGAAGCTGGTCGAGATCGTGCCGGTGGTGCGGTCGTACGCGAAGAGGTAGCTCTGGGTGGTCCACGCCGCGCTGGCGGTCTGCCGGATCTGGGTGAAGCTGCCGCCGACGTACACCATCGACCCGACCTGCGCGAAGGCCCGGGTCTCGCCGTCCCTGGCGTGCGGTGTGTTGTCGGCCGGGTTGGTCGACACCAGGGTCGCCGGTTCGGGAGCCGGCACCACGGCGGCGGAAGTCCCGGTGGGGACGGCCAGCACGGCGGCGGCGGTCACGAGTGCGACCACCCCCGCCCGGGTGCGGAATCCGGCTGATCGCCGAGAGAGCGGGATGTCGGGCACGCTACGCCTCCATGTCGGGAGAGAACCCGCGTAGCCTGCCTGCTACCCCACGCTCGGCGATATCCGCCGATTGGGCGGTCACTGCATCAGCAACATGACAGCGCGCACAATCAGTCGGATGTACGACTCACCGCGCCACCGTGCGTAGAGATGTGGACGCCGGACGTCACCGGGCGCCCCCGGTGGGTTGCCGCAGGTAGCTGTCGCGCCCGGCCTGGGCGAACCCGGCCACCGACGGGGCGTCGTGGTTCATGGTCATGTCGCAGGTGCTCGACCGGCGGGTGACTCCCGGCGAGTTGAAGTAGATGGCGGCCTTGATCTTCGGGTGCGCCTTCAGCGCCGCCGGGAACTCCTCGAACCAGCGCCGCTTGGCGTCCGGGTCGGCCGCGTCGAAGTTGGTGCCGAACTCCGCGAGCATCCGCGGCTTGCCGGCCCCGAGGCGGTTCTCGTCCAGCCAGCGGTAGAAGCCGCCGATCGTGGTGGCCGGGCTCTTCCAGACCTTGCCGCCCGTGCAGACGTGGAAGTTGTACGGGTCGTAGCCCACCCAGTCGACGTACCGGTCGCCGGGATAGAGCCCGACGTACCGGTCGTAGTGGCCCGACCAGCCCATCATCGTCCACACCCAGACCGCGTTGTGGGCGCCCGCCGCCGCGAAGCGGTCGTGCACGTGCCGCCAGGCGCGTACGAAGTCGGCGTCACTGCCCTTGGCCGGTTCGTCCTCCGGCTCGTGGTCGAAGCCCATGAACACCGGCACGCCGGTGTCGCGGATCCGGCCGGCGACCGCGTCGATCGTGGCGTCGTACCGGCCACTGTAGACGTCCTGCCAGGTCAGCACCGTCCCGGAGGAGAAGATCCGCGACTCCCAGGCGAAGAACATCAGCCGCCCCTCGCGCATCTGCTGCCGCTGGTAGACGTCGGGGAAGGCGCCGTTGCTGCCGGCGTTGGAGAAGTCGTGGTAGCGGTGCACGACGTCGAACTTCCGCCCGACCTGCGCCTCCACCTCGGCGACCGCGGCGCCGTGGTCCCAGCCGTCGCTGGCGCTGGTCGGGGAGTACATCCCCCACCAGGCACCGCAGGAGGGCACCAGCCGGCTCGACACCTCGCCACACCGCTGGGCCCCGGACGAGGCGCTCGCCGTCGGGCTCGGGGTGGCGCGGGTGGGGCTCGGCGTCGGGCTCGGCGACGGACTCGGCGCGACCGTCCGGCTCGGCGACGGCGCGGCGCTGGTCACCACCGGCGTGGGCCGGGCGCCGACGTCGTAGCTGATCTCCAGACGCGGACGCAGGTCGGGGTTGCGGTTCTCCGTCGACGCCCAGTAGATCCTGCTTTCCAGGCCCGCCTGCGCCAGCGAGACCGTCCAGGTGCCGTTGCCCTTCACCAGGGCCGACACGTCCCACTCGTTGAAGCCCTTCGTCACCGTGGAGACGGTGTCCAGCGCCGCGTCCGGAAGCGCCGGCGTCGGGCGGGCCGCGCGGGCGTCCACCGGGGAGGCGTGCGCCGTCACCGTCGCCGGGAACTCCTGCCACGCGTGCATCCGCAGCGTGGCCCGTACGTTGACCGCCGTCGCCGGCAGGGTGGTCACGGCGAACTGCACGATCGCCTCCCGCCCGCCCAGGGGGTTGCCGTCGCAGCGGGCCGCGCAGGTCGCCAGCGTCGTCTTCGCCCCGTTGTCCCCGTCCTGCGGCACCAGGGTCGCCGTGGTGTCGGCGGTCGCCGGGATCGACAGGTCGTCGGCGGCCAGCAGCGGCATCGTGCCGGCCACGATGCCGGCCACCACCGTGGCGGCTGCCACGCCGAGGACGACGGCCTTGCGTCGCGGGCCGGGGTGCCGGGGGATGCGGTGCAGTCCGTGCCGAGCCAAGGTGAACTCCCTGTGTGTCGGGCGGTGACGGTCAGCAGCGTAACCACGGCCATGGCGTGACGTGGGGACGACAGTCGGACCTAAGCGCGTCTTAACCGTCGCCTAAGGATGCACCGGACGACCACAGGGGACGGTCTTCATCCCGTCTGAGCGCTCAGGCGGCACGGGCGGCGGCCAGCGCGGCGGCCATCGCGGCCCGGGGCGCGGCGACGCCCGTGAAGTGCTCGAACTGGCCCACCGCCTGGGCCAGCAGCAGGTCGAGCCCGGAGACGATCCGGCAGCCGGCGGCCTGGGCCGACGCGGCCAGCGGCGTCGGCCAAGGGTCGTAGAGCGCGTCGAAGAGCACCGTCTCCGGCCGCCAGGCCACCGCGCCGGCGAGCGGGTCGGCGACCCCCTTCGGCACGGTCGAGACCACCACGTCGGCCCGGCACCGCTCGGCCGCGTCGTCCCAGGCCGCGCCGGTCATCTCCACGCCGACCGCGCGCGCCACCGGGCGCAGCTGGTCGACCGCCGTCGGCCGGCGGGCCACCACGGTCACCTCCCGGGCGTCGAGCCGGCCCGCCGCTGCCACCGCCGCGCGCGCGGTGCCGCCCGCACCCAGCACGGTCACCGTCGCGCCGGGGCGCACTCCGGCCTCGGTGAGCACCTCGACCATGCCGACCACGTCGGTGTTGTCGGCGTACCAGGAGCCGTCCGGACGGCGTACCAGCGTGTTCGCGGCGCCGACGGCGGCGGCGACCGGCGATACCTCGGCGGCCACCGCGAGCGCCGCCTCCTTGCCCGGCATCGTCACCGACAGCCCGGCCCACTCCGGGCCCAGGCCGGCGACCACGTCCGGCAGCTCCGCCGCCGCGCACTCGATCCGGGTGTACGACCACCCGGTGAGCCCCGCCGCCGCGTAGCCGGCGTGGTGGATCACCGGGGAGAGGGAGTGCGCGATCGGCGTGCCGAGCACCCCCGCCCGCCGTGCGGTCGTCATCAGATGATGCCGTTCTCCCGGGCCTTCGCCATGTTCTTCTCGTGCTGCTGGTAGGTCTCGGCGAACTCGGAGTGCCCCTCCTTGTCGATCGCCACGAAGAAGAGCCACTTGCCGTCCGGCGGGTCCATGGCGCCCTCCATGGCCCGCTTGCCCGGGTTGTTGATCGGGGTGGGCACCAGGCCACGCAGCTTGCGGTTGTACGGGTTCTTCGGGTCGTCCAGTTCCGCCGTGGTCATGTCCGCGGAGCGCTTGGTCTGCTTCCCGATCGACTCCAGGTAGTAGTTGACCGTGACGTCCATCTCCAGGCAGTTGCACGGGAAATCGCCGAAGACGCGGTTGTACGCCACCCGGGCGACCTTGCCCAGGTCGTCGGGGTTGCCCGCTTCGGCCTGCGCCAGCGACGCCACGATCAACGCCTCGTACGGGCTGATCTTGCGCTCCTTCTGCACCCGGTCGGCGAACTGCATCTCGCCGGCCACGGTGAGGAAGTTCTCGACCATCAGCTCGATGATCGTCTCGGCGGTCGCCTTCGGCGGGATCTCGTAGGTGTCCGGGTAGAGGAAGCCCTCGATCGACGGCTTGACCTTCTTGCCATCGGTGCGCTTGAACCACCAGTCCGGCACGCCCCGCGCCAGCGGGTCCTTCGCCGCCGCCTCGAAGTCCTTCACCGGGATGTCGGTCTTCTCCGAGAGCAGCTTGTAGACGTTCTTCGCCGTCCGGCCCTCCGGGATGGTGACCCCGTTGACGATCCGGTTCTTCAGGTCGAGCATCGCCGTGACGGCGTGCTCGCCGCTCATCTGCTTGCGCAGCCTGTAGGTGCCCGGCTGGATGTTCTTGCTGCGGGCGTTGTCCTCGGCCGCCTCGATGAACGCCTTGGCGCTCTTCACCACGCCGGCGGTGACGAGCGCGTTGGCCATGTCGGCGAGCAGCGCGCCCTGCTTGATCTCGACCGTCACCTCGCCGGTGCCCGCGCCGTCGTAGTCCGGGGTCATGAAGTAGCTCTGGACGCGGTCGAAGCCGTAGAAGGCGCCGCCGCCGATCCCGCCCAGCAGCACCAGGGTGAGCAGCAGCGCCAGGACGGTCTTGCCCCGCCCGCCCCCGGAACCGCCCTTGCGCTTGCGCACCGCGCCGCGCCGGTGCTTGCCCTTCTCCCCCCGGTCCTGTTCGTCAAAACCGAGGTCAAGATCGTCCATCATCGCGTCCGCCTCCGCTGCGCGTCCAGCCAGCTCTGCAGAATCTCCACCGCGGCAGCCTGGTCGACCACCGCCCGTTGTCGTCTCCCCCGGACACCACGCTCGGCAAGCCTACGAGACGCCACGACCGTGGACATCCTCTCGTCGGTGAGCGCCACCGGAACGGGCGCTATTACATCAGCCAGTCGGTCAGCGTACGCCTTCACGTGTAGGGCGGCGGGACCGTGCCTGCCGGCGAGATTGACCGGTAGGCCGACGACGACCTCCACCGCCTCGTGCTCGGCCACCAGTGCGGCGAGCGCGGCGACGTCGGACGGCACCGCGTCCGGGGCCGCGGCGAGGTCGCGGGCGAGGGTCACCAGCGGGGTGGCCAGCACGCCGTGCGGGTCCGAGCGGGAAACCCCCACCCGGGCCTGCCCGACGTCGACCCCGAGCCGGACACCCCGGGACAGTTCACTCACGGTCGGTAACTCCCCTGAAACGGCGAACCAGGGCGGACCGCGCGGGTCCGCCCTGGCCGCTGCGAGCACGTGTCACGCCTCGGTGATCGCCTTCTCGACCGTCAGCAGCAGCTTCGGCGCCTCTCCGGCCGGCAGGCCGCCGCCCTGGGCCAGCTCGGGGCTGCCCCCGCCGCGCCCGGAGAAGGCCGCCTTGACCAGGTCGGCGGCGGACAGGCCCTGGCTGCGGGCGGCCGGGTTCACCGCGACCACCAGCGACGCCTTGCCGCCAGCCCGGGCCGCCACCGCGACGACCGCCGGGCGCGCCGGGTCGATCCGGCCCCGGATCTCCTGGGCGAGGGTCCGCACGTCATTGCCGGCCGCGCCCTCCGGCGCCTCGGTGCCGACGTACGCGACCCCGCGCACGTCCTTCGCCTGCGCGGCGAGCGCCGCCGCGCCACCGAGCACCAGCTGGGCCCGCAGCTTCTCCAGCTCCTTCTCGGCGTCGCGCAGCTGCGTCACGGTCTGCTCGACCCGGTCGGCGACCTGGTCGTTGGGCACCCGGTACAGCTCGGCGAGGCGGGACACGAGCAGGTGCTCCCGGGCCAGGAAGTTGAACGCGTCCATGCCGACCAGGGCCTCGACCCGGCGTACCCCCGAGCCGATCGACGACTCGGAAAGGATCTTCACCAGGCCGAGCTGGCCGGAACGGGCGACGTGCGTGCCGCCGCACAGTTCCCGCGCGTAGTCGCCGACCTCGACGACCCGCACCTCCTCGCCGTACTTCTCGCCGAACAGCGCCATCGCGCCGATCCGCCGTGCCTCCTCCAGCGAGGTGATGAAGGCGTGCACCTCCAGGTCGGCCAGGAGCACCTCGTTGACCTGCTGCTCGACGTCGCGCAGCACGCTCGGCGCCACGCCCGTCGGGGTGTTGAAGTCGAAGCGCAGCCGCCCCGGGGCGTTCAGCGAGCCGGCCTGGGTGGCGGACTCGCCGAGGAAGTTGCGCATCGTCTGGTGCACGAGGTGCGTCGCGGTGTGCGACCGGGAGATGGCCCGGCGGCGGGTCGTGTCGATCTCGGCGTAGCCGGTCTCCCCCGCCCGCACCTCGCCCCGCACGACCCGGGCACGGTGCACGATCAGGCCGGGCACCGGCTGCTGCACGTCGAGCACCTCGACCTGGCCGCCGCCCACCGTGATCATGCCCAGGTCGGGCTGCTGCCCACCGCCCTCGGCGTAGAACGGGGTGGCGTCGAGCACCAGCTCGATCGTGTCGCCCTCGACCGCCGCCTGGCGGGGGCCGTCGGCGCCGAGCACCGCCCGCACCGTCGACTCCCGGGACACCTCGCTGTAGCCCGTGAACGTCACCGGCCCGCCCGAGTCGAGCACCGACCGGTACGCCGACAGGTCGGTGTGCCCGGTCTTGCGCGCCTGCGCGTCGGCCTTGGCACGGGCCCGCTGGTCGGCCATCAGCCGGCGGAAGCCCTCGGCGTCGACCGCCAGCCCCTGCTCGGCCGCGATCTCCAGGGTGAGGTCGATCGGGAAGCCGTACGTGTCGTGCAGCTGGAACGCCTTCTCACCCGACAGCGCCTTCTTGCCTGCGGTACGGGTCTCCGCGATCGCCGTGTCCAGGATCGTGGTGCCGGCGCGCAGGGTCGACAGGAAGGCGTCCTCCTCCGCGTACGCGTAGTCGGCGATCCGGTCGAAGTCGGTGGCCAGCTCCGGGTACGACGGGGACATGCAGTCGCGGGCCACCGGCAGCAGCTCGGGCAGCGCCCGCTCCTGCCAGCCCAGCAGCCGCACCGCCCGGATCGCCCGGCGCATGATGCGGCGCAGCACGTAGCCGCGCCCCTCGTTGCTCGGCGTGACGCCGTCGCCGATCAGCATCAGCGCGGTACGCACGTGGTCGGCGATCACCCGCAGCCGCACGTCGTCCGGGTGCGACTCGCTGGCGACCTGGCCGGAGTGCGCGCCGTAGCGCTTGCCGGTCAGCTCGGCGGCCCTGGCGAGGATCGGCCGGACCTCGTCGATCTCGTAGAGGTTGTCGACGCCCTGGAGGATGGACGCCATCCGCTCCAGGCCCATGCCGGTGTCGATGTTCTTGGCCGGCAGTTCGCCGAGGATCGGGTAGTCCTCCTTGCCGGCGCCCGGACCGCGCTCGAACTGCATGAAGACGAGGTTCCAGAACTCCATGTAGCGGTCCTCGTCGACCGCCGGGCCGCCCTCGCGGCCGTACTCGGGGCCACGGTCGTAGAACAGCTCGGAGCACGGGCCGCACGGGCCGGGGATGCCCATCGACCAGAAGTTGTCCGCCTTGCCCCGGCGCACGATCCGCTCGGCCGGCACCCCCACGGAACGCCAGATCTCGTACGCCTCGTCGTCGTCGAGGTAGACCGTCGGCCAGATCCGCTCCGGGTCGAGACCGAAACCGCCCTGCTCCTGGGACTTGGTGACCAGGTCCCAGGCGAGCGGGATCGCCCCGTCCTTGAAGTAGTCGCCGAAGGAGAAGTTGCCGTTCATCTGGAAGAACGTGCCGTGCCGGCTGGTCTTGCCGACCTCGTCGATGTCAGGCGTGCGGATGCACTTCTGCACGCTGACCGCCCGCCGGTACGGCGGCGTCTGCTGCCCCAGGAAGTAGGGGACGAACTGCACCATGCCGGCGTTGACGAACAGCAGGTTCGGATCGCTGATGGCGGGCAGCGGAGCGGACGGCACCACGGTGTGCCCGTTCGCCTCGAAGTGGGCGAGGTACCGCCGCTTGATCTCCGCCGTCTTCATCGCTGGTGTTCCTCCGGAAAGATTGCTCGGTCGCCGATGCGCGGGTCCTCCCGCAGCTCGGCGAACTGGTCGTCGAACGCCTCGCCCTGGGCGAACGCCTCGTGGATCTCCTGCTCGCGTTCGGCCATCGCGATCCGGACGTCCTCCACGAAGCTACGCAGCGACTCCGCCAGCCCGCCAGCGGATTCGGTCACCGTGCTGGCGATGCCGGCCGGGGTGTACGCGTGTGCGGTGCGGGTGGCCTTGCGGACCACCACCACACCGACGGCCAGCCCGATGCCGAGCCAGAACAACCGCCTCATCTCCGACTTCCTCCTGGTCGTACGGGATCAGCGGTTGCCGCGCTTGGCGGCCCGCCGCTGCTGCTTGATGGTGTCGCGCACCTCGCGCTCGGTCTCGGCGTGCCGCCGCGCGGACGCGGCCTTGCGGACGCCGTAACCGAAGGCGGCCACCTTGACCAGCGGATTCGCCGCGGCGGCGGAGACGACGGTCGCGAGGTTCGCGACGTTGGCGGTGACGTTCTGCGCGTGGCTGGTCATGGTGTCGACCTTGGCGAGCTGGAGGTTGACCCCGTCCAGGGAGGTCTGCACCTGCTCCAGGGCGGTGTTGACGTTCTTGACGGTGGTGTTCACGTCACCGAGCAGCGGCGCCGTCCGGTCGTTGAGGTCGTTGATCATGCGGGTGGTGGCGTCCACCGTGTGCCGCAGCCGCAGGATGGGCAGCGTCAGGATCAACACCAGCATCGCGAACGCGATCGCCGCGATCAGCGCCGCGACCTCGAAAAAGCCCACGCCTGTCCTCCTCAAGCAGAGTTCCGGGAACCCGACGTCCCCGGCCGCGCGACCGTCCTGCCCACACCGCCGCGCGGCGACCGCTGGGGGTCGGGCGGGGGCTGGCGGGTCCGCCAGCCCCAGACCCTACCGTCCGTGATGGAAACTGGCTCAGGACGGTGAGGGTGTCGGCGTCGCGAGCGGATCGTCGGTGAGCGTCGGGAAGGGATCCTCGCCGGTGAGCGACGGGTCGGTGCTGGGCTGGGGCCGGATCCGCTCGTCGTCGATCGCGTTGCGGACCTTCACCGACACCAACGAGCCGGAGCACTCCTGCGCCGCGGTCGCCGGGTCGGGCGACGGCACGACGGCCGGCTCCCCGTCCACCGGCGGCGGCACGCAGGCGGGCTCACGTACCCACAGGTCGAGGGTCAGCTCGTCCCGCCGCCAGCACGTGTAGCTCCCCTTCGCCGGTTGCTCGGGGCAGCGGCTCACCTTCCACGGCCGCCAGCCGTCGGCGGCCAGCGCCCGCTCGTAGACCTGGGCCGTCTCCTGGGGCGACCGCTCGGACGTGGCCGTGCGTTCGCGCAGCCGGCAGTCGAGCAGGCACCACCGGCTGCCACTGACGTCGTCGACGATCCGCACGGCCGCCCAGCGCGGCACGTCCAGCTCGTCGAGGGTGTCGAAGACCGGGTCGCGGCTGAGCGTACGGATGCCGAAATAGAGCGGGATCGCGCCGAGCAGCAGCACGCTGACCAGGGCGAGGATGCCCGTTCGCAGCCGCCGCCGCTCGCGCATCTGGCGGCGCAGCTCGGACCGCGCGCCGCGCAGCCCGCCGGGGCCGGTCGCGGCGTCGTCCGACGACTCCGGCTCCGCGGGGCGGCGCAGCGCCGCCGGTTCGGCCGGCTCGGCCGGCGGTACGACCGCCGCGGCGCGCGCCACCACCGGTTCGTCCGCGTCCCTTGGCCCCGGCACCGGCGCCACGCCCGACGGCTCCGGCCGCCCCGGCTCGCGATGGGGCGGGACGGCCCGCCCGGCGGCGCGGTCCTCGGGCCCGGGGCGGGGCACCGGTGCGCCCGCGCGGACCACCCCGGGCGGGCCGACGGGGCCCGGCCGGGGACCCGCGCCGGACGTCGGCTCAGGCTGGTCACGGCCGGCGACCGGTGGCCGGACAGGGCCGGGACCCGCGTCGGTCCGGGCCGGCGGCGGCACGGCGGCGGTGCCGGGTGGTGGCGCGAGGGGCCGCGCGACCCCCTCCGGGCCGGCGTCGGGACGCGCCGCGCCCCGCGCGGGGCCTGCCGGTGCGGCACCGGGGCGCGCCGCACCCCGCACAGGGCCGGCCGGACCGGTGTCGGGACGCGCGGGACCTGGGGCGGCGTCCGGGCGGGCGGCGCCACGCGCGGGACCCGCAGGACCGGCGTCAGGTCGGGCGGCACCCCGCGCGGGACCAGCCGGGGGGACGTCCGGGCGGGCGGCACCCCGCACGGGACCCGCAGGTCCGGACTCCGGACGGGCGGCGCCACGCGCGGGACCCGCAGGACCGGCCTCGGGACGGGCCGCGCCACGCGCGGGACCAGCCGGGGCGGCGCCGGGGTGTGCCCGGCCGGCCGGGTCCGGGGCACCGGTCGACGGTGGCGGACCCGCCGGCGTGGGGCGGGCGGCACCCCTGGCCGGCGCGCCGGGACGGGACGGGTCGGCGGGACGGGGCGGCTCGGCGCCGGGCCACGCCCGGCCGGCCTCGGTGGGGTCGGCGGGTCGCGGCGGCTGTGCGCCGGGCCGCGCCCGGCCCGCGGGGGCGCCGCCGGTCTCGGCCACGCGCTGTTCCGGCCCCGGCGGCACGGGCGACGGTCCACCCGCGACGGGCGGCGCTGCCCGCTTGATCGTCGGCAGCGCATCGGTGTGGTGGGCACGACCGGCCTGCCGCAGCCAGTCGGCTGGGCGCTCCGGTCGGCCGGCGCTGGTGTCGCCGGGCCCGCCCGTCGTGGCGCGTCCGGCCCGTCCGCCAGCCTCGTCGTCGCCGGCCGCACGTCGGCCCCGACCCGCGGCCTCGACGTCGTCGGTCGCGGCGCGTCGGCCCCGGGGGGCGGGACCGGGAGGCGGGGGCGTCCCGACACCGGGGGGCGCGGCGGGCGCACCGGGAACCGGCGGGGCGTTGCCCGAGCGCGGCACCGGTGGGGCGTTACCGGAACGCGGCGGGACCTCCTCCTCGGCGGCGCGGCGTCGGCCCGTCGAGGCGCCGGAGCGCCGGCCGTGGTCGGTCCCGTCGCCACCGGGCGCCGGTGGGGCGGCTGCGGGCACGGGTCCGGTGCCGTCCGTCGGCACGGGTGCGCCGGCGTCGACCGGGCCCCGCCGCATCCGGCCGGACCGGGGGTCACGTCCGTCGGTCGGTGCCGCGCGCAGCTCACCCGTCGGCGGGCCGGCCGGCGGGCGCGGGGCGCCGGGCGGCGGGACGCTCGCCCGCGCGGCGCCCACGGCACCGCCGGGCCGTCCCGCGGCTCCGGGTGGCGGCGGGCCGGCCGGCGCCCGACCGTCGGCTCGCTGCCCGGCCGCCGACCCTGGCGGCTGCGGCGCGTCCGGCACGGCGGGGTGCGGGTGCGCCGGCGCGCCCGGACGCGGTCCGGTCGGCGCGGCGGCCTGCGCGCGGGGAGGCGTCCCGGGCTGCGACCCGGCGCGGGAGCCGGCGGCCGGCCCGGGCTGCGGGCCGGTCCGGAAGGCGGCCTGCGGGTCAGTGGGGAAACCGGCCGGCGGGTTGGGCGGCGGACCCACCGGCGGACCGGCCGGAGGGGCCGCCTGCGGACCCGTCGCGGTGCCGGCCCGCGGGCCTGCCGGAGTGCCGGGACGCGGGCGCGTCTCCACACCGTCCGGACCGGGCTGCGGTCGCCCGGCCGCCGGAGGACGGCGGGCCGGCTGGTGCGGCGGGACGGGGGCGGCGGCCGCGGGGCCGGCCGGCCGGGGCGGTTCCGGCGCGCCGGGCCAGGGCCCGTCCACCGGTCGGGGGCGCGGGGGTTCGGCCTCGCCCCGGCGCACGGGAGGCGCGGCGGCCGGGCCGGGGCCGCGGTGCGGCGGTGGCCCGGCGGGGCCCGGAGGCGGCGTCGGGTCACCCGGGCGCGGCCCGGGAGGCGAGGCGGCCTCCGCCCCGCCCGGCCCCAGCTCGGTCCGCTGCTGCTTGGCCGACCGCAGATCGTCGATCCAGCCGAACTCCTCGCCGCTGATCGGCTCCTCGGGCTCGGCCTCGGCCTTGCCCCGCCCCCAGCGGCGTCCCTTGGCACGGGAGTCGCGCCGCTCGTCGGGGCCGTCCTCCGGTCGCTCCGAACCACGCGATCTCACTGGTGACCCTCCCCGGCGGCGTCGCTGCCGCCCTCTCGCGCCGCCTCGGCGCCGCCCGTGTCCGTCTGCCGGCGGCCGTTGCCCACCGGTCCGCTCCCGACCCTCACCGGCACCTCCGCGGACGCAGCCGGCGCTGATGCCGGTGCCGGTGCCGGTGCCGGTAGCCCCCGGACGATACGGCGCAGCAGCGGCAGCCGCGTGGCGACCGAGCGTTCGGCCCCGTGTTGGCTGGGCCGGTAGTAGTCGGTGCCGGCGAGGTCGTCGGGGGCGTACTGCTGGGTGACCACGCCGCGCTGGTCGTCGTGGGGGTAGCGGTAGCCGGTCCCGTGCCCCAGCCCCTTGGCGCCCGCGTAGTGCGCGTCCCGCAGCCCACGCGGCACCGGCCCGCCCCGACCGGCCCGTACGTCGGCGATGGCCGCGCCGATCGCGGTGGTCGCCGAGTTGGACTTCGGGGCGGTGGCCAGGTGGATGACCGCCTGGGCGAGGTTGAGCTGCACCTCGGGCAGGCCGACGTACTCCACGGCGTGGGCGGCGGCCGTGGCCACACTGAGCGCCGTCGGGTCGGCCATGCCGACGTCCTCGCTGGCGAAGATGACCAGGCGGCGGGCGATGAACCGGGCGTCCTCGCCGGCGACCAGCATCCGGGCCAGCCAGTGCAGCGCGGCGTCCACGTCCGAGCCGCGCATGCTCTTGATGAAGGCGCTGGTGACGTCGTAGTGCGCGTCGCCGGCCCGGTCGTAGCGCACGGCGGCCACGTCCACCGCCTGCTCGGCGGTGGCGAGGTCGATCCGCCCGGCGCCGAGGGCCGTGGCGGAGGCCGCCGCCGCCTCCAGCGCCGTCAGCGCCTTGCGTACGTCACCGCCGGCGAGGCGTACGAGATGGTCCTCGGCCTCGGTCTCCAGGGTGAGCGCGCCGCCGAGGCCGCGCTCGTCGGCCACCGCGCGGCGCAGCAGGCCACGCACCGCCGCGTCGTCGAGCGGCTGGAGGGTGAGCAGCACGCACCGCGACAGCAGGGGCGAGATCACCGAGAAGTACGGGTTCTCGGTGGTCGCCGCGAGCAGCGTGACCGTGCGGTCCTCGACGGCGGCGAGCAGCGAATCCTGCTGGGTCTTGCTGAACCGGTGCACCTCGTCGATGAAGAGCACGGTCTGCGGGCCGCCGGAGCGGCGCTGGCGGCGGGCGGTGTCGATCACCGCGCGCACGTCCTTGACCCCCGCGGTGAGGGCGGACATGGCGACGAACCGGCGGTCCGTGGCCCGGGCCACGAGGTGCGCGATGGTCGTCTTGCCGCTGCCGGGCGGGCCCCAGAGGATGACCGACATCGGCGCGGTGGCCGAGACGAGTTGACGCAGCGGGGCACCGGGCGCGAGCAGGTGATCCTGCCCGACCAGCTCGTCGATGCTGCGCGGGCGCATCCGGACGGGCAGCGGCGAATCCTCCCCCACCGCCGTGAACCCGTCCACCCCGACGGAACCCGCGGGCGCGGGAGGCGCTCCGGCGGGCTGGCCGAGGGAGAAGAGGGCGTCGGACTCCATCACGGGAACAGTACCGGGCCCGGCCGACAGCGCCCGAAGCGCCGTCGGGCCGGGCCCGCGATGATCGCTTACGGTCAGCCGCGGCCCGGACGCCGGCCCCGGTACCAGCGGCCGCCGCCCCCGCCACGCGGACCGCTGCCGACGCCGGCCAGGTAGAGGGAGAGCAACAGGAGGCCGATGAGCACGAGGGTGTTCCAGTTGAACAGGTCCGGCGCACCGAAGTTGGTGTTCAGCAGGTCGATCAGCAGGGCGAATCCGAAAACGATCGCCGCGAGAATGGCGAGCATGTCGTTCCTCCGGTGGGGGTTACCAGTAGGTCGGCGCGGGATGTACCCAATCGGTCCGCTCGCCAATCCCCACAAGGGAGCAGGCCGGGCCGCCCCGGGTGACTCCCGGCGGGCGTCAGGTGCCGGGCATCCCGGCGGTCGCGGGCGTCGCCCCGTCGTGCGACCGCCCGTCCGCCGGCCCGTCGACCGAGCCGTCCCCGCAGCCGCCGAGCGTCGCGACGCGGCGACCTGCCCGCCAGGCGGGCAGGTAGAGCGGGGCGGCGACGGCCAGCACCACGGCTCCCACGAACAGTCCAAGACTGACGCTCGTGCGTTCGGCCAGTGCGGTCAGGACGACGGCGCCGAGCGCTCCGGCTCCTCCGGCCATCATCGAGTTAAGCGAGATGACACTGGTCCGGTAGGGGCCGTCGACCTGACGGTGCAGCAGCCCCATGTGCAGCGGGTTCGACGCGCCGTGCACGGCGTAGCAGGCCAGGTAGGCGATCAGCACCCCGACCGGACCGGCGAAGAGGCCCATTCCGACGACCGTGACGCCCTGCAGGACCCGCAGCAGCGCGGCGCTCGGCGCGGCGCCCAGGTGGCGCAGCATCAGCGGGGTCAGCGCGGCGCCGGCCGCGTTCGCCAGCCACGCCACCGAGGTGGCCGGGCCGAGCAGCGCCGCCGCCCGGTCGGCGTCGCCGACGACCTCCGCGAGCCGGACCGGCAGCAGCCCTTCGAAGGCGACCATGCCGAAGCCCCAGAAAAGCTCCACGGCCACCAGCGCCAACAGCACCCGGGAGCGGCGCAGCAGCCCGAACGCCTGCCCCACCATCCGGGGCGCCTCGGTGATCGAGGCGCGCAGCGCGCCGGCGCCCTTGGCGGAACGGGTCTCCACCAGCAGGATCAGCAGCGCGACCAGCGCCACCGTCTGAAGGGCGATGGCGGCGAGCACCGGCAGGGTCAGCGCGCTCACCGGCCCGATCGGGCCGAGTGCGACCAGGCCGCCGCTGAGCAGCGCACCGGCACCGATGGCGACACCGATCACGGTGCCGGCGTAGCCGAGGCCGCGCTCGTACTCGGCCTCCGGGTCGGCGGCGAGGGTGGCGTCGACGTACCAGGACTCCAGCGGGCCGCTGTCCAGTGCCCGGTAGACGCCCTGCAGCCCCCAGCACAGGACGAAGAGCCAGAACGAGTCGGCCACCACGAAGACGACGAGCGAGATCACGCAGGTCACCCAGGCGGCGACGAGCACGGGTTTGCGGCCGAGCGCGTCGGCGAACCCGCCGGTCGGCAGTTCCAGCGCGAGAACGATCAGACCCTGTGCGGTGACGACAAGACCGATCTGGGAGAGCGACAGGCCGCGTTCCTGCATCAGCAGGATCATCACGGGAATGAGCAGGCCGGCGGGCAGCCAGCGCAGGGCGTAGAGCACGAGGTAGCGACGCCGGATCTGGCGTACGGACAGGGCGCTCACCGGTCCTCCCCCGGCAGCGGGTCCGCGAGCCGCATGTCCGCCAGCATCGGGAAGGCCGCGAGGTAGATCTGCACCTGCTCCGCACCCGGCTCGGCCGGGTCGGCCTCGCTGTGGAACCGCTCCAGGACCCGCCACAGCTCGGCCTTGAGCGCCTCGAGCCGGGCGGGCGGGACGGTCATGAAGATGTCGCCCATGCCGAGGGCGTCACGCCAGGCCGGCGAGTATTTGTGGCGGACGGCGAACCACTGCTCGGCGTGCTCGACGAAGAACCGGACCTGGTCCCCTTCGATCCACTCGATGGCCGCCCGGGCGTCCGGGTCGTCGTCGAAGTCGCTGGGCTCCCAGTTCGTGACGTCGTGTGCCGCACGCCAGAACCGCTGCCGCCCGGTGCCGAGGTCCGGATCCTCCACGACGAGGCCGACCTCGGCGAGCTGCCGCAGGTGGTAGCTGGTGGCCCCGGTGTTGGTGCCGAGCAGCTCGGCGAGGCGGGTGGCGGTCGACGGCCCCTTGATCCGTAGCGCGCCGAGCAGGCGCATCCGCAGCGGGTGCGCCAGCACCCGCACCTGCCGGTGATCGATCCGCACCTCGCGGGACGGCCCACGGGCCGCTGAGGGGTTCTCCATTCCTGCACAATATCTGTGCACACTTTCTCTGCACAAGAGTTGTGCAGAGAAAGTGTGCACCTTCGCCACGGCTACCGGGCCTGCCAGCGAAGTGAGCAGCTCACGCCCCGCGCGGTCAGCGGGGTGAGCAATTGACGCACGTGGTTGGCGAGTGACCAGTTGACGCACGTGGTTGGCGAGTGAGCAGTTCGCGCACGCGGTCAGCGGGGTGAGCAGTTCGCGCCCCAGCGGCACCGGCGACATCGGACCGCGCGGGGAGGAAGGCGCGCTCACCGACGCGCAGGAGTCAGCGGTTGAGCAGTTCGCGCACCCCGCGCAGGCGGGTGCCGAGCAGCCGGGCGGCGCGGGTGGAGTCGAGGCGCACGTCGGTCGGGCGGAGCACGCCGGCGGCGGCGCCGGTGGTGGTCTTCATGCCGGCCGGGTCGATGCCGCTCTGCGCGGCGACCAGCAGACCCAGCTCCGCGCGGCTGACCGCGTCGGGGCCGGCCACGTTGAGCGGGCCGGCGTAGTCCGTGCCGAGGAGTTCCAGCACGGCGGCGGCCAGATCGGTGACGTCGATCGGGCAGCGGAGTTCGTCGGTGAACAGGCTCGCCCGGCCGGCGAGTGCGTCGCGGCAGAGCTGGATCTGCTTGCTCCCCTCCCCGACGATCAGCGAGGTACGCACCAGCGCCGCGCCCGGGTCCAGGACGCGCACCGCCGTCTCGGCCGCCGCCTTGGCCGCCCCGTACGGGAACACGGGGCTGGGCGGCTCGTCGTCGCCGTACGGCTCGGGGCGGCCGGCGTGCAGCGCGTCGCTGGAGATGTGCACCAGCCGGGTTCCCGCCTCGGCGGCGGCGTACGCGACGTGCGCCGCACCGTCGGCGGTGACCGCCCAGTCGCCGTACCGGTAGGGGGTGCCGACGACCGCGTCCGGGCGCACCTCGGCGACCAGCGCGCGGACCGCGTCGCGGTCGGTCACGTCCAGCCGCCGCGCCGCCACCCCCGGCGTCCCGATCGCCCCCGAGTGGTACGTCCCGACCACGCTCCACCCGGCACTGACCGCCTGCCGGCACACCTCCGACCCCAGAAACCCGCTACCCCCCACCACGAGCAGCCTCATCCCACCCACCCCACCCCTAGCGTTGATCATGAAGTTATCGCGTTGCCACCCGGCGTGTCACGACAACAACTTCATGATCAACCGCGAGGACGGGGTGGGTGGGGTGGGGCTACGGGTGGGTCAGGTGGGGTCCGCGACCGGGGCGGCCGGGCCGGCCGTGCCGGTGTGCGGGGCGGCCGCCGGCTTGGGCTTGGCGTCGATGCCGGCCTCGGTGCGCTGCTGGGCGGTGATCGGCGTCGGCGCGCCGGTCAGCGGGTCGAAGCCGCCCCGGGTCTTCGGGAAGGCGATGACCTCGCGGATCGAGTCCGCGCCGGCGAGCAGCATGCAGACCCGGTCCCAGCCGAAGGCGATGCCGCCGTGCGGCGGGGCGCCGTACTTGAACGCCTCCAGCAGGAAGCCGAACTTGTCCTGCGCCTCCTCGGGCGTGATGCCGAGCAGGTCGAAGACCCGCTTCTGCACGTCGCCCCGGTGGATACGGATGGAGCCGCCGCCGATCTCGTTGCCGTTGCAGACGATGTCGTACGCGTAGGCCAGCGCGCGGTCCGGCGCTTCCTCGAACCGGTCGACCCACTCGGCGTTCGGCGAGGTGAACGGGTGGTGCACGGCCGTCCAGCCGCCCTCGTCGGTCTTCTCGAACATCGGCGCGTCGACCACCCAGCAGAACGCCCAGGCGCTCTCGTCGACCAGCCCGGCCCGCTTGGCGATCTCGATGCGCGCCGCGCCGAGCAGCTCCTGCGCCTCGCGGGTGTTCGCGCTCGCGGCGAAGAAGACCGCGTCGCCCGGCTTGGCGCCGACCGCGTCGGCGAGCCCGCCCAGGTGCTCGGCGGAGAGGTTCTTCGCCACCGGCCCGCGCGCCTCGCCGGTCTCGGCGTCGAGCACCACGTACGCCAGGCCACGCGCGCCACGCGCCTTGGCCCAGTCCTGCCAGCCGTCGAGTTCCTTGCGGCTCTGCGAGGCGCCGCCCGGCATGACGACCGCGCCGACGTAACCGCCCGCGTCGATCGCGCCGGCGAAGACCCGGAACTCGGTGCCACGCAGGTAGTCGGTCAGCTCGGTCAGCTCGACGCCGTAGCGCAGGTCGGGCTTGTCGGAGCCGTACCGGGCCATCGCGTCGTGCCAGGTGATGCGCGGGATCGGCCGGGCGATCTCGTGGCCGGCCAGGTCCTTCCACAGCGCCGAGACGATCGCCTCGCCGAGGTCGATCACGTCGTCCTCGGTGACGAAGGACATCTCGATGTCGAGCTGGGTGAACTCCGGCTGCCGGTCGGCGCGGAAGTCCTCGTCGCGGTAGCAGCGGGCGATCTGGTAGTACCGCTCCATGCCGCCGACCATCAGCAGCTGCTTGAACAGCTGCGGCGACTGCGGCAGCGCGTACCAGCTGCCGGGCTGGAGGCGTACCGGCACCAGGAAGTCGCGGGCACCCTCCGGGGTGGACCGGGTCAGCGTCGGGGTCTCGATCTCGAGGAAGTCCCGCTCGTGCAGCACCGTGCGGGCGAGCTGGTTGGCCCGCGAGCGCAGCCGCATCGCCTTGGCCGGGCCGCTGCGACGCAGGTCGAGGTAGCGGTAGCGCAACCGGATGTCGTCGCCGGCCTCGACCTGGTCGTCCACCGGCAGGGGCAGCGGCGCCGCCTCGGAGAGCACCTCCAGCTCGGCGGCGGTCACCTCGATCTCGCCGGTCGGCAGCTCCGGGTTCTCGTTGCCCTCGGGGCGGCGGGTCACCTCGCCGGTCACCCGGACGCAGAACTCGTTGCGCAGCGCGTGCGCGTCCTCCTCGCGGAACACCACCTGGACCACGCCGGAGCCGTCGCGCAGGTCGACGAAGATCACGCCGCCGTGGTCGCGCCGGCGGGCCACCCACCCGGCGAGCGTCACCGTGGTGCCGGCGTCCGTCGCGCGCAGGCTGCCGGCGTCATGGGTACGGATCACGACTTGCGTCTCCTCATCTGCGGTACACCGTTACCCCTGGCATTCTGTCAGCCTTCCCCCGCCACCGGTTGCGGGGTGAGGGAGGCGGGGCTCCGGCCGCCGACGCGGATCCGCTCCCGCCCTACAGCGGGATGTCCCAGGCGCGCGCGGTCAGCACCACCGTCCCGTCGTCGTTGACGTCGCTGACCTGCACCAGAGCCATCTTCCAGGTGTCGCCGCGCTCCCGGGTCCGGGCACGCGAACGGGCCGCCGGGATGACCCGGCGGCCCGCTGAGGTGCGATCGATCAGAAGATGCTGACGCCGTAGCGGCTCAGCGCCTCACCGACCGGCTGGAAGAAGGTCGTGCCGCCGAAGCTGCAGTTGCCGCTGCCGCCCGAGGTCAGACCCAGGGCGATGGTGCCGCTGAACAGCGAGCCGCCGCTGTCGCCCGGCTCGGCGCAGACGTTGGTGCGGATCAGGCCGGAGACCGAGCCCTCGGCGTAGTTCACCGTGGCGTTGAGCGCGGTCACCGAGCCGCTGCGCAGGCCGGTGGTGCTGCCGGAGCGCTGCACCGACTGGCCGACGTAGGCGTTGCCGGCGGCGGTGATGTCCCGGAAGGTGCCGTTGTAGAGGGAGACGTTGCCGGCCGCGTTGGCGGAGTTGCTGTGCCGCACGATGCCGTAGTCGTTGCCCGGGAAGCTGGTGCCGGTACGGGTGCCCAGCAGGCTGGTCTGGCCGGAGTTGCTGTACCAGCTGGAGGCGATGTTGGTGCAGTGCCCGGCGGTCAGGAAGTAGTAGGTGCTGCCGCTGCGGACGTTGAAGCCGAGCGAGCAGCGACCGCCGCCGCCGGCGTAGATGGCCTGGCCGCCGGAGATCCGGGTGCTGAGCACGCCCGAGTCGGCCTCGATCCGGATCGCGCCGTTCATCCGCTCGGCGGCGGCCTTGACGCGCTCCAGCTTGGCGCCGGTGACGGTGCTGTCGACGGAGACGACGACCTGGTTGGTGGCCGGGTCGGTCCACCACGCGGTGCCCGGGATCTTGGCGGAGCGGTCCAGCTCCGAGGTGGCCCGGGCCAGCTCGCTGGCGCCGCGCTTGACGATCTTCGGGACGGCGCCGGCGGCGCTGACCTGCCGGGCGGCGAGCGCGTCGGTCACGGTGACGACCATCTTGCCGTTGGCGTCGGCGTACGTGCCGGCGGACCGGTCGCCGAGGCGCTCGGCCAGGCCGGCGGCGGCGTCGGGCGAGGCGAACGAGGGTGCGGCCTGGGCGGGCGCGCCGATCAGCGAACCGGCGACCATGGCGCCGGCCGCGGCGATGACGGCGGCACGACGGAGCGAGGACCTCGTGGGTCGCATACAACAACCTCCAGGGAGGGGGCGACAGGCCCTCGCCGGGGCGACAAGGGCCAGGACCAGCCCGGCCGATCTGGGGGTACCGGCCGAGCTCACTGAAGTATTCACATACTTAAGTTCGTATGCAAGACCCGGCTTTGTCCTTTTCGCCCCGGCTGCGGCGGCCACCACCCGGAAATGACGTTGATATCGACGCATGGCCATGCGTTGATCGGCGGACGCACTCGGTCGGCGCGGCGGCGCACTCAGTCGGCGCGGCGGCGCGCACCGGGCCCCGGACGCGGCACCACGTCACGCGGCCGGGCGACGTCGTGCCCGCGCTCGCAGCGCAGCGCGACGCGGACCTCGCCGCCGCAGTCGCGGTGCGCGACCGTCAACGACGAGCCCTCCGGGTCGGCCAGGTGGCGGTCCCCCCAGCCGAGGACGGCGACCAGCACCGGCCACAGGTCGAGCCCCATGTCGGTCAGCCGGTACTCGTGGCGTTCCCGGCTGCCGGGCTCCCGGTAGGGCTCGCGCCGCAGGACGCCGCGCTCCACCAGCATCGTCAGCCGGTTGGTGAGCACCTGCCGGGGCACGCCGGTGCGTACCCGCATGTCGTCGAAGCGACGGACGCCATTGAAGACCTCGCGCAGGACGACGAGGGTCCACCGCTCGCCCAGCACCTCCATCGCCCGGGCGATGGTGCAGTTCTCCACCGACCAGTCCAGTGCCGTGGGTCTCATGCGCTCCAGGCTAGGTTCGATTGACAGACTCAGCAACGTACTGCGAGGCTGGGTCCATGACGCAGACGCAGGATCCGGTGCGCAGCCGTACCTTCTCGTGGTCCGACCCGGGGGTCAACGCCGCGCACGTCGGCCGGCGCGACGGCCTGGACCTGCTCCGCGCGATGATCGCCGGCGAGCTGGCGGCGCCGCCCATCATGCACCTGGTCGACATGTCCCGGATGGAGGCCGACAAGGGCTGGGTGGCCGTCGAACTGGTTCCCCAGGAGTTCCACTACAACCCGCTCGGCACCGTGCACGGCGGGGTCATCGCCACCCTGCTGGACACCGCCGCGGCGTGCGCGGTACACACCACCCTGCCGGCCGGGGTCGGCTACACCTCGCTGGACCTGAACGTGAAGTACCTCCGCGCGGTCACCGTCGCGAGCGGCACGCTGCGCTGCGAGGGCACCGTGCTGCAGAGCGGGCGCCGTACCGCCCTCGCCGAGGCCAAGCTGCTCGACGCGAAGTCGCGGCTGGTGGCCCACGCCACCTCGACCTGCCTCCTCTTCCCCCTCGAACACAGCGCCTGACCCGGGGGAAAGAACGCTCCGGGCGCGGCTGTCGTCAGAGAGAGCCAGCGCCAGCCGCGCCCGGAGTCCGGGGCCGCCAGCGGCCGGAGCATCACAGCCGGTATAGGCCGCAGCATCGGAGCCCGCCAGCGGTCGCAGCATCGGAGCCGCCAGCGGCCGCGACAATCGGGGCCGGTGGCGGCCGGAAGCTCAGCGGGCGGCCAGGCGGGCGGCGCGGGCGTCCCGCTTCTCCTCGAAGCGCGACGCGGCGCGCTCCAGGTCGTCGAGGTGCGCGGCGATGGCGTCGCGGGCGGCCTCGCCGTCGGCGTCGAGGCCGGTCACGTTGAAGACGTCCCACTGGCGCAGCACCGGCGCCACCACCTCGTCACGGTGCTGGCGCAGGTCGTAGATGCCGGCGAGGGCGATCGCCACCGACTTGCGGGCGAAGCCCTCGATGCCGTTGCCGGGCATCTGGAAGTCGGCCACCACGTCGGCGACGGCCCGCATCGCCTGGCTCGGCGCCAACTCGAAGGCCCCGGCCAGCAGGTTGCGGTAGAAGACCATGTGCAGGTTCTCGTCCGCCGCGACGCGGGCCAGCAGGGCCTCGCACGCCGGGTCGCCGGTGACCCGCCCGGTGTTGCGGTGCGAGATCCGGGTGGCCAACTCCTGGAACGAGACGTACGCCAGGGAGTGCAGCACCTCGTCGTCGTGCACGTTGGCGTACCCGGCGGACATGTGCGTCATCCGCGCCCGCTCCAGGGCCACCGGGTCCACCGCCCGGGTGACGGTGAGGTAGTCGCGGATGGCGGTGCCGTGCCGCCCCTCCTCGGCGGTCCACCGGTGCACCCACGTGCCCCAGGCGCCGTCCCGACCGAACAGGGTGGCGATCTCGTGGTGGTACGAGGGCAGGTTGTCCTCGGTCAGCAGGTTGACGATCAGGGCGGTGCGGGCCACGTCGGGGATGGTCGAGTCGCCCTCCGACCACGCCTCGCCGCCCAGCGGCCCGTCGAAGGTGCGCCCCTCGCTCCACGGCACGTACTCGTGCGGGAACCACTCCTTGGCGATGGCGAGGTGCCGGTCGAGGTTCTTCTCGACGACGGGTTCCAGCTCGCGGAGCAGGGCGGTCTGGCTGAGTACGGTCACGACGATCTCCCTACGGTGACGTAACTTACGCCACCGTAGGTCCGATCGTCCGTACGCGCCAGTAACGTCTCAGCTGACCAGCGGCCTGAGGTCGGCCCGGGGCGGCGTCCACTCCCCCGCCGCCGCGGCCACCTGCTCACCCGAGCGGATGTCCTTCACCTCGTCGGCGGCGCCGTCGACCCCGGGGAACCAGACGTACGGGATGCCCCGCCGCTCGGCGTACCGGATCTGCTTGCCGAACTTCGCCGCGCTCGGCGACACCTCGGTCGGCACGCCCCGGCTGCGCAGCGCCTCGGCCACCCGGTTGCTCGCCGGCCGCTGCTCCTCGCTGGTCACCGCGACCAGGACACAGGTCGGCACGTCCCGCGACACCGACAGCGCTCCGGCGCCGAAGAGCAGCCCGAGCAGCCGGGTCACCCCGATCGAGATGCCCACCCCCGGGAAGCGGGCGGCGCCGGAGCTGGCCAGGTTGTCGTACCGGCCGCCGGAGCAGATCGAGCCGAACCGCTCGTAGCCGATCATCTGCGTCTCGTAGACGGTGCCGGTGTAGTAGTCCAGGCCACGGGCGATGCGCAGGTCGGCCACGCAGAGCCCCGGCGAGTGCGCGGCGGCGGTCTCGACCACCCGGACCAACTCCTCGACGCCCTCGTCGAGCAGCGGGTCGGTGACGCCCAGGGCGCGTACCGCGTCGGCGAAGGAGGCGTCCGGCGCGGAGATCTCGGCCAGCGCCAGGACGGCCTTGGCCTGCGCCTCGCTCGCCCCGGCGGTCTGCGCCAGCAGCTCGGTCACCTTCGCCGGGCCGATCTTGTCGAGCTTGTCCACCGCGCGCAGGGCCGCCTCGGGGTCGGACAGCCCGATGCCCCGGTAGAAGCCCTCGCAGATCTTGCGGTTGTTGACCTGGATCCGCACCGGCGGGATCGGCAGCGAACGCAGCGCGTCGCCGATGACCAGCGGCATCTCCGCCTCGTGGTGCGGGGCCAGGGTGTCGCGGTCGACGATGTCGATGTCGGCCTGGAGGAACTCGCGGTAGCGCCCCTCCTGCGGCCGCTCGCCCCGCCACACCTTCTGGATCTGGTAGCGGCGGAACGGGAACTGCAACTTGCCGGCGTTCTCGAGCACGTAGCGGGCGAACGGCACGGTCAGGTCGAAGTGCAGACCGAGCGCGTCGTCGCCGGCCGGCCCGTCGGTGTCGGCCTGCAGGCGCCGGATCAGGTAGACCTCCTTGGAGGTCTCGCCCTTGCGCAGCAGCTGGTCCAGCGGCTCCACCGCGCGGGTCTCCAGCGGGGCGAAGCCGTACAGCTCGAAGGTGTCCCGGATCCGCTCCAGGACGTACTGCTCGATCATCCGCTGCGCGGGCGTCCACTCCGGGAAGCCGGAGATGGGCGTGGGCTTGCTCATGATGCTCCGTTCGGCGTCCGCGCGTCGCGCGGGAAAGGTCGTCGGTGCGGCCGTCGGGGCCGGCGCGGGCCGGTCAGAGGCCGCGGGCGGGGGCCGCCGGTCGCGCGCCGCCACCCGCCACCTCGACGAGGTACGGGTTGGTCGCGCGCTCGCGGCCGATGGTGGTCGCGGGGCCGTGGCCGGGCAGTACGACGGTGTCGTCGGCCAGCGGGAGGATCTTGTCCCGGAGGCTGTTGACCATCCTCGTCATGCTGCCGCCCGGCAGGTCGGTGCGGCCGATCGAGCCGGCGAACAGGACGTCACCGGAGAGGCAGAGCTGATCCGCCTCCCACGGCGAGCCGGCGGCCGGCAGCCGGAACAGCACCGACCCGCCGGTATGGCCCGGAGCATGGTCGACGGTGATCTCCAGCCCGGCGAGGGCGAGCGTGGCGCCGTCGGTCAGCTCGGCCACGTCCTCCGGCTCGGTGTACGGCAGCCGCCCGCCGAAGAGCGCGCTGAGGTCCGCCGACAGCCCCTTGGCCGGGTCGGCGAGCATCTCCCGGTCGCCGGGGTGCACGTACGCGGTGATGCCGCGCGCGCCGCAGACCGGCGCGACCGAGAACGTGTGGTCGAGGTGGCCGTGGGTGAGCAGGACGGCGGCCGGGTGCAGCCGGTGCTCGGCCAGCAGGGCGTCGAGCCGGTCGAGCACCCCGATGCCGGGGTCGACCACCACGCACTGCTCCCCCGGCGCGGCGGCGACCACGTAGCAGTTGGTGCCGAAGGCGTCCGCGGGAAAGCCGGCCACGAGCACGTCCGCTCCCCTTCCGTCGATCCTGTCCTCTGTCGCCAGCCTATCGGGCGGCGCGACCCGGTTCCGCGCGTCCGTCCCAGCCGTCCCACGAGGCACACCGCCCGCGCCCCGGCCGGCCCCGGCGCGGGCACAGTGACTCGTTCCGATAACACAGCCCGGACCTCGTACACCACTTTCCCAGCCGGTAGCCGTACACTCTGGCGGGCGTGTGGCGTGGCGCACCGCCATCGAACGGGCGCGGGACGCCCGACCACCGGTGACGACCAGGGTAGAGGAAGGGGAGCACGGGTGGCTTCCAGCAGGGACCGGCAGCGCAAACTGGCGCGCGCCAAGCTCGACCGGCAGCTCGCCCGCCGGGCCGCCGCCGCCAGACGTCGTCGGCAGATCCAGGCCGGCGTCGGCGTCGCCGTCGTCCTCATGCTGATCGTGGCCGGCTCGGCGTGGGCGCTCGGTGCCTTCGACGACGAGCCGAAGGAGAACACGGCCGCCGAGGACGTCTGCCTGTGGACGCCCCAGGACGCCACCGCGAACACCAACCTCAAGGACGTCGGCACCCCGGCCACCAAGGACCTGCCGACCGACGGCGTACGCCCGATGACGATCACCACCAACCAGGGTGCGCCGATCACCGTCGAGCTGGACCTGGCCGGCGCCCCCTGCGCGGCGGCGAGCATCGCCCACCTCGCCAGCCGGTCGTTCTACGACAACACCAAGTGCCACGAGATCACCGCCGAGGGCGCGGTGCGCTGCGGCGACCCGAGCGGCACCGGGCTCGGCGGCCCCACCTACTCGTTCTACGACGAGAACGTCCCCACGGCGCCGTCACCGTCGGCCAGCCCCGCGGCCGGGCAGCCCGCGACCTACCCGAAGGGCACGGTCGCGATGATCGCCAACCCGCCGGGCGTCAACGGCAGCCAGTTCCTGATGTTCTTCAAGGACTTCACCACGGCCGACCCGAAGTACCCGGTCATCGGCCGGGTCACCGGCGGGATCGACGTGGTGGCGAAGATCGGTGCCACGCCGACCGTGGACAATGGGACGGGGGCCAAGGTCAAGCCCAAGGACGACGCCGTGGTCGTGCAGAGCCTGACCGTCGGTGAGCCCGTGGCGCAGGCGACCCCGGCGCCCGCGCCGTCCGCTTCGGGCACTCCGGCGGCCAGCCCGAGCGCCGGCTGACCCGGCCGCCCCACCCACCTCAGCGGCACCGACCGCGCACAGACAGCCCAGGAGGATCCAGGCGTGACGTCCACCAGAGAGCGGCAGCGCGCGGCGGCGCGCGCCCGGCTCGAGAAGGAGATGGCCGAGCGCGCGGCCAGGGCCCGCAAGCGCCGGCAGACCCAGACGATCGTGGGGGCCGCTTCCGTCCTGGTCCTCGTCGTCGCCGGCACGGTCTGGCTCGTCACCACCCTCGGCGGCGACGACGACAAGACCGACACCGCCGGCCCGGGCGCCGGCAACGTGCAGTGCGCCTGGACCGAGATCCCCACCGACCAGCGGACCAAGCAGATCAAGGACGTCGGGCTGCCGGCCGTGCAGCAGTCGGCCACGGGCACCCAGACGATGACGATCGACACCAACCTGGGCCCGATCACCGCCACGATCGACCGGTCGGCGGTGCCCTGCACCGCGGGCAGCTTCACCCACCTGGCGGAGAAGAAGTTCTTCGACAACAGCAAGTGCCACCGGCTGGTGACCGAGGGCATCAAGGTGCTCCAGTGCGGTGACCCGAGCGCGACCGGCAAGGGCTGGCGGGAGACCGACGGCACCGGCGGCCCGAGCTACCGGCTCGCCGAGGAGAACCTGCCCACCGACAAGCGGCCCCCGTACCCGGAGGGCGTCATCGCGATGGCCAAGTCGAGCGAGCCGGGCAGCACGGGCAGCCAGTTCTTCATCGTCTACGGCGACTCGCCGCTGGACCCGAACTACACCGTCCTGGGCACCATCACCGGCGGCATGGACCTCGTGAAGCAGGTCGCGGCGGCGGGCGACGACAAGGCGTTCGCGCAGCAGGCCGGCGGTGGCCACCCGAAGAAGGAAGTCACGATCAAGACGCTCACCATGAGCGCCCCCCAGGGCTGACCCACACCCTGTCGTACGACGAGCGCCCGCCGGCCCCGCCGGCGGGCGCTCCCCTGTCCCACCCCGGCCCACCCACCCCGGCCCGCCCCTCCGGCCCCGCTCTCGGCGATCATGAGGTTGGCGGCGATTTCGATCTACCTGGCTGCCGCCAACCCCATGATCGCCGGGACGACGAGGGTGGGTTGGTGGGTGTAGGGCGGTAGGTGCAGGGTGGCGGGGCGGGGCTCGTGGGAGGGCGGCATGGGCGGCAGAGCGGTGCGCCCCGGCTCGGTCGGTGCCGGGCCGGGGCGAACCGTTGGGCGAAGGATCGGGCGGGGTCAGGCGAGCGCCAAGGGCAAGGGCTACCGCGAGACCGACGGCACCGGCGGCCCATCGTATAGGTAACGCCAACGAGTACCTGCCAACCGACGACCGACCGGCGTACCCGGCCGGCGTGGTCGCGTTAGCCGACAGCGGCCCGGACACCAACGGCAGCCAGTTCTTCCTCATCTACCAGGACGTCCAGCTCGAACCGAACTACACGGTCCTCGGCAAGATGGACGACGCGAGCATCGAGGTCGTGAAGAAGGCCACCGAGGCTGGCCACGACGGCGCGTTCGGTCCGAACCCTGGTGGGGCCACCCGAAGAACGACATCGAGATCAAGGATCTGACGGTGTCTTCCTCCTGAGACAAGCAACTCCAGCATCGGGGCGGCCGTTCGGTGCGCCCCGATGCTGCCTGTACCTAGACGACGACCAATCCAAAGGAAACACAAGAAACCCTGAACTGCCGCTACGGCGTTCAGGGCTTCTTGCGCGGGTATCGCTGAATCTCGTTTGGAGCGGCTTCAGCTACCGGCGTGGTCGCTGGAAACCCGTCTCATTGACGAGCCGGCGAATCATGTCTGACTAAAAAATCGAGACAGACCGGGAATTCTTCCCGGGAAGCGGCCACTGTGCAGTTTGACCCGGCATGAGAAGCGTAGCAGACCCGTCCGCGAACTGCACCGAAGCATCGTTGGCCCCGGATTTGAACACTACGACGTTGGTGGTGAAGGTAGTAGTCCCGAGGCCCGAGAAGCATGTGGTGATGTTGAGAGCGTTGGTGATTTGCACGGTCGAACTAGTGCACGGCACAGCCGAGATGGCGAATGCCGGCGTGCTGGGCAGAGCCAGTGTGGTGAGCCCCATCGCAACTGAAGCAACGAGAGCTCGCTTGACTCCTCTTCGCATTGAATCACCTTTCTCGCGCAGACTGGATTTCGCAGGGTCCAGCGCCCCCGCTCTGAGGATCACTCCCCGAAATCAAGCTATCACGGATTGGCATATGCCGATACCGCTGATCGCGATCTCGCTACGGTGGCCACGATTGCGCAAGGGGTTGCCGTGGTAGGGCGCCGTCGACCACGACCGGCCGCCCGAAATCACCTTCAACCCCGCGGCAACCATCGATGCAACAGAACCAAGGTTCAGGCGCCGGAGGTGACGCGGTAGGCGTCGAAGACGCCGTCGACCTTGCGTACCGCCGCCAGCAGGTGGCCCAGGTGCTTCGGGTCGGCCATCTCGAAGCTGAACCGGCTCACCGCCACCCGGTCGCGGGTGGTGGTGACCGTCGCGGAGAGGATGTTCACCCGCTCCTCGGAGAGCACCCGCGTCACGTCGGCGAGCAGCTTGTGCCGGTCCAGCGCCTCGACCTGGATGGCGACCAGGAACGTCGACGCCGAGGTGAGCTTCCAACTCACCTCGACCACCCGCTCGGCCTGCGCCCGCAGGTCCTCGGCGTTGGCGCAGTCGTCGCGGTGCACGCTGACCCCGCCGGAACGCGTGACGAAGCCGAAGACCGAGTCCGGCGGCACCGGCGTGCAGCAGCGGGCCAGCTTGATCCACACGTCGCTGACCCCGCGTACGACCACGCCGGGGTCGGCGCTGCTCTGCCGGCTGCGCGGGGGCCGGGTGGCGACGGCGGTCTCGGCGATGTCCTCCGCCGCGCCCTCCTCGCCGCCGTACGCGGCCATCAGCTTCTGCACCACCGACTGGGCGGAGACCTGGCTGTCGCCGACGGCGGCGTAGAGGGAGGCCACGTCGGCCAGGTGCAGGTCCCGGGCGATCGCCATCAGCGCGTCGGAGGTGAGCATCCGCTGCAACGGCATGCCCTGCTTGCGCATCGCCTTGACGATCGCGTCCTTGCCGGCCTCGATCGCCTCCTCGCGCCGCTCCTTGTTGAAGTACTGCCGGATCTTCGTCCGCGCCCGCGGGCTCTTGACGAAGCCCAGCCAGTCCTGCGTCGGCCCGGCCGTGTCGGACTTCGAGGTGAAGATCTCGATCACGTCGCCGTTGGACAGCGTCGATTCGAGGGGCACCAGCTTGCCGTTGACCCGCGCCCCGATGCACTTGTGCCCGACCTCGGTGTGCACCGCGTACGCGAAGTCCACCGGCGTCGACCCCGTCGGCAGTGGGATGACGTCACCCTTCGGGGTGAAGACGTACACCTCCTGGCTGGACAGGTCGAAGCGCAGCGCGTCGAGGAACTCGCTCGGGTCGGCCGCCTCCCGCTGCCAGTCCAGCAGCTGACGCAGCCAGGTCATCTCGTCGATGTGCGCGGGCGGGCCGACGATCTGGGTGCCCTTGTGCTCCTTGTACTTCCAGTGCGCGGCGATGCCGAACTCGGCGGTGCGGTGCATGGCGTACGTGCGGATCTGCATCTCCACCGGCTTGCCGGTGGGCCCGATGACCGTCGTGTGCAACGACTGGTACATGTTGAACTTGGGCATCGCGATGTAGTCCTTGAACCGGCCCGGCACCGGCTGCCAGTTGGCGTGGATGACGCCCAGCGCCGCGTAGCAGTCCCGCACCGTGTCGACCAGGATCCGCACCCCGACCAGGTCGTAGATGTCGTTGAAGTCGCGGCCTCGGACGATCATCTTCTGGTAGATCGAGTAGAGGTGCTTCGGCCGCCCGGTGGTCTCCGCCTTGATCTTGGCGGCCTTCAGGTCGGTCTGCACCTTCTGCGTCACCTGGCGCAGCAGCGCCTCCCGCTGCGGCTGGTGCTCCCCGATGAGGCGGTTGATCTCCTCGTAGCGCTTCGGGAAGAGCGTGCCGAAGGCCAGGTCCTCCAGCTCCCACTTGATCGTGTTCATACCCAGCCGGTGGGCCAGCGGGGCCAGGATCTCCAGCGTCTCCTTCGCCTTCTGCTCCTGCTTGGGGCGGGGCAGGAAGGTGAGGGTACGCATGTTGTGCAGCCGGTCGGCCAGCTTGATCACCAGCACCCGCGGGTCCTTGGCCATCGCGACGACCATCTTGCGGATCGTCTCGGCCTTGGCCGCGTCGCCCAGCTTGACCTTGTCGAGCTTGGTCACCCCGTCGACCAGCAGCGCCACCTCGCCGCCGAAGTCGGCGCGCATCTGGTCGAGGGTGTATTCGGTGTCCTCGATGGTGTCGTGCAGCAGCGCGGCGATCAGGGTGGTGGTGTCCATGCCCAGGTTGGCCAGGATCGTGGCCACCGCGAGCGGGTGGGTGATGTAGGGGTCGCCGGACTTGCGGTACTGCCCGGAGTGCCAGCGGGCCGCCGTGTCGAAGGCGCGCTGCAACAGCCGCGCGTCCGCCTTGGGGTGGGCGTCCCGGTGGGTCGAGATCAGCGGCTCCAGCACCTCGCTGACCTGCGAGGACTGCCACGGTGCGTTGAACCGCGCCAGCCGCGCCCGGACCCTGCGGCCGGTGGGCGCGGTGGAGAGCGCGAAACCGGCGCTCGGGACGGGGTCGCCGACGCCGTCGGACGGGAACGGAAGCACGACCCCCTCGGCCGTCGTGGCCGGCGTGTCGGGGCGTACGGACTCGGCCGTGCCGGTCGCGCCGGGGCCCGTCTCCGGGGCCTGTGCGTCACCTGGTGCGGTCACCGAGCCGTCCGCGTCGCCTGTCGGGTACACCGTGCCCTCCACCGGAGGGGCGACATCGTGGGACACCGGCCTCCTCACCGCTCGCCGGGAAAACACCGACCGTGCGCCGGCCGGCCTGGTCTCGCGCCGCCCGGACGGGTCCCGCCCGGTCAGCAAAGGGCAATGCTACCCGCACGCACGGTGCCCCGCCGCTCCGCCGGACGGTCCGCACCGGGTCCGCCCGACGGTCGGCCGGGTCAAACGGTCAGCAGGGCATGCACCGGGCGCGGGGCCAGCCGCTCCCGGCCGCCGAGGAACGCGAGCTCCAGCAGGACTGTGAAGCCGGCCACGCTGCCGCCGGCCCGCTCCACCAGGCCCAGCGTCGCCTCGGCGGTGCCGCCGGTGGCCAGCACGTCGTCGACCACCAGCACCCGACGCCCGGCCGTGAAGGCGTCCTCGTGCACCTCCAGCGTGGCCTCGCCGTACTCCAGCGCGTAGGAGGCCGAGTGGGCCGCTCGGGGCAGCTTGCCGGCCTTGCGCACCGGCACCACGCCGACCCCGGTCGCGTACGCGATGGCCGCCGCGACCACGAACCCGCGCGCCTCGATGCCGACGACCACGTCGAACGAGCCCCGCCCGTGGTACGCGACGATCCCGTCGATCACCTCGCGGAAGACGTCGCCGTCGGCGAACAGCGGCATCAGGTCCTTGAACAGGACACCGGGCTTCGGGAAGTCGGGCACGTCGAGCACCCGGCTCGCGACCAGCGCGGCGGTGTCCGGGCCGCTGTCTCCCCGTGCCACGGTGCTGTGGGTCTCCGTCACGGCAGTTCCGCTTCCCTTCACGACGACGGCGTCCTGCATGCTGCTCGCACAGCATGAAGGACGCCGTCGGATCGGTTCCTACCGGGTCTGCCCGGCCCGGCTCAGCGCCGCTTGCCGCCACCCGGCCGGTTGCCACCGCCGCCGGCCGGTCGGCCGCCCCGGGCCCCGGTCGGCCGCTTTCCGGCCGGTCGGGCACCCACCCGGGGCGCGGCGCCGGCCAGCGCGGCCGACTCCGCGTCGACCGGCTCGTCGTCGGACTCGTCGCTCCGGGGAGCGGCGCCCTTCGGGGTGACCTCGCCCCGGGCGACAGCGCCCCGGCGGGCCAGCACGCGCTTGTTGTGCGCCTGGATGCGCGGCTCGTAGTTCTTGAGCAGCACCAGCAGCGGCGTGGCCAGCAGGATCGAGGTCAGGAACGCCACCGCCATACCGACGAAGAGCACCAGGCCGAGGTCCTTCAGCGTGCCCGCGCCGAGCAGGCCGGCGCCGATGAAGAGCAGACCACCGACCGGCAGCAGCGCGACCACCGACGTGTTCAGCGACCGCATGAGGCTCTGGTTGATCGCCAGGTTGGCCGCCTCGCCGTACGTCTGGTTGTTGTTCGCGGTGATGCCGCGGGTGTTCTCCTGCACCTTGTCGAAGACCACCACCACGTCGTAGAGCGCGAAGCCCAGGATGGTGAGGAAGCCGATGACCGTCGACGGGGTGACCTCGAAGCCGACCAGCGAGTAGATGCCGGCGGTGAGGATCAGGTTCATGATCAGCGAGGAGACGGCCGCGACCGCCATCCGCCACTCGAAGCGCAGAACCAGGTAGATCATCACCACCGCGATGAAGATGACCAGACCGAGCAGCGCCCGGGACGTGACCTGGCTGCCCCACGCCTCGCTGACCTGGTTGCCGCTGATGGTGGCCGCGTCGATGCCGAACTCCTCGGCGATCTCGGCCTTGACGGCGTTGGCCTGCTCGGTGTCGAGCTGGGTGGTGCGCACCTCGTAGAAGTCGCCGCCGGTGCCGCCGACCTTCTGCGTGGTGACCACGTGGGCACCGTCGCCGGCCGTGCCGAGCGCCTCTTCCACCTTCGCCTCGGTCTGCTCCAGCGTGCCGACGCTGGCCGGGATCTGGAACGAGTTGCCGCCGGCGAACTCGATGCCGAGGCTGAAGCCGCGCAGCCCGAAGCTGAGCACCGCCAGCAGGATCAGCCCGAGCGCGACGCCGAACCAGAGCTTGCGCCGGCCGACGATGTCGAGGCCGGCCTCACCGCGGTAGAGGCGGCTCGCGAGACCACTCTTGGCAGCCATCTCAGGCCTCCTTGGCGCGCGGGTTGCGGGACGTGGTCGACTCGACCGTCCGGGGTGGCAGCGCCCGGCCGAGACCGCTGACCCGTGGGGACAGGAACGCGGAGGTGCGGGCGAACATCGTCATGATCGGGTGTCGGAAGAGGAAGACCACGACGAGGTCCAGCACCGTGGCCAGGCCGAGGGCGAAGGCGAAGCCCTTCACCGCGCCGACCGAGACCACGTAGAGCACCACGGCCGACATCAGCGTGATCGCGTTGGCCGAGATGATCGTGCGGCGAGCCCGGATCCAGGCGCGCGGCACGGCGCTGCGCGGGCTGCGTCCCTCGCGGATCTCGTCCTTGAGCCGCTCGAAGTAGATGACGAACGAGTCCGCCGCCACACCGAGTGAGACGATCATGCCGGCGATGCCGGCGAGGGTGAGGGTGAAGCCGATCTGCCGGCCGAGCACCACCAGCGCGCCGAAGACCAACAGCGCCGAGAGGATCAGGCTCAGGAAGATGACGGAGCCGAGCAGGCGGTAGTAGAAGAACGAGTAGATGATGACCAGCGCCATGCCGATGCCCGCCGCGAGCAGACCCGCCCGCAGGTGGCTGGCACCCAGGGTGGCGGTGACGTTCTGCTGCTCCTGCGCCTCGAAGGTCACCGGCAGCGCGCCGTAGCGCAGCTGACCGGCCAGCGTGCTGGCGTCCTTCTGGGTGAAGTTGCCCGTGATCTGCGAGTTGCCCGTCAGCACGCCCTGGATCTCGGGCGAGGAGACGATCTCGTTGTCCAGCACGACGGCGACGCGGCACTTGCCGTCCTGGCCGAGCGCGCTGGCGTCGCAGGCCTGGCCCTCGTTGTTGAACGCCTCGCGGGTCAGGTTGGTCCACTTGGTCTGGCCGTCGCCCGTGAAGTCGAGGCTCACGACCCACTGGCTGGTCTGGTCCAGCACCGCGCTGGCGCCCTTGACGTCGGTGCCCAGCACCTTCGCCTGGTCGAGCAGGTACTTCGCGACGCCGTCCTCACAGGCCACCACCTGCTGGTCGGCGGCCGAGATCGAGGCCGGCGGGCGCTTGTCGAGCTGGGCGCAGCTGATCTGCGGCACGTTGAACTGCATCGCCGCCGGCAGCACCGCGACCTCACGCGCGTCCAGGGCGGCGAACGGCTTCAGCTTCTCGGCCAGCGACGGGTCGGCGGTCAGGTCGGCCGGGGCCTGCAGGCCGCTCGCGGCGGCCCAGGAGGCGGCGCCGACCTTCTGCTCGACGGCCTTGCGCTGCTCCTCGATGCTCTGCGGGGCGGGCTCGCCGCTGGCGCTCGGCGACGGCGCCGCGGCGCTGGGCGAGGCGGACGCGCTGGGCGAGGCCGACGCGCTCGGGGTCGGGGCCGATCCACCCTGACCGCCGCTCGGCGACGGGGTCGCCTTCGCCGCGGCGCTGCCCGACGGGGCGGCGCTGCCGGAGGGCTTCGCGCTGCCCGACGGGGCCGGGGTCGCGCTGCCGGACGGGGCCGGGGTCGCGGTGGGCGCCGGGGCGGCGGTCGCACCGCTGCCGTCGGCGGCCTTGAGCACCTTGCGGAAGCGCAGCTCGGCGGCGCTGCCCACCTCGGTCAGGTCGCGGTTCTCACCGGGCAGGGAGATCACGATGTTGCGGTTGCCCTCGGTGACCACCTCGGCCTCGGCGACGCCGAAGGCGTTGACCCGGCTCTCGATGATCTGGCGGGCCTCTTCGAGGTTCTCCGCCGTCGGGGCCTGGCCGCCGATGCTGTTGGTCGCCTCGAGCGTCAGCCGGGTGCCGCCGACGAGGTCCAGGCCGAGTTTGGGCTCGAGCCGGTCCTTCCACCCGCCGCTGGCGCCGCCCGCGAAGAACACCAAAAGATAGAGGACGACGAAAATGAGCCCGAGCACGGCCAGTTGCCGTCCGGGGCGCATCTGTCCCTGAGGTGGTGCCACGGCTGTCCTGTCTCCCTGTACGGTCGCGCCGCTGGTGGCGGCGGGTGTCGGCCGGTCCGGCCGGCGGTTCCGACGGGCCGGCGTCGGAGGCCGACATCCCGGCTCCGGGACCCGGCGCGGGAGCGTCGAGCGGAACGGGACAAGCCGGCTTCCGGCGTCGGGCCCAACTATCCAGTTTTCACGTCGTCTCCGCTGCCCCGTCGGGCGAAGTCGTCACCGGCGAGCCGGCGACCAGACCCGGGCGGGACGGGAGCGATCGTCACTCCTTGACGACGTCCGCGTCCTCGGTGACCGGCTCGTCGGCCGGGCGCTCCGCCTGGCTGACCACCCGGGCGATGGCCGGACGGGCGTACCGGGTCTGCACACCGGGCGCGACCTCGAGCAGGACGGTGTCGTCGTCCACTCCGGTGACCGTGCCGTAGAGCCCGCCGATCGTGACCACCTCGTCGCCGGGGGCGAGGGCGGACTGCATGGCTTCCGCCTCACGGCGGCGCTTCTGCTGGGGGCGGATCATCATGAAGTACATGACGCCGAAGAGCAGAGCGATCATGAGGATCGGCGTCAGGCTGCCGGCACCCCCGCCGCCCTCTGCTGCGTAAAGCACGGTGAAAGACCTTCCCATTGGCCTCCGGCCCGACGCGGGCGCGCCGGAGCGGAGGCGGATTCTCACGTCCTGTACAGACCGGCGCGAGTCTAATCCCTGCACCTGGGAACGCCGAATGCGGCACAGATCACGTTCACATCACGGATGATCTACATCCGTCGAGAACAGATCGGGCACCGCAGGAGCATTCGCGCCAAATGTACCATTTGGCGGCGTGCGGCCCAGGTGCCGCCAGGCGGCCTCGGTGGCGACCCGGCCGCGCGGCGTACGGGCCAGCAGGCCGGCCCGCACCAGGAACGGCTCGCACACCTCCTCGACCGTGTCCGGCTGCTCGCCCACCGCGACGGCCAGCGTCGACAGGCCGACCGGCCCGCCCCGGAAGGAGTCGACCAGCGCGGTCAGCACCGCCCGGTCCAGCCGGTCCAGCCCCAGCGCGTCGACGTCGTACACCGTCAGGGCGGCCCGGGCCGTCTCCAGGGTGACCACGCCGTCGGCCCGGACCTCGGCGAAGTCGCGGACCCGGCGCAGCAGGCGGTTGGCGATCCGGGGCGTGCCCCGGGACCGGCCGGCCACCTCGGCGGCGCCGTCGTCGGTGATCGGCACCCCGAGGATGCGGGCCGAGCGGCGCAGCAGCACCTCCAGGTCGGCCGGGGAGTAGAAGTCGAGGTGCGCCACGAAGCCGAACCGGTCGCGCATCGGCCCGGTGAGCAGGCCGGCACGGGTGGTCGCGCCGACCAGGGTGAACGGCTCGACGTCCAGCGGGATCGCCGTCGCGCCCGGCCCCTTGCCGACGATCACGTCGACCCGGAAGTCCTCCATCGCGCTGTAGAGCAGCTCCTCGGCCGGCTTGGCGATCCGGTGGATCTCGTCGATGAAGAGCACGTCACCCTCGGCGAGGCTGGTCAGGATCGCCGCCAGGTCGCCCGAGCGCTCGATCGCCGGGCCGCTGGTCACCCGGATGCCCGAGCCCAGCTCGGCGGCGACGATGTTGGCCAGGGTCGTGTTATGGACGACGAGGTCGTTCACGGTGAAGGTGTGGTCGCCATCGACCGTCAGGCATCGGCATTCATGCAGGCCCGCCGGCTCCACGGAAGCGACGCGGTCGGCGGCGAGCTGCTCCTCGAAGCGGTCACGTCGAGGGGCCCACTCCGCGAGCCTCAAGCCCCGCTCGCCGATCACCGTGACGCGTTGCACGAACCTCGCGACGTCGTCCTGACTCGTGATGCTCAGCCGCCACGACTCGTGCGGTCTGCCCTGGTAGCGGCCCCGCTTGAGTTTCAGACGTGACTGGACACCGATGCGCAGCAGCAGGTGCTGGACATCCGCGAGCAGGTCCCGCGAGACGCTGTAGTATTCGACGACCAGGTCGTAGCGGTCGCGGCCGCGTCGGCTGACCGTTCCGTCGCAGGCGAAGTAGGCGCCGAGGAACGCCGCCACCTGCCACGCGTCACCGCGGTAGACGAACTCAGGCACGCGCTTCTGCCAGGCGTTCTTGTCCAACAGACCGTGCTCGGTCAACCAGGGCCGGAGGCCCGAGATACGGATGACCGAGCTCCGGGCGCTGTTGGGCCTGGTGCGGTGGCCCAGGCCCAGCCGCTCACAGGTCGAGCGGAAATCGGCGAGGACATCCTCGTCACCGCCGGTGAAGGTGACCTGGTTGGTCGTGCAGCCGTCCCCGACGAGGTAGCCCGCGAGCTTGTACTCGCTGGTGTCCTCGGCCCCGTCGGCGACCAGGTCGGGACGAAGCACGTTGGCGAGATAGTCGTTCTCGGTGAGGTCGCCGGCCTTCGTCCACCCTTCGGTGGTCCAGAACGGGTGATCCGGCGCGGCGACGACCTCCCGGCCGCTGGTCGTCCGGATCCGGACCGAGTCCAACTGACCCTGCTCGTGGACGGCGGTCACCGTCGCGCCCTCGCCGGTACGGGTGATGACCCGGTCACCGACGACGATGTCGCCCAGACGGCGTCGAGAACCATCCTCCAGCAGCACCAAGGCGTCGACGGACACGGGTTTACCCAGGCCCGGGGGGCCCGAGAGGAGGATGTGGTCGGGCGGGGCGCCGCGCCGCATCGCGCCCTGCAGCAGCAGGTCGAGCTGGTCGCGCACCCGGTGCTGGGCGATGAACTCCTCCAGCCGCTTCGGCCGGACGGTGGCCTCCGCGTCCAGGTCGGCGTCGTGCACGTAGGCGGAGACGAGCCCGCCGTCGGGCCCCGTCACCGGGTGCGGCCCAGCAGCCGGATGGCCTGCTTGAGCAGGACCGGCACCGGCGGAACCTCACCGTCGACGGTCTCCGCCACGGCGGCCACCGCCTGGTCGGCCTGCCCGGCCGTCCAGCCGAGCCCGACCAGCGCCTGCCGGACCTGCTCGGGCCAGGCCCCGCCGGTGACCCCGGCCGCGCCGTCGGCGCCGACCGGCACCGGGCCGACGCGGTCGCGCAACTCCAGGACCAGGCGCTCCGCGCCCTTCTTGCCGATGCCGGGCACCCGGGTCAGCGCGGCCGTGTCGGCGTTGGCGATCGCCTTGCGTACGGCGTCGGGGGTGTGCACTGCCAGCACGGCCTGGGCCAGCCGGGGGCCCACGCCGCTGGCGGTCTGGAGCAGCTCGAACAGCTGCTTGGCGTCGTCGTCGGCGAAGCCGTAGAGGGTGAGCGAGTCCTCGCGCACGACCAGGCTGGTGGCCAGCCGGGCGGGCTGACCGACCCGCAGGTCGGCGAGGGTGCCCGGGGCGCACTGCACCGCCAGCCCCACCCCGCCGACCTCCACCACGGCGTGGTCCGGACCGGTCGCGGTCACCACCCCGCGCACGCTGGCGATCATCTGGCTCCTCCTCGTCGTACCCGGTCGGCCGCGGCGGCCAGCTTGGAGCGCGTCCCGCCGCGCCACACGTGACAGATGGCCAGGGCGAGGGCGTCGGCCGCGTCGGCCGGCCGCGGCGGCTCGGCCAGCCGCAGCAGCCGGGTGACCATGGCGGTCATCTGCGCCTTGTCGGCCTGACCGGAACCGGTCACGGCCGCCTTCACCTCGCTGGGCGTGTAGGTCTGCACGGGCAGCCCGGCGCGGGCGCCGGCGAGCACGGCGATCCCGCTGGCCTGGGCGGTGCCCATCACCGTACGGACGTTGTGCTGGCTGAACACCCGCTCGACGGCGACGCTGTCGGGCCGGTGTTCGGCCACCAGGTCGGTGAGCGAACGGTCCAGGTGCAGCAGGCGCTGCGGCAGCTCGTCGGCCGGGTCCGTGTAGACGACGTAGTAGGCGACCAGCGTGCAGGGCCGCCCCGGCACGCCCTCGACCACGCCGACCCCGCACCGGGTAAGCCCCGGGTCGACGCCCAGCACCCGCACGCCGCCTCCTCCCCCAGCCGCCAGCAGTACGTGTGTTCGACACCCTACCGAGCCGGGCGACACCCCGCCGCCGGGGACACGCCGGGCGCGCCGACACGCCGGCCGGGGCGCGCGGCGGCCACACACCGCGACCGTCGAGTATGTGTCGCCGCCCCATGTGCGCCCGCACACACAGCTCGTAACTTCATGCGCCATGACGGCAGAACCCGTGGCGGTCCCCCACGTCGTACACGTCGACCTCACCGGTCGTACCGCCCTGGTGACCGGGGGCGGCAGCGGCATCGGCCGGGCCTGTGCGCTGCGGCTGGGCGCCGCCGGCGCCCAGGTCCTGGTGGTGGACCGCAACATCGAGGCGGCCATGGCGGTGGCGGCGGAGGCCGGCGGTCGGGCCGAGGGCGTGGACCTGGCCGACCCGGACGCGGTGGACCGGCTCGACGCCGGCGTGGACATCGTGGTGAACAACGCGGGCCTGCAACACGTCGCGCCGGTGCAGGACTTCCCGGCGGAGCGCTTCTCCTACCTGCACCGCGTGATGGTGGAGGCGCCGTTCCTGATCATCCGTCGCGCGCTGCCGCACATGTACGCCCGGGGCTGGGGGCGGATCGTGAACATCTCCTCGGTGCACGGGCTGCGCGCCTCGCCGTACAAGTCGGCGTACGTCTCCGCCAAGCACGCCCTGGAGGGGCTGTCGAAGGTGGTCGCGCTGGAGGGCGCCCCGCACGGCGTCACCGCCAACTGCGTCAACCCGGCGTACGTGCGCACGCCGCTGGTGGAGAGCCAGATCGCCGACCAGGCGGCCAGCCACGGCATCCCGGAGACCGAGGTGATCGAGAAGATCATGCTGGCGCGGGCGGCCATCAAGCGGCTGATCGAGCCGGAGGAGGTGTCCGAGCTGGTGGCCTACCTCTGCTCGCCGCCGGCGGCGTTCATCACGGGCGCGTCCATCGCCCTCGACGGGGGCTGGACGGCGAACTAGTGGCAAGCCGCACAATGTCGGTCATGTCATCACCGGTGGATTTCCTGGAGCTGCTCGCCCGCGAGGCCGCCGCGGTGGAGTTCGAGGGGCCGCTCGTCGCCGCGCGCGCCGCCGGGGTGCCGCCCGAGCGGCTCGCGGAGCTGGAGCAGGCCAGGACGGTGGCGCTGCGGGTCCGCGCGCTGCTGGAGCGCCGCCGCCGCCGGGAGGTCGAGCTCTCCGGGCTGTACGACACGGTCAGCGACCTGGCCGGGCTGCGCGACCTGGACGACGTGCTGCGCGCGATCGTGCACCGGGCACGCAACCTGCTCGGCGCGGACGTGGCCTACATGACCCTCGACGACGAGGAACGCGGCGACACGTACATGCGGGTCACCGACGGCTCGGTCTCCGCCCGCTTCCAGCAGTTGCGGCTGCCCATGGGCGCCGGCCTCGGCGGGCTGGTGGCCCAGTCGGGCGCCCCGTACGTCACCGCCAACTACCCGGAGGACGACCGCTTCCACCACACCGGCGAGATCGACGCCGGCGTACGCGAGGAGGGCCTGGTGGCGATCCTCGGGGTGCCGCTGCGGCTCGGCTCGACGTCGATCGGGGTGCTCTACGCGGCCAACCGCTCGGCCAGACCGTTCGTCCGGGAGGAGGTGGCACTGCTGGTGTCCCTCGCCGCGCACGCGGCGGTGGCGATCGACACCGCACGGCTGCTCGCGGAGACGCGGGCGGCGCTGGACGAGCTGTCGGCGGCGAACACCACCATCCGCGCGCACAGCAGCTCGGTGGAGCGGGCCGCGGCCGCGCACGACCGGATGACCGCGCTGGTGCTGCGCGGCGGCGGGGTGGAGGACGTCGCCTCGGCGGTCACGGACGTGCTCGGCGGGGCGCTGCTGGCGCTCGACGCGGAGGGCCGGCTGCTGGCCCGGGTCGGCGAGATCGAGGAGCCGGACCGGGCGGACATGGTGGAGGCGGTGGCCGCGTCGCGTACGGAGGGCCGCAGCGTGCGCCGGGGGCCGCTCTGGTACGCCGCCGTGGTGGCCGGGGCGGAGAACATGGGCGCGCTGGTGCTGCGCCCCGACGGCGAGATCGTCGACGCCGACCAGCGGATCCTGGAGCGGGCGTCGCTGGTGACGGCCCTGCTGCTGCTGTTCCGGCGTACCGTCGCCGAGGCGGAGGGGCGGGTCCGGGGCGAGCTGCTCGACGACCTGATCGCCCGGCCGCTGCGGGACACGGACGCGCTGCGCAGCCGGGCCCGCCGCCTCGGCGTGGACCTGGACGCGCCGCACGTGCTGGTGGCGGTCGGCGACGACGCGATCGCCACGACCGGCTCGGCCCGGCAGCGGGTGCTCTCCTGGGCCACCACGTACGCCTCGACGCGGGGCGGGCTGGCGGCGGCCCGCGACGGGCGGGTGGTGCTGATGCTGCCCGGACGGGACGCGGGCGGCAGCGCCCGGGCGGTCGCCCGGGACCTGTCACGGGTCACCGGCCGACCGGTGACCGCCGGGGCGAGCGGTCCGTCGACGGGGCCGGCGTCGCTGGCCGCGACGTTCGCCGAGGCGGAGCGGTGCCTGACGGCGCTGGGCGCGCTGGGCCGGTCGGGGCAGGGCGCGAGCACCGCCGAGCTGGGTTTCGTCGGGCTGCTGCTGGGCGCGGTCGGCGACGGTGGCGACAAGGACGTGGACCGGTTCCTGACCGCCACCGTCGGACCCGTGGTCGACTACGACGCCCGGCGGGGTACGGCGTTGGTGAAGACCCTGGAGGCGTACTTCGGGGTCGGCGGCAGCCTGGCGCGGGCCGCCGAGCTGCTGCACGTGCACGTCAACACGGTCACCCAGCGGCTGGAGCGGGTCGGGCAACTGCTCGGCACGGACTGGCAGAAGCCGGAGCGGGCGTTGGAGGTGCAGCTGGCCCTGCGCCTGCACCGCCTGCGTACGCCCACCGCCTGACCGCCCGCCGGCGGCGCCCGGCCACCGGCCGCCCCGCGCCGGACCGCCTATCTGGCTGACCGCCGGCGTGCCCGCATCGCCGCGCGGCGGGTCCGTCAGCGGGTGCGGATGCCGTCCAGGACGCCGTCGACGATGCACCTGGGCAGGGTCTTCTCGTCGAGGTCGGGGTGCCAGCGCAGGATTCGCTGCACCAGCATCGGGCCGGTCAGCATCGCCATGACCGTCTCGATGTCGAGATCCGCGCGGAGTTCGCCGGAGCGTACGCCGCGCCGCAGCACCTCGCGCATCATCTCCCGCCGGGGCTCGATGATGTTCTGGTAGAGCTCGTACTGCTCGGGGCTGCGGTTGACCTCCGGCACCAGGCAGGGCATGATCCGCGCCGCCCGCGGGTCGATGTGGTGACCGACCGCGCCGACCAGCAGGATCAGGTCGTCGCGCACCGAGTGGCCGGCGGGCTCGGGCGGGGTGCCCTTGAGTCTGCGCAGGGCGTCGCGCAGCAGCGCCTCCTTGCCCGGCCAGCGGCGGTAGATGGTGGCCTTGCCGACCCCGGCGCGGGCGGCGATCGCCTCGATCGAGATCGCCTCGATCGTGCTGCCCTCGGCGAGCAGGTCGAGGGCAGCCTCGACGATCGCCTCGTCCGCGCGGACGCTCCTCGGCCGCCCGGGCGGCCGAGGAGCGTCCGCGCTGGAAGTCATGTCGGACATTGTCCCCGAAGCTATGCGGTCCCGGCCAACTCGGGTTCGCCCACCGGCGCCGGCTGCCCCGCCCGGCTGGCGGAACGGCCGGGCATCCAGCGCAGCACCACGAGGATGCCGAGCGCGGCGATCGCCGCGGCGAGCCCCGCCGCCCAGTGCATCGCGGTCACGAAGGCGTCGTCGGCTACCGCGATCAGGCCCGGCGCCGCCGGCCCGAGCTGGCTCGCCGCGGCGTACGCACCGGAGATCGACTCGCCAGCGGTGTCGCGCGCCCCGGCGGGCAGGTCCCGCAGGGCGGACTCGATGTCGGCGCGGTAGACCGCCGAGAGCACCGAGCCGATCACCGCCACGCCGAGGGCGCCGGCCACCTGCCGGACCGTGTTGCTGACCGCCGATCCGACGCCGGCCTTCTCCCGGGGCAGCGCCGACATGATGGACTCCGTGGCCGGCGGCATGATGTTGGCCATCCCGGTGCCCTGGAGGAAAAAGACCACCAGGACCACCCAGATCGGAGTGGCGGCATCGATCAAGGCGAACGCACCGAGCGCGACCACGGACAGCCCCAGCCCGACGACCGCGACCGCTCTGCCGCCGTACCGGCGGACCATCGCCGCGCTGCCCGGCGCGAAGACGAGCTGGGCCGCCGCGAGGGGCAGGAAGAGCAGGCCGGTCTCCAGCGGGCTGTAACCGCGTACCAGTTGCAGGTAGAACGAGGTGAAGAACATGACGCCCATGGCGGCGAAGAAGCAGAGCCCGACGATGGCCACCGGCGCGGCGAAGCGGGGCACCCGGAACAACCGCACGTCCAGCGACGGGTGGTTGCTGCGCCGCTCGTGCGCCACGAACCAGGCCAGCACCGCGATGCCCCCGACGATCGCCACCCAGACCAGCGGGCGGCCGAAGCCGTGCTCGCCGCCGTCGATGATGCCGTACGTCAGCGCGACCAGCCCGACCACCGACAGCAGCACCCCGACGACGTCGACGTGCCCCGGGTCCGGGTCCCGCGACTCGGGCACCAGCAGCGCCACCAGGATCACGCCGAACGCCACCACCGGCACGTTGATCAGGAAGACCGAACCCCACCAGTAGTGCTCCAGCAGCGCGCCGCCGAGGATCGGGCCGATCGCCACCGCCAGCCCGACCGCGCTGGCCCAGACGCCGATCGCCCGGCCCCGCTCCCTGGGGTCGAAGACGTTGGCGATGATCGCGAGCGTGACCGGCATGATCGCCGCGCCGCCCACGCCCATCAGCGCGCGGGCCGCGACGAGCTGCGCCGGGCTCTGCGCGTACGCCGACAGCAGCGACGCCAGCCCGAACAGCACCAGGCCGACCAGCAGGAAGCGCTTGCGCCCGACGCGGTCACCGAGCACGCCGAAGGTGAACAGCAGCCCGGCGAAGACCAGGGTGTAGGAGTTGATGGACCACTCCAGCTCGCCCTGACTCGCGCCGAGGCCGTGCACGGGATCGGCGAGTGTCCGCAGCGCGACGTTGAGGATCGTGTTGTCCAGGACGACCACGAGCAGGCTGATCACCAGCACCCCGAGGATCGCCCACCTCCTCGGGTGTCCCGTGTTCTCGTGCGGTGGCATCTCCGCGTTCTCCCCCAGTCCCCGTTTCGATACGGGTGAGACTCGTAAATCAGGTGTGAGCGTAGGCGGGTGATTATCGATACGGAACCGGTTCGTATCTTATGTGACGGCGGTCACTTCCGCCTCTCCGTGGGTGCGACTTTCGCTTGTCCCTTTCGGCTGGTGGCGCTGCGCCGGTCGGTTTCTGGGCACCCTGGCGTGGCCCGCCGTGCCCGGCTCCGGGCGGTCAGGCCTGATCCCTGCGCCGGGTACGGCGAGCCACACCCCGTCGGTGCCCACTGCTGCGTCCGCCCGCGGCGACTCTCGGTCCCGGTCCGGCCGAGTTCTTGGTCTGGCGAGATCTTGGTAGGAATGCGCCCCTCCAGGGGGCCGTTTTCTACCAAGATCTCGGCGGGCCATCATCTCGGCCCAGATACGTCGACTGTCCAGGTCCGTGGCGAGTGTCGGGTCGGAGTTGGTCGGTTATGTGCCGCCCTGGGTCTGCGCGGGCGGGGATGTCCGGTTCGGGGGTGTGACCGGCCGCATCGTGGGGGCGGAATCGTGGCCGGGGCGGGGTCGTTACACCATGCGTACGACCGAGCAGGGCCAACCCGCTCCGTGCGGGCAGGGGCCATCCGCCTGAGGGAACGAGGCCACCACACCGCCTCGATTCGAGGTGGCGGGCGGGGATCCCCGGGAATGGTGGCGGGCCGGTCGTGGTTACACATGGTCACGGTCGACGAGAGGGCATCCCCCCGCCCCGCGAGACAGCCCGGTTCCGTGGCTGGCGTGACCGATCTGATCTTCCTCCAGTCTCTTGCTGGAGTTTCCCCTGGAGAGTTCGTTGGGCGCCTGACGGTGCTTGCACCCGCGTGTAGCCGATCCCCCTCGGTGCGTGGGTGTCGACCCCCGAATGGAGCATCTGTGATGAACACGATTCTGCGTAAGAGCGTTCTTGGTGTTGCGGGTCTGGCGTTTGCCGGTGGCGTGTTCGCCGGTCCGGCTGCCGCGCATGCCGCGCCGGTGGTGGAGTCGGTGCCGGTGGCGGTGCAGGCTGACAAGCCGTCGGTCGACAAGGGCAAGCTGGTGCCGCATGGTGTGCAGGGCGCGCAGTCGCGGGTCGACCTGTCCGACGAGCAGGTGGCCAATGTGAAGGCGATCATCGCGGCGACGAAGAAGGCCGGTATGGACGAGCGTGCGGCCGTGGTGTCGATCGCGACCGCGTTGCAGGAGTCGAAGCTGGAGAACCTGGGTCACCTGGGTGACCGCAACGACCACGACTCGCAGGGCCTGTTCCAGCAGCGCCCGTCCAGCGGGTGGGGCACGGTCGAGCAGATCACCGACCCCGAGTACTCCACCACCGCGTTCCTGAAGGGCCTCAAGCAGGTCGACGGATGGCAGGACATGCCCCTGACCAAGGCCGCCCAGACCGTGCAGGTGTCGGCGTACCCGGACCACTACGCCCAGTGGGAGCAGATGGCCGCCGACCTGGTCGCCGAGCACTGGAACAGCTGACACAGACCTTCCACCACAAGGGGGATCGCTGGCCGGCACCCGAACCCGGGGTGCCGGCCAGCGGCACATCCACCGCCGGCCGCCGGGAGAGGGCTCGACGTCAGGTTCCTGGCCGGACGGCGACCGAAGCCACGACGGACCGGTGGCAGCCGGAGCCGACGCCCTGGCCGTTCGTCAGGGGGCGGACGGCTGGCTGAGTCCGTAGATCTGGTTGAGGTCGAGTACGTGGTGCCCGGCCACCGATGCCGTCCGAAGATCGAGCACGAGCACCAGGAACACGTTCGGGGTGTCGCAGGCGATGAGGACGTGCTGATGCGCCCTGTCCGGCATCTGCCACACGTGGGTGACTTCCTCGTCGCTGAAGTCGTGGCCTCCGAGGTCCTCACGGGGAATGGCGTCGAAGTAGGACCAGAAGTCGAACGGGGCAGACTCGTCGACGTTCACCGGCGCCGGTGGTGTGCCGATCGTGGCGGTGAACTCCTCGGCGGTAAGTAGTCGCACGGGCTCATGGTGCCTGGTCCGCTGGCGGGGACGTGGTGTCGCCCCCACGTCCCCGTCAGGGCAGGCAGGAGCGGCGCAGCGCAGGCGGTGACGGCGGCGCGGCGCAGGCGGTGACGGCGGCGGGCAGCGTGGACAGTCGGGTCGCCGGTGCCGCGAGCGGCTCGATCCAACCCGGGCCGGCGCCGTACACCTGGATCGTCGGGAAGTCGCGGGCGAACCGCACCAGGCGGTACGCGCGCCCGGTGACCGGCGTCTGGGCCCAGACCACGACGATGCGCGGGCGGACGCGGCGGGTGGCGCTGGCGAGCGCCGTCCACGGCAGCGCCGGGCCGAGCAGCAGACTGCCCCGCGACCGTTCGCGCAGCGCGGCGGCGAGCGCGTGCAGGCCGAGGCAGTGCGTCTCCTGCTCGGCCCCGGCCAGCAGTACGCCGCCGGTGGGCAGCGGCCGGCCCGGTACGCGCCGGAACACGTCCAGGCCGACGCGCACCCCCTCGGCGAGGGCATGCTCGACGGCGACCTCGATCGCGGTACGCCCGGGCAGTTCGGCCAGCATCGGCACGCAGACCTGCTCCCACAGCGCCGCCGCGCCCCACTCCCCGGCGACCTCGACGACGAGCGCGGCGACCCGGTTGGCGTCGAGGTCCTCGGCGGCCAGCGAGAGCTGCTTGCGTGCGGTCTCGACGGCCTCGACCGGCATGGGTTCTGTCGGCATCAGACGTACCCCCGGGTAGACGTTCACTACCAGGGGGTTCGTCGGGAGGGCCGCGGATGGATGCGCCCGGTCGCAACTACCGGTACCGCGACGCCCCACCTGCGCCGCGCCTTGACGGGTGCCCCTATGGTGATGGGCCCCTCCCGCGAAAGGTGCCGAGCGCATGCCCTTCGGCTTCACTGTTGCGATCATCTTCGCCGTCGGTCTGGTGATCTCCGGCCTGCTCGCCCTGACCGCTCGGAACAGATCGACCAAGCAGACCGCCACCCTGGCGGCGCTCGCCTCCCTCGTTGGCGCGGTCGTGTTCATCGTCGGTTCCAGCGCCCACTCCGTGCCGATCCGCTCGGTCGGCATCGTCACCAGCTTCAACAAGCCGACGGGCAAGGTCACCGGCTCCGGCCTCAAGTGGGTCGCCCCCTGGCACAAGGTCGGCGAGTGGGACGCGGGCCGGCAGAAGTACGACCACATCGGCGGCGACCACTGCGTGCGGGTCCGCACCGGCACCCTCGCCGACGCCTGCGTCGAGGTGCTCGTCGAGTGGCAGGTCAAGCCGGAGAACGCGCCGAAGCAGTTCATGGACTACAAGGGCGACTTCGACAGCTTCCGGGGCCAGCGGGTGGGCGTTCAGCTCGACAGCGCCGTCAACGACGCCTTCGCCACGTACAACCCGCTGGAGAAGATCGACTCGGACACCGGCAGCTTGAACGTGGACCTGAAGCCCTTCGCCGAGAGCATCAAGACCAGCGCGGAGACGCGGCTCGCCAACGACGTCGACATCCTGTCGGTCACGATCACCCGGGTCAACCACGACGACAAGACCGAGGGCAACATCAAGGCGTTCCAGGACAAGCTCGCGCAGACCCGCAACCTGGAGCAGGACCGCAAGAACGCCGCCATCCAGAAGCAGATCACCGAGACGAACGCGAAGGTCGACAAGGTGTCTCGGTGCCTGGAGATCGCCGAGCGCAACGGCAGCAACCCCGGTCTCTGCATCAACCCTGGCATCGTCACCGGCGCCAAGTAATCCCGAGCGGCGCTGCCCTCGCCCGAGGACGCGCCCCGGTTCAGCCGGTGAGCGCGTCCAGGGCGAGGTCGACGTCCGCCTCGGTGGAGTAGATGTGGAAGGAGGCCCGCACCCGGCCGGCACGGACCGCCGCCCGTACGCCGGCCCGCTCCAGTCGCTGCGCCGCGTCGGGCACCTCCACGGCGACGATGGCGCTCTCCCCCGGCGGACGGCCCAGCCCGGCGAGGAACCGGTTGGCCAGCGCGACGTCGTGCGCGTACACCGCCGGCACGCCGATCTCGGCGACCAGTTCCAGGGCCGGGGCCGTGCCGATCCAGCTGAACCAGGCCGGTGAGATGTCGAACCGGCGGGCGTCGGCGGCCAGGCGCAGCGGCGGGCCGTAGTAGGAGGCTTGCGGGTCCTCCGCCGCGTACCAGCCGGCGGCGTCGGGGCGCATCCGCTCACGCAGCGCGGGCGCCAGGTAGGCGAAGGCGGAGCCGCGCGGCGACATCAGCCACTTGTACGCCCCGACCGCGACCGCGTCGGCGAGGCCCGCGTCGAACGGCAGCCAGCCGCACGCCTGGGTGGCGTCTACCGCGACGAGGGCGCCGTGCGCCCGGGCCGCCGCGACGATCTCGGCGTACGGGGCGATCGTGCCGTCGGCCGACTGCACCAGGCTGAACGCGACCAGGTCGGTCTCGTCGTCGATCGCGTCGACGAGCCCGGCCAGCGGCACCGTACGCACCCGCACGCCCCGCTCCTCCTGCACGAGCCACGGGAAGAGGTTGGAGGTGAACTCGACCTCCGGCACCACGACGCTCGCGCCCGCGGGCAGGGCGGCGGCGACCGGGGCCAGCAACTGGGAGACCGTGCTGCCGACCGCGACGTCGGCGGTCGGTACCCCGACCAGTCCGGCGAAGGCGGCCCGCGACCGGTCGGTGGCCCTGCCCCAGTCCTCCCACGACGTGCGCCCGACCCGCCAGTCGGCCAGCGCCTCCTGCACCGCGTCCCACGCCGGATCGGGCGGAAGCCCATAAGTGGCGGTGTTCAGCCAGCCCGGCTGCGGCTGCCACAGCTTCTGTGCCTGTGTGATCTCCACGCATCCGACGCTAGCCACCCGCGCCGCGTACCGGGACGGCCAATCCGGCGCGCGCGGCCTCGACACCGGTCCCGCCGGCGTCAGCTGACGTTGGCGGGGCCCAGGACGCTCTTCAGGTCGCCCATCAGCGCGGTGGTGGCCGCCACCCGGAACGGGCCCAGCCGCAGGGTGGTGGTCCGGCCGCCGTTGAGCAGCTTGACGTGCACCTCGGTGTCGCCCGGGTGCAGCACCAGGGTCTCCTTGAGCCGCTCCACCAGCGGTGGGGTGCACCGGTGCACCGGGATGGTCAGGGTGACCGGCTTGTTCGCCGGGTTGCTGCTGACGTCCGGCATGGACATGTCCATCGCCATGATCCGGGGGGTGTCGTCGCGCCGGTCCACCCGCCCCTTGACCACCACGATGGCGTCCTCGGCGATGTACTGCCCGATCACCTCGTAGGTGTTGGGGAAGAAGAGTGCCTCCACGCCGCCGGCGAGGTCCTCCAGGGTGGCCGACGCCCAGGCCCGGCCCTGCTTGGTGACCCGGCGCTGCACCCCGGAGAGGATGCCGGCGAGGGTGACCACGGCGCCGTCCGGGACGGTGCCCTCCTCGGACAGGGAGGCGATGGTGCAGTCCGCCGCCGCGCCGAGGACGTGCTCCAGACCGAAGAGCGGGTGGTCGGAGACGTAGAGGCCGAGCATCTCGCGTTCGAAGGCGAGCTTGTCGCGCTTGTCCCACTCCCCCTCGCCGATCACCGGCATCACCGTGGTGCTGCTGGTGTCGGCGTCGCCGAAGCCGGCGCCGAAGAGGTCGTACTGGCCGACGGCCTCCTTGCGCTTGACGTCGGCGTACGCGTCGATCGCCTCCGCGTGCACCGCGAGCAGCGCCTTGCGGGGGTGCCCGAGCACGTCGAACGCCCCGGCCTTGATCAGCGATTCGATGGTCTTCTTGTTGCAGACGACCGCGTCGACCTTCGACAGGAAGTCGTAGAAGTCGGCGTACTCGCCCTTCTCCTCGCGGCACCGCATGATCGCGGCGACCACGTTCGCGCCGACGTTGCGCACCGCGCCGAGGCCGAACCGGATCTCCTTGCCGACCGGGGTGAACGGCCCGGCGGAGGTGTTCACGTCCGGCGGCAGCACCTGGATGCGCATCCGGCGGCACTCCGAGAGGTAGAGCGCCATCTTGTCCTTGTCGTCGCCGACGGAGGTGAGCAGCGCCGCCATGTACTCGGCCGGGTAGTGCGCCTTGAGGTACGCCGTCCAGTACGACACCAGCCCGTACGCCGCCGAGTGCGCCTTGTTGAAGGCGTAGCCGGCGAAGGGGACCAGCACGTCCCAGACCTTCTGGATCGCCTCGTCGGAGTAGCCCCGCTCCCGGCAGCCGTCGCGGAACGGGATGAACTCCTTGTCGAGGATCTCCTTCTTCTTCTTGCCCATCGCCCGGCGCAGCAGGTCGGCCTGGCCGAGGGTGTAGCCGGCGAGGATCTGCGCGGCGCGCTGCACCTGCTCCTGGTAGACGATCAGGCCGTAGGTGGGCGCGAGGATCTCGCGCAGCGGCTCCTCCAGCTCCGGGTGGATCGGGGTGATCTCCTGGAGGTTGTTCTTGCGCAGCGCGTAGTTGGTGTGCGAGTCGACGCCCATCGGGCCGGGCCGGTAGAGCGCGAGGACGGCGGAGATGTCCTCGAAGTTGTCCGGCTTCATCAACCGCAGCAGCGAGCGCATCGGACCGCCGTCGAGCTGGAACACGCCCAGGGTGTCGCCCCGGGCCAGCAGCTCGTACGCGGGCTTGTCGTCCAGCGGCAACGCCAGCAGGTCCAGCTCCTTGCCGTGGTTGAGCTGGATGTTCTTCACCGCGTCGTCGATAATCGTCAGGTTGCGCAGGCCGAGGAAGTCCATCTTCAACAGCCCGAGCGACTCGCACGTCGGGTAGTCGAACTGGGTGATGATGACCCCGTCGGAGTCCCGGCGCATCAGCGGGATGTGGTCGATGATCGGCTCGGCGGACATGATGACGCCGGCGGCGTGCACGCCGGTCTGCCGGATCAGCCCCTCGATGCCGCGGGCGGTGTCGATGACCTTCTTGACGTCCGCCTCGGCCTCGTACATTCCCCGGATCTCGCCGGCCTCGGCGTACCGGGGGTGCTTGGGGTCGAAGATGCCCTCCAGCGGGATGTCCTTGCCCATCACCGCCGGGGGCATCGCCTTGGTGATCCGGTCGCCCACCGCGTACGGGTAGCCGAGCACCCGAGCCGAGTCCTTGATCGCGGCCTTCGCCTTGATGGTGCCGAAGGTGGCGATCTGGGCGACCTTGTCCTCGCCCCACTTGTCGGTGACGTACTTGATGACCTCGCCGCGCCGACGCTCGTCGAAGTCGATGTCGACATCGGGCATCGAGACGCGCTCGGGGTTGAGGAACCGCTCGAAGATCAGGCCGTGCGGGATCGGGTCGAGGTCGGTGATGCCCAGCGCGTACGCCACGAGCGAGCCGGCGGCCGAGCCACGGCCCGGGCCCACGGCGATGCCCTGGTTCTTGGCCCACTGGATGAAGTCGGCGACCACGAGGAAGTACGACGGGAAGCCCATCTGGATGATGACGCCCAGCTCGTACTCGGCCTGCTTGACGTGCCCCTCGGGGATCCCGTTCGGGTAGCGCCGGGCCAGCCCGGCGAAGGTCTCCTTGCGGAACCAGGATTCCTCGGTCTCCCCCTCGGGGACCGGGAAGCGCGGCATCAGGTTGTGGAACTCGAACATCCCGGCGGGGTCGACCTTCTCGGCCACCAGCAGGGTGTTGCGGCAGCCCTCCAGCCAGAGGTCGGAGTTGTCGACGGCCCGCATCTCGTCGGCGGACTTGATGTAGTAGCCGCTGCCGTCGAACCGGAACCGGTTCGGGTCGGCGACGTTCGCCGCCGTCTGCACGCAGAGCAGCACGTCGTGCGCCTCGGCCTGCGCCTCGTGGGTGTAGTGCGAGTCGTTGGTGACCACCGGCGGGATGTCCAGCTTGCGGGAGATGTCGTGCAGCTCCTGGCGGACCCGGCGCTCGATGCTGATGCCGTGGTCCATGATCTCCAGGAAGTAGTTCTCCTTGCCGAAGATCTCCTGGTATCGCGCGGCGGCCTTGAGCGCCTCGTCGTACTGGCCCAGGCGCAGCCGGGTCTGCACCTCACCGGAGGGGCAGCCGGTGGTGGCCATCAGCCCCTCGGAGTTGTCGGCGAGCAGCTCCGCGTCCATCCGCGGCCACTTGACGAAGAACCCCTCGGTGTACGACCGGCTGGTCAGCTTGAAGAGGTTGTGCAGGCCGGTCTTGTTCTTGGCCCAGATCGTCATGTGGGTGTAGCCACCGCTGCCGGAGACGTCGTCGCTCTTCTGCTCCGGCCGGCCCCAGCGCACCCGCTGCTTGTGGAAGCGCGACTCGGGCGCCACGTACGCCTCGATGCCGAGGATCGGGGTGACGCCGGCGGCCATCGCCTGCTTGTAGAAGTCGTTCGCGCCGTGCATGTTGCCGTGGTCGGTCATCGCCACCGCCGGCATACCCTGCCGCTTGACCTCGGCGAAGAGGTCCTTCAGCCGGGCCGCCCCGTCGAGCATCGAGTATTCCGTGTGCACGTGCAGATGCGCGAACGAATCGCCCATGCGTGGCCCCCCGGGTCGGATCTTGGGACGGTCGAGCTCGGACGGCCTACCCTATCGCCGCCGCGACAGGGCCCTGAAGATGCCGCGCCCGGCGGAGCGGACCGGGTGGCGTGGATCTCTCCGGGCCGCCCGGCGGCGGCCTCCGACAGTCGGCTCGCGGACTCGTGGCACCCCGCCCGCCGGCGGTAGTCGTAGCCTTGACGGACGGTATCCGGCGAGCATTGGACGACCTGATGCCCCTCCCGGACGGTGTCGAGGAGCTGGCCGAGTCGGCGGCGCGCGGCGATCCCGCGGCGCTCGACGCGCTGCTGGTCGCGGTCCGCCCCGAGGTGCTCCGCCTCTGCGCCCGCCTGCTGCCCCACCGGGAGGATGCCGAGGAGGCGTGCCAGGACACGCTGCTCGCGCTGGCCCGGGGCATCGGCCGGTTCGAGGGCCGCTCGTCGTTCCACACCTGGCTGCATCGGCTGGCGGCCAACCGGGCCCGCTCGACGTACCGGGTGCTGCGCCGGCGGTGGCTGGTGGAGGCAGACGGCGTGCCGCTGCCGGACCAGGCGGACCCGCGCCGCACGAGCGTGGTCGCCGGCACCCGGCTGGACCTGCTCGACGCGCTCGACGCGCTCCGCCCCGAACTCGCCGAGGCGGTAGCCCTGCGCGACGTCCTCGGGCTGGGCTACCGGGAGATCGCCGGCCTGCTCGGCGTGCCCGAGGGCACCGTCAAGTCACGCATCCACGAGGCCCGCCGGCAGCTGCGGCACCGGCTCTCCGGCGAACCCGTGACCGGCGAGGGACGGCGGTGACCGTGGCACACCGCCGGCGGGGGACGGCCGGGTCGCGGCTCGCCGTGGCCGTGGTCGCCGTGGCCGTCGCGGGGTGCGGCGGCGGTGACGAGCCCGTCTCCCCCCTGCCCGTGCAGCCGCCGGCCGCGTCCGCCTCCCGTTCCCCGGGCCCGCCGTCGGGCACCCCGCCGTCCGCCCCGCCGTCCGGGCCCGGCACGCCCGGCACGGCGGCCGTCGTCCCCCCGGCCCGCCGGCCCCCGCCGGCTGCTCCCTCGACGAGCACCGCCGGGCGTACGCCGACCGCCACGCCGTCGTCGAGCGGGCCGCCCGGCACCTGCTTCGGGGCGGTACGCCACGACGTGGTGCTGGCCGAGACCGAACTGGCGCTGCTCCCCTCGCTCTGCTTCGCCACCGGCGGGGTGCTGCGGATCATCGGCATCGGGCCGGGCGAGGTGACGGTGGACCGGGAGGACCTGGTGGCCCGCAGCTACGAGGCGGGCGTGGTCGACATCCGGTTCGTCCGCCCCGGCACGGTGGCCGTGCTGATCCCGCAGGGCGGCACGACGCACACGATCACGGTGGTGGTGCGGTAGGCAGCGGCCCGAGGGGCGGCCGTCCCGGGACGCGCGGCTAGCGTTCGAGTCGTCGGACGAGCAGCCTGTCCAGTGCCTCGCCGTACGGGGTCGGGTCGATGTCGCCCTCGAACACGATGGCCAGCTCGCCCGGCTCGAGATCCGGGGACACGCAGTAGTTGACCATGCCGCCGTTGGACGCGACCAGCAGCAGCCGCGTCGAGGCGATCTCCTGCTCCTCGTCCCAGTCGGCGAGGCCGTCGGGCTCGCCGGCCTGCTCGGCGACGGTCTGCATGTGCCGCGGGTGCACCGGCCCGAACGCCGTGTAGCCGCCGGAGGTGAAGCCGGCGTGGACCTCCCGCAGGAACGTCCGCAGCGGCTCGGGAAAGTGTCCCCAGAACTGCGGTTCCACGAAGCCCGCGGGGTCCAGCCCTGTCCAGGACAGCAGGTGGCCGTCGGGGTGCAGGGCCAGATAGAGCAGTGCGGGCTCGCCGTCGGCGAGGCACGGCCGAGCGTCGACGAAGCGCTCGCGCAGCCCCGCCGCGAACCGCGGCAGGGCGTCAAGCAGCGCCGGGTTCCACAGGTTGAGTGCCATCGCGAGTCGGGTCTCCGGGTCGGCCGCCGCGGCGATCGGCCGCCACTGCCCCGGAAGGCGCCCCAGGTCGGCCGAGCCCTCCTCGACGAGCGTCAGGTCCGCGTGCGGCATGGTGCCGGCGATGGCGGTGAGGTCCGGCTGTGACACCACTCGTTCCCCTCACGCCTGGCTACGGAGCAGCTTGTTGATCGTATCCTGCAACACCTTGTAGACGTCGTCCTCGAGCTGCATCTGGGCCGTCCGCCACTGCGGATCGGCACTGCTCATGCCCGCCACACTGCGGGAGGACTTCGACCAGTTGGACTTGAACGACAGCCATTGCAGGTTCACCCGCGCGTTGACCACCTGGTACATGTTCTGCGGGCTCAGTTTCACGAAGCCGGGCATCTGGATGATGCGGGCGAGCGGGATGATGTGGTCGGGCGAGACCGCCGACAGGCCTTCGGCGTTCCTGCCGATGGTGTATCCGGTCGACGGCGGGTACGCGAGGTCGCGGGAGCCGGCCACGGGGCGGGGATCACCGCGCAGGGGGACGTTGCGGAACGTCGGCGGGCTGACCTCGCGCAGCACGTCGTAGAGCGGGCGGACGGGCGAGTTGGGGTCGACGCGCCAGTTCTTGCCGCGCGGCGGCGGGGGCGGCGGGCTCCAGTTCGCCGGCACCCGGTCTGCCGCCGCCTTGATGTCCCTCAGGTCCGCCGGCCTGGGCGGGGTGAGCGCGGGAGAGCCGACCCGGGTGTCCTCGAGCGTCCGCATCGCCTCGACGCAGGCGTTGAGCCGGGTCCGCGCCAGCGTGCGCTCGGCGTTCAACTGCTGGGCCTCGAGGTTGTACGCGTGGTAGGCGGCCTGTTGTCGCGGCAGGACGAACGTGTGCGGCCTCGCGTTGTGCGCCTTGATCTTCGCCTGGACCGCCAGCGCTGTGGCGAGTTGCTCGGCGCACAGGTTGACGCCGCTCGCGTGTGCCGCGGTGCCCGGCACCGCCAGGAACACGGCGGCGAGGAGGATGACGACGAGGCGCGCCCATCGACGTGTCGATGTCGGTCTGAACATCGGCCCGAACCTTCTGTAGGGATTGCGCTACGATACGTATCCGAATATATAGAACAATCGCTAGGTCAGCGTACAGCGACTGACAGTTGATGTCGTTCGGTCGTCGCCGGGTTCCGGGCCTGCCTGGGCGGCGGTGCGTCAAGGGGGTCGCAGGTGCCAGACGAGCCAACCCAGCCGCCGCACCCCGAATCCTCCGCAGCCGGGGGGCCCGCCGACCAGCCGTCGCCACCGCCGCAGACCCCGCCACCGCCGCAGGCTCCGCCGCCGCCGCAGGCCCCGCCGTCGCCACCGGCACAGCCCTGGCCACAGGTGCAGGCACCACCGTCGCCAGCAGCGCAGGCCCAGCCGTCGCCGCAGGGCCAGGCGCCAGTGCAGCCGTCGCCGGAAGCTCCAGCGCAGCCCTGGCCGCAGGCGCAGGCGCCGCAGAACGTCGGGCCGCCCGGCTTCGGGGCGCCCCCGGGCGGAGCCGCCTCCGCGCCCACCGCCGGCACGCCGAAGGCGGTCTGGATCGCCGTCGCGGTGGCCGTCGGCCTGCTGATCCTCGCCGCCTGCGGTGCCGGCCTGTACGCGGTGGCGCGCCTCACCGGCGCGTGGGGGCCGTCCTCGGCCAGTGACGAGACCCGGATCCGCACGCTGGTCGAGGAGTTCGCTGTGGCGGTGGACCGCGACGACCAGCCGGCCATCCTCAACCTGCTCTGCGCCGAGGAGGCCGAGGAGCTCATGGCGGACGACGACTTCGATCCGTCCCAGGCACCCCCGGCCGACGTGCCGTCGCCCAGGCCGGTGACCGTCACCGACATCCGCGTCGACGGCAGCACCGCGAGCGCCACCGTCACCCGCACGTCGCAGCCGGGCGTCACCCTGCACTTCCGCAAGGAGAACGACACCTGGAAGGTCTGCGCCCCCGCGGGTGACACCCCCGAACCGAGCGTCTCCGCCTCCCCGACCAACTGACCTGGGCGACCTGGCCCCGGCGTCCGGAGAACGTCGCGGGCCGGCTCGCCCCGACCAGAACGGCTCACCGACGGTACGGCGGACTGACCCGTACCCCGGCCAGCAGGGTGTCGACGAAGTCGGCCCGACTGTCGACCGGGGGCGTGACCTGCACGTAGATCAGTCCGGCGCCGTCGGGTGCCAGCCCGGCCGCCTCGACGATCTCGGGCCGGCCCCGCTCGCAGGTGAACCGGGCCACCACCCAGTCCACGCCCGCCTGACGGGTGCGCCGTACCGGCGCGGCGACACAGGCCGCGTGCGGACGCTCGGCGACGAATCCTGCCGGGGTGCTCCGCGCGGCGATGCCGGCCGACAACCCGACGAAGGCCCCCGGCACGTTCGGGTCGGCCGCCCACCGGCGCGGGTCGGGTGACATGACCAGGGCCGGTTCGAGCCGGCCGTCGTCGCCGTACCGTCCGGCCCAGCCGGTGCCGGTGGCCCGCCATCCGGGCGGCAGCCGCACCGTCACCGGCCCGCTCGTCCAGCTCTCGGCGTCCCGCCCCTGCGTCGCGCCGTCCCCGGCCGTGGATCCGACCCCGACGAGGGCCAGTACGCCCAGCGCCAACACGCCGAGCCGCCGCCGGGCGACCGGCCGAACCCGTGCGCGCACCCGCCGGAGGGGCGCACCGACCGGACCGGCGGGCCGGTAGGCGGGCGGGCCAGCAGAACGGTTGGCGGGCAGGTCGGCCGGCCGGTCGGGAGACAGGTCGGCGGGCGCGGTGACCGCGTCCCGCAGCGCGGCACGGAAGGCGGCGGCGTCCGGGTACCGGTCGGCGGGTCGGTGCGCGGTGGCCCGACGCAGGACCGCGAGCACCCCGGGCGGCACGCCCCGGCCCGTCCCGGCCTCCGTCTCGCCGTCGACAGCGAAGGCGGGAGCGGCGGCACCGGCAGCACGGTCGACGGCTGCGGCACCGGAGTCAGCGGCACCGGAGCCGGACTCGGTGGCACCGGAGGCAGGGCCGGCGATGGCGGCGGAGCCGGCGACCGGGGCGAGGAGCCGCAGGCCGAGCCGGCCCAGGCCGTACACGTCGGCGCGGGTGTCGACGACGGCGAGCGGGTCGCCCTGCTCCGGGGCCATGTAGCCGGGGGTGCCCGCCCGGGCGGTGAGGCCGGAGGCGGCGGCGAGCGCCTTGGCCAGCCCGAGATCGGCGATCAGCGCCCGCTCACCGTCCGGGCCGGAGCGGAACAGGACGTTGCCCGGGGTCAGGTCGCGGTGCACGACGCCGTGGCGGTGCAGGACGGCGACCCCGGCGGCGATCTCGGCCAGCAGCTCCAGGGCGGCGGGCGCCGGCATCGGGCCGGCCGCCAGGCGATCGCGCAGACTGCCGCCGTCGGCCCAGGCCATGACCGAGTACGGCCGGCCGTCGGGCAGCTCGCCGGCGGCGTGGACCCGGATCAGCCGCTCGTCGTCAAGGCGGCGCAGCAGGCGGGCCTCGTCGAGGAACCGTTCCCGCACCAGCAGGTCGTGGTGCCAGTTCTCGGCCAGCACCTTGATTGCCACCCGGGAGTCGAGCACCGGGTCGTAACCCAGCCAGACCGTCGCGAACGAGCCCACGCCCAGCAGCCGCTCGATCCGGTAGGGCCCGATCTGCTCCGGACCGGTCACCGCACCACCCCCGACACCGGCTGGTCGTCGTAGCCGCCGACGGCGGCGACCAGCGCCGCCGGCCGGCGATGAGCTGGGCCGGCCGCGATGAGGCAGGTCGACGGCGATGAGGCAGGTCGGCCGCCTCGCCGTTCCGCCTCGACAGTAGACGGCGCGTGGCGTCGGCGGCACCCTCCGCGAGGGCCACCGTCCCGTCCGGGCCGCAGTCGTCGGCCGCGCGGCCGGACCGGAGCAGGCCGGAGCAGGCCGGGCCGGAGCGCATCGGTCGGGAACCCGACGAACCGATCCGGTGGGCGGGGAGACCAACAGGACAAGGACACCCGCACTGCCGAGGAGGAGATTCCCGTGCACCGTCTCTCGTACACCGTCGTCACCGCCCTGCTGGCCACGGCCGGGCTCGTGCCGATCGCCCTGGTGGCCCCGGCCGCCGCCGCACCCCCGCCGTCCGTCGCCGCCGGGCAACCGACCGGCGACCCTGGCACGGCGGCACAGGTCGCCGCCGAGCGCGACGAGGTCCGGATCATCAGCGTCCGGGGCGCCGGGCCGTTCCGGATCGGGGCCGACCTGGCGGACCTCACGGCGGCCGGGCTCATCTCCTGGGTCGCCCCCCACTGCGACGGCACGGTCCGCACCGGCGTGACCGGGGCCTGGGCAGGCAAGCTCCTGCTGGCCTTCCGCGACGGGCGGCTCGTGGAGGTCGGCACCGCCACCGCGCCGCCGCGTACGCCCAGGGGTGGGGGTGTGGGCATGTCCTTCGACGCTCTGGAGGAGATCTACGGCCCGCGCGGCTCGATGATCCGCAACGACGCGGGCGACGCCTCGGCGTACCTGGTGCGCGTCGGCTCCCGGGTGGAGCTGTTCACCGGGCATCCGATCCGGCCCGGGGTCGGCTACCTCCAGGTCGGGCCGGCCTCCTTCGTCGAGCGCGGCTTCCGGGAGGGCGGGGCCTGCTGAGCGACGTCCACGGCGGCGGACTCCTCCGAGGGGTCCGCCGCCCCTTTTCGCCCGAACACACTGATGTTGACACACACGATGTTATGCCGCTGGACGATAGTGTGTGCCACACAGTATGGTGTGACACATGGTTAGCGATGAGATCCTGCGAACGCACCTCCAGGAGTTGCGCCGGGGCACCGTGGTGGTGGCGAGCCTCGTCGCGCTGCGCCGGCCCGACTACGGTTACGCGTTGCTGCAACGCCTCTCCGGCCATGGCTTTCCGGTCGACGCCAACACGCTCTACCCGCTGCTGCGGCGGCTGGAGGAGCAGGGGCTGCTGACCAGCGAGTGGAACACCGAGGAGAGCCGGCCACGCAAGTTCTACCGGACCAGCGAGGAGGGCGAGTCGGTGCTGGGCCGACTCCTCGCCGACCTGGCCACAGTGCAGACCTCCCTGAACGGGCTGATCGAAGGAGCCGACCGATGACCACCCTGACCGACCGATACCTCGCCGCGACCCTGCGCTCGGTGCCGGTCGCGCGCCGCGCGGAGATCTCCACCGAGCTGCGCGCCTCGATCGAGGACATGGTCGAGGGCCGTACGGCCGGCGGGCAGGACGCCGCCACCGCCGAGCGGGAGGTGCTCACGGAGCTGGGCGACCCGGACAAGCTCGCCGCCCGCTACGCCGACCGGCGGTTGCAGCTCATCGGCCCGGCCTACTACCTGGCCTGGTCGCGGCTCATGAAGCTGCTGCTCAGCTTCATCCCGGCCCTGGTCGGCGTACTGGCCGGCCTGCTCAAGGTCGCCGACGGCGGCAACGCGGGCGAGGGGATCGGCACGGGCATCTCCACCGCCTTCCAGGTGGCCGTCCAGATCGCCTTCTGGGTGACCGTGGTCTTCGCGGTGCTGGAGCGCACCAAGACGCCCCTGCACCTGCCCGCGTGGAGCGTCGACCAGCTCCCGGAGGACACGACCGACCGGCAGATCACCCTGACCGACATCGCCGCCTCGGTCACCTTCCTGGCGCTGGTCATCGCCTACCTGCCGCTACAGCACTTCCGCTCGTTCGTGCCCACCGACGGCGACGAGAACCTGCCGATCCTCGATCCGGCGCTGTGGAGCTTCTGGCTGCCGTTCCTGATCGCGGTGCTGGTGGCCACCATCGGCCTGGAGTTCGCCAAGTACCGGGTCGGACACTGGACCTGGCCGCTGGTCGTGGTCAACGCGGTGCTCAACCTGGCGTTCGCGGTGCCGGTGGTCTGGCTGATGTCGACCGACCGGCTGCTCAACCCCGATTTCGTGGCCCGCTTCGAGTGGCTCGGCGAGGGCGACAACCTGAACATGGTGGCGACTGCCGTGATCGCCGGCACCGTGCTCGTGACGCTCTGGGACATCCTCGACAGCGCCGTCAAGACGTACCGCAACCGCACCTGATCCACCCCCGCCACGGCCCGGCCCGCCATCGCGAGCCGGGCCGTGGCACGTGTCTGCGTCGGCTACCCGGCGGGACGCAGCGCGCCGGTGGTGGCCGCGGCGAGGAAGCCGGTCCAGGCCGCGGGGCCGAAGGCCAGCACCGCTCCCCCACGGTCCTTGCTGTCGCGTACGCCCACCACGCCGGCCAGGTTCGTCGCCACCTCGACGCAGGTGGACCCGCCGTTGTCGCTGCGGGTGGACTTCCGCCAGAGCGCGCCGGTCAGCTCCATGACTCCGCCACCTCCGCGAGAAGTTCGCGGGACGCCTTGCGGGGCAGTGCCTCGCCCCGCAGGTTCTCCCATCTGCGTTGGAGGCTATCAATGTCCTCCGAGCGATCGCTCACGTGCGCGCGCAGCGGGGTGTCCAGGTGCGCCACCTCGCCGCCCTCGGGTGTTCGGACCACGATGAACGCGCCGGCCAGCCCAGCATGCATGCCGGCGTCGGCGGGCACCACGTGGATGTCGACCTGGGGCAGCTCGGTGACGTGCAGCAGGTGGGCGAACTGCTCGGCCATCACCGCCCGGCTGCCGATGCGGCGACGCAGCACCGCCTCGTCGACGACGAACACCACCTCCGGCGGGGAGTCCCGGGTCAGCACCGCCTGGCGGGCCAGGCGGGAGGTCACCCGCTGCTCGATCTCCGCCTCCCGCAGCATGCCGCCGCCGGCGAGCACCGCCCGGGCGTACGCCTCGGTCTGGAGCAGGCCGGCATGATCGCGTACCCCGGAAGGCTCGGTGCGGCGGCCCGGGCCGGGTGCCGGACCCGCGGCGACCGGCGGGATGAGATCCTGACCTGGATGGACAGCAGCACGGACGAGAACTGGCGGCGGCCGGGGCCCACCCCGGAGCAGCGCCGGCTCGACGTCTACACCGGGGTGGCCACCACCGCCCTGGCGCTGTTCAGCCTGACCCTGGCCCGCAGCACCGGCGCCTTCGTGCTGGGGCCGCCGCCGTCCTGGCCGGAGCAGATCTTCTGGGCCGTCGCGGTGACCCTGCCGCTGGTCCTGCGCCGCCGGCACCCCGTCGCCGTCACGCTGGTGATCTCGATCGCGTTCATCGCCGGGCAGGTACGCTCCGCTCCCGAGGCGCAGATCAGCTCGGGGGCGCTGTTCGCTGCCCTCTACACGCTGGGCGCGTGGGGCCGGAACCGGCGGCTGTCCCGGCGGCTGCGGATCGGCGTCATCGCCACCATGTTCCTGTGGCTCGGGATCTCCTACGCCACCAGTGTCGCCAACATCCCGGCCGACGCGTTCGCCGGCGCGGTCGGACCGGTGCCCCCGATCCTCGCGGCGCTGGTCAACGGGGTCCTGGTCAACGGCCTGTTCTTCGGCTTCGCGTACTTCTTCGGGGAGACCGCGTGGCTGGCCGCCCGGCGTCAGCACGAGGTGCAGGCGCGGGCCGAGGAGCTGCGCCGCTCGCAGGCCGAGATCCGCGAGCACGCCGTGGTCGGCGAGCGGGTCCGCATCGCCCGGGAACTGCACGACGTGGTCGCCCACCACGTGTCGGTGATGGGGGTGCAGGCGTCCGCTGCCCGCCGGGTGTTCGACAAGGACCCGGTGAAGGCCCGCGCCGCGTTGAGCGCCATCGAGGAGACCGCCCGCACCGCCGTCGACGAGCTGCGCCGGATGCTCGGCCTGCTGCGCGCCCGCGACGGCGGCCCGGACCGCGCCGACCAGTCGGGACCCGCCGGGATCGACCAGGTCACGGCCGTGGTCGAGCGCGCCCGCGAGGCCGGGCTGCGGGCCACCGTCGGGACGTACGGGGACCCGGTGCCGCTGCCGGACTCGGTCTCCCAGGCCGCGTACCGGGTGGTGCAGGAGGCCGTGACGAACACGCTCAAACACGCCGTCGGCGCGACCACGCTCGACGTGCGGATCCGATACCTGGCACAGGAGGTGGAGGTCGACGTGACCGACGACGGACACGCCGCCCGCCCGGCGAACGCCGACGGGCTCGGCCTGGTCGGGATGCGCGAGCGGGTCGCCACCCACGGCGGCGCGCTGGAGGTCGGCCCACGGGTCGGTGGCGGCTGGCGGGTGCGGGCGCGGTTCCCGTTGCCGCTGCCGGTGGGGCGGCCCGCGTGAGCGCCTGCCACGAGGCGCCCGGGACCGGCCGACCGATCCGGGTACTACTCGCCGACGACCAGCATCTCGTGCGTACCGGGTTCCGGGTCATCCTTGAGGTGGAGGACGACATCGAGGTCGTCGGCGAGGCCGCCGACGGGGAGCGGGCCGCCGGCATGGCCCGGGCACTGCGCCCGGACGTGGTGCTGATGGACGTGGAGATGCCCGGCGTCGACGGGCTGGAGGCCACCCGCCGGATCACCGCCGAACAGGACGGGCCGGGCGGACCAGCCGTGCTGATCCTCACCACCTTCGACCGGGACGACTACCTGTTCGCCGCGCTGCGCGCCGGGGCCAGCGGCTTCCTGCTCAAGAACGGCACCCCGGAGGCCCTGATCGAGGCGATCCGGGTGCTCGCCCGGGGCGACGGCCTGCTCGCCCCGGAACTCACCCGACGGGTGATCGCGACCTTCGCCCGGCCGGGCGAGCCCGCCAGGCCGGACGGCCGGCAGTCGGCCCCCGAGGCGGCGCTGCGGGACCTCACCCCCCGCGAGCGCGAGGTCCTGGTCCTGGTCGCCGGCGGCGCCAGCAACATCGAGATCGCCACCGAGCTGCACCTGGGCGAGGCGACCGTGAAGACCCACGTCAGCCGGGTGCTGGCCAAGCTGGGACTGCGCGACCGCGTGCAGGCGGTGGTCTTCGCGTACGAGCACGGGGTGGTGCGCCCCGGCGGCTGACCGGCCTCCGCCACGAGGGGGACGTCCCGCTCGGTCCCGGGGCGGACTGCGTACGGCGCCCGCCGATCTAGCGTGGACGCGTGACCAGTGTGCTCCGCCTCGACGGCGTCGACCGCAGCTTCGGCGACCGGCGGGTGCTCCAGAACGTGTCCTTCGACGTGGCCGCCGGCCGGATGACCGGCTTCGTGGGCGGCAACGGCGCCGGCAAGACCACCACCATGCGGATCGTCCTCGGGGTGCTCGCCCCGGACGCCGGCGAGATCACGTGGCAGGGGGCGCCGCTGACCCGCGAGGCCCGCCAGCGCTTCGGCTACATGCCGGAGGAGCGGGGCCTCTACCCGAAGATGAGCGTCCGGGAGCAGGTGGCGTACCTGGGCCGGCTGCACGGCATGACCGCCGCCGCGGCGGGCCGCAGCACCGACGCCCTGCTGGAGCGCGTCGGCCTCGCCGAACGCGGCGACGACCTGCTGGAGACGCTGTCGCTGGGCAACCAGCAGCGCGCGCAGATCGCCGCCGCCCTGGTGCACGACCCCGAGGTGCTGGTGCTCGACGAACCGTTCTCCGGCCTCGACCCGCTGGCCGTCGACACGGTCGTGGCCGTCCTGCGGGAGCGGGCCGCCACGGGCGTGCCGGTGCTCTTCTCCAGCCACCAACTCGACGTCGTCGAGCGGCTCTGCGACGACCTGGTGATCATCGCCGGTGGCGTGATCCGGGCCGCCGGCAGCCGGCAGGAGCTGCGCGCGACGTACACCGTGCCCCGGTACGAGCTGGTGGTGCAGAACGACGCCGGCTGGCTGCGGGACGAGCCCGGGGTGACCCTCGTCGACCTGGACGGCGCGCGCGCCGTGTTCGACCTCGCGCCCGGCGCGGACGAGCAGCCGGTGCTGCACGCGGCGCTGGCCCGCGGGCCGGTACGCGCGTTCCGCCCGGTCAGCCCGTCCCTCACCGAGATCTTCCGAGAGGTCACCCGATGAACACGACCCAGGCCACCCGGCTGGTCGCCGCCCGGGAGATCCGGGTCAAGCTACGCGACCGCACCTTCCTGTTCACCACCCTGTTCTTCCTGCTGATCGCCGCCGCCTCGACCATCCTGCCGCCGTTGCTCTCCGGTGGCCCGTCGAGCGTCGCGGCGACCGCGGCGGCGGCCGGCCCGCTGCGCGAGGCGGGCCTCGAGGTGCGTACGGTCCCCGACGACCGCGCCGCCGAGCGGGCCGTACGCGACGGCGACGTCGACGCGGCGGTGGTCTCCGGGCCTGCGGTGCTGGCCATGGACGAGGCCCCCGACGACGTGGTGACGGCGCTGAGCACCCGGCCCGAGGTGCGGCTGCTGGACCCCGACGCGGTGGACCCGGTGGTGGCCTTCCTGGTGCCGTTCGCCTTCGGGTTCGTCTTCTTCCTCACCTCGCAGACCTTCGGCGTGCAGATCGCGCAGAGCATCGTCGAGGAGAAGCAGACCCGGATCGTGGAGATCCTGGTCGCCGCCGTCCCGGTGCGGGCGTTGCTGGCCGGCAAGATGATCGCCGGCACGGTCCTGGCGCTCGGGCAGATCGCCCTGATCGCCCTGGTCACCCTCGTCGGGGTGCAGTTCGGCGGCAGCGGCGGGCTGCTCTCGCTGCTGGCCCCGGCGATCGGCTGGTTCCTGCCGTTCTTCCTGCTCGGCTTCGTGCTGGTGGCGGCCATGTGGGCGGCGGCCGGGGCCCTGGTCAACCGCCAGGAGGACATCGTCGGCGTGTCGACGCCGGTGCAGCTCGCGATCATGCTGCCGTTCTTCGCGGTGGTCTTCCTGAACGACAATGCGACGGCCATGCGGGTGCTGTCCTACCTGCCGTTCTCCGCGCCGACGGCCATGCCGCTGCGGCTGTTCGACGGGGACGCGGCCGGCTGGGAGCCGCTGGTGTCCCTGGCCCTGCTGCTGGTCGCGGCCGCCGCGTTCGTGGCCGCCGGCGCCCGGGTGTACGAGGGCTCGCTGCTGCGTACCAACGGCCGCACCTCGGTGCGTACGGCCTGGCGCTCGCGCGAGACGGTGGGCTGACCGCGCCGCCCGGCCCCCTCGGGACGGGCCCGCCGGAGGGCCCGAGCACTGGCAGGATGTCGCGTGTGGACCTCGACTCCGGCGCCGGGCTGCTGCACCGGCTGACGTCGTACGTGCCGAACCGCGAGTGGGACGTGCCCGTGGACGACCCACGGGTCCGCCACGACCTCGTCCCCAACGACCCCGCGACCATGCCCCCGCAGTTCAAGGGCTACCCGGACGACCTGCCCGTCCTCGCCCTGCCGCGCGACCTGCCCGACCCGGGCGTGCCCGCGACGGCCGTGCTCGCGGGCGTCGCGGGCGCGGCCCGGCCCCTCGACGCGGCGCAGCTCGGCCGGGTGCTCTTCCTCGGCGCCGGCGTCGTACGCAGCGCCGAACGCCAGGGCCGGCCGTTCCTCTACCGCGCCGCCGGGTCGGCCGGGGCGCGGTTCCCGCTGGAGGTCTACGCGAGCACCCGCGGCGTCGCGGGCGTCCCGGACGGCGTGCACTGGTACGACCCGGCCCGGCACGCGCTCGTCCGCGTCGCTCCCGCCGCCGCCGGGGCGGCCACGACGCTGGTGGTCACGGGCGTGCCGTGGCGGACGGGATGGCGCTACGCCGAGCGCGGGTGGCGGCACCTCTACTGGGACGCGGGGACGCTGCTGTCCCAGCTGTCGGCGGCGGCCGCGAGCGCCGGCCTCGGGCCGCGGCTGCGCACGCTGTTCCCCGACGCCACGGTGCGCGCCCTCGTCGGCGCGGACGGGGTGCACGAGTACCCGCTGGCCCTGCTGACCCTCGGCGACGGCGAGCCCGCCATCGGCCCCACCGGTCCCGCCGCCCCGGGTGAGCTGCCGCCGGTCGAGCTGCCGCTGTGCACCGCCGCGCAGCGCGCGGGCGAACGGGACGCGCTCGGGCAGCCCTGGCCCGACGCGCCGGCGTTGGACGGGTTCCCGCCCTCCGCCACGCTGGACGAGGTGGTGCTCCGGCGCGGTTCGCAGCGCCGGATGGACCGCTCCCGCACGCTGCCGCGCGCCCTGCTGGAGTGGCCGCTGGCCGCGGCCCTCCGGGGCGTACGGGTGCCGCACTGGGTGGCCGTGCACGGCGTCGACGACACCGCGCCCGGCATCTACCGGTGGCCCGACCTGTCGGCGCCGCTGCGGGCGGCGGAGCTGCGCGGCGAGCTGCTGCGGATCTGCCTCGACCAGGCGCTCGCCGGCGACGCGGCGTACGTCGTCGTCGCGGCCACGCCGCTGTCGGCGCTCGACGACCGGGGTTACCGGGACGCCCAGCTCGCCGCCGGGCTGGTCGAGGGCCGCCTGCACCTGGCGGCGTACGCCCTGGGGGCCGGCGCCTCCGGGATGACCTTCATCGACTCCGAGGTTCCCGACCTGCTCGGCGAGCCCGCCGAACTCGCGGCGCTGCTGTTCACCTGCGTCGGCGTCCCCGAGTACGCGTCCCGCGCGGGCGGCCGGCCGGGCAGCCCGGTGGCGGTCCGGCCCGTCCTGCCCCGCCTCGGCGGCGCGTGACGGGGCACCCGGGCCACGGGCGGGCCGGGCGGCGGGGTCAGCGGGACGGCGGGACGGTGTCCCAGCCGGGCGGCAGGGCCGGGGTCGGCCAGCCGGGGTCGGGGCGCCAGGCCGACCACGCCTCGTCCCACCAGCGCTCCCCCGCGTCCAGCAGGGCGGCGATCCGGTCGCCCTCGGCCCGGATGGCGTCGGCCGTCCCCGGGTAGCGCCCCTCCTCGATGCGCTGGGCGAACAGCTCCACGTCCTTCCAGACGTAGCGGTCGTCGCCGGCGCCCCACCAGAGGTCCAGCTCGTGGTCGAGGGTGTCCACCCCGACCGGCGTACGCCGCAGCGGATCCTGGAGGTTGAAGTACCACCCGGCGAACGCCCTCTCCGGGCCGTTCCAGAACACGTCCACGGAGTGTGCCTCACCGGGGCGGTGCAGCATCAGCTTGCCGTGCCCGGTCCACGCCCGGTGCCCGGCGACCTGCCACGGGTGCCGCCCACAGGGAAAGCTGCCGGTCTCGGGGAAGCCGAACCGCGCGCCCGGCGGCAGGTAGAGCGCGAGCAGGTCGGGCGAGTCCTCGACGCAGATCGTCGGGCAGCCGAACCACACCTCGCCGTGCAGGATCTCGCGCCGTACGACGACGTCGCCGGGTGCGAACCGGCCCCCGTCGTACGCCGCACCGCCGCGCTGCGCACGGCCCGGATTGTCCATGCCCGCAGCCTAGCGGTGACCAGCCGCCCGCCATCGGTCTCCGGTGGGGGATCGACGGCGGGCGCGGCGGCGCCGGCTCGCGTACGGGGGCGTCGGGGTCAGCCGACGGCCTCCATCACCTCGTCGCTGACGTCGAAGTTCGCGAAGACGTTCTGCACGTCGTCGCAGTCCTCCAGGACGTCGATCAGCTTGAAGATCTTGCGGGCGCCCTCCTCGTCGAGGGGGACGTTGACGCTCGGGATCAGCGACGACTCGGCCGACTCGTACTCGATGCCGGCGTCCTGGAGCGCGGTGCGGACAGCGATCAGGTCGGTCGGCTCGCAGACCACCTCGAACGCCTCACCCAGGTCGTTGACCTCCTCGGCGCCGGCGTCGAGGACCGCCATCATCACGTCGTCCTCGGTCGTGCCCGCCTTGGGGACGATCACCACGCCCTTGCGGGAGAACATGTACGACACCGAGCCCGCGTCGGCGAGCGAGCCGCCGTTGCGGGTCAGCGCGGTGCGCACCTCGGTGGCGGCGCGGTTGCGGTTGTCGGTGAGGCACTCGATCAGCATCGCCACGCCGTTGGGGCCGTAGCCCTCGTACATGATGGTCTGCCAGTCGGCGCCGCCGGCCTCCAGACCCGACCCGCGCTTGACGGCGCGGTCGATGTTGTCGTTGGGAACCGAGTTCTTCTTCGCCTTCTGGATGGCGTCGTAGAGCGTCGGGTTGCCGGCCGGGTCACCGCCGCCGGTCCGCGCGGCGACCTCGACGTTCTTGATCAGCTTGGCGAACATCTTGCCGCGCTTGGCGTCGATGACCGCCTTCTTGTGCTTGGTCGTCGCCCACTTTGAGTGGCCGGACATCTGCTACCTCCGTTGCTACCCGCCGTCTGCATCGACCGACCGCGCACGCCCCGCCCCCGCCGGCGCACGCGGTGGTGCCGGTCAGCCCTGCGGGAAAGCCGTGACGGGCAGCTGGCCCCGCCGAATCTCGGCAATCCTACCGACGTACGGCGGGGGGATGTCACGCGCGGCACGACGCCGACCCGGCCCACCCGGCTGGAGCTGGGACGACAGGCGGCCTGCGGAGGGCGACGCTCAGCGGGCCGCGCGGACCATCTCGACGAAGTACGCGTGCACCCGCGCGTCGCCGGTCAGCTCCGGATGGAACGAGGTGGCCAGCAGGTTGCCCTGCCGTACCGCCACGATCCGGCCGGCGGCGGGACCCTCGGTCACCGTGCCGAGCACCTCGACGCCGTCGCCGACCCGCTCGACCCACGGTGCCCGGATGAACACCGCGTGGAACGGCCCGCCCTCGACGCCGGTGATCCCCACGGGCGCCTCGAACGAGTCGACCTGCCGGCCGAACGCGTTGCGCCGCACGGTCATCTCGATGCCGGCGAAGCCGCGCTGGTCGGGGCGGCCGTCGAGGACCTCGGTGGCCAGCATGATCATGCCGGCGCAGGAGCCGTAGACCGGCAGCCCGTCGGCGATGCGCTTGTCGATCGGCTCGCGCATCTCGAAGATGTCGGCGAGCTTGCTGATCGTGGTGGACTCGCCGCCGGGGACGACCAGCCCGTCGACCTCGTCCAACTCCCGCGCCCGGCGCACCGGGCGGGCGTCCGCGCCGGCCTCGGCGAGGGCGGCGACGTGCTCGCGTACGTCGCCCTGGAGGGCGAGCACGCCGATGACGGGTGCGTCGCTCATGCCACCGTTCCTCTCCTCAGATGTCGGGAAGGGCACCCGCGGTGCCTCGAAGGGTGCCCTTCCCACCCCTCACCAGCCGCGCTCGGCCAGCCGGTGCGGCTGCGGGATGTCGTCGACGTTGATGCCGACCATCGCCTCGCCCAGGCCCCGGGAGACCTTCGCCAGCACGTCCGGGTCGTCGTGGAAGGTGGTGGCCTTGACGATCGCGGCGGCGCGCTGCGCCGGGTTGCCGGACTTGAAGATGCCGGAGCCGACGAAGACGCCCTCGGCGCCGAGCTGCATCATCATCGCGGCGTCGGCCGGGGTGGCGATCCCACCGGCGGTAAACAGCACCACCGGCAGCTTGCCGCTCTCGGCGACCTCCTTGACCAGCTCGTACGGCGCCTGGAGCTCCTTGGCGGCCACGTACAGCTCGTCGGCCGGCAGCGAGCTCAGCCGGCGGATCTCCTGGCGGATCTTGCGCATGTGGGTGGTGGCGTTGGAGACGTCACCGGTGCCGGCCTCGCCCTTCGAGCGGATCATGGCCGCGCCCTCGGTGATCCGGCGCAGGGCCTCGCCGAGGTTGGTCGCCCCGCAGACGAAGGGCACCGTGAAGGCCCACTTGTCGATGTGGTTGGCGTAGTCGGCGGGGGTCAGCACCTCGGACTCGTCGACGTAGTCCACGCCGAGCGACTGGAGGATCTGGGCCTCCACGAAGTGGCCGATCCGGGCCTTGGCCATGACCGGGATGGAGACCGCGTTGATGATGCCGTCGATCATGTCGGGGTCGCTCATCCGGGACACGCCGCCCTGGGCGCGGATGTCGGCGGGTACCCGCTCGAGCGCCATCACCGCGACGGCACCGGCGTCCTCGGCGATCTTGGCCTGCTCGGCGTTGACCACGTCCATGATCACGCCGCCCTTGAGCATCTCGGCCATGCCGCGCTTGACGCGGGCGGTGCCGGTGACGGGGCTGGCGCTAGCGTTCTGGGCAGTGGTTTCGGGCACGGGTCATCGCTCCTCGGACGTGCTCGGGGGGTGGCTGCGGAAATGCTACGACGGTCCCAACACCGATCCGACAGCCAATCAGGCCCACGGTGGACTGCACTGTGGCAGCCGTCACCGGCCGTCCGGTGGTTCCCACCAGGCCCGCCCCCGCCGTCACCGATGCACGCTTCGTGCCCGGTCGCGCCCGGCGTCCGGTTCCTCCCGCTCAGCCCGCGGGCACGTCGGCCGGGGCCGTGAGCGTGGGGTCGTCGATGTCGAAGTAGCGCGGCCAGGGACGGCGACGCCCCATCCGCAACAGGCGTACCAGCGGGCGGCCACGCGCCGCGCGGGCGTCGCGGACCAGGTCGGTGTGCACCTGGCGGGCCAGGGCGAGCCGTCGGCTGGCGGCGATCACCGCCTCGCAGTCGGGATCCGCCGGGTCCAGCTGCACCGCCCGCAGCTGGCGGGTGAGGTCGTTCTCGGCGGCCTCCCGCTCGTCCGGCTCGGCGTCGAGCGCGATCCGCGCCGCCGCGTACAGCTCGACGCCGTAGCGGCGCTCCGCGAGGACCGCGGCGGCCGCCGCCCGGCGCAGCAGGTGGGCCTCCAGCGCGCGGGCCGCCAGCTCCGCCCGCGCGTGCAACCGGCCGACCCGGCCGGCGGTCCAGACGAGGTACGCCACCACCAGCCCGACGACCAGGGCCGCGAGCACCCACCCGAAGCGCGACATCGTCAGTCCAGCCCCACCCATTCGGTGTCCATGACCCGCCCGTCGGTGGCCTCGATCGCCGCCGCGTACACCTCCAGCACCCGCCGGGCGACCACCGGCCAGTCGAAGGTGGCCACCACCTGGTCGCCGCAGGCGGTCAGCGCGCCCCGGGCGCCCGGATCGTCGAGCAGGTCGGCCAGGACGGTACGCAGCGCCGCCGGGTCCCCGGTCGGGAAGAGCCGGCCGGCCCGCCCGCCGTCGAGCACCCGGCGGAACGCGTCGAGGTCGCTGGCGACGACGGTCGTGCCCGCCGCGAGCGCCTCGGTGAGGATCATGCCGAACGACTCACCGCCGGTGTTCGGCGCCACATAGAGGTGCACGCTGCGCAGCATCCGCGCCTTGTCCTCCTCGGAGACCAGCCCGAGGAAGGTCACCCGATCCCGCAGGTCGGCCGGGAACCGCCCGAACAGGTCGTCGGCGTCACCGGGCCCGGCCACCAGCAGCCGCAGGCCGGGACGCTGCCGGGCCAGCTCCACGAAGGCGTCCCGCAGGATCGGGAAGCCCTTGCGGGCCTCGGTGAACCGGCCGAGGAACCCGATCGCGCCGTCGCGGCCCGGCGGGCACTCCCCCGGCCAGCCCGGCAGCGGCTGGGCGTGGCTGAACTTCGCGACGGCCACCCCGTTGGGGATCTCGACCGCGCCGCCGTCCATGTGCTCGACCTGCACCTTGCGGGCCAGGGCGCTCACCGCGATCCGGGCCGTGATCCGCTCCAGCACGATCTGGAGCACGCCCTGCGCGGCGGCCAGCGCCCGCGACCGGGTCATCGCGGTGTGGAAGGTCGCCACCACCGGGCCACGCGCGGAGAGCACGGCCAGCAACGACAGGCTCAGGGTCAACGGCTCGTGCACGTGCAGCACGTCGAAGTCGCCCCGGGTGATCCAGCGTCGCACCCGCGCGGTGGAGACCGGACCGAAGGCGATCCGGGCCACCGAGCCGTTGTACGGCAGCGGCACGGCCCGCCCCGCCGGCACCACGTACGGCGGCAGCGGGGAGTCCTCGTCGGCCGGGGCGAGCACGCTCACCTCGTGGCCGAGCCCGAGCAGCGCCTCGGCCAGGTCCATGACGTGGTTCTGCACCCCACCGGGCACGTCGAAGGAGTACGGGCACACGATGCCGATACGCACGCGTAGAAGCCTCCCTCACGCCTGTCCGGCGGCCGGGGAGGGCAGGGTCGTGCCGTCACCCGTGCCGTGCTGGTCCAGCCACATCCGCTGCAACATGTGCCAGTCTTCCGGATGCCGGGCGATGCCCGCCGCCAGACCGTCGGCGATCCGCTGGGTCAGCGACCGGACCCGCTGGTCGAGCGGGCCCTCCTCGGGGCCGGGCAGCGGCAGCGGACCCGCGATCGACGCGCACGCCGCGTCCGCTTCGTACCACATCGAGGCGACGTAGAGGGGCGCTCCCGTACGCAACGCGAGCAGGGCCGGGCCCGGGGGCATCCGGGTGCGGTGGCCGAAGAACTCGACCTCCACGCCCCGCGCGGAGAGGTCACGGTCGGCCAGCAGGGGCACCACCGTGCCGGTGCGGACCCGGTCGACCAGCACGTCGAACGCGGGCCGCTCGCCGCCGTGGGTGGGCAGGATCTCCATGCCCAGGCTCCGCCGGAAGGCGAGGAACCGCTGGTAGACGCCCTCGGGTTTGAGCCGCTCCGCGACCGTGGTGATCGGCCAGCCGGTCGCCGCCACCCAGGCGCCGGCGGCGTCCCAGTTGCCGGCGTGCGGCAGCGCCACCACCGCGCCCCGGCCGGCGGCCACGTCGGCGGCGAGCAGCTCCTCGCCGTCGAGGCGGAAGCCGGCCAGGATGTCCGCCCGGCTGAGTGACGGCAGCCGGAACGCCTCCATCCAGTAGCGGGCGTACGAGCGCAGGCCGCGACGGACCAGCTCGTCGAGCTCGGCCTCCGGCAGGTCGGGGCCGACCACCCGGCGCAGGTTCGCGCGCAGTCGGGCCGTACCCCCGCCGCCGCGACGGTGGGCGCGGTCGGCGCCCGCCCGGAACGCCGCCGCCGCGACGGACCGGGGCAGCGCGCGGATCACGCGCCACCCGGCGACGTAGCCGAGCTCGGTGAGGTTCACCGGCGCCAGCCCCCCGGCCACGGCCGACCGGCGGGTGTGGCGCTCATCCCTGCCCGCCCGGGGTGTGCACCCGTTGGGCCTGGCGGTACACGTGCGCCATCCGCTGGCCCACGGTGAAGATCGACACGGCGGCGAGCAGCCACAGCGCGATCTCCAGCGCGGGCTTGACGTTGAAGCCGGTGAGCAGCCCGCCGACACCGACGATGAGCAGCCGCTCGGTGCGCTCGGCGATGCCCACGTTGCAGGTCATGCCGAGGCCCTCGGCGCGGGCCTTCACGTAGGAGACCAGCCCGCCGGCGGCCAGGCAGAGCAGCGCGGCGGCGACACCGGAATAGTTGTGCTGGGTCGCCAGCCAGTACGCGACCGCGCCGAAGACGGCGCTGTCGGCGACGCGGTCCATGCTCGAGTCGAGGAACGCCCCGAACTTCGTGGAGCCCCCGCTCATCCGGGCCATCGTCCCGTCGAGCAGGTCGGTGAGCGCGAAGAAGGTGACTATCAGGGCCCCGGCGACCAGATGACCGCGGGCACCGAAGCCGAGCGCGCCGACGAGCACCCCGAGGGTGCCCGCCACGGTGACCGCGTTGGGAGTTACGCCCGCACGGAGCAGGCGGCGTGCGACCGGCTCGACGACACGGGTCATCCCCGCGCGGGCCGACACTTGGAAGATCTTCGCCATGGCGGTCCCACGATAACGGTCCGCGTAGCGGCAGCGGTACGGCCGGTCAGGCGACCCGCGGGAACGGAGCCTTGTGCCGGCTCCGGATCGGGTGTGAGATCGAGCCAGGGACGTGAGCCAGCTCACCCACCCGCCCGTTGATTACCCGCGATCCTGCACCGCACCGGAGGATGTCGCCGCGGAACCCGACCGGGCCGCTTCCCCGTCGCGCGCGGCGGTCGCCACCAACCACGGCTGAGGGAGGTGCGCCGCATGGCGCAGAAGAGTCAGGAGAAGGGGGCCGCCGGTGGCGCGCCGGTGGTGACCGAGCCCGGCAGGATCCGCAACGTGGTGCTCGTCGGGCACTCGGGAGCGGGCAAGACGACGCTGGTCGAGGCGCTGCTCGCCGCCAGCGGCACCATCGACCGGGCCGGTGCCGTCGCCGACGGCACCACCGTCTGCGACCACGACCCGGCGGCCGTACGCCAGCAGCGCTCGGTGAGCCTGGCCTGCGCGCCGCTGCTGCACGACGGCATCAAGGTCAACCTGCTCGACACCCCCGGCTACGCCGACTTCGTCGGCGAGTTGCGGGCGGGGCTGCGGGCCGCCGACGCGGCGCTGTTCGTGGTCTCCGCCGTCGACGGGATGGACGCCGCCACCGCCGCCCTCTGGGAGGAGTGCGCGGCGGTCGACATGCCCCGGGCGGTGGCCGTGGCCCGGCTGGACCACCCGCGCGCCGACTTCGACGAGGCCGTGGCACTGTGCCAGCGGGTCTTCGGCGACAACGTGCTGCCGCTCTACCTGCCGATGCTCGGCGACGACGGGGTCTCCACCGTCGGCCTGCTCGGCCTGATCACCCGCCGGGTCTTCGACTACACCGCCGGCCTGCCCGCCGACGTACGCGAGCCGGATCCGGAGCACCTGCCCGCCATCGTCGAGTCCCGCAACGAGCTGATCGAGGGGATCATCGCCGAGAGCGAGGACGAGTCCCTGATGGACCGCTACCTCGACGGGGAGGAGATTGGCACCGACGTGCTGGTCGACGACCTGGAGAAGGCGGTCGCCCGCGGCCACTTCTACCCGGTGGTGCCGGTCTGCGCCGAGACCGGCGTGGGGCTGGACGTGCTGCTGGAGGTGCTCACCGCCGGCTTCCCCTCGCCGCTGGAGCACGAGCTGCCCGCCGTCGCGGGGGTGGACGGCTCCCCCCGGCCGCCGCTGACCTGCGACCCGGACGGCCCGCTGGTCGCCGAGGTGGTCAAGACGACCGTGGACCGGCACGTCGGGCGGGTCTCCCTGGTACGCGTCTTCTCCGGCACGCTGCGTCCCGAGCAGACCGTGCACGTCTCCGGGCACGGGATGGCCGAACGGGGCCACCCCGACCACGACGCCGACGAACGGGTCGGCCACATCTACACGCCGCTCGGCGCGGCCCTGCGCGAGGTGGGGGTGTGCGTGGCCGGCGACATCTGCGCGCTCACCAAGTCGGGCAGCGCGGAGACCGGCGACACCATCTCCGCCAAGGACGACCCGCTGCTGATCGCCCCCTGGGAGATGCCCGAGCCGCTGCTGCCGGTGGCCGTCGCCGCCCACAGCCGCGCCGACGAGGACGCCCTCGCGCGCAACCTGGCCCGCCTGGTCGCCGGCGACCCCACGATGCGGCTGGAGCGCAACCCGGAGACCCGCCAGCTGGTGCTCTGGTGCATGGGCGAGGCACACGCCGACGTGGTGCTGGAGCGCCTGCGCGCCGGCGGCGTGCAGCTGGACACCGAGCCGGTCCGGGTCGCGCTGCGCGAGACGCTGACCGTGCCCGCGAAGGGGCACGGCCGGCACGTGAAGCAGTCCGGCGGCCACGGCCAGTACGCCGTCTGCGACATCGAGGTCGAGCCGCTGCCGCCCGGCGCCGGTTTCGAGTTTGCCGACCGGGTGGTCGGCGGGGCGGTGCCGCACAACTACATCCCCTCCGTCGAGAAGGGCGTACGCGCCCAGATGGAGCGCGGCCTGGTCGCCGGCCACCCGGTGGTGGACCTGCGGGTGACCCTCGTCGACGGCAAGGCGCACAGCGTCGACTCCTCCGACGCGGCCTTCCAGACCGCCGGCGCCCTGGCCCTGCGCGACGCCGCCGAGAAGGGCCAGCCGGCGTTGCTGGAGCCGGTGGACGAGGTGGTGATCCGGGTGCCCGACTCCTCCGTGGGCGCGGTGATGGGCGACCTGTCCGGCCGGCGGGGCCGGGTGCTCGGCACCGAGGCCGACCCCGAGGCCGAGGGACGCAGCGTCGTCCGCGCCGAGGTGCCCGCCACGGAACTGCTGCGCTACGCCGTCGAGCTGCGCTCGATGACCTCGGGCACGGGCACGTTCCGCCGCCATTTCGTCCGCTACGACCCGATGCCCACCCACCTGGCCGACCAACTCCGCAATCCCCCGGCCTCCCACCCCTGACCCCACTCCCCCACCCCTGACCCCGTTCCCCGCCCGCCCTCGCCCTGCCCCTCCGCCCCGCCCCCTCCGACCCCGTCGATCATGCAGCTGTGGTGCCCCGCGAAAGGTGCAGGTCAGGGCACATCGGCCACCACAACCGCTTGATCGACCCCTGCGGGGAGGGCGGGCAGGGTGGGAGGGCGGGAGAGGGGGCAGGCGGGCTGGGTGGGTGGGGTGTGGGGCCGGAGGGGCGGCGTCAGGGGCCGGGTCAGGGGCGGGCGGTGGGAGGGCCGGGGGTCGGCCAGTGGGGGCGGTCCGCGTCGCGCAGGGCGGCCGACCGCAGCGCCGCCAACTGGCGTTCCACCTCGGCGAACTGGTCGGCCGACAGCGGGCCCAGGCGCAGCGCGCCGGCGTTCTCCGTCACCTGGGCCACCGTGCGGCAGCCGGGAATCGGGACCGTACGCTCGCTGCGCGCCCAGAGCCACCCCAGCGCGCCCTGCGCGAGGGTACGCCCGTCGGCGGTCAACGCCGCCCGTACGGCGGCGACCCGGCGCAGCCACTCCGGCGCCGGCCGGCCGCCCCGGAACCACTCCAGCCAGCCGGGGGCGACCCCGCGTACGTCGTCGCGGGGCAGCGTGGAGCCGGCCGTGTACTTGCCGGAGAGCAGCCCCATCCCCAGCGGCCCCCGGTTGACGCTGGCCAGGTCGTACTTGTCGCAGACGGCGAGCAGCTCGGGGGCGTCCCGGAGCACCGACAGCGTGTGCTGCACGGCGGTGGCGTGCCGGGCCCCCAGGCCGAACGCGGCGGCCCGGTCGGGGCGGTCGGTGCTCCAGCCGTACGCCCGGATCAGCCCCTCGTCGACCAGCTCCTCCAGGGTGCCCACGAGCGCCTCGGCCCGGGGCACCGGCAGGTCCGCCAGGTGCAGCTGGTAGAGGTCGATCCGGTCGGTGCCCAGCCGGCGCAGCGAGTGCACGACGGCCTGCCGCAGGTACGCCGGGGAGGCGTCCTCGCCGGTGGCCTGGCGGGCGGCCTCGTCGAAGGTGTAGCCCCACTTGGTGGCGATCACGGCCTCGTCGCGCCGGCCGGCGAGGGCCCGCCCGAGGACCCGCTCGCCGTGCCCGGCCCCGTACGTGTCGGCGGTGTCGAAGAGCGTCACCCCGAGGTCGAGCGCGTGCCGGATCGCGCGGACCGACTCGTCGTCGTCGACCGCGCCCCAGCCCAGCGGCTGGCTGCCCTCGGCCCAGGGGCCGCCGATCGCCCAGCACCCCATGCCGAGGGCGCTGACCTCGATGCCGCTGCGGCCCAACGTCCGCGTGGTCACTGCCATCGACAGATCGTGTCACCTCGCGCCCGGAACCGGGCGTGAAGTTCACCGCTGACACGACCGCCCGCACCGCCGATCGCCCCGGGAGCCGGAAGCGGGAGGTCCGGAGGCGGAACCCGGGAGGCGGAGCGGGCGGAGGCGGAAGCCGGAGCGGGCGGGAGGCGGAAGCCGGAGCGGGCGGGAGGCGGAAGCCGGAGCGGGCGGGAGGCGGAAGCCGAAGCGGGCGGGAGGCGGGAGCGGCCCGGTGCGTCAGGTCGGCCAGGCCCGGGTGAACAGGTCACGGGTGTCGGTGAGCAGTTGCGGCAGGACCTTCGTCCGCCCGATCACGGGCATGAAGTTGGCGTCCCCGCCCCAGCGGGGCACCACGTGCTGGTGCAGGTGCGCGGCGATCCCCGCGCCGGCCACGCCGCCCTGGTTCATGCCCAGGTTGAACCCGTGGGCGTTGCTCACCTTGCGCACCACCCGCATGGCGGTCTGGGTGAACGCCGCCAGCTCGGTGGTCTCGGCCAGGTCCAGCTCGGTGTAGTCGGCCACGTGCCGGTAGGGGCAGACCAGCAGGTGACCGGGGTTGTAGGGATAGAGGTTGAGCACCGCGAACACGTGCTCGCCCCGGGCCACCATCAGGCTCCGCTCCGGCGGCAGCCCCGGCGCCTGGCAGAACGGGCAGCCGGCGGGCCGCTCGTAGCCGCCCTCGGGCCGGTCCTCCCCGGAGATGTAGGTCATCCGGTGCGGTGTCCAGAGCCGCTCCAGGCCGTCGGCCATGCCGCTGTCCGCGTGCCGTTCCACCCCTGTCACGCCACCGATCCTACGTTCCCGGCGGATGCGGCTCCCCGACGCCGTACGCCGGCCCGCTCCCGACCCCTGTCGGCCTGCGGGGCATGGCCGGCATTGAGGGGGATAAATAGGGGGTGAAAGTTCTTGACGAAGTCATAGCCACGAATGAAGAATCCATCCAAATATCATCACCCGTCGATGGGAGCCACTGTGAGAACTGCATTCCGTCGGATCGGCCGGGCGCTGGCCGCCTGTACCCTCGCCGCAGTCACCGCCCTCGTCGGGGTGACGGCGACGAGCAGCCCGGCGTACGCCGACGGCTGCTACACCTGGGGACGCGCCCTGACACAGGGAATGACGGGCGAGGACGTCCGGCAGTTGCAGATCCGGCTCGCCGGCTACCCGGGATACGGCGGGATCCTCGCCATCGACGGGTCGTTCGGTCCGGCCACCCGCTCGGCCCTCATCCGCTTCCAGCAGGCGTACGGCCTGAGCGCCGACGGCGCCGCCGGCCCGCAGACCTTCAGCAAGCTGTACGCGCTGCAGGACGACGACTGCACCCCGGTCAACTTCAGCTACGCGGAGCTGAACCGGTGCAACAGCACCTGGTCCGGCGGCGCGGTCTCCGCGAGCACCGCCAAGTTCAACGCGCTGGTGTCCATGTGGAAGCTCCAGGCCATGCGCAAGGCCCTCGGCAGCGTGTCGATCAACATCAGCAGCGGCTTCCGCAGCTACTCCTGCAACAGCGCGGTCGGTGGCGCCTCCAACAGCCGCCACCTCTACGGTGACGGCGTCGACCTGGTCGGGTCGCCCTCGTTCTGCCGGCTCGCCCAGCAGGCCCGCTACCACGGCTTCGGCAACATCCTCGGCCCCGGCTACCCGGGTCACAACGACCACACCCACGTCGGGGCGACCGGCGGCTGGTCCGCGCCGACCTGCGGGATCTGACACCCGACGACCTGTCGACGAAGGCCCCCCGCGTCGCGGGGGGCCTTCGGTGCGTAACGGGTCAGGCGGCGGACGGGCCGGCATTCGTCCGGGAGCGGACCACGTCGAGCACGTGGGCCACGGCGTCGGCGACCGGCACCCCGTTGCGCTGCGAGCCGTCCCGGTAGCGGAACGAGACGGTGCCGGCGGCCACGTCGTCGTCGCCGGCGATCACCATGAACGGGACCTTCTGCTGCTGGGCGGTGCGGATCTTCTTCTGCATCCGGTCGTCGCCCGCGTCGACCTGGGCACGCACACCCTCGGCCCGCAGGGCGGCCACGAAGTCGTGCAGGTAGTCGGTGTGGTCCTCGCGGATCGGGATGCCGACGACCTGCACCGGGGCCAGCCAAGCCGGGAACGCGCCCGCGTAGTGCTCGGTGAGCACGCCCACGAAGCGCTCGATCGAGCCGAACTTCGCGCAGTGGATCATGACCGGCTGCTGCCGGGTGCCGTCGGCCGCCTGGTACTCCAGCCCGAAGCCCTTCGGCTGGTTGAAGTCGTACTGGATGGTGGACATCTGCCAGGTACGGCCGATCGCGTCCTTCGCCTGCACGGAGATCTTCGGGCCGTAGAAGGCCGCGCCGCCCGGGTCCGGCACGAGGTCCAGCCCGGTCTCCCGGGCGCACTCCTCCAGCACGGCGGTCGCCGTCGCCCAGTCCTCCTCCGTGCCGACGAACTTCTCCGGCTTGGACTCGTCGCGGGTCGACAGCTCCAGGTAGAAGTCGTCGATGCCGAAGTCCTTCAGCAGGCCGAGCACGAAGTTCAGCAGGTGCTTCACCTCACCCGGCGCCTGCTCCTTCGTGCAGTACGAGTGCGAGTCGTCCTGCGTGAAGCCGCGAACCCGGGTCAGCCCGTGGATGACGCCGGACTTCTCGTACCGGTACACCGACCCGAACTCGAACAGCCGCATCGGCAGCTCCCGGTAGGAGCGCCCGCGCGAGCGGAAGATCAGGTTGTGCATCGGGCAGTTCATCGCCTTGAGGTAGTAGTCCGCGCCCTCGAACTCGATGGGCGGGAACATCCCGTCGGCGTAGTACGGCAGGTGACCCGAGGTGTGGAAGAGACCTTCCTTCGAGATGTGTGGGGTCCCGACGTACTGGAAGCCCTCCTCGATGTGGCGGGCCCGGACGTAGTCCTCCATCTCCCGCTTGATCACGCCACCCTTGGGGTGGAAGACCGGCAGGCCCGAGCCGATCTCGTCGGGGAAGCTGAACAGGTCCAGGTCCGCGCCGAGCTTGCGGTGGTCGCGCCGGGCGGCCTCCTCCAGCAGCTTCAGGTACGCCTTCAGCTCGTCGCGGGTCGGCCAGGCGGTGCCGTAGACCCGCTGGAGCTGCGGGTTCTTCTCCGAGCCCCGCCAGTACGCGGCGGCCGAACGCATCAGCTTGAACGCGCCGATGAGCCGGGTGTTCGGCAGGTGCGGGCCCCGGCACAGGTCCGACCAGCAGACCTTGTCCTCGTTGGCGGCGAGGTTGTCGTAGATGGTCAGCTCGCCGCCGCCCACCTCCATCACCTCGGAGGTGTCCAGCCCCTCGCCCTTGACGTCGATGAGCTCCAGCTTGAACGGCTCGGCGGCCAGCTCGGCCTTCGCCTCGTCGAGGCTGCCGAAGCGCCGGCGACGGAACCGCTGACCGGACTTGACGATCTCCTGCATCCGCTTCTCGAGCTTGCCGAGGTCGTCGGGCTGGAACGGCTTGTCGACGGCGAAGTCGTAGTAGAAGCCGTTCTCGATGGGCGGGCCGATGCCGAGCTTGGCGTCGGGGAAGACGTCCTGCACGGCCTGGGCGAGCACGTGTGCGGTGGAGTGCCGCAGCACGTCGAGCCCGTCCGGCGAGTCGAGACTGACGGGCTCGACCTCGGTGTCGACCTGCGGGGCCCAGTCCAGGTCGCGCAGCTGGCCCTGCGGGTCGCGGACCACCACGATCGCCTTCGGGCCGGACGCGGGCAGACCGGCTGCGGCCACCGCGTCGGCCGCCGTCGTCCCGGCGGCGACGACGACGGGGTCGGCCACGGCGGGGGTACGGGGTGCGGACACGGTGACTCCTCCAGCAGACGACACGGATGACGCCGAAAGTTCGGCTCCTGCGATGCTATCGGTCGCCGCCGCCGGCACGGTCGCCGACGCCACCGCCCCCGGATCCGTGGGACGGGCCTCGGGCGCGGTTGCGCTGGCCGCCGCGTTGAACCTTTGCGTCGTCGCATCCGAACTACCGGTTGTATGGCCGGAACCGTGCCGGCCCCGTGGAGACGGATGGGACCGACGATGGCGACGATGCACGGTGTGCGCTCCCGGCGCCGGGCCGGGGCGGTGGCCGTCCTGGTGGCGGCCGGGGTGCTGACCTGGCCCGCCCCCGCGTACGCGGCCGACGTGACGACCAGCCCGACGCAGGCACGCCAGGGCGGTGCGGTGAAGCTGGAGTTCGTGGTGCCCGACGAGCTGCCGGGCGCCCGCGCCGAGCGGATCGAGATCCGGCTGCCGACCGACACCCCGATCGCCGAGGTCTATCCGATGTCGGTGACCGGCTGGGCGCCCCGGATCACCTCCCGCGCGCTCGACCAGCCGCTCACCGGCATCCACTCCTCGCGGGTCGACCAGGTCACCAGCGCGGTGACCTGGATCCGGATGCCCGGGACACCCCCCGGCCCGGCCCGGCTCACCCTCTCCATGGGCCCACTGCCACAGGCCGACCGGCTCACCTTCGAGGTGCTGCGGACGTACGCCGACGGCACAATCGTGCGCTGGGCCGGCCCGACCGGAGCCCGCCGGGCCCCCACACTCACCCTGCTGCCAGCGGTCCCCGACGCGGCGGCCGGGCACGCCGGCCACGCCGTACCGGGCGGGGCGGCCGGGCATGCCGGGGTACCGGGCGGGGCGGCCGGTGCGTCGTCGGACGGGGCCGGGCCCGCCGCGGGGCCCCTGACCACGGGCGGCGCAGTCGACGGCGGGAACGCCGACGGGATGCTGGCCGCCGGGCTGCTCGCCGGGCTCGGCGGGGGCGCGGCGATCGGCTGGCTGGTCAGCCGCTGGCGCCGCCGCGACCCGACCGGGCCGGTCGACGGGGTCGCGGGTCAGCCGGCCCAGTCCGGCAGGGGCTCGCGGGCGGCCAGCCAGTCGGTCGGCACCCCGCCCGGGGTGCCGACGCCGGTGTGCGCGGCCACCACCGACCCGACGATCGCGGCGGTGGTGTCGACGTCGCCGCCGGCCGCCACGCAGGCACGGACCGCCGCCGGGTAGTCGTCCAGGTGCACGGCGGCCACCCAGCAGGTGAAGGCGACGGTGTCCTGCGCCGTGACCCGGGAGCCGTTGCCGAGCACCTCGGCGGCCTCGCGGACCGGCCGGTCGAGCAGGCGGGCCGCCCGGCGTACGCCCTGGTGCACCTCGGTGGTCGGGTCCAGCGCGGCGGTCACACCGGCCAGCAGCCGGTCCGGGGCGGGCCGGTGGCCGTCGAGGCGGGCGCGGGCGGCCAGCGAGGCGGCCACCGCCACCGCCACCGCGCCGGCGATGCCCTCCGGGTGCGCGTGGGTCACCTCGGCCGACGCCCTGGCCTGCGCCGCCGCCCGCCCGGTGGAGTCGGCGAACCACGCGCCCAGCGGGCCGACCCGCATCGCCGCGCCGTTGCCGCAGGAGCCCTGCCCGTCGAAGGCCGAGGCGGCCGCCACCGGCCACGGCGTGCCGGTGCGGATCAGCCGCAGGATCGTCACGGCCCCCGGCCCGTACCCCCGGTAGGGCTCGCAGCGCTCGGCGAAGGCCGCGGCGAGGGCGTCCCGCTCGATCCGGCCGGTCTCGGCGAGGGCCGCGACCACCGAACAGGCCATCTCGGTGTCGTCGGTCCACTGCCACGGCGGTGGGGGCAGCTTCCCGGCGGCCAGGTCGGCCGGGTGCCGGCCGGGTACGAAGAACTGCGAACCGAGCGCGTCGCCGACCGACAGGCCGGCGAGCGAGTCCCGGGCCAAGGCGAGACGGGTGTCGGGAAAGAGCGTGAAGGACATCGTTGTGCCAGCTTGCCCTGTTGCCGCGAGTGCCGCAAACGCGATCAACTTGCCACCGCGAGTACGGTCTTGCTGTGGCCACCGTGCTCCTGGTCGAAGACGATCACGTCGTACGCGGCGCGATGCTGCGATCCCTCGCCGACCGGGGGCACGCCGTACACGCCGTCGGTACGGCGCTGGACGCGCTGCGCCGGGTGGCGGCCGAGACCCCCGATCTCGTGGTGCTCGACCTCGGGCTGCCCGACCTCGACGGCTCCGACGCGCTGCGGATGCTGCGCGGCATCACCGACGTGCCGATCATCATCGCCACCGCCCGCGACGACGAGCAGTCCGTGGTGCGGCTGCTGCGCGCCGGCGCCGACGACTACATGGTCAAGCCGTTCACCGGCGCGCACCTCGACGCGCGGATCACCACGGTGCTGCGACGGGCCGGGCGGGCCAGCCGGACCGTGCAGCCGGCCGTGCACAGCGTCGGCGGGCTGCGGGTGGACGTCGGCGAGCGCAGCGCCCACCTCGACGGCGAACCGCTGGCGCTGACCCGCAAGGAATTCGACCTGCTGGCCTATCTCGCCGCGCGGCCGGGCCGGGTAGTGTCCCGCCGGGAACTTCTGGAGGAGGTATGGCGGCAGCCATCGGTCGGCGAGGACCAGACCATCGACGTTCACCTTTACTGGCTGCGCCGCAAAATGGGCGAGTCCGCGGCGAAGCCGCGCTACCTGCGCACCGTGCGGGGGGTCGGCTTCCGGTTGGTGGCGCCGGACTGAGGCCGACGCTGGCCCTGCTCACGGCCGGCATGTGCGCCCTCGTCGCGCTCGCGTTCCTCGTCCCGCTCGCCCTCGGTCTGGCGGACCGGGCGCGCGAGAAGGCCATCGCCGACGCGGCCCGGCGCAGCGCGCTGGTGACCGGCGCGCTCGCCGTCAGCACCGACCCCGCCGTGGTGCAGCGTGCCGTGGCGGCCAGCGGCGACGACCCGGTCACCCGGCCGGTCGTGCACGGGCTGGGCGTGGACGGGTCGGCGGGCCGGGCCGACGCCGGGAGCCTGGAGCGGGCGCGCTCCGAGCGGCGCTCCGTGGTCGTCGACGTCGAGGGCGGCGTGCTCCGGCTCGACCCGGTGGTGCTCGGCGACACCACGGCCGTGGTCGAGGTCTTCGTACCGGACTCGGAACTGGGCGGCAACAGCCGGTGGCCGCTGCTGCTCGGGGTGGCCGCCGCCCTGGTGGGCGCGGCGGTGCTGGTGGTGGACCGGGTCGCCGCCCGCGCGGTCGACTCGGCCCGGGGCCTGGTCCGGGCGGCGCTCGCGATCGGCGACGGCGACCAGGGCGTACGCGTCGATCCGAGCGGCCCGCGCGAACTGGCCGAGGCCGGGTACGCCTTCAACCGGATGGCCGACCGCCTGGACGCCGCCCGGACCGACGAGCGGGAACTGGTCGCCGACCTGTCGCACCGGCTGCGTACCCCGCTGACGGTGCTGCGGCTGGACGCCGAGGCGCTGGAGTCCGACGACACCAGCGTGGGCTCGTTCAGCGAGGCGGAGCTGGACCGCCGCCGTGGCATCCGACGGATCCGGCAGGCGATCGTCACCCTCGAGGGCGAGATCGACGTGCTGATCAAGACCACCCGCAAGGCCGTGGCGCACGAGGCGGGGCCGGCGATGTGCGACGTCAGCGAGGTGGTCCGGGACCGGATGGTGTTCTGGGCCGCCCTGGCCGGCGACCAGAACCGCCCGCACCGGGTGAGCGGCGCGCAGCTGCGCATTCCCGCACCGGTGCCCCGGGCCGAGCTGGCCGCCGCCCTGGACGCGGTCATCGGCAACGTCTTCCGGTACACCCCGCAGGGCACCGCGTTCGAGGTGGCGGTCTCCCGCCGCGACGGGTACGTGGCCATCCGGATCGACGACGCCGGCCCGGGGATCGCCAACCCGGACCGGGCCCTGCGCCGGGGCGCCAGCGACCAGGGCTCGACCGGGCTCGGGCTGGACATCGCCAGGCGGGTGGCGTTGCAGGCGAACGGCTCGGTGAGCATCGACCGGGCCCGGCTGGGCGGGGCGAGCGTGGTGATGCTGCTCGCCGATCCGGAGGCGACGCCCCGGCAGGTCAGCCGCTTCGGCCTGGTCGGCCGGATGGCCCGGGAGCAGAAGACCGGCGGCCGGAAGTGGCCCCGCCAGCGGCCCGTCGACGACTGACCCGCCCGACCCGGCCCCAGCCTGACGCCGCGCGGCACCGCCCGGATCGGCGGCCGGTTGTGCGGTGGCGCAAGTCTTCCTTAGATCGGGATTAACCGCGGTGCCGGAGCGGGCCCACGCTGACAGGATCGGATCCGAACCCATCAGTTCCACCGGTCAATGCCTCGGGGCACCCCACCGGCCGGTGGAGCCGGGCGCGCGGCGGGAGACTCTGGTCCCCCCACACCTCCTCCCGCCGCGCGCCGCTCCTCCTCCGCTCAGCGGGTGGCGGCGGCCAGATGGGCGTCGATCTCGGCGATGATCCGCCGCTTGCCCGCCAGATCCAGGAACGAAGCGGTCACCGCGTCGCGCGCCAGCGCGGCCAGCTCCTGCGGGCCCGCGTCGAGCAGCCGGGCCGCGACGGCGTACTCGTCGTTGAGGGTGGTGCCGAACATCGGCGGGTCGTCGGAGTTGATGGTGACCAGCAGGCCGGCCTCGACCAGTTGCCGCAGCGGGTGCTCCTCGATGCTGGCGACCGCCCGGGTACGCACGTTGGAGGTGGGGCACACCTCCAGGCAGATCCGGTGCTCGGCGAGGTGGGCCAGCAGCTGCGGGTCCCGCGCGGCGGAGATGCCGTGGCCGATCCGCTCCGCGCCGAGGTCGCGCAGCGCGTCCCAGACGGTCTCGGGGCCGGTGGTCTCGCCGGCGTGCGGCACCGAGCGCAGCCCCGCCGCCCGGGCCCGGTCGAAGTACGGCTTGAACTGCGGCCGGGGCACCCCGATCTCGGGCCCGCCCAGGCCGAAGCTGATCAGCCCGTCGGGGCGCTCCTCCAGCGAGATGCGCAGCGTCTCCTCGGCCGCCGCCAGGCCGGCCTCGCCAGGGATGTCGAAGCACCAGCGCAGCTCGATGCCGAAGTCCGCCTCCGCCCGCTTGCGGGCGTCCTCGATGGCCTCGCAGAAGGCGGGCGCGGGGATCCCCCGGTGCACGTGCGAGTAGGGCGTGACGGTCAGCTCGGCGTAGCGGACCTGCTGGCGGGCCAGCTCGCGGGCGACCTCGTGGGTGAGCAGCCAGACGTCCTCCTGGTCGCGGATCAGGTCCACGACGCTCAGGTAGACCTCGATGAAGTGCGCGAAGTCGCGGAAGGCGAAGTAGTCGGCGAGGGCGGCCGGATCCGCGGGCACGGGGCTGCGGCCCTCGTGGCGGGCGGCCAGCTCGGCGACGATGCGGGGCGAGGCGGAGCCGACGTGGTGCACGTGCAGCTCCACCTTGGGCAGTCCGGCGATGAAGGTTTGCAGGTCGGTCAAAGGTTCTCCTCTGCACGGGCGCCGGTACGGGCGACGAAGAAGACGCGGCGGAACGGGAAGTGCACCTGAGCGTGCCGCACCGGGTACGCCTCGGCGAGGCGTACGCCCAGCTCGGCGCGGAAGCCGGACCAGCGATCGGCGTCCAGGGCCGCGCGGACCGGCCGGAGCGCGGTGCCCTCCAGCCAGCTCAGCACGGGATGGTCCGCCTCGGCGCGGGCCGGCAGCAGATGCACGTAGGTAGTCTCCCAGGCGTCCACCACGCAGCCGGCACCGGTCAGCAGCTCGGCGTAACCGACGGCGGTGTCGTCGGCCGGGGGTCGACGCAGCAGCGGGGCGACGTCGGCGCGCCACGCCGGCCGGTCGGCGACCTCACGCAGCGCCCGGTGCGACGGCGCGTCGAAGTTCCCCGGCACCTGCACGGCCAGCCAGGCCCCGGCGGGCAGCTCCCGGGCCCAGCGGGTGAGCAGCTCCCGGTGACCGGGCACCCACTGGAGCACGGCGTTGCTGACCACGACGTCGGTGTCGGGTCCCGGCCGCCAGTGCCGGACGTCGCCGACGGCGAAGGTGACCCCGCGGACGGTGGCGGCCTGCGCGATCATCTCCGGTGAGGAGTCGAGGCCGGCGATCCGGCTGCCCGGCCACCGCGCGGCGAGGGTCGCGGTCAGGTTGCCGGGGCCGCAGCCGAGGTCGACGACGGTACGCGGTCGCTCGGCGGGGACCCGGGCGAGCAGCTCGTGGAAGGGCCGGGAGCGCTCGTCGCCGTAGCGCAGGTACGTCGTCGGATCCCACATCACTGCCTCCCAAACCGTACGTCCGTCTTGTTGACCGTACGGCCCGTCGCGTGACCGGACAAGCCCGATCACTAGGCTCGGTCCCATGCAACAGCGCACCCTCCCGGGCGGAGGTCCACGACCGGCCGGTCCGCCCGGGGGCGTACGACCGGCGGCGACCCGGGCTGCCGGGACGGGAATCGACGGAGGGGGATCGCGATGAAGGGCTGGCTGTCGCTGACCCTCGGCCTGCTAGCCGTGGTCGGCGGTGCGGTGTGGACGGTGCAGGGCCTCGGCTACGTCCAGGGCAGCGTGATGACCGACCGGCGGATCTGGGCCGTGCTGGGGCCCGTCGTCCTCCTGGTCGGGCTGGTCGTGCTCTGGTCCGGGCTGCGCGCCCGCAGGCGCCGCTGACGGCGCGTCCGGAAACGCGGAAAGCCCCGCATCCCGGGCGGGATACGGGGCTTCGCTGTGACCCGGGCGCCGGATCACAGCAGTGGCCGGCGGCTGCCGACCGGCACTGCTCAGATGGGGCGGACCTGCTCGGCCTGCGGACCCTTCTGACCCTGGGCGATCTCGAACTCCACCCGCTGGTTCTCCTCCAGCGTGCGGTAGCCGCTGGTCTGGATGGCCGAGAAGTGGACGAACACGTCAGCACCCCCGCCGTCGACGGTGATGAAGCCGAAGCCCTTGTCTGCGTTGAACCACTTCACGGTTCCCTGCGCCATGTGTATCTCCTTCTAAAACTGGCGGCCGAGCACGCCGTGCGGCCGATTGGCCGTTTTCGAGCAGCGGTGCCTGAGGCGGCCCCCCACGAAGGAGACTTCACTCAACCCACGCCATCTCTCAACAGCGTGGAACAGCAAACCACGTAGCGAAAACTCTGCACAGCCTACCGGACGAATTTCTTCGACATGTGACCTGACGGATGCCGAAGATCCGCTGGGTGGGCCCTTGCCCCCGTGCGAAAAGCCCCCCGCGCCATCGCGGCGGCGCGGGGGGCTTTTCGTCGTCGTCGGCTCAGTCCGGCCAGCTTCCGGTGAACCGGCGTACGCCCACCGCGCCACCCCGGTCGACGGCGGCCCGGACGACCGCGAAGATGGCGCCCTGCAACGCCGCCGCCGCCAGGATCTCGCCCCAGCCGCGGTCCTCGTCGGTGGCGCTGGGCGCCTCGCCGTCGCCCGCCGTCACCTTCCACACCTGCCGGAAGATCGCGCCCGCGACCGCACCGGCGGCGATGCCCATCAGCACGCCCACCGGCTTGTACGCGGCCTTACCGATGCCCCTGCTCACCGCTGCCTCCCCCGAACGATCATCATCACGATCACGGCGGCCACCGCGCCGGCCGCCAGGGCGACGAACGGCGTCGGGTTACGCCGTACGACCGCGCCCTTCTCCTGCGCCTGGCCCCGCGCGAGCTGCGCCCTCTGCGCCGCCTGCCCACGCACCCGGGCCACGGTCTGCGCCGCCTGGTCCCGCATCCGCTCCTTCGCCTGGTCGGCGGAGGACCTCAACCGCGCCTTGACGTCGGCCTTGGCCGCCAACGCCTCCATCGTCTCGCCCAACTCGACCCGGGTCCGCCGGATCTCCTCCCGCAGCGCCTCGGTGTCGCCGCTGCCCCGGCCGTTGCCCGTCGTCATGCCCGTCCCCTGTCCTTCACGGCGGCGGTGACCGTGTCCACGTCCGCCCGGACGCTACGGACCGCGGCCTGCGGCACCGGTGGGACCGCCTGGCTGACCTGCTTCTTGCCCACCAGGGCCAGGACGCCGGCCATCGCGAAGAGCACCACCGCGACGATCAGGGCCGCGGCCCAGGCCGGGAGCACCAGGTCGAGCAGCAGGATCGCAGTGGCGACCAGGGCGCCCAGACCGTAGAGCGCCAGCGCCCCGCCACCGCCGAAGAGGCCGATGCCGATGCCGGCGTGCTTGCCCTTCTGGGTCAGCTCCGCCCGGGCCAGGGCCAGTTCGTCACGGACCAGACGGGAGACCTGCTCCGTGGCCCGCTGCACCAGCTCGGCGGTGGACGGCTCGCTCCCGTTGCGGGATGTGCGGGCGTTCGCCACGTCAGCCATGCTGTCCTCCTTTCATCATCACCGCGCTGTATGCCCGGAGTCGCCGCCCGTCAATCCTTCGCCCAGCGGTCGGTACGCCCGGACCGCCGGGTCCCCGAGCCGCCGCACGGCGCGGAAGAAGGTACAGAAGCGTCGCGCAGCAGGTCCCCACGAAACGCCCGGTCAAACTTCCCGAGCCACCGCACACCGCCCGCCCGCCCCACGCGCCCCACCCTTCCCCGCGGTGCTGGTCTGCGCCCGGGTCGGCCGGTGCGGGTCTCCACCTCTCCCTCCCACCCCTCCAACGCCCCCACCCCTCCCAGGTCACGACCCCACCCCGCGCCCCCACCCCGCCCCGCCCCCACCCCCGCTGGGTCATCATGCAGTTGCGGTGGGCGCTATACGAGCAATGCCCCTTTTGCTGGGCACCGCAACTGCGTGATCGACGCCGGCGTTGAGCGCGGGCTCCGTAGCGCGGGAGTGGGGTGGTTCGGAGACGGTGAAGCCCTCCGGACGCGTAGGACCGGAGGGCTCCACGGGGGGCGTGGGACGCCGGGACGCCTGGGCGCGGGACGCCGGGGCGCTGGGGGCGGGCGCGGGACGCCGGGACGCCGAGGGCGGGGCGCCGGGACGCGGGACGCTGGGGCGTGGGCGCGGGGCGCCGGGGCGCGGGAGGTGGGTGGGTCAGCGGCGGGAGTCGGCGGGCTCGTCGGGGCCGACGAAGGCCTCGCTGCGGGCGTCGCCGTCGTCGCTGCCGCCGAAGACCCGGGCGTCGTCGGGCACCTCGGCGTCGGTGAGCCGACGCACCGGCCGGCGCGGGCGTACCCACTGCCATGCCAGGTTGCTCTCCGCGTCGCCGATCTCGGTACGCATCCGGGGCATCGCCATCGGCCGGTGGTCCCGGATCCAGGCGACCAGGTGCTCACGGACCAGGCAACGCAGATCCCACAGGCTGCCGGCGTCGGCGGCGCTGACCAGGGCGCGCACCTTGATCGTCCCGCCGGTCGCGTCGGTCACCTGGAGTACGCAGACCCGGCCGTCCCACAGCTCGGTGCCCTCGACGAGCCGGCGCAGCTCCTCGCGCATGGCCTGCACCGGGACCGCCCAGTCGACGTCGAACTCGGCGGTACCCAGCACCGCCGCCTCCGTGCGGGTCCAGTTCTGGAACGGCTTGCTGGTGAAGTACGAGGTGGGCAGGATCAGCCGCCGGTCGTCCCAGATCTGCACGACCACGTAGCTGAGCGTCAACTCCTCGATGCGGCCCCACTCCCCCTCGACCACCACCACGTCGTCGAGGCGGACCGCGTCGCTGAACGCGAGTTGGAGGCCGGCGAACACGTTGCCCAGCAGGCTCTGCGCGGCCAGCGCGGCGACCACACCGACCACACCGGCACTGGTCAGCACCCCGGCGCCGATGCCGCGTACGGCCGGGAAGGTCATCAGCATCACGCCGACCGCCAGCACGACGATCACCGCGATCGTCAACCGGCGCAGCATGACCACCTGGGTCCGTACCCGCCGCGCGTGCCGGTTGTCCGGCACGTCCACCCGGAACCGGGCCAGCGCGGTGTCCTCCGCCACCACGAGCAGCGAGGCGACCAGCCAGGCGACGCTGGCGATCACGCCGAGCACCAGCAGGTGCAGCAGCACCTGGCGCCACTGCTCGCCGACCGCGTAGCCGGTGCTGAACCGCACGGCGAACTGGACGGCGACGACGGTGGCGGCGACCTGGATCGACCGGTGCGCGTGATCGGTGAGCTCGGTCAACAGCAGTGAGCGCCGGCCGACCCGCCGGATCAGGCGGTGCGCGACCTCGACCGCGAACAGGGCGATCGCCGCCGCGGCGAGCGCGGCGACGATCGTCCCGAGGTAGCTCTGCACAGGCTCTTTCCTCCTTGGCGCCGGGCACGTGCTTCGGACAAAGGCCCAATGGTGCCCGGCGACGCCGAAATCGACCAGGCTCAGACCTTGCGATACCGGGACTGGAGGAAGCAGAACAGGCCGAAGGCGGCGATACCGAGCGCCACCAGGGTGAGCAGGATCTGGCCGTACGCCTGGTCGCGCAGCGTCCGCAGCGCCGCGTCCAGGCCGCGGGCCTTCTCCGGGTCGTAGTTGACGGCGGCCAGGATGATCAGCAGGCCGGAGATGCCGTACGCGACGCCCTTGGAGATGTAGCCGGCCATGCCGAGCCGGCGGGTGAGCTGCCGCGTCTTGGCGTCCATCTCGCCGGTCTTGAGGTGCTTCTCGAAGCGCTTGATCAGCCCGTAGATCACCAGGCCGACGCCGATCGCGGCGAGGCCGAGCCCGGCGAGGCCGACCAGCCAGCGGCCGCCGGAGGACTCCATGAGCTTGCCGGTCAGCGCCTCCTGCTGGTCGGCGCTGTTGGAGCCGGCGTCCCTGAAGACCTTGACGGCCGTCCAGGCGAAGTAGAGGTAGACGACGGTGCGTCCCACCGAGGCGATCCGCTCCCAGACGCGCTCCTTGCCACGCTCGGCGCGGTGCCCGACGGCCGCCTCCAGCGCCTGCCAGATCGCCATGGCGAACAGGCCGATCGCGATGGTGATGACGAGGAACTTGCCCAGCGGCTGCTGGGCGAGGGTACGCAGCGCGCCGGACTGGTCGCCGTCGTCGCCGGGCTTGCCGAACGCGATCTGCAACGCCAGCCAGGCGAAGAGGAGGTGGACGATGCCGTAGCCGATGAAACCGACTCTTGCCAACAGTTCGAGCCACCTGCTGTTCGCCGTACGGGAGGCGGTGGCTTCAGCGTTCCGGGTGAGTGACATGGCGCCACAATCACCGAATACGAAGATTTCCAAACGTCGGCCACGGGCCCTGCGGGGCACCACACCCGCGCCACGCCCCGCCACCCCCGGCGCAAGCACGATCGTCGACGGTTGACCTGCTCGATCAGCGGCGTGTCGAGCAGCTCAACCGCCAACGTCGGGCGGGGCGGGCGGGGCGGGCGGGCGCGGGAGGGGCGGGGGGGGTGGGTCAGTTGCCGGGGTTGCGGGAGACGCGGATCTTGACCTCCTGGTTGGTGACGCTGTCCAGGGTCACCGCGAAGCCGCCGACCTCGGTGGCCTGCTGGCCCGTCGTCAGCGACAGCTGCTCGCCGGCGATCTCGACGGTCACCTGGTCGTCCTGCGCGCCGATGAGCTTGGCCTCCACGCCGAGGATGTTGGCGCTGGCGTTCACGCCCCGGTCGAAGGTGACCGTGCAGGCGTCCAGGCCGCAGTCGGTGCTGGCGCCCTCGGAGCTGCAACCGGCGAGCACGGCGACGCCGAGCGCCAGGCCGGCCAGCAGGCCGGCGGCCCGGCGGGTGGGGGTCAGCGGGAAGGCAACACGTCGATTCGTCACCCCGCCAAGGGTACGAGACGCCGACCACCGCGGCAGGACGTGAACATCCGCACAGGTGAGCGCCCACAGCGCAGGACTAGGGTCCCGGGCATGCCGTTCGACATCGCCCGCATCCGGGCCGCGTACCCCGCCCTCGCCGAGGGCTTCGTCCACCTCGACGGTGCCGGGGGCACCCAGACCGCCGGCCCGGTCGTCGACGCGACCGCCGCCGCCATGCGCGCGGCGATGGGCAACCGCAGCGCCGCCTTCGCGCCCGGCCGGCGGTCGCTGGAACTGGTGGCCGCCGCCCGCTCGGCCGTGGCGGACCTGCTCGGCGCCGAGGCTGACGGGGTGGTGCTGGGCCCGAGCGCCACGGCGCTGACGTACACCCTGGCCCGGACCCTGGGTGCGCGGTGGCGCCCCGGGGACGAGGTCGTGGTCTCGCGGCTCGACCACGACGCGAACGTACGCCCGTGGGTGCAGGCGGCCGAGGCGGCCGGCGCGACGGTGCGCTGGGCCGAGTTCGACCGGGACACCGCGGAGCTGCCGGCGGAGCGCTACGCGCAGCTGGTCGGCGAGCGGACCCGCGTCGTCGCGGTGACCGCGGGCAGCAACGCCACCGGCACCGTCCCGGACGTGCCGGCGATCGCCGCCATCGCGCACGCCGCCGGGGCGCTGGTCTGCGTCGACGGGGTGCACTCGGTGCCGCACGGCCCCACCGACGTCGCCGCGCTGGGCGCCGACTTCCTGGTCACCAGCGCCTACAAGTGGTCGGGGCCGCACCTGGGCGCGATGGTGGCCGCGCCCGCGACGTGGGAGCGGCTGCGCCCGGCGAAGCTGCTGCCCTCCTCCGACGCGGTGCCGGAACGCTTCGAGTACGGCACCCCGAGCTTCCCCCTGCTGGCCGGGGTGGCCGCCGCCGTAGAGCACCTGGCCGGGCTGGACCCGACGGCCACCGGCAGCCGGCGCGAACGGCTGGTCGCCGGGTTGAGCGCCGCGCGGGCGTACGAGGAGACGCTGTTGGAGCGGCTGCTCGCGGGGCTGGCCGTACTGCCCGGGGTCACGGTGCTCGGCTCCCCCGCCCGGCGCTGCCCGACGGTGTCCTTCCGGCTGGCCGGGCTCTCGCCGCAGCGGACCCAGGAGGAGCTGGGCGCGGCCGGGCTCTGCCTCTCCGCCGGCGACTACTACGCGTACGAGTACTTCCAGGCGATGGGGCTGCGCGACAGCGGCGGGGCGGTGCGCGCCAGCCTCTACCACTACAACACGGTCGAGGAGGTGGACCGGTTGCTCGGCGAACTGGACCGGCTCGCCGCCGGCGGAGGCAGAATGGCCGGGTGAGCACCCTGGTCGAGGACAACCCCGCCAAGCGCCGGTTCGAGATCCTGGTCGACGACGCGCTGGCCGGATTCACCGCGTACCTGCCGCGCGGCGAGGTGCTGGTCTTCACCCACACCGAAGTCGACCCGAAGTTCCAGAACATGGGCGTCGGCGCGGCCCTGGTCCGGGGCACCCTCGACCAGCTCCGCGAGCGGGGCGCGACGGTGGTGCCGCGCTGCCCGTTCATGGCGGCCTTCATCGACCGCCACCTCGAGTACGCCGATCTGGTCACCCCCGAGCCGTGACCCGGGGGCGCCGGGCACTCCGGCGGCCCCCGCGTGGAGATGTCACGGGCAGCCCGGGGGTGGTCAGCGGCCTGCCAGCAGCCCGGCGGCGGCGTGGGCGGCGGCCCGGGTGGCGCCGTGGGTGGCGACGTGGACCGCCCCGGTGACCAGTTCGGGCACGCCCAGCTCGACCACGACCGCGTCCGGCCGGGCGGCCAGCGCGCGGGCCACCGCCGCCCGCATCCAGTCGTGCCGGTGCAGGTCGCGTACCACGAGCACGACACGACGCCCGGCCGCCCCGGCGGTCGGGTCGGCGGGCACGTCGGCCTCGGCGTAGCGGACGCCGGTGGTGCCGGCGAGCACGTCGGCGAGCGGCGCGGCGAGCCCCCACGGGGTCTCCGGACCGATCGCGATGTTGCGGGGCGGCTCGAACTCGACCACGTGCGCGGGGCCGGTCAGCGGCAGCGCGTCGAGTCCGGCGGGCGCTGTGGTGACCCGCAGCGCCCGGCGGGCGGCGGCTAGCCCGACGGCGGAGCCGGCGGCGCTGGGGCGGGGGCGCGGCGGCTGCTCCGCCCGGGCGGCCACCGTCCAGGCGGCGAGCTGGCCCACCCGCTTGGCCGCCTCGGTGAGGCGTTCCTCCGGCAGGTCACCGGCGACGACCGCGGCGACGATGGCGTCGCGCAGCAGCCGGGCCGAGTCCTCGTCGGCGCGTTCCCCGCCGACGCAGATCGCGTCGGCGCCGGCGGCGAGGGCGCGCACCGCCGTGGCGGCGAATCCGTACCGGTCGGCGACCGCCCGCATCTCCACCGCGTCGGTGACGACGACGCCGGAGAAGCCCAGCTCGTCGCGGAGCAGCCCGCCGAGGATCCGACTGCTGAGGGTGGCCGGCAGCGCCGGATCCAGCGCCGGGACCAGCAGGTGGCCGGTCATCACCGCCTGCACGCCGGCCGCGACGGCGGCCCGGAACGGGGCCAGTTCCACGGCGTCGAGGCGGGCCCGGTCGGCGGTGATCAGGGGCAGGTCGTGGTGCGAGTCGACCTTGGTGTCGCCGTGCCCGGGGAAGTGCTTGGCGCAGGCGGCGACCCCGCCGGCCTGGAGGCCGCGTACCCACGCGGCGGTGTGCCGGGCGACCAGCGCCGGTTCGGCGCCGAAGGCGCGTACGCCGATCACGGGGTTGCCCGGGTTGGAGTTGACGTCGGCGTCGGGGGCGTAGTTGAGGGTGACGCCCAGGGCGGCGAGGTCGGCGCCGAGGTCGCGGGCGACCTCCTCGGTCAGCGCCGGGTCGTCGACGGCGCCGAGCGCGAAGTTGCCCGGCCGGGAACTGCCCCGGGCGGACTCGATCCGGGTCACGTCGCCGGCCTCCTCGTCGATGGCGACGACGACGTCGGGGCGCTCGGCGCGCAGGGTGGCGGTGAGGGCGGCCACCTGCTCCGGGTGGACCACGTTGCGGGCGAAGAGCACCACGGAGCCGAGCCCCTCGCCGAGCCACCGGCAGACCCAGGGCGGCGGCGTGGTGCCGACGAATCCCGGCTGCAGAACGGCGGCGGCGAGGGCCGCGAGGCTCCCCCCGGGGGCGCTCATGCCGGCCCGCCCGCGTGGTGGCTGATGTGTCGCTGGCTCATGCGGTCGTCGTACCCCCGTCTTCTCCGCGCCCCGAGGCCCCGCCACCGGCGGCGGTGCTGCCATGGTCACACCGCGCGCTTAAATAGTCAATAAACCTTACAGTTGCCGACCCGCGCGGCACTGGGGACAGTTCGGGGATGGATCACCTGCTGCTGGCCGACGCCACGAGCCCCGCCGACATCCCCGGCGTACGCCTGCTCGGCCTGGTCGTCGGCGCCCTGCTGCTGCTCGCCGCGATCCGCGCGATGTTCCGGCGCTGACCGCGCGCACCGGCCCCCACGGTTCGACGGCGTCCCCCGGGGTACCGCCTGCCTCGTTGCACCCGGTAGGACACCGCGAGGGGGAACGATGAGGATCGGCTACTTTCTGTCCACGGAGGAGTACGCGCCGGCCGAGCTGCTGGAACAGGCGCGCGGCGCGGAGCGGGCCGGCTTCGAGGCGCTCTGGATCTCCGACCACTACCACCCGTGGACGGACGCGCAGGGGCAGAGCCCCTTCGTCTGGTCGGTGATCGGCGCGCTCAGCCAGGTCTGCCGGCTGCCGGTCACCACCGCCGTCACCTGCCCGACCGTACGCATCCACCCGGCCGTCGTGGCGCAGGCGGCGGCCACCAGCGCGGTCCTGCACTCCGGGCGGTTCGTGCTCGGGGTGGGCAGCGGCGAGGCGCTCAACGAGCACATCCTCGGCGACGCCTGGCCGCAGACCGACGTCCGGCTGGAGATGCTCGAAGAGGCCGTCGAGGTGATGCGCGAGCTGTGGCGGGGTGGCTTCGTCAACCACCACGGCCGGCACTACACCGTCGAGCACGCCCGGATCTACACGCTGCCCGACACTCCCCCGCCGGTCTACGTCTCGGGCTTCGGCCCGAAGGCCGTCGACCTGGCCGCGCGCATCGGCGACGGCTTCGTCAACACCTCGCCGGACGCCGAGCTGGTCCGGCGGTTCCGGGAGAACGGCGGCGGCGACAAGCCGTGCCAGGCCGGCTTCAAGGCGGCGTACGCGCAGACCGAGGAGGAGGGGATGCGGATCGCGTACGAGCGCTGGCCGAACGCCGGGGTGCCGGGCGAGCTGTCCCAGGTGCTGCCCTCGCCACGGCACTTCGAGCAGGCCGCCCAGCTGGTCCGGCCGGAGATGATGAAGGACGCCTTCGTCTGCGGGCGGGACGCCGACGCGCACCTGGCGAAGCTCGACGAGTACGCCAAGGCCGGTTTCGACGAGGTCTACGTGGCCAACACCGGCCCGAACTGGCAGGGCCTGCTCGACCTCTACCAGCGCGAGGTGTTCCCCCGCGTCCGCTGAGTCCCGGCCACGGGCATCCGCGCCGTGGGGCGCGGGTGCCCTCGCCCACACCCGCCCGCCCTCTGCCGGGCGCCACGGGCGGGCCCCGGAAGCCCCGCACGCCGGACTCGCCCACGTCAGCCGCCGGTTTCGCCGCTGATCGCCGGGGGTACCTCCGGCCCTCGATGAAACTGTCCACGCACTCGACGACACTGCGCCGCGCGGCCAAGAGCCTCTTCGGCTGGACCGCACTACGGCCCCACCAGTTGGCCGCCATGCGGGCGGTCATGAAGCGCCGCGACGCCCTGGTGGTGCTGCCCACCGGCGCCGGCAAGTCGGCGATCTACCAGATTCCGGCCAGCCTGATCCCCGGCCCGACGGTGGTGATCTCCCCGCTGCTCGCCCTCCAGCAGGACCAGATCGCGGCGCTCAACGAACGCCAGCGGCCGGAGCTGCGCGCGGTGCGGATCAGCTCGAACGAGTCGGCCGCCCAGCAGGCGGAGGCGATCGCCGAGATCCGCGACGGGCGCGCGGAGTTCCTCTTCATCACCCCGGAGCAGCTCGCCAACCCCGACCGGATGGCCGAGGTGAGGTCGCTGAAGCCGGCGCTGGTGGCGATCGACGAGGCGCACTGCATCTCCGCCTGGGGGCACGACTTCCGCCCCGACTACCTGGCGCTGGGTCACCTGATCGACGGCATCGGCCGGCCCCCGGTGGTGGCGCTGACCGCCACGGCCTCCCCGCCCGTACGCGACGACATCATCGCCCGGCTGCGGCTGACCGAGCCCGAGGTGGTGGTCTCCGGGCTGGACCGGCCGAACCTGTTCCTCGAGGTGGCGCACTGCCCCACCGAGGACTACCGGTGGCGGCGGCTGATCGCCCTGCTGAGCGACGACACCCGGCCCGGCATCATCTACGTGCCCACCCGGCGCTCCGCCGAGGAGCTGGCCGCGCGGCTCACCGACGCCGGCTTCCCGGCCCAGTACTACCACGGCGGGATGCCGGCCGGCGCCCGCGCCGAGCTGCACGAGGCGTTCCTCGCCGACCAGGTGCCGATCATGGTGGCCACCTCGGCGTTCGGCATGGGCATCGACAAGCCGAACATCGCGTGGGTGGTCCACATGGCGTTGCCGGACTCGCCCGACAGCTACTTCCAGGAGATCGGGCGGGCCGGCCGCGACGGCGCCCCGGCCCGCGTACTGCTGCTGTGGCAGGCCGAGGACGTCGGGCTGCAACGCTTCTTCAGCGGCGGCCTGCCGGACCCCGACGAGCTGCGCGACCTGTCGGCGCTGCTGCGCAAGAAGGCGCGGGGGAAGAAGGAGCTACGCGAGCTCACCGGCCTGGGCCCACGCAAGCTGGGCCAGTACCTCGCCCTGCTGGAGCAGGTGGGCGCGGCCGAGCCGAGGGCGAAGCAGCGCATCGGCGCGCCCCGCTACTCCCCCGCGCCCGTGGATGCCGCCGCGGCGGCCCTGGCGGAGGCCGAGCGGCAGCAGACCGTCACCCGGTCGCGTACGGACATGATGCGGGCCTTCGCCGAGACCACCGCATGTCGGGGGCAGACGCTGCTGGCCTACTTCGGCGAGCAGATGACCGAGGTCTGCGGGCACTGCGACAACTGCCACGCCGGCACCAGCACCCCCGACCACGGCGCCGTCGGGCCCTTCCCCGTGCACAGCCGCGTCCGGCACCCGGAGTGGGGTCCCGGCATGGTGCTGAGCTACGAGGAGGGACGGATGACGGTTCTCTTCGACGAGGTGGGGTACAAGACGCTGTCCGTCAGCGTGGTGTCCGAACAGCAACTGCTGACCCTCGACTAGCCTGAGCCGGGCACCGCTGGCGGGGCCCGGGACGACGAGCGACATCAGTGCGGAAAGGGGCGTTGCCGTGATCGAGCAGCCGGCGTACACCGGATTCGGTTTCTCCGACGAGGAGTGGGGGCTGCTGGTCGGCCTGCCGCAGTCGGTGCTGACCGCGGCCAGCGCCGCCGAGTCCGACGGCACCCGGCGCACCATGGCGGAGAACGCGGCCGGGCTGGAGACCATCGCCGCCGGCCGGGAGTCGGCCAGCCCGCTGGTCGCGGCCGTGGCCGGCGAGATCATCTCGCGGGTGGGCGACCCGGAGGCCGGCGAGGAGCTGCCGGTCATCGCGCCGTCCGACCCACGCGGCTACCTCGAGGACGTGCTGGGCCGGGCCAAGGAGGCGGCGGCGCTGCTGGCCGCCCGGACCGACGAGGGCGAGGCCGGCGCGTACAAGCACTGGCTGGTGGACATCGCCGAGCAGGTGGTGGGCGCGGCGTCCAGCGGCGGCATCCTGGGCCTCGGCGGCGACGTGGTCAGCGACTCGGAGCGGCGCTTCCGCGACCGGCTCGCCCAGGTGCTCAACGACTGACGCGACGACGACGGCGGCACCGGAAGTCGTCCGGTGCCGCCGTCGCGTGTGCCGGCGGAGGTGGGCGCGCCGTTGTTCCCACCGCCCGGCGGGCGGAACAGCGCCGGTGGGACCGGTGGCCAGCTCTCCGGCGGCGCCGCGATCGGGGCGGGCGCGGCCGGGACGGTGCGGTCAGGCCACGCGGCGGCGGAACAGCACGGCGGTCAGCGGCACCGAGACCGCCAGGATGCCCAGGCACCAGGCCACGGCCAGGGTCGGGGCCGTGCCCGTGGGGGTGCCGAGCAGCAGGGCCCGCAGCGTCTCGATGACGGGCGTGACGGGCTGGTGGTCGGCGAAGCCGTGGATCCAGCTCGGCATCGTCTCCACCGGCACGAACGCGCTGCTCGGGTAGGGCAGGAACATCGCCAGGAAGGTGAAGCCGCTGGCGGCCTCCGGGGTGCGGGCCAGCAGGCCGAACGCCGCCGACAGCCAGGACACGGCGAGCAGGAAGAGCAGCAGCACCCCGAACGCGGCCAGCCAGCGCAGCGGGTCCACGGCCGGGCGGAAGCCGATGCCGACGGCGATGGCCAGCACCAGCACCGTGGAGACGGTGTTGCGGGCGATGCTGGCGGCGACGTGCCCGCCGAGGATCGCGGTGGCGCTGACGTCCATCGTGCGGAACCGCTCGATGACCCCGTTGGTCAGGTCGGTGGTCACGCTGACGGCGGTGGTCGCCGCGCCGAAGCTGGCGCAGAGCAGCAGGACGCCCGGTACGACGTAGGTGACGTACCGGGTGCCGGTGTCGATCGCGCCGCCGAACAGGTAGACGAAGAGCAGCATCAGCAGCACCGGCAGCAGCAGCGACGTGAGCAGCGCGTCGACGTTGCGGCGGGACAGCCGCAGGCAGCGCGCCACCATCACGAGCGCCTCACCGGCGCGGGTCGGGCGCAGGGTCAGCTCAGACATGGGAAACCTCCCGGTGGGCGGCCACCGGGTCGCCGGTGAGGGTGAGGAAGACGTCGTCCAGGGTCGCCTCGCGGACGACGAAGCGGGCGAGGCCCCGCCGGTCGGGGTCGGCCCGGTCGAGCAGGTGGCGGATCTCCGCCGCGTCGCCGCCGGTGGCCACGGCCAGCTCGAGCCGGTCCGGCTCGCGGTGCGTGACCCGGTCGCCGAGGCGCCGCTTCGCCTCGGCGAAGCTCCGCGCGTCGTGCAACGTCAGTTCCAGCCGGTGGGCGCCGAAGCGGCGCTTGAGCTCGCCCGCGCTGCCCTCGGCGGCCAGCCGGCCGCCGTGCAGCACGGCGATCCGGTCGGCGAGCCGGTCGGCCTCCTCCAGGTACTGCGTGGTGAGCAGCACGGTCACCCCTGCGCCGGCCAGCTCGGCGACCACCTCCCACAGGCCCTGCCGGCTGCGCGGGTCGAGGCCGGTCGTCGGCTCGTCGAGGAAGATCACGGAAGGTTCGCCGAGCAGGCTGGCCGCGAGGTCGAGCCGGCGGCGCATCCCGCCGGAGTAGGTCACCACCCGCCGACTGCCCGCGGCCACCAGGTCGAAGCGCTCCAGGAGGTCGGCGCTGCGCCGCCGGGCGGCGGCCGGGGACAGCCCGATCAGCCGGGCCATCATGCGCAGGTTCTCCGCGCCGGTCTGCTGGTCGTCGAGCGCCGCGTGCTGGCCGGCGAGGCTGATCGCCCGCCGTACCCGACGCCGGTCGCGGACGACGTCGTGACCGTCCACCCGGGCCGCGCCCCCGTCGGGCAGGGCGAGCGTGGCCAGGATCCGTACGGTCGTGGTCTTGCCGGCCCCGTTGGGGCCGAGCAGGGCGTACACGCTGCCCCGGGCCACCCGCATGGTCAGTCCGTCGAGCACCGCCACCCCGCCGTAGCGCTTGCACAGGCCGACGGTCTCCACCGCTGCTGTCTCCATCACCCCTCACCCTCTGTCTTCTGCGTATTACATACGCCGTTCTGCGTAGACCATACGCAGAAGTTAGGATGGCCGTCAAGGACACGTACCGGGGGTGGGGATGAGCGACGCCGACGTCGAGCTGCCGGAGAGCATCGAGCTCGCCTGGGGCCTGCGGGAACGCCCCGGCAAGGGCCCCCGGCGCAGCCTCACCATCGAGCAGGTGGTGGCCGCCGGCATCCGGGTGGCCGAGGCCGACGGGCTGGCAGCGGTGTCGATGAGCCGGGTCGCCGGGGAGCTGGGCATGGCCACCATGTCGCTCTACCGCTACGTCTCGGCCAAGAACGACCTGCTGGAACTCATGTCCGACACGGCGTACGGGGAGCCACCCGCGCCACGCGGCCCGGACGAGGGCTGGCGGCCGGCCATCGCCCGCTGGGCGTACGGCACCGTGACGGCGATCCGCCGCCACCCGTGGATCCGGCAGGTGCCGGTCGGCGGCCCGCCGATGGGCCCCAACGGGGTCCGCTGGATGGAGCAGGGGCTCGCCGCCCTGCGCGGCACCGGCCTGCGCGGCACCGAACGGCTCTCGACCATCCTGCTGGTCAACGGGTACGCCCGGTACTGGGCCACGCTCACCGCCGACATGACCGAGGCGGCGGCACGCGAGCAGCTCAGCCCGGACGACGTCGGCGCGCGGTACTGGCAGCAGCTCGCCCGGCTGACCCGGCACGGCCCCTACCCCGCCATCCGCGAGCTGCTGACGGACGCCGAGATCGAGTCGGAGGAGGAGTTCGACGAGGAGTGGCGGTTCGGCCTCGACCGGATCCTCGACGGCGTCGAGGTGCTGATCCGCAGCCGGACGGCCACGGACTGAGCCGCCGGTGGCCACGATGGACAATGGCCACCGGACCGGCGCGAGGACGGGGGGAGCGGATGCTTCGGCGGACCACGGTGGACACCGAGCAGGTGCCGGCGGCCGAACGCTTCGAGATGTGGCTCGACCTGGTGGCGCGTGCGGCGTCGCCGCTGCGGATCAGCACCGAGCACGCGCACGACTTCGCCGCCCGGGCGGAGATCGTCGAACTCGACCCGCTCCGGGTGATCAACTACCGGTATCCGTCCCTGGAGGCAGTGGGTAGCTCCCGGCTGACGCGCGAGTCCGCCCCCGAGATCTACACGCTGGCGCTCACCGTCAACGGTGACGGGGCGGTCAGCCAGGCCGGTCAGCGCAGCGTGCTGGGGCCCCGCGAGTTCATCTTCTACGACGGGTCGCGACCGCACGAGGTGCGGCACCTCGGCGACGACGGCGGCCGCGACCCGGCCCGGTCCATCGTGGTGGTCATCCCGCACGCCGCGCTGCCGCTGTCACCGGACCGGCTGGCGCCGCTGCTCGGCGGCCGGATGTCGGGCACCGAGGGGATCGGCGCGCTGCTGGCCCAGTTCCTCCTCCAGATCGCCCACCATCCCGAGCAGTACCACGCCGCCGACGCCGCCCGCCTCGGCACCGTCGGGCTCGACCTGGTGTCCACGATGCTCGGTCGGCACCTGGTGGCCGAGGACGCGGTGCCGACCGAGGTCCGCCGGCGCGCCCTCGTCACCCAGATGCGGGCGTACATCCAGCGGCATCTCGGGGACGCGACGCTGAGCCCGCAGGTCGTGGCGGACGCGCACCACGTCTCGCTGCGTACCCTGCACCGGCTCTTCGAGGCCGAGGAGTCGACGGTCGCGTCGTACATCCGCGAGCTGCGGCTGGCGCGGTGCCGCCACGACCTCGCCGACCCCGGCCTGCGCGGCCAGCCGATCCAGGCGATCGGGGCCCGCTGGGGCTTCCCCGACAAGGCGCACTTCAGCCGGGTCTTCCGCAAGGCGCACGGCGTCGGGCCGCAGGTCTGGCGAGCCGGCCAGGCGGAGTAGGACGGCACGAAGAGTCAACCCGGCGGCGTCCACGGTCAACCCGGTCGGGGCAGACTGACGGCGGTGGCCGATCCCTCCCCTCCACGGCGGGGGTCGGACCGCCGACGGGGGCCGTGGCGCGCCGCCCGCCGCCACGGGGGAGGCGGGCGGCCGTCCGGTCCCGGCACCCCCGCTGAGCACGGCGCCGGGCCGCCTCAGGCGTCCTCCAGCAGTTCGAGCACGATCAGCTCGGCCTTCTCGCGCGGCGTCGCGGGGTCGACCGGGGCGACCACGCCGTCGTGGAAGAGGTCGACCACGCGCGGGTCGACGTAGGACGTGCGGGCCACGGTGGGGGTGTTGCCGAGCAGCTCCGCGACGTCACGCATCACCGCCGCCACCGCCCGCCTGCCGGCGGTGGCCGAGCGCGGCGGCCCCACCGTCGCCAGCTCGGTCGCCGCCAGCACCGTGGCGTGCCAGGTGCGGAAGTCCTTCGCCGTCATCTCGCCGCCGCTGGCGTCACGCAGGTACTCGTTGACCTCGTCGCTGCGCACGTCGCGCCAGTCCCCGCCGTCGCGGTAGCCGAAGAGCCGGTCCGCCGACCGCCGCCGGCGACGCAGGTTGATCAGCACCCGGCACAGCTCCGGGTCCTCGATGCGACGCACCTGCTCGACGCCGCCCTTCGCGGGGAACTCGAACACCACACAGCCGCCCCGGGAGCGGGCGTGCTCGGGGCGCAGGGTCGCCACGCCGAACGTCGGGTCGTCGCCGGCCGCGTACTGGTCGCTGCCGACGCGGAACGTCCCCATGTCCAGCAGCCGGGTCACCGTCGCCAGCACCCGGTCGCGGTGCAGCCCCCGGCCGGCCAGGTCCCGCCCGACCCGCTCGCGCAGCACCGGCAGCCGGCGGGCCACCTCCAGCACGTGGTCGAACTTCGCCTCGTCGCGCTTCTCGCGCCACGTCGGGTGGTAGAGGTACTGCTTGCGTCCGGCCGCGTCGATGCCGGTGGCCTGGATGTGCCCGTTCGGGTACGGGCAGATCCAGACGTCCCGCCAGGCGGGCGGGATCACCAGCTCGCGCAGCCGGCCCAGCTGGTCGCCCTCGCGCACCGGCTGCCCCGACGGGTCGAGGAAGAGCCAGCCCCGACCGCGCCGGCGCCGCCCGTACCCCGGTCTGCCCGGGTCGCTACGCCGCAACCGCACCGGAGACCCGCACCGCCCGTTCCACCTCGTCCACGGCGGCCACCACCTCGTCGACCCCGATGGCCGCCAACGTCGGATGGCTTCCTACCCCCTCCCACCTGGGCGAACCCTCCACGCCCGCCCAGAGCGCCCGGTGCCGGTCCCGCTCCGGCGGCGGCCCCCACAACGCCGGGGAGACCGGCCCGAAGAGCACCACCGAGGCGGTGCGGTAGCCGGTCGCCAGGTGCGCCACGCCCGTGTCCCCACTGACCACCAACCGGGCGTACGCGACCAGCGCGGCCAGCCGGCCCAGGTCCGTACGGCCGGCCAGCACCGCGTCGGCGGGCAGTCCGGCCGCCTGCGCGATCCGCTGCGCCGTCGCCCGCTCGGCGGGGCTGCCGGTGAGCACCACCCGGTGCCCCCGGGCGGCCAGGGTCCGGGCCAGCGCGGCGAACCGCCCGGGCGGCCAGCGCTTCGCCGGGATCTTGGAACCCGGGTGCAGCACGGTCACCCCGGTCGGGACGTCGCCGGCGGCCGGGCGCCGCAGGTCCAGGTCCGTACGGTCGGCGGGGATGCCGTACCAGTCGAGCAACCGGCACCAGCGGTCGACTTCGTGTTCGTCGGCGCGCCAGGCGGGGCCGTCGTGGTGACCGGCCTCCGGGCTGGCGTACGCGAGCAGCCGGCCGGGGCGGGTGCCGGCGAGCATCCGGTGCGACTCGGGGCCCCGACCGTGCAGGTTGACGGCGGCGTACGGCGACCGCAGGGCCGCGTCGGGGCGGCCGAGCCCGTCGGTGGGCACCAGCCGGTCGACGCCGCCGACCAGGTCGACCAGCGGCGCCAGCCAGCCGGGCGCGGCGAGGACGAGTTCCCGGTCCGGATGGGCGGCGCGCAGGGCGCGCAGGACCGGGGCGGCGGTGGCGAGGTCGCCGACGCCGAGCGCGCGCAGGGCGAGGATCACGGGTAGGAGGTCTCCTGGTCGGCGCAGACGACCATCTCGCGCACGGCGCAGCCGGCGGGTTGCGACAGCGCGAACATGATGGCGGCGGCGGTGTCGGCGGGATCGTTCAGCACGGCGTCGGGCCCGGGCTTGTACGCGGCGTCGCGCTCGTCGAAGAAGGCCGTGCGCATCCCGCCGGGGACGAGCAGGGTGACCCCCACCCTGCCGGCCAGTTCGGCGGCGAGCGCCCGGGTGAAGCCGACGACCCCGAACTTCGCCGCGCAGTACGCGGTCGCGTCGGCGACGGCCTTCACCCCCAGCGTGGAGGCGACGGTGACGATGCTGCCCCGGGATGCCTCCAGGAAGGGCAGCGCGGCCCGTACCACGGCCGCCGTGGCGAGCAGGTCCACGGCCACGATCCGGTCCCAGGTCTCGCCGGGCACGTCCGCCAGCTTCCCCGGCACGTCCATCCCCGCCGCGGTGACCACCGCGTCCAGCCCGCCCGAGCGCTCGGCCAGCTGCCGCGTGGCGGCCTCCGCGGCGCGGGTGTCGGCCAGGTCGCACTCCACCCACGGCACCCCGTCGGCGGGCGCCTGCCGGTCCAGCACCAGCGGCCGTCCGCCGTCCCGGGCCACGGCCGCGACCACGGCGGCGCCCAGGCCGCTCGATCCGCCCGTGACCAGCACGGTGCGCCCCACGCCGGGCGACCCGCCGCTCACCGGTCGCCCTCCGCCGGCGTCGGCCTGGCGAGGCTGGCCCGCGCCCGTCCGGGCTCACCGCCGGGCCTGCCCGACGCGCCGCCGGGGGCGGGGCCGGCCGGCGGCACGGTGTCGGTGAGCGGCGGCCCGCCATCCGGTCCGACGACGCCGGTGGAGCGGGCGGCGGCGATCAGCCCGGTGGTGGAGCGGCCGTCCAGGTACGGCACCACCACCGCGTTCCCGCCCCACCGGCGCAGCACCTCCGCCTCGGGCAGGGCCGGCTCTCCGCCGTCGCCGGCGTAGTCGCCGCCCTTCACCCACACGTCCGGCCGCAGCCACGACAGCGCCGCGTGCGGGGTGGACTCGTCGAAGATCATGACCGCGTCGACGCAGCCCAGCGCCGCGAGCAGCCGGGCCCGGTCGCCCTGCGGGGTCACCGGCCGGTCCGGGCCCTTCAGCCCCGCCACGCTGGCGTCGGAGTTGAGGCAGACCACCAGGCAGTCGCCGAGCTGCCGGGCCGCCTGCAACGTCGCCACGTGCCCGGCGTGCAGCAGGTCGAAGCAGCCACCGGTGGCCACCACCGTGCCGCCGGCCGCGCGTACCGCCGACACCACGCCGGCCGCCGCGGCCACGCCGACGCGCTCGCCGCCCGGGCTGGAGACCGCCGGCGGGAGCGGACGCGCCGGCCTCGGCAGCGCCGTCGCCACTCCCCCACCGGCCACGTACGCCGACGCCTCGGCCACCGCCTCCTGCACCGCCTCGGAGACCAGCGCCCCCCGCGCCAGGGCCAGGCTGGCGGTGGCCGCGAACCGGTCGCCTGCGCCGCAGGTGTCCCCCTCGGCGGTGATCGGGGCGGGCACCACCATCGGCGTCGCGCCCGCGTGGCAGAGCAGCGCGCCGTCCCCGCCCAGGGTCACCGCGACCGCGCCGGCGTGCCAGCGTTGACGCAACCCCTGCGCGCCCCGTGCCGCCGTCGCCAGCCGGCTCGCGCCCGGCGCGACCGTGACCAGCTCCCGCACCTCGGACTCGTTGGGGGTCACGAGGTGCACGCCCGCGACGGCCGCCGGCCCCCGCGGGTGCGGGTCCCAGACCACCGGCGCCCGGGTGGCGGCCAACGCCGCCCGCAGCGCGGGCTGCCGGGCGACGCCCCGCCCGTAGTCGCTGACCAGCACGGCGGAGGCCCGCGCGATCATCCGCAGCACCGCCTCCGACGGCTCGCCCGGTGTGCCGTCCGCGCCGCCCCGGTCGTGGCGCAGCAGCACCCGGCCCCGGGCCCGCAGCCGGACCTTCTCGGGCGTGCCGCCACTGAGCCCGAGGGGATACACCTGCACGCCGGCGTCGGTGAGCAACGAGCTGAGCCGGGCCCCGCCCGCGTCGTCCGCCAGCGCGGTCACCAGCACCACGTCGGCGCCCTGCGCGGCGGCGAAGACGGCGGCGAGCCCGGCGCCGCCGGGCCGGTCGACGTGCGCGGTCTCGTCCAGCACCGGCACCGGCGAGTCCGGGCAGAGCCGGTTCACCACCCCCTCGACGTCCCGGTCCAGCAGGGTGTCACCGACCACCACGACGGGTCCCCTCACGCTTCCCTCCTCATCACGCCCCGGGCCTGCCGACCCGCTCCGCCGTCGAGCACCACCTCGACCCCGGTCCGTACGGGCGCCACCGGCAGCGCCCGCTCGACGTACTCGCAGAGGAGGTGGCTGGTCACGAGGTGGAGTTCCTGGACGACCTGGCTGTCGGGCGAGCCGACGGCGAGGACGTCGTGGCACAGCTCCGCCAGGGGGTTGGGGGTGGGGCCGGTCAGGGCCCAGCAGGTGAGTCCGCCGTCGCGGCCGGCGCGGGCGGCGGCGAGCAGGTTGGCGCTGGCGCCGCTGGTCGACAGCAGCAGCAGGACGTCGCCGGCGCGGCCGTGGGCGCGCACCTGGCGGGCGAAGACCTCGTCGTAGCCGTAGTCGTTGCCGATGGCGGTCATCGCCGAGGTCTCGGCGTGCAGCGCGATGGCGGACAGGGGCTGGCGGTCGTCGTGGAGCTTGCCGACGAGTTCGGCGGTGAGGTGCTGCGCCTCGGCGGCGCTGCCCCCGTTGCCGGCCACCAGCAGCCGGGCGCCGTCGACCAGCCGGCCCGCGAGCTCCGCGCCCCACCGGGCCAGCAGCGTCTCGTGCCGCCGGAAGGGCACCAGCGCCGCCGCCAGGTTGGTCAGGTGCGCGTCCAGCGGGGTGGCCTCCGTCATCCGGCCACCACCCCGGTCGGCCGGCGGACGGATGCGACGTCACCGTAGACCTCCACGAGCCGCTCTGCCGTGGCCGCCCAGGAGTACCGCCGCCGGGCCCGCTCCCGCGCCGCCGTCGCGTACGCGAAGCGGCGGATCCGGTCGTCGAGCAGCCCCTGGATCGCGGCGCCCAGCGCGCGGGGGTCCCGGGCCGGCACCAGGTCGCCGGTGACGCCCTCGACCACGGTGTCCTTGATCCCGCCGACGGCCGTACCGACCACGGGCACGCCGCAGGCCATCGCCTCCAGCGGGGTGAGCCCGAACGGCTCGTACCAGGGCGCGGCCACCAGGACGTCCGCCGAGCGGTACCAGCGGCCCATCTCCTCGCGGGGCACCGCCCCGACCAGCCGCACCCGGTCTGCCACCCCGCAACTGACCGCGAGGGCGCGCAGCCGGCGGGCGTACGGGTCGGTCTCCAGCAGCCCGGCGGGCGGCCCGCCGACCACCACGCACTCGGCCTCCGGCACGTACGCCATGGCCCGCACGACGGTCTGGAAGCCCTTGCGCTCGACCAGCCGGCCCACGGTCAGGATCCGCGGCCGGCCGTCCTGCCGTTCGGCGGTCGGCCCGAGCGGGGCGAACGTGCCCAGGTTGACGCCGGACGGCACGACCGTCATCCGGGACCGGGGCACGCCCATCCGGACCAGTTCGCCGACCTCGTCGCGGCACTGGGCGATGACCCGGTCGACGGCCCGGCCCAGCTCCCGCTCGTAGCCGATCCGGCGGGCCGGGCTGGTGTCCTGCACGCCCTGGTACCGCCGCTTGACCACCCCCAGGGCGTGGTACGTCTGCACGACCGGCACCCCGGTCTGCCGGCCGGCGGCCAGGGCGGCGAGGCCGCTCATCCAGAAGTGCGCGTGGATCACCTCGGGCACCCAGTCGGTGCCCCGCCACCGCTCGACCAGCCAGCGGCTGAACTCCTTCATGTGCGGCAGCAGGGCGTCCTTGGCGACCGGCTCGGCCGGCCCCGCCGGGACGTGCACCACGTCGTAGCCGTCGGGGCTGCGTACCGTGACCGGCAGGTCGACGGCGTCGCGGCGGGTGTAGACCCGCACGTCATGTCCGGCGGCCGCGAGGGCGGCGGAGAGCTCGGCGACATGCGTGTTCTGACCGCCGGCGTCCTCGCCGCCCAGGATGGCGAGCGGGCTGGCGTGCTCCGAGATCATCGCGATGCGCATACTTCCTCCTCCAGCAGCCGGTCCCAGTCGGCGAGGAAACGGTCGAGGCCGTAGCGGTTGCGGGCGGCGGTGCGGGCCTGCTCGCCCGCCCGGCGTGCCGCCGCCGGGTCGTCGACGAACCGGCGGGCGGCGTCGAGCAGGGTGTCGAGCCGGGTGGACAGCGCTCCCGCCCCGGGCGGCACCGCCATCGCCGCCTCGGTGGCGGCGAGCGCGACCACCGGCATCCCGATGGACATCGCCTCGATGAGGCTCAGCCCCAGCGACGTCCACCGGCACAGGTGCAGGTACGCCCGCCGCCGCCCCAACTCGGCGTGCATCCGGTGCTGGGGGATGTCGTCGTGGCTGGCGATCCGGTCGGCCGGCAGGCCCAGGTGCTCGGCCAGCCCGGCGACCTTCATGCCGAAGACGTCCAGCGGGGCGATCTCGGCGAAGCGGGGCAGCAGGTCGGTGCCGGTGACCCGCCAGCGGCGTACCGGTTCGTTGATCACCACGGCGAGCCGGTCGAGTTCACCCGTGTACTCGGCGGCAGGGGTGACGATCCCGTGGTCGACCACTGTGGTACGGGTGGCGCCCGTGTCCCAGAAGAGCTGGTTGAAGCCGGTCACGTGGGCGATGAGCAGGTCGTCGCGGTCGGCCATCGGGTGGCGGCTGTTGGGCACGTCGCCGTCCTTGGGCGTGTTGTGCTCGACGTAGACGGCGGGAACGTCGCGGCCGGGCCGCCGGCCGAGCCACCGCTCGGCGAGGTCGATCTCCTCGGGGCGTTGCAGGACGACCAGGTCCACGTCGGCGGTGCGCAGCTGCTCGGGGGTCACCTCGACGGCCGTGTCGGGCCACGGGTAGGTGCGCGCGCGGCCGAGGCCGTAGGGGCCCCGGTCCGGGGTGACGGGCACCAGGTACCGGTGCTTGCCGTGCACGAACGACGTGGTCCAGGAGCCGTGCACGTGCCAGAGCAGCAGGTTCATCAGCCGCTCCCGCCGGTGTCGGCTGCCGCCAGCGCGCCGGCTTCCCGGCCGCCGGGCGACGCCGGCCGCCCCGCCGGGGTGGGCGGTGGGCGCACCCCGAGCAGCCGCAGCGCGTCGAGGACCTGACCGGGTTCGACGCCGCTGAGGCAGGGGTGTCCGGGCACCGGGCAGCGGGCCGCCCGGGTGTCCCGGCAGGGCGCTTCCGCGTCGCCGAGGCGTACCGTGGGCACCCGCCACGGCCCCCACTGCCCGAACGGGACGGTGGGGGCGAAGAGGCTGACCACCGGCACGCCGTGGGCGGCGGCGAGGTGGGCGGGGCCGGTGTTGCCGACCACGACCGCGCCGGCGCCGGCGATCGTCGCGGCCAGCCCGGCGAGGCCGGTCCGCCCGCCCAGGTCGACGGCGACGTCGCCGGCCACCCGGGCGGTCAGTTCCCGCTCGTCGGGGCCGCCGGTGACCACCACCCGGTGGCCGGCGGCGGTCAGGGCGAGGGCGATCCGCGCCGCCAGCTCGGGTGGGCAGCCCCGGGCCTGCGCCGCCGAGCCGGGGTGCAGCACCACGTATCCCGGCGCGCCGGCCTCCGGCGGCGGGGCCGGCACCGGCCCCAGGCGCAGGGCGGGTCCGTCGTGGTCGGCGAGGGGGAATCCGGCGGCGGCGGCGAGCGACAGCGCGCGTTCCGCTTCGGGTACGCCGGCCGGCACGCGGTGCCGTACGTCGAGCAGGCTGCCCGGGTAGTCGTCGCTGATGGCGCTGACCCGGCGGATGCCGGCCAGGCGCAGCAGCAGCGCCAGGGGCAGGGGCGACTGGTGGAAGCTGGTGAAGACGACGGCCTCGTCGGCGTCCACGGCGGCGAGTCGGTCGACGAGCTGACGCATGTCGGCGGGGTCGACCTGCTCGGGCTCGGGGTCGATCCAGGGCAGCCGGTGCTCGACGATCTCGGCGACGCCGGGCAGGAGTTCCGCCGCGGCGCGTCCCCGTGGCCCGCACAGCAGTACCACCCGCTCGGCGCCGGCGGCGACGGCCCGGATGCCGGGCCCGGTGACCAGCACGTCCCCCGCCGAGTCGGCGCGTACCACCAGCACCGTCCCCGCCCGCCGCCCGCCGCCCGGGTCGACCGCCGCCTGCCGGCGCAGGATCTCCGCCACCGCCGCCGGCAGGTCGGGCGCCACCTGCGGCGCGGCGGCCACCTCCTGCGGTCGGGTCACCGGCGTGGGCACCAGGATCGCGGACGCGCCTGCGGCCGACGCGGCGGTCATGTCCCGCCCGATGTCCCCCACCAGCACGCACCGCGACGGCACCGTGCCCAACTGCCGTGCCGCCGCGTGCACCAGCCCCGGCGCCGGCTTGCGGCACCCGCAACCGTCACCGTCGTCGTGCGGACACACCGCCCAGGCGTCGAACGGCCCCAGCAGCTGCTCGACCCGGGCGTGCACCGCCCGCATCTGCGCCTCGGTGAACAGGCCCCGGGCCAGGCCCGACTGGTTCGTCACCACCGCCAGCCGCAGGCCCGCCGCCCGCAACCGGTCCAGGGCGGCCCGTGCCCCCGGCATCGGCCGTACCTTCTCGGGATCGCCGTTGTACGGCACGTCCTCGATCAGCGTGCCGTCGCGGTCCAGCAGCACCGCGTCGAACAGGACGGGCCCGGACCCCGCCACGCCAGCGCCGGCAAAAACCCGGGCTGACCTGCGCTGATCCGGCTCCACCTGGTCCTGTCGCACAGCCGGCGGGTTCCCTGCGCCCCGGGGAGTAAACGTGCCGATACCCGTCGCCGGGGAGAAGCTAACCCACCGGCGCCGTTAGCCTCGGCCACGCCCGGGGTATGGGAGCTTAGTGGCGATTGTGGAGAAAGTGATCGACGCTTCCCCGCAGCAGGTCTGGGCGGTGCTCGCGGACGGCTGGACGTACAGCGACTGGGTCGTGGGCACGGTGCACGTGCGCGACGTGGACGACGCCTGGCCCCGGGTGGGCAGCCAGCTGCACCACAAGGCCGGGCCGTGGCCGTTCTCGCTGCACGACTCGTCCACGGTGCTGACCTGCGAGCCGCCGCACCGGTTGGTGCTGCGCGCCGGCCTCTGGCCCGCCGGGGAGGCCGTCGTCGTGTTCACCCTCGAGGCGGTGGGCACGGGCGCGACGCGCGTACGCATCGGCGAGGACTTCGCCGCCGGCCCGCTGCGGTGGGTGCGCAACAAGGTCAACGACCTGGTGCTGCACCAGCGCAACAAGGAGACCCTGAGGCGGCTGGCCGACATCGCGATGCGGCAGAAGGGGGACGGGTGACGCAGCGCCGGCCGTCTCCGGCGTCGCGCTGGCCGGGTTGACGGTGGCCCTCACCGCGCTGGTCCGGCGCCTCTGCTGACCCGGATCCGTCCTCGTCGGGGGCGGAAGACGGGGCGGTAGGGGTGGCCTTTTCGACCCGGATGTGGCAACTGGCTACGCTCTCAGGGAGCCCTGTCCGCCGACCGAGGATGTCCGACATGATCGAACCCGTGCAGTTGCCCGTGCCGTGGCGGGACGCACGCCTGACCGTCGTGGTTCCCACCTACAACGAGGCGGGCAACCTCCCGGTGCTGGTCGAGCGACTGCTGGCCCTGCCACTGCCGGGCCTGAAGATCCTGGTCGCCGACGACAACTCGCCGGACGGCACGGGCGAGGTGGCCGACAAGCTGGCCATCGAGCACCCCGACCGGGTCGAGGTCGTGCACCGGGCGGGCAAGGAGGGCCTGGGCCGGGCGTACGTGGACGGCATGGGGCGCGCCCTCGACGGCGGCGCCGAGTACGTGGCGCAGATGGACGCCGACCTGTCGCACCCGCCGGAGGCGCTGCCGGGCATGCTCGGCGCGCTGCTCTCCACCCAGGCCGGCGTGGTGATCGGCTCCCGGTACGTGCCCGGCGGCGAACTGGACGAGAACTGGCCGCTCTACCGGCGGGCGCTCAGCGGCTGGGCCAACCTGTACGTGCACACGCTGCTGCGGGTCCGGATCCGCGACCTCACCGCCGGCTTCAAGATCTGGCGGGCGGACGCGCTGCGCGACATCGGCCTGGAGCGGGTGCAGTCCAACGGCTACAGCTTCCAGGTGGAGATGCACTACCTGGCCACCAAGCTGGGGCACACCATCCTGGAGGTGCCGATCCGCTTCGAGGAGCGGCGCGACGGCGCGTCCAAGATGACCACCGCGACCAAGATCGAGAGCGCGCTGATGCCGTTCAAGCTGCGCAGCAAGCACCGCAACATCGAACGCTGACGCGTCGGGTCCGCCCGGCCTCTCGATCCCCCACCCTCCGCCCTGCCTTCTGCCCGCCGTCGCCGCCCACCCGGGCACTGCCGCCCCACCGCCTTGCCATGCCTCCTGCCGGACCCCGGCGGGTGGGTCGGACGAGCCAACGGCCCGCCCGACTGGCGAGGCGGCAGGCAGCGCAGTCGGGGAACGGCGGGCAGCGCAGTGGAGGACGGCGGGCAAGGCAGCGCGACAGCGGGCGAGGCGGCAGGGCTTGGGCGGGCATGGCGGGGCGGGGCGAGGCGGATCGGCGTAGCCCGGCCTGGCCCCAGCAGGTGGGCGGCTGGCGGGCGCCTGAGAGACCCTCACCCGCCGAGCCGTCCGATCACCGCGCCCCACGACTACCAACCGTCACCTCACTTTGAGTGACCCTCGCGTGAAGGCACCCCAACCTCCCCGTCGGCCCTTTGCTCTGCAGCCACGGACGCACCAGCTCACCGAGCTGGACTTTTGCGATCGGCGACACGGGCGCGGCAGCCAGCAGAGGTCACCTTCAGTAACCGTTGCGTATATGGCTGCAGAGCAAAGGGCGAAGCAATGATCCCCCTCCACCCACAGTGGCCTCACTCTGCGTAACCCAGTCCGGTCCAAGCGTCGCCCGCGTCGGGCCAGGAAGTCGCGCAGGTAGGCCAGGGCTTCCCGGGATCGGGCGGCTGTGTCAGAACCCGGATGCAGTCAGCAGGTCGGGCCAACGGCGGCGGGCACCGGGGGCGGTCAGCGGCACCAGCGGCGGACACCGGCACCAGGGGCGGGCACCGGCACCAGCGGAGGGCACCGACACCAGGGGCAGTCAGCGGCACCAGCGGCGGACACCGACACCAGGGGCAGTCAGCGGCACCAGCGGCGGTCAGCGGCACCAGGGGCGGTCAGCGGTAGACCGCCCGGTGCGCGGCGTCGATTCCGGCCGCGTACAACGGGCCGGTGAGGGCGCGGTCGCGGGCCAGCGCGGCGCGGGCGGCGTTCGCGCCCGGGGCGCCGTGCACGCCGCCGCCCGGGTGCGCCGACGCGCTGGCCAGGAAGAGCCGGTCCACCGGTGTGTCCGCGCGGCCCAGGCCGGGGATCGGGCGCAGGAACAGCTGCTGGTACGCGGCAGCCGTGCCACCGCCCAGCGCGCCGCCGACCAGGCTGGGGTCGCCCGCCTCCAGGTCGGCCGGGCCGGCCACGTGCCGCCCGACGATGAGGCTCCGGAAGCCCGGGGCCGCCTCCTCCAGCACCTGTTCCATCCGCTCGACGTGCGCGGCGATGTCCTCGGCGCGCCAGTGCCGGCGAAACGGCAGGTGGGTGTACGACCACAGCGACTCGGTGCCCGGCGGCGAGTGGCTCGGGTCGGCCACCGTCATCTGTCCCAGCAGCAGGAACGGGTCGCGCGGGATCTCCTTGCGGGCCAGCGCGGCGGCGTAGCTGGTGAGCCCGTCCAGGTCCGCGCCGAGGTGCACCGTGCCGGCGGTGGCGACCGCCCGGTTGGTCCACGGCACCGGAGCCGACAGCGCCCAGTCCACCTTGAGCGTCGAGCCGTCCCAGCGGAAGTGGGCCAGGTCCTCCACCAGCCGGGGCGGCAGCGCCGCCGCGCCGACCAGGTCAAGGTAGAGGGCGGGGGCGGGGACGTCGGCGAGCACCGCGCGGCGGGCCTGCCAGAGGGTGCCGCCGACGGTACGCACGCCCATCGCCCGGCCGCGGGCCGTCAGCACCCGGTCGACGTGTGCGCCGTAGAGGATCCGGCCGCCGCGCTCGGTCAACCGGGCCACCAGCGCGTCGGTGATCTTCTGCGCGCCGCCGTCGGGGACCGGCCAGCCGACCTGCTGACCGAGCATGGCGAGCAGCCAGCCGTACACGCCCGAGCCGGCCTCCTCAGGTGAGAGGTCGGTGTGCAGGGCGCAACCGGCCAGCAACGCCGGGCCGCCCTCGCCATCGAAGAGTTCGTCGCCGAGCTTGCGCACCGGCACCACCAGCCGTCGGGCCAGTCGCAGCGCCCCGGCCACCCGCAGCCGGCGCAGCAGGGTCAGGCCCCCGCGTACCGGCGGGAAGGGCGTGGTGATGGTCTCCAGCATCGGCTCGGCCACCTGACGCCAGTCGTCGTACGCGTGCAGCCAGCGCTTGCCGTCGCCCGGCGCGAACGCCTCCAGCGACGCCGCCGTGGCCTCCGGGTCGCGGTTGAGCACCGCCGCCCGTCCGTCGGGCAGCAGGTGGGCCAGCACGTCCGGGGAGTGCCGCCAGCGCAGCCCGTACCGGTCCAGCCCCAGCCCACGCAGCACGGGCGAGGCGTAGCCGAGCGGGTAGAAGGAGCTGTAGAGGTCGCTCAGGTAGCCGGGGGCGGTCACCTCGGCGGAACGCACGGCACCGCCGGGGGCCGCGGTGGCCTCCAACACGAGAACGTCCCAGCCCGCGTCGGCCATCAGGTTGGCGGCGACCAGGCCGTTGTGGCCGGCTCCGACGACGACGGCGTCCGCGCTCTCCGCGCCGGGGGAACTCATCAGATCCGCCTACCCGGCCGACAACCGGGCGAAACGCGTTTGCCGGGCCGGGGCCGGGGCATGCACTGCCATGTACACGGTTGCGCAGCTCATAGGCGGAGTGTGGGGCGCGGGCGGCGAGGGTGGCGAGTTGGTCGTACACGATCCGGCCGACGGCTCCCCGGTCAGCTCGGCGCCGGTGGCGACGGCCGACGAGGTCGGCAAGGCGGTGGAGGCGACGCGCGGCGTCGCGGCGGAGTGGGCGGCGACCGCCCCGGCGGAACGGGCGGCAGCCCTGCACCGGGCCGCGGACGCCGTGGCGGCGGCGGCCGACGACCTGGCCCGGGCGACGACAGCGGAGATGGGCAAGCCGCTGTCGGACGCGCGGGGCGGCGTGGAGGCGGGGATCGGCACGCTGCGACAGTACGCGGAGCTGGCCCCGGTGCGCGGCGGGCGGACCCTGCACGGCGGCACCCACGCCCTCGACTTCATGGTGCCGCAGCCGCGCGGGGTGGTCGCCGCGATCACGCCGTGGAACGACCCGGTGGCGGTCTCCTGCGGGCTGCTCGGCGCGGCCCTGGTCACCGGCAACGTGGTGGTGCACAAGCCGAGCGAGCGTGCCCCGGCGACCGGGTGGCTGCTGGCGAAGGCGCTGGACTCCGCGCTGCCGCCCGGGGTGTTGTCGCTGCTGACCGGCGGCCCGGAGGTCGGCGCGGCGCTGGCCGCGCAGGAGGTCGACGTCGTCGCCCACGTCGGCTCCACCGCCACCGGGCGGGCCATCGCGGCCGCGGCGGCGCGCACCGGCGCGAAGGTGCTGCTGGAGAACGGCGGCAGCGACCCGCTCGTCGTGGACGGCGACGTCGATCCGGTCTGGGCGGCCGGGCAGGCGGCTGTCGGCGCGTTCGCCAACGCGGGGCAGATCTGCGTCGCGGTGGAGCGGATCTACGTGCACCGGGACGTCGCGGAGGACTTCACGCAGGCGCTGGTGGAGCGGGCCGAACAGTTGCGGACAGGGCCGGGCGGTGACCCGCGTACGGAGCTGGGGCCGCTGGTGGACCGGCGGCACCGCGACCACGTGCACGGGCAGGTGACCGCGGCGGTGGCTCAGGGCGCGCGGATCCGCTGCGGGGGCGTACTGCCCGACGGGCCGGGGGCGTTCTACCCGGCGACCGTGCTGAGCGACTGCCGCCACGACATGACGGTGGTGCGGGAGGAGACGTTCGGGCCGGTCGCGGCGATCGTCGCCGTCGACTCGTACTCCGAGGGGCTGCGGTGCGCCGCCGACTCCCCGTACGGGCTGGCCGCGACGGTGCTGACCGGGTCGATGAGCCACGCCCAGCGCGCCTGGCGGGAGCTGCCCGTCGGCACGGTGAAGGTCAACGCGGTGTTCGGCGGGGCCCCCGGCGGCGCCGCGCACCCGCGTCGGGGCAGCGGCCACGGCTTCGGCTACGGGCCGGAGCTGCTGGACGAGTTCACCGCGACGAAGGCGGTCCACATCGAGGCGCCCGGCGGCGGCCACTGGTGAACCACGGGCAGGCTGTCCCGGGTCGTGGGCCACGGCTGTCCCGAGCCCGACGCAGAGGCTGTCCGCGTGCGGACAGCCTCTGCGTCGCGTACCCGGATGGCGTGCTCAGCGACCGCGGGCCTTGGCGGTCTGGCGGTTGTTCGCCTTCTCGATGGCCTTGACCAGTTCCGGCTTCGTCATCGACGAGCGGCCGGGCACGTCGAGCTTGCGGGCCACCTTCATCAGGTGGTCCTTGGTGGCGTTGGCGTCCACCCCGCCGGCGGTGGGCGCGCGGCGCTCCGGTCCGCCGCCGGCCGCCTGGCGGTCGCTCGGACCCTTGCGGCCCTTGGGCTCCCAGTGGTCGCCCACCTTCTCGAACTCGTGCTTGACGGCGGCGAAGGCGGTGCGGTGCGCCCGCTCCCCCTCGCCGTACGTCTCCACGGCCGAGTCGTGCGTCTTCTCCCAGGTGCGCTGCGCCTTCTTGGGGGAGCGTCGCAGCGTGCTGGGCAGTACCTCGCGCCCGGGCATCTCGTCCTCCTCCGCGTTCGCTGGGTTTCCGTGTTGACCGTTCCCCCACGCCCGGCCGGCAAACGGGTCGGGTTTGTCGATTTCCGGGCGAGGGTACCGGCGGGCCAGGCGACGCCGGAGGCACCGGGTCATCCGGGCCGGGGGCACAGGGAGCGGGCATGACGACGACGGAACCCGGCGCGGCGCTCACCGGGCAGCGGCCACGGCGGCTCCCCCGCCGGGTACGCCAGTTGAGCTGGCGGACGTGGCGCGGGGTACTCGTACGCAGCGGGCGCAACTTCGTGAAGGACAACTGCGCGGACTGGGCCGCCGCGCTGACCTACTACGGGGTGCTCGCGCTCTTCCCGTCCACGATCGTGGTGGTCGCCCTGGTCGGGCTGGTGTCCAACGGCGAGCAGACCGTCGACACCGTGCTGGACCTGGCCCGGGACGTGGGCGCCGGCTCGGTGGTGGCGAACGAGGGCTTCGTCAGCGTGGTCCGGGGCGTGGTCGACCAGAGCGACTCGGCCAGCGTGCTGCTGAGTTTCGGCCTGCTCGGCGCCCTCTGGTCGGCCTCCGGTTTCATCGGGGCGTTCACCCGGGCCTCGAACGCCGTCTACGGGGTCGAGGAGGGGCGCCCGATCTGGAAGCTGCGGCCGATGCAGATCGGGCTGGCGGCGGTCACGCTGGTGCTGCTGGCGGTCGTCGCGACCGGGCTGATCGTCAGCGGTCCCGTCACCGACGCGGTGGGTGACCTGGTCAACGCCGGTGGACTGGCCCGTACGGCGTGGAGCGTCGCCAAGTGGCCCGTGCTCACACTGATCATGATGGTGCTGCTGAGCCTGCTGTTCTGGATCGCGCCCAACGTCCGGCAGCCCCGGTTCCGCTGGCTGACCCCGGGCGGCGCGGTCGCCCTGTTCGCCTGGTTCCTCGCCTCCTTCGGTTTCGGCCTGTACGTCGCCAACTTCGGTTCGTACGACGCCACCTACGGCAGCCTCGGGGCGGTCATCGCGTTCCTGGTCTGGCTCTACCTGTCCAACTCGGCGCTGATGCTCGGTGTGCAGATCAACGCCGAACTCCAGCGCGGCCGGGTGCTCCAGGCCGGCGAGCCGGACGCCGAGGAGCCGGTCCTGCCCCCGAAGACGCCCGCCGGCTGACCCCGCGCGGGTCCACCGGCCGCTGCGCCGGCGCTGCGCGCGCCGCCCGCGCCACGGAGCCGCCCGCGCCACATGGCCGCCCGCGCCCAGGGAGCTGCCCGGACCAGGCCGCCGCCCGCGCCACGGAGCCGCGCCGGTCCGTTTACCGCCTGCGCCACCGGGTAGCGCAGAAGACATGGAACGTGGCAGCAGCAAGCACGGACCGAGGGTCGACGAGCAGATGAGCCGGGAGGTCAGCGGCCTCGTGCAGGGGCCGGGGACCGGCGGCTCGCGGGTCGACGAGGCCCGGGTGCCGGAGCCGGCAGGCGAGGACCAGCCGGAGGCGACCACGGCCCCGGCCGGCGACCTGCGTACGGGGGCGCCCAAGGGAATGAGTTCCGAGGACGTCGAGCGGCGCAGCCGGCTCGGGCGGTTCATCACGATGGCCGCCCTGCCCGGTGACCGGGAGGCGCTGATCGCCAACGCGCGCGACAACGAGGCGCCGGCGGACATCCTCGCCGCCCTGGAGCGGCTGCCCGAGGGCACCAGCTACCAGACGGTCTCCGAGGTCTGGGCGGCGCTCGGCCACAAGAACGAGACGACCCGCTGGTGACCGGATCCCCGCACGATCCGGCCCGTCACCGGCGGACGAAGGAGGATTCCTGATGAGTGGCGTTACCGAACATGTCGACGTCTCCGTCCCGGTGCGCACCGCGTACGACCAGTGGACCCAGTTCGAGGACTTCCCCCACTTCATGGAGGGGGTGCAGGAGGTCCGGCAGCTGACGGACACGATGACCCACTGGACGGTGGAGATCGCCGGGGTGAAGCGCGAGTTCGACGCGGAGATCACCGAGCAGCTCCCCGACGAGCGGGTCGCCTGGCGCTCGACGGGTGGCACGCAGCAGGCCGGTGTGGTGACCTTCCACCGGCTGGACCCGGACACCACCCGGGTCACGCTCCAGCTCGAGTTCGAGCCGCACGGCGTGGTTGAGCAGGCCGGGGACAAGCTCGGCGTCGTCGACCGGCGCGCGAAGGGCGACCTGGAGCGGTTCAAGCAGTTCATCGAGCGGCGCGGTCAGGAGACCGGCGCCTGGCGCGGCAAGGTCGACCGTCCGCAGCCCTGATCCCCCGCCCCCGGGTGACGAACCACCGATGGCCGCCGGCTCCCCCGGCGGCCATCGTCGTTTGCCGACACCCGGTCGGGGTACCGCGATGGACATGACGGACGACGACAAGGTGTGGCGGGACGAGGAACGGACCCCACTGCGGGAACTGGACCGGGCCGTGGCGCGGTCGACGCTGGACGGCCAGAGCGACGACGTGACGGCGAACGACGCCGGCGAGGAGGCGGCCTTCGGGCACGGACCGGAGGCGGCGGACCGCGGCGGGCAGGCCGCCGGGGCGGGGCGGGAGCCGACCGATCCGGAGCGCGCGTACCGGCCCTCGACGACGGGGCGGACCGGGCCCGACACGATGTGAGCCGCGCCGCGCGGGCGGGTCCCCGCCGGGTCCGCCCGCCGCGCGTCCGGTCACCTGACCGCCGCGCCCGGCGGCGCCGTCCGCCCTCCTTCTGAAGGGCAAGGATTACGGTACGGAGGGGCGGGAAAACGGACAGCTCATCCAGAATCGGCCGTTCGGCTGACGGCAAGCCCCCGGTGGCGCGCAAGACTTTCGGGATGCATCAGGGTTCCGGCTTCCTCTCCACGCGTCAACGCCGCCTGGCATGGCTCGGCTTTCTCCTCGCCGCGCTCCAGGCTCCCGTCTCCGCCAAGCTGGCCTCGGACGACTCCTGGTTGTTCAGCCTCTGCGTCGCGCTGATGGTGGCGACCGTGATCATCGCCGACGACGCGGCCCGGCGCCGCCCGGCCGACGCCCGCCCGACCGAGTGACGCGCCCGCCCACGCGCTGACCGTTCAACCCTCGGTACCGCCGGGCCGTGCCTCGTGACCGGGGCGGCCCCGGCTGCGCCGCCGCTCCTTCATCTCCGCCTCGTAGAGATGCCGGCGACCGCCGACCAGCTCCTCGCGGGCCGCCCGGTCCAGGTCGCGGAAGAGGGCGTAGTAGCCGTCGTCGAAGTCCTCGACGATCTGGAACGTCCACCGTCCGGCGATGACGTTGCGGCCCAGCAGGTCGGTGTCGATGCGGTCGGCGATCCGGTCGTGCCCGGCGGCGCGGAACATCGCCACGGCGTCGTCGAGCATCAGGTCGGCGTGCCCCACGAGCTGGTGCAGCGAGTAGAGGTGACCCCGTACCCGCTCGACGCACTCCAGCGCCTCGCTGAGCTTGCCGAGCGCCGCCACCGTCTCGTCGCTGACCCCGGCGGGCCTGCGGTGCCGCTCGTCCGGTCCGTCCTCGTGTCGTCCCATCGAATCCTCCGGGTGTCGGCCGTGCCCGTACGGGCGGTTCTCCTCCTGCCCCGCCCGCGTCGGATCAATCCCCACGCGGCCCGCTGACCGTTCGGGGGAGGGCGAAAAACCCGCGAGTGGCCGAGGTCGACCCCGGTACCGGCCGGATAGCCTCGGTCACCATGCGCGTGCCGTTCAACCAGGTCGAGGCCCGTTCCGTCGTCAGTTCGGCGCGAGCCACCCTCGCCGTCCTGTCGACCTCCGTCGGGGCGGAGGGGCTGGCCGCCGCCGCCGAGCGGCCGAGCCTGCTCGCCCTCGTCGACCAGCACGCCGCGGCGGTACGGGAGAGCCTCGACGGCGACCGCCGGCCGCTGAGCGCCGCCGCGCTCGCCGGCTACGCGGAGGGCGTCCGCGCCGCCGCGCTGGAGCACGGCTGGCAGCCGCCGACCGCGCCGGTGGACTGGTCCGCGCCGGACTGGCTGCTCACCCGGCTGCTCGCGGTCTGCGCGCTGACCCGCACGCTCGGTGCCCCGGCGCCCGCCGCGCTCCCGCAGGTCTGAGCGGCGGCGCGGGCACGCCGGAGGGGCGCCCGCTGGTCCACGGACACCCCTCCCTGTCGCGCCGCACGGCCTGTCAGCGGCGGAACTGCTGGGTCTCGTCGCCCACGTTCCCCGACTGGTACGTGCCGCGCCCGCCAGCCGTCGCGGACTCCTGCCCGCGCGGCATGACCTCGGTGCGCTCGGCCGCCGTCCGGTCGGCCATCTGCCGCCCGACGTCGGTCTGTCCGGCCTCGCGGGCCCGGCGGTGCTCCTGCACCGCCCGCGACTCCTCGGCCATCCGGTTCAGCCAGCTGTCCCAGCGGTTCTGCATCGGTCGCACCAGACCACCGCCGACACCGACGATCAGGATGCCGGCCACCGTGGCGAGCACCGCGATCAGCACCGGCGTCGTCACCGTCGTGGCGATGCCCACCTGGTTCAGCGCGGCGATCACACCCAGCGCGAGGATGAAGACCGCCGTCAGGTCGGCCAGGATCTTGCCGTACGCGAGCCCGCCCAGCGCCCCGGTGACCAGGTCCCGGACGGCGTTGGCGATCGCGGCGGCCACGACGATGATGATGATCGCCACGAAGGCGCGCGGCAGCCAGGCGACCACACCGCCGATCAGGTCACTGATCGCGTTGGGTCCCCACACCCCGAAGGCGAACTGCAGGGTGAACAGCAGCACGGCGTAGTACGCCAGCTTCGCCAGGATGTCGCTGGCGTCGTACTTGGTGCGTTCCAGCGCGCGCTTGATGCCGCCCCGTTCCACCGCCCTGTCGAAGCCGACCCGTTCCAGCGCCGCGTCGACGATCTTGAGGACGGCCCTGGCGATGAGCCATCCGACCACGAGGATCGCGATGAACGCGATGGCCCGCGGTATGAACAGCAGCACCGACCTCCACATGTCGGCCACGGCGTTGCCGATGTCGACCTGCCTGACCGCGAGGCTTTCCGGCATGATGTCCCTCCTGTCGCATGGACTGCGTCGCGCGCTTACCCCGTCGCCGACGCGGCACGCCGTACCGGTCCCCGAGTTTTTCCCGACATGTCACCGCACAACGGTCCTGACCTGCCGTAACGTCCGACCCCGCCGACGCGCGGGGCATGATCGGGAACAGCTGCCGATGCCTCCGGTTAGGCTGCGGGCATGCCAGGAACGGTCGGACGGGTCCCGCACCCACCAGCCCCGGTCTCGGGAACGCCCGCCGCGTCGGGCACGACGGCCACCGTCCTGCGGCACGACTGGGCGGCCACCCCGCTCGGCCCGTGGCGGGCGTGGGACGCGGCCGTCCGCGCCGCCGCCGAACTGCTCCTCGCCTCCCCCGTGCCGATGGCCCTGACCCTGGGCGACGACCACCTGCTCGTCTACAACGACGCGTACGCGGAGCTGATCGGCGACCGGCACCCCGACGCGGTGGGGCGGCCGGCGGCCGAGGTGTTCGCGGAGTCCTGGCCGCTGCCCGGCGTGGGCGACGCCATCGAGCACACCTACCGCTCCGGGCAGCCGTTCCTGGAGAAGGAGACCACCCTCCCGCTGCACCGCCGTCCCGGCCTGGTCGAGCAGTCGGTCTTCACCCGGGGCTACTCCCCCGTGCGCGACAGCGCCGGGCGGATCGTCGGCGTGCTGACGGTGGCCGCGGAGACCACCCAGGTCACCCAGCAGTTGCAGAGCCTCAGCGACTTCGCCGCGGCGCTCGCCGGCACGCTCACCCTGGACGACGTGGCCCGGGTGGCGCTGCGCCACGCGATCGCCGCGTTCGACGCCGACCGGGTCACGTTCGCCGTCGACGAGGGCGGCGGCGGCTGGCGGATGGTCCGGCGCATCCGGGGCGAGCTGATGGACGAGGCCGACGAGCGCCTCCCTCCGCTGTGGCGGCGCATCCCGCCGGACGGGCAGGGGCCGGTGGCGACGGCCGCCCGCAGCGGCAAGCCGCACTTCATCGACGACGGCCAGCCGCTGCGGGACATCGCGGCGGACCGGCACGACCAGAAGGTCCGCTCGCTCGCGGCGGTGCCACTGCGGGGCTCGGTGGTGCGCGGCGCGCTGACGGTCGGCTACCAGGCCCCGCACGTCTGGTCGGCCGCGCGGCGTGCGCTGCTGGCCGCGTCGGCCGAGCTGGTCGGGCAGGCCGCCGAGCGGGCCCGCCGGTTCGAGACCCAGCACGGCACCGCCCAGCTGCTGCAACGCAGCATGCTGCCGGAGCACCTGCCCGACCTGCCCCGGATGCGGATCGCCGCCCGCTACGACCCGGGCGTCGACGGCAACGCCGCCGGCGGGGACTTCTACGACGCCTTTTTGCTGCCCGACGGCGGCCTGGGCATCGTGCTCGGCGACGTCGCCGGCCACGACGTGCAGGCCGCGGCCCGGATGGGGCAGGTCCGCGCGGCGCTGCGGGCGCTGGCGCTGACCGACCCCCGCCCGGACGCCGTGCTGGCCGGGCTCGACCGGCTGGTCACCAGCCTGGGCGCCGAGGGCGACACGCACGAGCTCTTCGTGACGGTGGTCTTCGGGGTCGTCGACGCCGACCGGCAGCGGCTGACCCTGGCCAGCGCCGGCCACCCCGCCCCGCTGATCCGCCGGTGCGCCCCGGACGGCGCGCCGGTCGCCGAGTACCTCGACCTGCCCGCGGGCGCCCCGCTCGGCCTGGGCTGCCGCCCGCCCACCGTCACGGTGCCCTTCGCCCCCGGCGACACCCTGCTGCTGTTCAGCGACGGCGTGGTGGAGCGGCGCTGGCAGGACCTGTCGGCCGGCCTGGAGACCCTCGCCGTCGCCGTGGCCGGCGCGGGCAGCGGCGACCCGCGCGCGCTGTGCGCGGTGGCCACCGCGGCGGTGCCCGGCGCGACCGAGGACGACGTCGCCGTGCTGGCGGTGGAGCACGCGCTGCGCCCGTCCCGGTCGACGAGCATGGAGGTGCCGGCCGAACCGACCGCGCCGAGCCGGGTACGGCACTGGATGACCGGGCAGCTCACGGAGTGGCGGGTGCCCGAGTCGATCATCGGCGCGGCGGTGCTCTGCACCAGCGAGCTGACCACCAACGCCCTGCTGCACGCCGGCACCGCGGCCCGGGTGGAGATCGACCTCAGCCCGGAGCGGCTGCTGGTGTCGGTCGCCGACTCGGGCACCCGGGGCACGGTGACCCGCGCGCAGACCGACACGCTCAGCAGCCGGGGGCGGGGACTCGGTCTGATCGAGGAGCTGAGCGACGCGTGGGGGACGGATCCGACCGTACGCGGCTCGACGGTCTGGTTCGAGATCCTGATCCCGCCCGCGTGAGCGGCGTCAGCCCCGGCCGGAGGGGGTAGGAGGACACCCATGGCCACCGACAAGCCCACCGGCGTCCTCTTCGACGTGGACGGCACCCTGGTCGACACCACCTACCTGCACACCGTGAGCTGGTGGGAGGCGCTGCGCCAGATCGACCGGCCCACGCCCATGGCGACGATCCACCGCGCCATCGGGATGGGCTCGGACAAGCTGCTCGACCACCTGCTCGGCCCGGAGCGCGACCGGAGCGCCGACCAGAAGCTGCGCGACGCGCACGACACCCTCTTCGCCGAGTACTGGGAGCGGCTCGTCCCGCTGCCCGGGGCCGCCGACCTGCTGCGCGCCTGCGCCGAGCGGGGACTACGCGTGGTGCTGGCCACCTCCGCCGCCGAGCACGAGGTGGTCGCGCTGCGTCGGGCACTGGCCGCCGACGACGTGGTCCACACCGTCACGTGCTCGGCGGACGCGCGGGAGAGCAAGCCGGCCCCGGACATCCTGGTCGCCGCGCTGGAGCAGTCCGGGCTCGCGGCCGAACACGTGGTCTTCGTCGGCGACTCGGTGTGGGACGTCGCCGCGGCCGGCGAGCTGGACATCCCCTGCGTCGGGCTGACCTGCGGCGGCACCAGTCGTGGCGAGCTGGCCGGGGCCGGCGCGGTGGCCGTCTACGACGATCCCGCCGCGCTGCTCGCCGCCCTCGACGACTCGCCGGTGTCCCGGGTGCGGTGACCGGTCCCGGTTTCGTGACCGGGAACAGGAATACGAGAAGTCTTCCGGGGGCAAGGACTTGCACCACCTGCCCGCACGCCGTGGGCGAGGCGGAGAGGTGGGGTCGTGGAGCCGGTAGACGTGGCGTTCGCGGTGGTCGGGCTGGGCGCGCTGCTGGCGGGCATTCTGCCCCGGGTGCTCGAACGCCGGCCGCTGTCCATGCCGATCGCCTTCCTCGGGCTGGGCATGCTGGTCTTCCTCCTGCCCGTGGGGTTGCCGGACCCTGATCCGCTCGCGTACCCGGACGTCGCCACCCACCTCACCGAGATCGGTGTCATCGTGGCGCTGATGGGCGCCGGTCTGAAGATCGACCGGCCGTGGAGCTGGGCACGGTGGTCGTCGACCTGGCGGCTGCTGGCCATCGCCATGCCGCTGTGCATCGCGGCGGTGGCGCTGCTCGGCTGGTGGTGGGCCGGCCTGGTGCCGGCCGCCGCGCTGCTGCTGGCGGCGGCCCTCGCCCCGACCGATCCCGTGCTCGCCGCCGACGTGCAGGTCGGCGAGCCCACCGACGTCGAGGACTCCGAGGACGAGGTCCGCTTCGCCCTGACCTCCGAGGCCGGGCTGAACGACGGGTTGGCCTTCCCCTTCGTGTACGCGGCCATCGCCATCGCCACCACCAGCCTGGCGCCCGGCGACTGGCTGGGCCACTGGCTCGGCGTGGACGTGCTCTGGAAGCTGGCGGCCGGGGTGGCGGGCGGATGGTTGATCGGCTGGCTGCTCGGCAAGCTCTTCTTCCGGGCCCCGAGCAAGCTGCGGCTGGCCCGGCACTCCGAGGGCTTCCTCGCGCTGGCCGCGACGTTCCTGGCGTACGGGCTGGTGGAGGTCGTCAGCGGCTACGGCTTCCTGGCGGTCTTCGTGGCCGCGCGGGCGATCCGGGCGGCCGAGCGCACCCACGAGTTCCACTCTGTGCTGCACGACTTCGCCGAGCAGGTCGAGCGGCTGCTCACCGTGCTGCTCCTGCTGCTCTTCGGCGGCGCCGTGGTGGGCGGCCTGCTGGCCCCGCTGACCTGGCCGGCCGCGGCGGTCGGGGTGGCGCTGCTCTTCGTGGTCCGCCCGCTGGTCGGCTGGCTGGCGCTGCGGGGCGCACCCGGCCGGCCGGCCGAGCACTGGGTGATCGCCCTGTTCGGCATCCGGGGCGTCGGCTCGTTCTTCTACGTCGCGTACGCGACGGCGAAGACCAACTTCCCGCAGGCGGACGTGATCTGGGCGACCGTCGGTCTCGTGGTGATCGTGTCGGTGGTGCTGCACGGCATCGCGGCGACCCCGGTGATGCAGTTGCTGGACCGGGCGGGCGAACGCACCGCCGACCCGTCGGAACGCGGGCGCGCCGGCCAGCCCGTTCCCGCCGGCGGCTGACCGCCCAGCGGTACGCGCGGGACTCCCTCAGACGCCGCGTAGGCGGGTGACGAGGGCGCGGCCGAGGTCGCGGCCGGAGCGCCAGGCGCTCTGCACCCGGGGCTTGCCGAAGACGTCGCCGGCCAGCCCGATGCCGTCGGCGTCGAGGTGGTACGCCCCGCCCGGTCCGGCGGTCGGCGTCGCGTACGTCCAGCGGTGCACGTGCACGTGCTCGGCCGGTTCGGGCAGTCCCAGCAGGTCGCGGACGGCCTCCTCGATCGCCGGCCCGGCCCCGGTGGGCTGGGCGAGGTGGCCGGCGGCGAACCCGGGCGTGGTGTGGGCGACCAGCACCGGCGCGCCGTCGCCGCGGCGGTCGCCGTCGTCGCAGACGACGCTCAGCAGCGGGTGGTCGTTGACGAAGGCGCCCCGGAAGGTGGCCCAGTGGCGGGTCGGGAAACGCAGCACCCCGGCCAGCGACGGCGACCAGCGTTGGACCTGGGTGGCCCGGGTGGCGGCGGCGAGGGCCGGGTCGAGCAGCAGGCCCGCCTGCGGCCCGGGCATGGCGAGCACCGCCGCCTCGCAGGGCCGCCCGTCCACGACCGGCCCCGGCTCGACGCCGAGCACGAGCCGGTTCACGGTCACCGGCAGTTCCCGGGCCAGGTGCTCCACCAGCGACCGCAGCCCTCGCGGCGCCGCCCAGCGCATCGGGCCGGGCACCTCGCGCCGGCCGTCGGCGCCGTACGCGACGAAGGTGTCGGTCCACTCGCGGGCCAGGCCGGCCGCGCGCCAACCCGCGACCACCTCGGCGAAGTCCGGATCGTCGACGGTGAAGTACGCGGCGCCGGTGTCGGCCGGCCGGTCGTCGAAGCGGCGGCTGGCCATCCGGCCGCCGACCACCCGGGCGCGTTCCCGGATCTCCACCGGGATGCCGGCGCGGACCAGTTCCGTCGCGCACGCCACGCCGGCGATGCCCGCGCCGACCACCACCACACCCGCCCGGTCCTCCGCAGTCACCCGGAGATCGTATGTGCGCGGGGGTCGCCCGGAGGCCGGGTGGAGGCCGCGACGCGCCCGGCCGGACGACGCGCCGGAGGGCGGCATGGATGGGCGCCGCGCGGGGTATTGGCACGTCTGTTCGAAGGAAGGTGGAGAGCATGACGGACCGCACCCACAGCCAGGCCAACCCGCAGGGCGCCATCAAGGACCCGGACGAGTGGGTCACCGGCGAGGAACCGCCGACCGCCGCCCAGGAGTCCTACCTGGCGACCCTCGCCCGGGAGGCCGGCGAGGAGCCGCCGGAGGGTCTGACCAAGGCCGAGGCCTCGAAGCGGATCGACCAGCTCCAGGAGGAGACCGGCCGCGGTCAGTGACCGGGCGGGTGGCGCGGTGGCAGGCGGTGCAGTTCGACCTCGTCGAGCCGTCCCGCCGCCACCCGCGCCGTCAGGTAGGTGGCGTGGGGCTGGGCGCGGCGGTCGGTGGGCGAGCCGGGGTTGAGCAGCCGCAGGCCGCTCGGGGCGACGGTGTCCCAGGGGATGTGCGAGTGGCCGAAGACCAGCACGTCGGTGTCGGGGAACCGGGCGGCGCAGCGGCGTTCCCGCCCGCCCTTCGGGCCGGTCTCGTGCACGACGGCGATCCGCAGCCCGTCGAGTTCGACCCGGGCGACCTCCGGCAGCCGGGCGCGCAGCGCCGGCCCGTCGTTGTTGCCGTACACCGCGACGAGGCGGCGGGCCCGGGCGCCCAGGGCGTCGAGCAGCGCCTCGTCGACCCAGTCCCCCGCGTGCAGCACCACGTCGGCGGCGTCGACCGCCGTCCAGAGCGGTTCCGGCAGGTCCCTGGCCCGCTTCGGCACGTGGGTGTCGGCGGTGATCACCAGGCGCATCCCGCCATTGTCCCCCACCCGGGCCCGCCGCACGCCGACCGCACCGCTCGAATGAGTCGCCGTTCGTGGCGTCGAACCCCTTCCCATCGCCGTCGTCGGCACGTAGTTTGACGGCGACGCGTGGGAGCGCTTCCAGTGGTGCTCCTCGATGGAAAGGGGAGATTCCGTGAGAAGCAGACCCGCACTGGCCGCGGCGGGCGCCGCCGCGGCGCTCGCCGTCGCCGCGACCGTCGCCGTCGGCGCCGTCCGCGTACCCGCCGCCGTCGCCGCCGACTCGACGTTCTACGTCGACCCGGCCACGGGCGCCGCGACCTGGGTCGCCGCCAACCCCGGCGACCCCCGGGCCGCCGTGATCGCCGACCGGATCGCGGGCGTGCCCCAGGGCCGCTGGTTCACCCGGACCAACACCTCGACCGTACGCGCCGAGGTCGACGCCTTCGTCGGGGCGGCGGCAGCCGCCGGCAAGGTACCGATCCTGGTCGTCTACAACATTCCGAACCGGGACTGCAGCGGCGCGAGCGGCGGCGGGGCCCCCGACCACGCCACCTACCGGCAGTGGGTCGACCAGGTGGCGGCCGGCCTGGCCGGGCGACCGGCGAGCATCGTCCTGGAACCGGACGTGCTGCCGCTGATGACCAGCTGCCAGAACGCGGCCCAGCAGGCCGAGACCAGGGCCTCCATGGCGTACGCCGGCAAGCGGCTCAAGGCGGGCTCGGCCACCGCGCGGGTCTACTTCGACATCGGGCACTCCGCGTGGCTCTCCCCCGGCGAGGCGGCCTCCCGGCTGCTCGGCGCTGACATCGCCAACAGCGCGGACGGCATCTCGCTCAACGTCTCCAACTACCGGCACACCGCCGACGAGGTCGCCTACGCCAAGTCCGTGATCGCGGCGACCGGGGTGTCCCGCCTCAAGGCGGTCGTCGACACCAGCCGCAACGGCAACGGTCCGGCCGGCTCCGAGTGGTGCGACCCGGCCGGGCGGGCCATCGGCACCCCGAGCACCACCGCCACCGGCGACCCGGCGATCGACGCCTACCTGTGGGTGAAGCTGCCCGGCGAGTCCGACGGCTGCATCGCGCCGGCCGGCCAGTTCGTGCCCCAGCGGGCGTACGACCTGGCCATGGCCGCCGGCCCGGTCCCGACCACCGCCCCGCCGACCACCGCGCCGCCCACGACGCCCCCGCCCACCACCGCGCCGCCCACGACGCCGCCGCCCACCACCGCCCCGCCGCCCGGTGGCTGCGCGGTGTCGTACACCCCGAACTCGTGGTCCGGCGGCTTCACGGCGGAACTGCGGGTGACCAACCACGGCGCCCCGCTGACCGGCTGGACGCTCACGTTCGCCCCCGGCGCCGGGGTCCGCCTGACGAACGGCTGGAACGGCGACTGGACCCAGTCGGGCGACCGGATCACCGTCCGCAACGCCACCTGGAACGCCGGGCTGCCGAGCGGCGGCACGGTCTCGGTCGGCTTCCAGGGCACCTGGCCGGGCGGCACCCTGCCCACCCCGACCGGGTTCACCCTCAACGGCACCGCCTGCGCCTGACCCACCGCGCCTCGCCCGCCCTGACGGGGCGGGCGAGGCACGCGCACGCACCCGCCGGGCGGGCCGTGGGCACACGGTTCATCTCCCGCGAGCCACCCGCCGCCTGGCGGCGTACGGCAGCACGAACAGGTACAGACCGCTGAACATGAGCAGGGCGAGGGGAAGCAGCGGCAGGTAGGACACCCAGACCACGGGGTCCTGCTGTGCCAGGGCGACGAAGGCGGCGACGACGGTCACCGTGAAGGCGATGGACAGCCAGCGGTGGACCTGCCGAATCCACTTGTTCCAGCGCAAAGGGACCTCCTCAGGAGACGACCGGACCCGGGCCCCAGGCGGGTGGGATGCCCGTGGCGGCCACGCTAGTTGCGCCCCGACCACCGGAGCTTCTCGATTCCTGACCGGTCTGGACCGTGCCCGCGCGGCGGCGACCACCGCGGCCACCTGCGCCCCCGCACGCCGCCAACCGCGACGCACCGCCCTTGCGGGTATCCGGTCCGGCGGTGGCGTTACCCCGCGACGGCGGCGGGAACGCGGACGGTCGACGAAGGAGGAGCTCATGACCACACCATCGGGTCCCACCTCGGCATGGCGGCCCGGGATGCCGGGCGCCGACACCCTCCCGTCCGGTCCCGCCGGCCGGCCGAGCGCCCCCGGCCACGACGGGCACGGCCCGGAGACCGGCCCACCGACCGTGAGCATCGGGTCGTACCCGGACTATCCGTCCGCCCAGCGGGTCGTCGACTACCTGGCGGACAACCGGTTCCCGGTCGAGCACACCGCCATCGTCGGGACGAACCTCACCCTGGTCGAGACCGTGCTCGGGCGGATGACCACCGGGCGGGCGGCCCTGCTGGGCGCCGGTACGGGCGCCTGGTTCGGACTCTTCATCGGGCTGCTGTTCGGCATCTTCACGACCGGCAACTGGATCGCGGTGATCCTCGTCGGGCTGCTCGTCGGCGCGCTCTGGGGGGCGGCGTTCGGCGCGATCGCGCACGCGATGACCGGCGGGCGGCGCGACTTCACCTCGGCCAGCTCGCTGCGCGCCGGCCAGTACGCCGTCATCGTCGACGCGCAGTTCGCCGAGCAGGCCCGTCAGCTCCTCGGCCGGATCCACATGGCGGCACCCGCCCGCTGAGGAGGTCCGCCGGCAAGCGCCCCGGCCCCGGGCCGGACGCGGCCCGCGAGGCGCCCCGCGCCCGCGGGCCGCAGCGCGTTCAGCCCCGCGGGCTCCGCCGAGCTCTCCGCGTTCCGCCCCGGCCCCGCCCGCGTTCCGCGCCGGCAGTTCAAAGCTGTAGAACGTCTCCCGCGTTGCCAGGTGATCGCAGTCACGAGCACTAGTTAAATTTTGAAATAATGCTACTGTCGGGGCGTGACCGAGAGCCTGGACAGTGCCCGCCTCGCCGCCTGGCGCGCCTACATCGAGGCCAGCCAGCGGCTCTACACCCGGCTGGAGGACGACCTGCGGGCCGACAGCGCGCTCAGCTTCGCCGACTACCACGTGCTCGTCCTGCTCTCCGAGGCGCCGGGCCAGCGGCTGCGGATGGGTGAGCTGGCGAGCCGCCTGGTCTTCTCACCGAGCCGGTTGACGTACCAGATCACCACGATGCAGCGGCGCGGCCTGGTGGCCCGGGAATCCTGTCCGGACGACCGGCGCGGCAGCGAGGCCGTGCTCACCGCCGCCGGGCTGCTGGCCCTGCGCGAGGCCGCCCCGCACCACCTGCGGTCGGTGCGCGCCCACCTCATGGACGACCTCGACGACGCCGAGGTCGCCTGCCTCACCCGGATCTTCGAGCGGCTCGGCCGGCGCCTGCGCGCGGACCGCGACGCGTCGACCGCCCACCCCCACAGCTGAGGAGTACCCCGATGCCCGCCATCACCGTCGACAACGTGCTCGTCCTGCCCCGCCTGCCCCGGCTCGGCGAGTCCACCGCGTTCCGCCCGGTCCGCCGGCTGACCACCGCGCCCAGCGGCTACGAGGGCGAGGGCTTCCCGGTTCGCCGGGCGTTCGCCGGCGTGCCGGTCGGCGAACTGGACCCGTTCATCCACCTGGACCAGATGGGCGAGGTGGACTACGCCCCCGGTCAGCCGAAGGGCACGGCCTGGCATCCGCACCGTGGCTTCGAGACGGTGACCTACATGATCGACGGGATCATGGACCACCAGGACTCGCAGGGCGGCGGCGGCACGATCACCAACGGCGACACCCAGTGGATGACCGCCGCGAGCGGGCTGCTGCACATCGAGGCGCCGCCGGAGCACCTCGTCATGAGCGGCGGGCTGTTCCACGGCACCCAGCTCTGGGTCAACCTGCCCCGGGCCGCGAAGATGAACCCGCCCCGCTACCAGGACATCCGCGGCCGGGAGGCGGCCCTGCTGACCACCCCCGACGGCGGCGCGTTGATCCGGGTGATCGCCGGCGAGATCGCCGGACACCGGGGGCCGGGCTCCACCCACACCCCGATCACCATCAGCCACGTGACCGTGGAGCCGGGCGCCCGCGTCGACCTGCCGTGGCGGACCGACTTCAACGCGCTGGTCTACGTGCTGGGTGGGCGGGGCACGGTGGGCACCGACGGGCGGCCCGTGCACACGGGTCAGCTCGCCGTGCACGGCCCCGGCGACGCGCTGACCTTCACGGCGGACGCCAGCCAGGACGGCCACACGCCGACGCTGGATCTCTACATCATGGGCGGCGAGCCGATCCGGGAGCCCGTGGCGCACTACGGCCCGTTCGTCATGAACACCCGCGACGAGTTGATCCAGGCGTTCGAGGACTTCAAGGCCGGCCGGCTCGGTGTCGTGCCCGCCGAGCGGCTGCCGCACGCCGACGGCCCGGCCCCCAGGTCCTGAGCCACACCGCAGCCGGTGGGCGCCCCGTTCCGGGGGCGCCCACCGGCGGGACGCGGCGTCAGGAGACGGCGAAGATGCCCGCCACGCCGAGGATCACCATGAGCAACACGGTGACCAGCGCCCCCCGCTCGCACTCGACCGCCTGCTCGCGGTACTCGGTCACGGGGTTCGTCGTCTCGCCGGGCATGGTGTGGCCTCCTCGGTGTTCGCGTCGTGATCGGGGCGGGTGTCGGGGATGTCAGACCGGATCACCGGGGCGCCGGTCGGGATGCGCACCCGCGACACGGGTCCTACCGTGAGGACGTTGTCGACCTCGGAGGGCTGGAACGGTGGCACCACGCAACTGGTTCCTGAGCGCAGCCGAACGCGCCAACCCGGTCTCGGAGTTACCCGTTTGGAGCGATGGAAACCTCGCCGAGCCGCTGATTCACGGTGCCGCGTACTTCGACCGGCTGGTCGACGAGGTCACGGCCCTGGAGCCCGGCGACCACCTCTTCTTCACCGACTGGCGGGGCGACCCGGACCAGCGGTTGCGCCCGGACGGACCGACCGTGGCGCAACTGTTCGCGGGCGCCGCCCAGCGGGGCGTGCTGGTCAAGGGCCTGATCTGGCGTTCCCACCTCGACGTCCTGGCCTACAGCGAGGCGGAGAACCGCAACCTGAGCGAGACGGTCTCCGCCGCCGGCGGTGAGGTGCTGCTCGACCAGCGCGTACGCCGGGGCGGCTCGCACCACCAGAAGCTGGTGGTGCTGCGGCATCTCCGGGCGCCGGAGCGGGACATCGCCTTCGCCGGCGGGATCGACCTGTGCCACAGCCGACGCGACGACGCCGCGCACCGGGGCGACCCGCAGGCGGTGCTGATGTCCGCCCGCTACGGCGAGCATCCGCCGTGGCACGACGTGCAGCTCGCGGTGCGGGGGCCGGTGGTGGGCGCGCTGGACACCACCTTCCGGCAGCGGTGGACCGACCCGATGCCGCTGGACTCGGAGAACCCCCTCGCCTTCCTGCGCGACCGGCTGCGCGGGGCGGACCTGCGGCCCGATCCGCTGCCGCCGCAGCCGCCCGATCCGCCGCCCTGCGGCCCGCACCACGTCCAGGTGCTGCGCACCTACCCGGCGGTCCGGCCCCGCTACTCCTTCGCCCCGGACGGCGAGCGCACGGTGGCCCGCGGCTACACCAAGGCGGTCCGGCGGGCCCGGCGACTGATCTACCTGGAGGACCAGTACCTGTGGTCCACGGAGGTCGCCGACCTGTTCGCCCGGGCGCTGCGGGACAACCCGGACCTGCACCTGGTGGCCGTGGTCCCCCGCTTTCCGGACGTGGACGGCCGGCTGGCGCTGCCGCCGAACACGGTCGGCCGCGAGCAGGCGCTGTCGCTCTGCGCACGGGCGGCCCCGGACCGGGTGCACGTCTTCGACGTGGAGAACCACGCCGGCACCCCCGTGTACGTGCACGCGAAGGTCTGCGTGGTCGACGACGTGTGGGCCAGCGTGGGCAGCGACAACTTCAACCGCCGGTCCTGGACGCACGACAGCGAGTTGTCCTGTGCGGTGCTGGACGGGACCCGCGACGAACGGGCGCCGACCGACCCGGCCGGCCTCGGCGACGGCGCCCGGGTCTTCGCCCGGGAACTGCGGCTGCGGCTGTGGCGCGAGCACCTGGACCGCGACCCCGACGGCGGCGAGGACGCCGACCTGGTCGACCCCGCCGACGCCGTGGCGGCGATCACCGCCTCCGCCGACGCGCTGCGACGGTGGTACGACGCCGGGCGGGCCGGGCCCCGGCCGCCCGGCCGGCTGCTGCCCCACCGGGCCGAACGGCTGCCCTGGTACACGCGGATGTGGGCGCTGCCGGCGTACCGGCTCGTCTACGACCCCGACGGCCGGCCGCTGCGGGCCCGGTGGGCCGGCACGTGGTGAGCCGGGTGCGGCCTCAGGCGGGTACGGAGAGCGCGTCGACCCGGCCGTGGGCGGGCCCGGACTCGACGGTGCCGGTGTCCCCCACGTGGGTCGTCAGTCCGCCCGGGTAGGCGAACGAGGCGCGCGGGGAGTAGAAGCCGAACCCGATCGTCAGCGGGTTCTCCGGGCGCAGCGCGTAGATCGGGTGCGTCGGCTCCAGGAACTCCACGGACTCGACCACGAACAGGTCGACCGGTTCGGCGACGAACGGGTACACGGAGCTGAGCAACTGCCCGTCGCGAGCCGTGAAGTAGCGGTGGTGGCCGCTGCTGACCGTCCCGCCCGTCTCGCCGACCTGGCAGCGGGCCCGGATCACCGGCACCCCGTCGATCTCCGTCTCGGCGATGATCTCCCCGCCGTGGCGCTCGATGCGGGTGCGGCCGGCGACTGCGGGCGCGCCCCGCGCCGCCGCGTAGGTGCGGACCCGTTCGCTACAGGTCACGTAATGCGTCCACCAGCCGCCGGCGTGCATCCCGCCCGGCGCGTCCACCCCGGCCAGCGACACGCCGAGGTAGGCCAGCGAGTACGCGCCGAAGCCGGAGGTCTGGCAGGCGTCGTCGACCACGTACTGGTTGAGGAAGACCAACCGGTCGGGGGACGGCCGCAGCCCGAGCGGGACCAGCGCCGCGACCGCGTCCGGGTCCGCCGGCAGCCAGCCGAAGTAGAGCGTGCGGCTGTTGACGACGAGTTGGGGAGCGGCGGGGTCGAGCACGGCACCTCCGGCAGCGGGCTGGTAACCGCACGCTACGGCCCGTCCTGTCGACGGGACAACGACGGAAAGCCGACATTCGACGCCGGTCATCCGGGGCGACGGTGACCGCTCGGCCGGGCGGCCGGGGCCACCCGGATAAGAAACCGTCGATGTCCGGCCGGACCCGTCGGCCGTATGCCCGAGGTTGACAGGCTCACCGCCGGCATCAACTTCGCCCGATTGACCCGGATCCTGGTGATACATCACCTAAGTACATCGTACTTTCGGCTAGATTTCCTCGGACCGATCGGGCTAAGGTGACTTCCGAACGGACATCTGAAGTTAAACCTAAGCGTCACGTCTTTCATCCGCGGACGAGGTGCAGGGAGGACCACCCATGACCGCGCCAACGATCACCGAACAGGCGACGACAACAGCGCCGAGCACCACCCCGAAGCTCGATCCGCGTGCGCTCACCGACAGCGCCGCCGATCTGCTCAACGCGATGGCCGCGCTGCCGGCCAACCACCCGTCCCGCGCCGCACTGCGCGACAAGGCGATCGAGGCCTGGCTGCCGCTCGCCAACCACCTCGCCCACCGCTACAGCGGCCGGGGCGAGCCCACCGACGACCTGGCCCAGACGGCGGCGGTCGGTCTGATCAAGGCGATCGACAAGTTCGACCCGTCCCGTGGCGTCGACTTCGCCGGCTACGCGATCCCCACCATCATCGGCGAGCTCAAGCGGCACTTCCGCGACCGCACCTGGGACATCCGGGTCCCCCGCCGTCTCCAGGAGCTGCGGCTGGCCATCTCCGACGCCAACAGCTCGCTGCTGCAGACCCTCGGCCGTTCGCCGACGGTCGCCGACATCGCCGCCCACCTCAAGCTCACCGAGGAAGAGGTGCTGGAGGGCCTGGAGGGCGCCCGCGCCTACAACGCGGTCTCGCTCTCCACCCCCACCGGCGACGGCGACCGCGCGACGGAGCTGGGCGACATGCTCGGCGGCGAGGACAGCGAGTTCGAGCTGGCCGAGCTGCGCGTCGCCCTCGGCCCGGCGCTCGCCACGCTCGACGAGCGCGAGCAGAAGATCCTCACGCTGCGCTTCTATGGCAACCTGACGCAGTCGCAGATCGCCGAGCAGATCGGCGTCTCGCAGATGCACGTCTCCCGGCTGCTGGCCCGCGCGCTGACCAAGCTGCGGGGGCAGCTCGACGGCACGTACTGACGGTGGGTGGGTGATGGCCGGGTCGGCGGACCCGGCCATCACCGTGTCCGGCGCGCACCGGACGCCGCCCGGGCCGCCTCCCGGCGTCCGCCTGACACGCCGTCGGCACCGACATCGACGGGGTACGCCCCGGCCGGGTGACGCCCGGGGCGGTGCGAGACTGGGCCGTGCTCTCGGACGTGCCCCTCGACCTGCCCGTACGGCCGGTGCTGCCGGAGCTGGTCGCGGCGCTGCGCGGGACCGGCGCCGGGGTGCTGGTCGCCCCGCCGGGGACCGGCAAGACGACCCTCGCCCCACTGGCCGTCGCCGACGAGGTCTCCGGACGCGTGCTGGTCGCCCAGCCACGCCGGGTGGCCGCCCGTGCGGCGGCGCGCCGGATGGCCGCGCTGCTCGGCGAGCCGCTCGGCGAACGGATCGGCTACGCCGTACGCGGCGAGCGCCGTAGCGGGCCCCGGACCCGCGTCGAGGTGGTCACCACCGGGCTCCTGGTACGGCGGCTGCACCGCGATCCCGAGCTGGCCGGCACCGGCGCCGTGCTGCTCGACGAGTGCCACGAGCGGCAGCTCGACGCCGACCTGGCGCTGGCGTTCACCGTGGAGGCCCGGGCCGCGCTGCGTCCCGACCTGTGGCTGCTGGCGATGTCGGCCACCCCGGAGGCGGACCGGTTCGCCGCGCTGCTCGGCGGCGGGGGCGCTCCCGCGCCGATCGTGCGGGCGTCGGCGGCACTGCACCCGGTGACCCGGATCTGGACGCCGCCGTCCCGGCCGGTACCCGCCCCCGGGGCCGGCCCGGTCGACCGGGGCCTGCTCGACCACGTGGCGGCCACGGTGCGCCGGGCGCTGCGCGAGCGCGACGGCGACGTGCTGGTCTTCCTGCCCGGGGCCGGCGAGATCGCCGCCGTCGCCCGCCGGCTGGCCGAGCTGCGCGACACGGTCGCCGTGCTGCCGCTGCACGGCCGGCAGCGCGGCGCCGACCAGGACGCGGCGCTGCGCCCGGCCGACCGGCGACGGGTGGTGCTGGCCACGGCGGTGGCGGAGAGCAGCCTGACGGTGCCGGGCGTCCGCGTGGTGGTGGACGCCGGGCTGTCCCGGGTCGCCCGGATGGACCTGGCCCGCGGCCTGGGCGCGTTGGTCACCGTCACGGTGTCCCGGGCGGCGGCCACGCAGCGGGCCGGCCGCGCCGGCCGGGAGGCGCCCGGACACGTCTACCGCTGCTGGTCGGCGGCCACCCACGAACGGCTGGCCGCGCAACCGGAGCCGGAGATCGCCACCGCCGACCTGACCGGCTTCGCCCTGGAGCTGGCCGCCTGGGGGTCACCGGACGGCACCGGGCTGGCCCTGCCCGACCCGCCCCCGGCGGCGTCGATGGCCGTCGCCCGCGACACCCTCACCACCCTCGGCGCGCTCGACACCGACGGCCGGATCACCGACCGGGGGCGGGCGATCGCCGCCGTCGGGGCACACCCCCGGCTGGCCCGGGCACTGCTCGACGGGGCCGCACGGGTGGGCGCGGACCGGGCGGCGGAGGTCGTGGCGCTGCTCGCCGAGGACACCGTCGCCGGGCCGGGCGACGACCTGACCGCCGCCTGGCGCCGGCTACGCGCGGGCGCGGACCCGGGTGCCACCGCCCGCTGGCGTGCGGAGGTACGCCGGCTGCGCGCCGCCCTGCCCGACGTGCCGACGGGAGGGCCTGACCGCGCCCGCCCGCCCCTCACGTCCGACGCGACGCAGGGCACCGGCCCGGCGGCACGGCCTGACCAGGGCCGCCCGCCCCTCGGTTCCGACGCGGCGGCGGGAGGCACCGGCCGGGCGCGGTCGGCCGGCGACCCCGCGCGGGCCGGCGACGCGGGCCGGGGCCGGTTGACCGACGACCTGGCCGCCGGGCTGCTGGTCGGGCTGGCCCACCCCGAGCGGCTGGCCCGGGTGCGGCGGGCGGGCGGCTCGGCGTACCTGATGAGTGGCGGGACCGCGGCGGAGCTGACGCCCGGGTCGGGGCTGGCCGGAACCGACTGGCTGGCGGTCGCGGTGGCGGACCGCTCCCCCGGCGCGCCGACCGCCCGGGTGCGGCTGGCCACCCCGCTCGACGAGGCGACCGCCCGGGAGGCGGGCGGGCCGCTGCTGCGTACCGGGCAGGAGGTCGGCTGGGCCGGCGAGGACGTGGTGGCCAGGGAGGTGGTGCGGCTGGGCGCGATCGAACTCGTCGAGCGGCCGTTGGTCCGGCCCGACCCGGAGTTGGTGGCGCAGGCCCTGCTGACCGGCCTGCGGCGTACCGGCCTCGGGTTGCTGCCCTGGACCCCGGCGGCGCGGGCCCTGCGCGAACGGCTGGCGTTCTGCCGGCACGCGCTCGGCGGCGACTGGCCCGACGTGGGCGACGAGGCGCTGCTCGCCGACGCGCCCGGCTGGCTGGGCCCGGAGCTGGCCCGCGCGCGCCGCCGCGCCGACCTGGCCAGGGTCGACGTGGCCGGGGCGCTGCGCCGGCTGCTGCCGTGGGCGCTGGCGGCCCGGCTGGACGAGGTGGCGCCGGAGCGGATCACGGTGCCGAGCGGGTCCCGGATCCGGCTCGACTACGCCGACCCGGCGGCGCCGGTGCTCGCGGTCAAGCTCCAGGAGACCTTCGGCTGGCGGGACGCGCCGCGCATCGCCGACGGCCGGGTGCCGGTGCTGCTGCACCTGCTCTCGCCGGCCGGGCGGCCGGTGGCCGTCACCGCCGACCTGGCGTCGTTCTGGCGGACCGGCTATCCGCAGGTACGGGGGGAGCTGCGCGGTCGCTACCCGCGCCACCCCTGGCCGGAGGACCCGACCACCGCCCCGCCGACCCGGCACGCCACGCCACGCCGCCGCTGAGCGGGCCCGCTGCGTCGCTCCCGACGGCGACCGACGGCCGCCCCTGGGACGCCCCGCTCACTCCTCCAGGACGTCGGCGACGACCACCGTGACGTTGTCCGGCCCGCCGGCGCGCAGCGCCAGGTCGATCAGCCGGCGGGCGCAGTCGGCGCGGTCGGGGTGCTCGGCGAGCACCTCGGCGAGGGTGTCCGGGCGGACCACGTTGGACAGCCCGTCGCTGCACAGCAGCCAGCGGTCGCCGGGCCACGGCACCATCGTCGCGTATGCCGGGGAGACCTCCTCGCCCTGCAACGCCTGGGTCACCACCGCCCGGCGGGGGTGGCTGCTGGCCTGGTCGGGGGTGATCACCCCCTGGTCGACGAGCAGCTGCACGAACGTGTCGTCGCGGGTGATCTGCTTGAGCACGCCTTCGCGGAACAGGTAGGCGCGGGAATCGCCGACGTGGGCGAGGGCCAGGCAGCTGCCCGTACGGGCGAAGAGCAGGGCGGTCAGGGTGGTGCCCATGCCCTGCCGCTCCGGATCCTCGGTGACCGCCTGGCGGATCCGCGCGGTGGCCAGCTCGATGCCGCTCTGCAGTGCGGCCACCAGCGCGTGCTCCGGTGTCTCCACGTCCAGCGGAGCGACCGCCTCGATGGCGATCGCGCTGGCCAGGTCGCCGGCCGCCATCCCGCCCATGCCGTCGGCGACGGCGACGAGCCAGGTGCCGGCGTGCACGGCGTCCTGGTTGCCACTGCGGATCAGCCCACGGTCGCTCGTTCCCACGGAACGCAGCTTCAGGGTCATGGGTGGCAGCCTGCCAGGCGAAGGGCTCGGTTGTCTCTAGTTGATCGACACCTCGGCGAGTCGCGCGGTGAATCTCACTGTCCCCCGGGTCCGTACGGCGGCGCGAAACCATCCAGCCGGATCGATTGACACGGTGCCGGGGGCACTGGAACCATCGACACGGTCTGGGAGCGCTCCCAGATGTGTCGACCTTCCCGTCCCCCGCACGTCGTCCGGAAGGAACACCCGTGACGCCATCCCGCCGTCGCCTCGCGCTGCTCGCGACCGCGACCACCCTCGCCCTGACCGCCACCGCCGCCGGCGCGGCCCACGCCGAACCGCCCCCCGACGCCCCGGAACAGATCGACAACGGCGACTTCAGCGCCGGCGTGTCCCCCTGGTTCTCCTACGGCACCGGCCCGCTCGGGGTCACCGACGGCCGGCTCTGCACCACCGTGCCCGGCGGCCTGGCCAACCCGTGGGACGCCGGCATCGGCCAGGACGGCGTGCCGCTGGTCGCCGGGGCCGAGTACACCCTCGGCTTCGACGTCTCCGCCACCCCCGGCACCGCCGTCAAGGCCGTCCTGCAACTCGGCACCGCCCCCTACACCACGTACGCCAGCGTCGACGCCAGCGCCGGCGGCACCGCCCAGCGCTTCGAGAAGACGTTCACGGTCGCCGAGGGCAACCCGGCCGCCCAACTGATCTTCCAGGTGGGCGGCAGCGCGGCCGAGCAGACCGTCTGCCTCGACGACGTCTCGCTGCGCGGCGGCGACCCGCCCGAGCCGTACGTGCCCGACACCGGGCCACGGGTGCGGGTCAACCAGGTCGGCTACCTGCCCGGCGGGCCGAAGAACGCCACCGTGGTGACGACGGCGACCGAGGCCCTGCCCTGGCAGCTCAAGTCGGCCGCCGGCGCGGTCCTGGCCAGCGGCACCACCACCCCGCGCGGCGTCGACGCCGCCTCCGGGCAGAACGTGCAGACCCTCGACTTCTCGACGTACCGGACGCCGGGAGCGGGGCTCACCCTGACCGTCGACGGGGAGACCAGCCACCCGTTCGACATCTCGGGCACCCTCTACGACCGGCTGCGCGCCGACGCCCTCCAGTTCTTCTACGCCCAGCGCAGCGGCATCGCCATCGACGGCGACCTGATCGGCGCGGAGTACGCCCGCCCGGCCGGGCACCTCGACGTGGCGCCCAACCAGGGCGACACCTCCGTGCCCTGCCAGCCGGGGGTCTGCGACTACTCCCTCGACGTGCGCGGCGGCTGGTACGACGCCGGCGACCACGGCAAGTACGTCGTCAACGGCGGCATCGCCACCTACCAGCTGCTGAACACCTTCGAGCGCACCAGGACCGCCGCCACGGCCGGGCACGGCGCGGCCCTCGGCGACAGCACGCTGCGGGTGCCCGAGCGCGGCAACGGCGTGCCGGACGTCCTCGACGAGGCCCGCTGGGAGCTGGAGTTCCTGCTGCGCATGCAGGTGCCGGCCGGCAAGCCGCTCGCCGGGATGGCCCACCACAAGATCCACGACCGGAACTGGACCGGGCTGCCGCTCGCCCCGCACGACGACCCCGAGCTGCGCGAGCTGCACCCGCCGTCCACCGCCGCCACGCTCAACCTGGCCGCCGTCGCCGCCCAGTGCGCGCGGCTGTTCGCCCCCTACGACGCGGCCTTCGCGAAGCGCTGCGGCACGGCGGCGAAGACAGCCTACGCCGCCGCGAAGGCCAACCCGACGCGGTACGCCAGCCCCGCCGACAGCACCGGCGGCGGCGCGTACGACGACACGAACGTCACCGACGAGTTCTACTGGGCCGCCGCCGAGCTCTACCTGAGCACCGGGGAGCAGCCGTACCTGGCGGACCTGACCGCCTCGCCGCACCACACCGGCAACGTGTTCGACCCGCGCGGCTTCGGCTGGCAGGGCGTCGCCGCCCTGGGCCGGCTCGACCTGGCCACCGTGCCGAACGGGCTGCCGGCCGCCGACCTGGCCCGCGTCCGCGCCTCGGTCACCGCCGCCGCCGACGCCCACCTCGCCGAGGCGGCCCGGCAGGCGTACGGGCTGCCGATGCCCGGCGACCCGGACAGCTACTTCTGGGGCGGCAACAGCAACATCATCAACAACGCGGTCGTACTGGCCACCGCCTTCGACCTGACCCGGGACGCGAAGTACCGCGACGGCGCGGTGCGGGCGATGGACTACATCCTCGGGCGCAACGCGCTGAACATCTCGTACGTGACCGGGTGGGGCGAGCACGCCGCCGAGAACCAGCACAGCCGGATCTTCGGCCACCAGCTCGACCCGGACCTGCCGAAGCCGCCCGCCGGCTCGCTGGCCGGCGGCCCGAACGCCGCCCTCCAGGACCCGTTCGCCGCCAAGCTGCTCGCCGGCTGCAAGCCGATGTTCTGCTACGTCGACGACATCAACTCGTACGCGACCAACGAGGTGGCCATCAACTGGAACTCGGCGCTGGCCTGGCTCGCCTCGTTCCTGGCCGACCAGGGTGACTCGGCGGCCGTACCGGCGCCGACCTGCGCGGCCACGTACACCAACTACGGCGCCTGGCAGGGCGGCGCCGGGTTCACCGCCCAGGTGACCATCCGCAACACCGGCGCCAGCGCCGTCGACGGCTGGACGGCCCGCTTCGCCTTCACCGGTGACCAGAAGGTACGCGAGGCGTGGCTGGCCAAGGTGACCCAGGCGGGGGCCACGGTCACCGCGAAGAACGAGTCGTACAACGCCCGGATCGCCCCCGGCGGCACGGTCACGTTCGGCCTCAACGCGCTGACCGGTGGCGGCGCCAACCCGGCACCCGGTCTGATCACCGTCAACGGCGCGGCCTGCACGCTCTCCTGACCGCGACAGCCGCGATACGCCGGGACGTGGTGGCCTCCGCACCAGGGAGGCCACCACGCCGGACGGCGGGGCGCGCGCTGCTGATCGCATCGCGCTCGCCGGGAGCCGGGCGCTGGCCTGAGCACGCCTGGACCGGCTGGCTGCCTGGCGGAGCCCGCCTACCATCACCACCATGGATGCGACGGGGTGGATCCCGGTCGGGATCGTGGTGGCGGCCGTCGCCGTCACCCTGGTCGTGCTGCCGCTGCGGAGGCGGCGGACGTCGCCGCCCGACGGGCGGGACGCGGCGTTGAGGGCGGCGCGCAAGGCCATCCGGGAGTCCCGCCGGGACGGCCGGCGCCGTGGGCGGGGCAGCATCCGCGGCGAGGGGTACGGCGGGGATGCCAGCACGATGGGCACCGCGAGCTCCGGCGACTCGGGCGGGGGGCCGTGACGTCCTGGCGCGGCTGGCGCCCGGAGCGGTGAGTCGTCCACGACATCAGCTCGACAGCACGAGCACGGAGGAGCGCCCTCTGGCTGGGCGGCGTCGAGGGGCCGACGTCCGGTCCGGCCTGCTCGCGCAGGCGTGCGTCGCTGTAGCAGCATGTCCGTCATGACCGACCAGCGAAGCCCGGGTCTGCGTCCCGGGGACCCCACCGACGCGCCCGCCGTGCTGCGGCTGCTCGACGACGCCACCGCCTGGCTGGTGGCGCGGGGGCGCACCGGCCAGTGGGGCACCGGACCGGCCTCGACCGACCCGCGACGGATCGCGCAGGCGGAGGCCTGGGCGACCGGCGGCGGGCTGTGGTTGGCGACGCTCGCCGAGCGTCCCGTCGGCGCGCTGGTGGTGGGGGCGGCCACCGAGTACGTGCCGCCCGCCACCGAACCCGAGCTGTACGTGAACCTGCTGGTCACCGACCGGGCGCACGCCGGCGCGGGCATCGGTGGCCGGCTGCTGGCACACGCGGCGGAGCTGGCCCGGGAGCGCGGGCTCGGTCTGCTGCGGGTGGACTGCTACGCGGGCGGCGACGGCGCGCTGGTCCGGTGGTACGAGCGGCAGGGCTTCACGGCCACCGACCCGTTCACGGTCGAACGCCCGGGGCGCGACCCGTGGCCCGGGCAGGTGCTCGTGCGCCGCCTGCCCTGAGCCGGGTCGCTCCGATCCAGGCCGGGACCGCTCAGCCGGCGCTGCGCAGCTTCGGCAGCACCTCGGCGCCGAACGTGTCGATGAAGTCCCGCTGCTCCTGCCCGACGTGGTGCAGGGCGATCTGGTCGAAGCCCAGCTCCAGGTACTCCTCCAGCCAGCCGACGTGCCGGCCGAGATCGGCGGAGACGTTGACGACCTCGTGGACCTTCTCCATCGGCACGTCCTGCGAGACGACGTCGAAGTGCTCCGGGGTCTCCAGGTCCCAGCAGACCGGCGGGGCGAAGACGTTGCTGCGCCACTGTTCGTACGCGAGCCGCTCGGCCTCGGCCTGCTCCGGCGCCCAGCTCACGTGCACCTGGAGGTGCAGCGGCCCGCGCCCGCCGGCGTCCCGGTACGCGTCGATCATCTGCCGCAGGTGCGCGGTCGGGGCGTTCACGGTGATCAGGCCGTCCGCCCACTCGGCGCACCAGCGGGCGGTCGCCACGCTGACCGCCGCCCCGATCAGCGCCGGCGGCTGCTCCGGCCGGGTCCACAGCTTCGCCCGGTCCACCCGCACCAGGCCGTCGTGGCTGACCTCCTCGCCGGCCAGCAGCGCGCGGATGACGTCCACGCACTCGCGCAGCCGGGCGGCGCGGACGTCCTTGCGCGGCCAGGCGTCGCCGGTGATGTGCTCGTTGCTCGCCTCGCCGGTGCCCAGCGCGGCCCAGAACCGGCCGGGGTACATCGCCCCCAGGGTGCCGATCGCCTGGGCGATGATCGCCGGGTGGTAGCGCTGCCCGGGGGCGTTGACCACCCCGAACGGCAGGTTGGTCGCCTGGAGCGCGGCCCCCAGCCAGGACCAGGCGAAACCGGACTGGCCCTGCCGCTCGCTCCAGGGCGCGAAGTGGTCCGAGGACATGGCGGCGTCGAAGCCGGCCCGCTCGGCGTGGATCACCGCCTCCAGCAGGGCGCGGGGATGGATCTGCTCGTGGGACGCGTGGAAGCCGAACACCGTCATGGCGTCACTCCGTACCCAGCGCGGGCTCCGGCTACGCCGACGGCCCGGACGCGGGGCTACTCGGCGTGCGCCCCGGCCCCGGCCGACGCGGCCCCGTCGCCCACCCAGACGGTCTTGGTGTTGCAGAACTCCCGCATGCCGAGCGCGGACAGTTCGCGGCCGTAGCCGGAGTTCTTCACCCCGCCGAAGGGCAGTTCGGGGTACGACGTGGTCATCCCGTTGACGAAGACGTTCCCGGCGTCCAGGTCGGTGGCGAAGCGCTCCTGCTCCTGGGGGTCACGGGTCCAGGCGTTGGAGCCCAGGCCGAAGGAGGTGCCGTTGGCCACCTCGATCGCCTCCTCGTACGACGACACCCGGTAGAGGCCCGCGACGGGCCCGAAGACCTCCTCGGACCACATCCGCATCTCCGGCCTCAGATCGGTCACCACGGTCGGTGGGTAGAACCAGCCGGGGCCACCGGGCGACTCGCCGCCGCAGAGCACGGTGGCGCCCCGGTCGACGGCATCGCGTACCTGGGCGTGGATCTCGTCGCGCCCGCCCTCGCTGGCCAGCGGGCCGACGTCGGTGTCGGGGTCCATCGGGTCGCCGACCCGCAGGGCCGACATCCGCGCGGCGAACTTCTCGGCGAAGGCGTCGAAGGCGTCGGCGTGCACGATGAACCGCTTGGCGGCGATGCAGGACTGGCCGTTGTTCTGGCAGCGGGCCGTGGTGGCGACCTCGGCGGCCCGGTCCAGGTCCGCCGACGGCATCACCACGAACGGGTCGCTGCCGCCGAGTTCCAGCACGGTCTTCTTCAGCTCCCGGCCGGCGATCTGGGCGATCGAGCGGCCGGCGCGCTCGCTGCCGGTCAGCGTCGCCGCGCGTACCCGGGGGTCGCTGAGCACCCGGTCGACCTCGGCGGAGCCGACGAGCAGGGTGGTGAACGCCCCCTCCGGGAAACCGGCGCGCCGGAACAGGTCCTCCAGCAGCAGCGCGGTCTGCGGCACGTTGGAGGCGTGCTTGAGCAGTCCGGTGTTGCCGGCCATCAGGGCCGGCGCGGCGAAGCGCAGCACCTGCCACAGGGGGAAGTTCCACGGCATCACGGCGAGCACGGGCCCGATCGGCTGGTAGCGGATGAAGGCCCGGGTGGCGTTGACCGCCTGCGCGTCGGCGGGCTCGTCGGCGAGGAAGTCGGCCGCCTTCGCCGCGTAGAAGCGGCAGGCGGCGGCGCACTTGGTGACCTCCGCTCTGGCCGAGGCGTACGTCTTGCCCATCTCGGTGGTCATCAGCCGGGCGGTGTCGTCGCGCTCGGCCTCCAGCAGGTCCGCCACCGCGTTCAGCCAGCGTCCGCGCTGCTCGACGGTGGTGCCGCGCAGCTGGCGGTACGCCAGGTCGGCCCGCTCGATCGCGGCGTCGATCTGCTCCGGCGACATCGGATCGTAGGTCTTGAGCGTCTGTCCCGTGGCGGGATTGGTGGTCGCGATGGGCATCTCGTACTCCTGTCACTCGAAGAGTGAGTGGCGGGCTCCCGGCTCCTCCCGGCGGCGGGCGGCGCGGCGGCGCTGGATGATGATCAGGTCGACCACGGCGATCACCGCGAAGACCACGCAGAGGACACCCAGCCACACCAGGTCGGCGTTGAACGCCAGCACGGCGAAGACGGTCATGGTCACCAGGCCGAACCCGGCGAGCAGGAGCCGCAGGTTGAGCGCGCTGTACGCGTGGCCGACCGTGCCACGGGCACGCCGGGGCTGCGATCTCGTCATTGCACCGACCTACCCCCGATCGTCCCGCTTAACCCGCCCCGGTCCGGGGCGCGCGGGCCGCTGGCCCGCTAGCACGCCGACTCGCGTCGCAGAAGCGCTCTGCCGCATTGCCGACAGCGGCGCGCAGCCCAGCCGCGACCGCGCCTAGAGTTACCGCGCTGTCGCTCTCCGCTGCGGGACTGGGGATGATATGCCTCGACGCTGGGTCACCGTGGCCGCCTGCCTGCTGGCGCTGGTCGCACTCGCCTGCGAGGGCAGCGGGGAGACCGGTTCCCGCCCGCCCCGGGAGACGCCGTCGCCCGGCGCGCCCGGCGGCATCGCGGCTCTCGGCGACTCGATCAGCACCGGCTTCGGCTCCTGCCTGGCGCTCGTCTCGTGCGAGCGCAACTCGTGGTCCACCGGCGACGGGCTGCGCGTCGACAGCTTCTACCGGCGGCTGCTGGATCGGAAGCCGGCGATCCGGGGCCGGGCGTACAACCACGCCAGCCCCGGGGCCCGCGCGGCGGCGCTGGAGGGGCAGGCCCAGCGGGCGGTACGCGACCGCGTCGACCACGTCACCGTGCTGATCGGCGCCAACGACGTGTGCCGGGGCGGCATCGAGGCGATGACCCCGGTCAAGCAGTTCCGCGCCGAGGTGGACCGCGGACTGCGGGTGCTGCGGCAGGGCCGGCCGAAGGCCCGGGTGCTGGTGGTGAGCGTGCCGAACCTGCACCGGCTCTGGGAGGTCGGGCACACCGACGCGCGGGCCGTACGGGCCTGGCGGCGCGGTGTCTGCCCGGCGCTGCTGGCCAACCCCACCTCGACGGATCCGCTGGACCGGGCCCGCCGGGCGGCCGTACGGGAGCGGATCGCCGACTACAACGCCCAACTCGCCGCCGCGTGCAGGGCGTACGGCTCACGCTGCCGGTACGACGGCGGGGCGGTGCACCGGGTGCGGTTCGACCTGGAGCTGGTCAACCCGCTGGACTGGTTCCATCCCAACGCCGCGGGGCAGGACCGCCTGGCCGAGGTGGCGTGGCGCGCCTCGGGCCTCGGTTCCTGACCGCGGCCGGCCGCACCGGCCCTTGACGGACCGGGCGGCGGGGTCGGCGTCCGGTGGCGCGGGTCAGGGCCGGCGGGGTGCGGGGAGGGCGGGCCCGGCCTGCTGGCGGTAGAGGGCGCGGGAACGCACGGCGAGGTCCTTGGTGGCCGACGAGTTGGCCCAGGTGCCGAGGACGATCGCCGCGCCGGGCACCACCTTGGCGAAGATCCGCTTGGCCGCGCGCACCCCGGCCATCTGGGCCAGTCGTACGCCGAGGCGCAGCATCACCCTGCCCAGCGGGTTCTGCCCGCCGCTGCCGAAGAGGGCCCCGGCGCGCTCCCGGCCGGCGGCCACCCCGAGCGCGAGCCGCGCGCTCTCGGCGACCTTGTGCACCTTCTGCAACACCAGCAGGTCGGTGGCCCGGTCGCCGTGCAGCGGGTCGACGCCGTACGCGGCGGCGATGTGCAGCACCATCCGGGCCTGGGTCCAGGCCAGCACGCCGACGTCGATCACGGCTCCGGGCAGCCCGGCGGCGCCCGAGACCGCCCCGGAGAGCCGGGCGTGGTTGACGAACTTGCGTACGGCCTGCTCCGCCAGTGCGTCGGCGGAGGCCCCGGGCTGCTCGGCCCGGACCCGCGCCGCCCACTGCGCCGCCTCCGGCCCCAGCCGGCGTACGGCCTCCAGGGCGAGGTGCTCCGGGGCGTACTGCGGGTCCTCCCGCATCCGGTCCCAGAGCTTCAGCGGCGGCGCCTCGGGGGCGTCCTGCGTGGGTGCCGGAACCACGGCCGGCGGCTGCGGTCCTCCGGCGACGGACTGGTCGTCGGCGGGCGCGGGGTCGGTCACTGGGTCTCCTGGGGGTCGGAGAGGATCGTCGGTGACGGGTCAGCGGCGGTTCTGGAGCTTGGCGGCGAGGCCGCGCAGCTTCTGCTGGGTGCCGGGCTTGGCCAGCTCGCGCCGGCCGCGGTCGATCAGCTGCTGACCCTTGGGCGAACGCAGGAAGGTGCTGATCCGCTGCATCAGAGACATGTCGTCCTCCAGTCGGTGTGCCTGTTCCATGTGTACCTGGAAGTGACAACACCTGTACCCCTGTTGCCCGGACCGCAACCGTCCATTGTGGCCGGAGGCAGCCTACTGCCCGGCCTCCGGGACCCCACGACGACCCGAGTCGTGGTCCCACCCGCGCAGGCGTGCTCGCTGCCTCGGGAGGCCGAGGGCCCCTCGCTGATTGCCATCTTCCGTGGTCCGACGGTGGGCTTGCGGGCATACGCCCGATTACCGGTCATGTGCCGACCCGCGGCGGGGTGCGGCGAGGAATGCACGAGGATGGCGGGTACGTTCCTCGAACCGGGTGCCGCTTCCGCGCGGCGACCCGTACGCACGACCAGGGAGGTCCGCACCGGTGCTCGACCCACACGAGCTCTACGAGCTCACCGACGATCTGCCCGACCTCGGTCAGCCGGTCCTGATCCAGACCCTCACCGGCTTCGTCGACGCCGGAAGCGCCACCCGTCTGGCCAGGGAGCAGCTGCTCACCTCCCTCGACGCCCGCCCGATCGCCCGGTTCGACGTCGACCAGCTGTTCGACTACCGCTCCCGCCGCCCGGTGATGACCTTCGTCGAGGACCACTGGGAGTCGTACGACGCCCCGGCGCTGGAGCTGCACCTGCTCCGCGACGACGACGAGACGCCCTTCCTGCTGCTCACCGGCCCGGAGCCGGACCTGCAGTGGGAGCGCTTCGTGGCCGCGGTCGCCGGGATCTCGACGCGGCTGGACGTCCGGCTCACCGTCGGGCTCAACTCGATCCCGATGGCCGTGCCGCACACCCGGCCCGCCGGGGTGACCGCGCACGCCACCCGCCGCGACCTGATCGCCGGCTACGAGCCGTGGTTGCAGCGGGTGCAGGTGCCGGGCAGCGTCGGGCACCTGCTGGAGTACCGCCTCGGCGAGCTGGGCCGCGACGCCCTCGGCTTCGCCGCCCACGTGCCGCACTACGTGGCGCAGACGGAGTATCCGGCCGCCGCCGAGGTGCTGCTCGCCTCCGTGTCGCGCAGCACCGGGCTGCTGCTGCCCCGCGACGGCCTGCGCTCGGCGGCCGAGGTGGTCCGGGTGGAGATCGACCGGCAGGTCGCCCAGACCGACGACGCGGCCCAGCTGGTGCAGGCCCTGGAGGAGCAGTACGACGCGTTCGCGCGCGGCCGGGGCGAGAAGAACCTGCTCGCCGCCGAGGCCGGGCCGCTGCCCACCGCCGACGAACTGGGCGCCGAGCTGGAGCGGTTCCTGGCCGAGCAGACCCGCCCGGGCGACACCCCGGGCAGCTGACCCGGCGACGCGTGGGGGGATGGGGCAGGCTGGTCACATGCGTCTGGCGACCTGGAACGTGAACTCGGTGAAGGCCCGCCTGCCCCGGCTGCTGGACTGGTTGGCCGGCACCGGGCCGGACGTCGTCTGCCTCCAGGAGACGAAGTGCCCCGACGGCGCCTTTCCCGTGGCCGAGGTGGGCGAGCTGGGCTACACGGTCGCCAGCCACAGCGACGGCCGGTGGAACGGGGTGGCCATCCTGTCGCGGGTCGGCCTGGCCGACGTGACGGTCGGGTTCACCGGCGAGCCGGGCTTCCCCGAGCCCGAGGCCCGCGCCATCTCGGCGACCTGCGACGGGGTCCGGGTCTGGTCGGTGTACGTGCCGAACGGCCGGGCCCCCGACGATCCGCACTACACGTACAAGCTGGACTGGTTCGCGGCGCTGCGCGACGCACTGGAGACGGAGCTGACCGGCGGCCTGCCGCTGGCGGTCTGCGGCGACTTCAACGTGGCGCCCACCGACGCCGACGTCTGGGACCCGGCGGTGTTCGCCTACTCCACGCACGTCACCCCGGCGGAGCGGGCGGCCCTCGCGGCGCTGCGCGACCTCGGGCTCTCCGACGTGGTGCCCACGCCCATGAAGGGCCCGCACCCGTTCACGTACTGGGACTACCGGGCGGGCATGTTCCACCAGAACAAGGGCATGCGGATCGACCTCGTGTACGCCTCGGCGCCGTTCGTCCGGGCGGTGCGCTCCGCGTACGTGGACCGGGAGGCGCGCAAGGGCAAGGGCCCCTCCGACCACGCGCCGATCGTGGTCGACGTCGACCTGGTTCCGGCGGTCGAGTCCTTCTGAGACCCCGGCGTCGTGGCTAGGCTGGAGCCATGGCAGTCGTGAAGATCAACGCGATCGACGTCCCGCCCGGCGCCGGCGAGGAGTTGGAGAAGCGGTTCGCCGCCCGGGCCGGGGCGGTGGAGAACTCCCCCGGCTTCCTCGGCTTCGAGCTGCTGCGCCCGGTCGCCGGGGAGAGCCGTTACTTCGTCTACACCCGCTGGGAGACCGAGGAGGCCTATCAGGCATGGGCCGCCGGCCCTTCCCGCGCCGCCCACGCCGGGACGGGCGAGAAGCGTCCCCCGGTCGCCTCCGGCGCCACCCTCCTGGAGTTCGAGGTCGTCCAGCAGGTCCCACCCCGCCCCTGACCGGTCGCGGCAGGCGGCCCGGTTGCAGGCGGCCCACAAACCAGAACATGCCCCCGGCATTCGCCGGGGGCATGTTCGTGCCCCCACAGTCAGCCGACCGGGCCGATCTCCTTCGCCAATGTCACGAAACCGCGCCACGCGTCTCGGCCGAAAATGAGGGTTGCGCCATCGCGATCCTTCGTGTCGCGAACCAGCACGTGATCGCAAAGGTTGTCCGCGACCTCGACGCACGATCCGCCGTTGTTTCCGCTCTTCGTGCTCTTACGCCACTGCGCGCCGGCCAGATCCATGATGCTCTGCTGCTTTCGTGATGAGGTCTAGTGACTGCGCCCGCGAGAGGGCTTCGCCCCGAATTCGTTCCCACCGGACAACGAGCTTAGCAACGTCCACGCTCTCGGAAATGACCTCTGCTCGCGCCTGGCTGTCGACATGGGCGACCTGTTCGCCCTCGGGCAGCTCGGCGAGAATCAGCGGCCCACCGAGACCCGGATACATCCCCACGGACGAAGGAACCACAAATACCTGCACGGAAGGCAGCCGTGCGCACGCTGCGAGGTGTTCGCACTGTTCGCGCATCAGTTCCCGATCGCCGTCGACGGGTCGCCAGAGAATCGCTTCGTCCATGACTGCGATCAGCAGCGGTGGCCGCTCGCGGTGCAGCACGGCTTGCCGACTCAGACGCGCCTCGACCAGCTCATCCAGTTCGCCGGTGGACAAGGGCTCACCGGCCAACGTCGCTTGCGCGTACGCCTTGGTCTGGAACAGACCCGGCACCCAGGCCAGCTCGAACCACTTCAGCGCGACCGCTGCGCGTTCCCAGTCCACCCACTGCCGGAGCCACACCGGTTCCCGCCGCTTCAAGACGCCTGGCCAGAGATCCAGCACTTCGCGGCCGAGAAGATTAGCGACCTTCGCCCGGTGACGAGACTGCGGAATATGTCCCGGGTTTGCCCACCGGGCCGCCGTCTTCGGATCAACGCCTATCTCGGCTGCGAGGTTGTCGGCTGTGAGGCCCGCCGCAGTCATCGCCTCGATCACCGCATAGTTCATCCAGCGCCCTCTCCGGACATTCCGCTGCACCCTCGCTTCATCCTGCTACACACCGTGATGAGCCGACAACTGCCTGACGGGTGTGTCCGGGCCGAATGGGCACCCGGTCCGGCAGCGAGCGCGAGTGGGAGCCTGCGCTCAGGGGTTGCGGGAGGAGAGCAGGGTGGCGAAGGCGATGATGTTGTCGGCGTAGCCCGTCCGGCCGCCCAGCCAGTCGCCGCCGCAGGTGATCAGGCGCAGGCCCGGCGGCCCCTCGTCGCCGTAGACGCGCTCCGCCGGCAACCGCTCCTTGGGGAAGTGCTCCACGGAGTCGACCCGGAACACCACGACCGAGCCGTCGGCCCGGGTGACGTCGACGGTGTCGCCCGGGCGCAGTTTGTGCAGGTCGTAGAAGACCGCCGGGCCCCGCTTGGTGTCCACGTGCCCGACGATGACCGACGGGCCGGGCTCGCCCGGGGTGGGGCCGCGGTCGTACCAGCCGGTCTCGTCCGCGCGCTCCAGCGGCGGGACCGCGATCGACCCGTCCCGGGCCTGGCCCACGGGAGCGACCGGGGCGGACACCTCGATGGCGGGGACCGACAGGCGCACCGGCCGGCTGGCCGACAGTGCCCCGCTCTCGCTGCGTGCCGGTCGGTCCTGCCCGCCGCCGGCGGCCCAGTCGAACGGCCCGGCCGTACGCCCCAGCCCCGCGCCGGTGGCGAAGACCCCGGCCAGCACCAGCACCACGGCCAGCGGGATCGACCAGGGACGGCGGCCGGGATCCCGGGCCGCTGCGGCGGCCGGCTTCGGGGCGGGCGTGGGGGCCATGACCGGGCTCAGCGTCGGGCGACGCCACGGGCGGTACGCGGGCGGCGGGCCGCCCGCACCGCGAGCACGATGCCGGTCACGGTCAGGGCGAGGCCGCCCGGAAGCAGCAGGCCGCCGGTGAAGCCACCGCCACCGCCACCGAACCCCGTCGCCGGGCCACGGCTGGGCTTCACGGTCTTGACGACCTGGAGCATGGTCGAGGCGGTCTCGCCGTCGCGGCACTCCAGCTTGATCCGGTAGTTGCCGGGGCGGGTGCGCTCGCGCACCATCGGGGCGGCCGTCAACGTGCCGCCCTGTGGCTGCACCTGCACCCGGCCGAAGGCGTCCGAGACCACGGTGGCGGGGACGAAGTTGTCCCGGCAGCTGGCCCGGATCCCCACCAGGAACCCCGGCTCGACCGTGCTCGGGCTGACCTCGACGAAGACGTTCGGCCCCGGCGGCCCCGGCTGGGGCGCCCCGGCCAGGGCCAGCGGGGCGACGCCGGGCGGCAGGGCCACGCTGGGCGGCACAGCGGCGGCGGCTCGCGGGGCGGCCAAAGCCGGCGTGGCCGCGAGCAGAGGGCCGACCAGCACGGTCGCGACCGCCAGCGCCACACCGCCGCGGTGCACCGACATGACGCCCCCTCCCGGCCTGTTCGGGGTAGTGCCGGGCACCACCAGACGCCCGGTTTGCCGTACGGGATGGATCCTCTCATCCCCGGGCGAACATCACATCCGATTCGGCGCGGTCGTCGCGTACGCTCGGGTCGCTGTGACCCACATCGACTCCCCCGCCGCCGTCGCGCCGCCCGCCGCCCGACCGATCCGGACCTTCCATCCGCGCCGAGGCCGGATGAGCAGCCGCCAGACGGAGGCCCTGGAGCGGCTCTGGCCGGTCCTCGGCCTGGACGTGCCGCAGCGGCCCGGCACGCCGGTGGACCTGGCCGCCCTGTTCGGCCGCCGGGCCCCGCTGGTGCTGGAGATCGGTTCCGGGATGGGCGACACCACGGCCGCGATGGCCGCCGCCGACCCCGACCGGGACTACCTGGCGGTCGAGGTGCACACGCCCGGCATCGCCAACCTGCTGGACCTGGTGGACCGGCACGGCCTGCGCAACGTACGGGTGGCGCAGGGCGACGCCCTGGACCTGGTCGCGGGCCTGCCGGAGGCCTCGCTGGACGCCGTGCACGTCTTCTTCCCCGATCCCTGGCCCAAGTCCCGGCACCACAAGCGGCGGATCATCCAGCCGGCCCACGTCGCGCTGCTGCGCTCCCGGCTGGCGCCGGGCGGAACCCTGCACTGCGCCACCGACTGGGCCGAGTACGCCGAGGCGATGCGCCAGACGCTGGACGCCGACCCGGGGCTGGCCGACGTTTTCGACGGCTTCGCTCCCCGCCCGGCCCACCGCCCGGTCACCAAGTTCGAACGCCGGGCCCTGCGGGCGGGTCGCCCGATCTTCGACCTGATCCACCGCCGGTCGTGAAGGTGCTGCTCCACGGGCGGCCGTGCGGGCGCTGATCCCCCGCCGGGAATGAGGGCCCCACCGCACCGGCGGTCGTGAGGGTCGGGATCCTCCGGCGACGGGTTCCGCCGCCGGAGCGGCCCTCGCCCGCCGGGCCGGTTGGCGCTGGAGGGCATGATCCAGGCACCATGGAGGCGCTATGACGCTCACCGCCGCGCTGCCGACAAGCGCCGACCCCGACACCCTCTTCGACGCGTTCGCCGGCTGGGCGAAGGAGCGCGGCCTCGACCTCTACCCCCACCAGGAGGAGGCGGTCATCGAGATCGTCTCCGGCGCCAACGTGATCATGAATACGCCGACCGGCTCCGGCAAGAGCCTGGTCGCCATCGCGGCGCACTTCGCGGCCCTGGCCGACGACCGGACGACGTTCTACACCGCCCCGATCAAGGCGCTGGTGTCGGAGAAGTTCTTCGCCCTCTGCGAGGTCTTCGGCGCCGACAACGTCGGCATGCTGACCGGCGACGCCAGCGTCAACGCCGACGCGCCGATCATCTGCTGCACCGCCGAGATCCTGGCCAACCTGGCGCTGCGCGAGGGCGACCGCGCCGACGTCGGCCAAGTGATCATGGACGAGTTCCACTTCTACGCCGAGCCCGACCGGGGCTGGGCGTGGCAGGTGCCGCTCATCGAGCTGCCGCAGGCGCAGTTCGTCCTGATGTCCGCCACGCTGGGCGACACCACCCGCTTCGTCGACGACCTCACCCGGCGTACCGGCCGGCCCACCGCCGTCGTCCGCTCGGCCGAGCGGCCGGTCCCGCTGATCTTCTCGTACGCGATGACGCCGCTGCACGAGACGCTCGAAGAGCTGCTGGAGACGAAGCAGGCGCCCGTCTACGTCGTGCACTTCACCCAGGCCGCCGCCCTGGAGCGCGCCCAGGCCCTGATGAGCGTCAACGTCTGCACCCGCGCCGAGAAGGACATGATCGCCACCGCGATCGGGAACTTCCGGTTCACCTCCGGATTCGGCAAGACGCTGTCCCGGCTGGTCCGGCACGGCATCGGCGTGCACCACGCCGGGTTGCTGCCCAAGTACCGCCGGCTCGTCGAAACCCTGGCCCAGGCCGGTCTGCTCAAGGTCATCTGCGGCACCGACACCCTCGGCGTCGGGATCAACGTGCCGATCCGCACCGTGCTGTTCACCGGCCTGTCCAAGTACGACGGGGTGCGCACCCGGCTGCTCAAGGCGCGCGAGTTCCACCAGATCGCCGGCCGGGCCGGGCGGGCCGGGTTCGACACCGTCGGCCGGGTCGTCGTGCAGGCCCCCGAGCACGTGATCGACAACGAGAAGGCGCTGGCCAAGGCCGGCGACGACCCGAAGAAGCGGCGCAAGGTGGTGCGCAAGAAGCCGCCGGAGGGGTCCATCGGCTGGGGCCGGCCCACCTTCGACCGCCTGGTCGAGGCGGAGCCGGAGCCGCTCACCTCCAGCTTCCACGTCAGCCACTCGATGCTGCTCAACGTCATCGGCCGCCCCGGCGACGCGTTCGCCGCGATGCGGCACCTGCTCACCGACAACCACGAGGACCGCGCCGCCCAGCGCCGGCACATCCGCCGCGCCATCGCCATCTACCGGGCGCTGCGCGCGGGCGGGGTCGTCGAGCAGCTCGACGAGCCCGACGAGACCGGGCGACGGGTCCGCCTCACCGTCGACCTCCAGCTCGACTTCGCCCTCAACCAGCCGCTCTCCCCGCTGGCGCTGGCCACGATCGAGCTGCTCGACGTCGAGTCCCCCGCGTACGCCCTCGACGTGCTCTCGGTGATCGAGTCGATCCTGGACGACCCGCGCCAGGTGCTCTCCGCGCAGCAGTTCAAGGCCCGCGGCGAGGCGGTCGCCGCGATGAAGGCCGAGGGCATCGAGTACGAGGCCCGCCTCGAACTGCTCGACGGGGTGACCTGGCCGAAGCCCCTGGCGGAGCTGCTGGACTCGGCTTACGAGATGTACCGGCAGGGGCACCCGTGGGTGGCCGACCACCAGCTCTCCCCCAAGTCCGTCGTGCGGGACATGTACGAGCGGGCGATGACCTTCGCCGAGTACGTGCAGTTCTACGGTCTGACCCGGTCGGAGGGCCTGGTCCTGCGCTACCTCGCCGACGCGTACAAGACGCTGCGGCAGACGGTGCCCGAGGACGCCAAGACCGAGGAGCTGGTCGACCTCATCGAGTGGCTCGGCGAGCTGGTCCGCCAGGTCGACTCCAGCCTCATCGACGAGTGGGAGCGGCTGCGCAACCCCACCGACGCCGCCGAGGCCGCCGAGGCGCTGGACGACCGTGTGCCGGCGGTCACCCGCAACGCCCGGGCCTTCCGGGTGCTGGTGCGCAACGCCCTGTTCCGCCGGGTCGAGCTGGCCGCCCTGCGCCGCTGGTACGACCTCGGCGAGCTGGACGCCGCGTCGGGCTGGGACGCGGACGCCTGGGCCGACGCGCTGGAGCCGTACTTCGAGGCGTACGACTCGATCGGGGTGGGCCCGGACGCCCGCGGCCCGGCGCTGCTCATGATCGAGCAGGGCCGGGAACGGTGGACGGTCCGGCAGATCCTCGACGACCCCGAGGGCGACCACGACTGGGGGATCAGCGCGGAGGTCGACCTCGCGGCCTCCGACGAGGCGGGCGCGGCGGTCGTCCGGGTCACCTCGGTCGGCCAGCTCTGAGCGCGCCCGGCGGCGGTCACGTGGTGAGCACGACGAGCTGCTGGGTCGCCCGGGTCATCGCGACGTAGCGGTCGACGGCTCCCTCGACGCCCTCGCCGAACGCCTCCGGGTCGACGAGGACGACCAGGTCGAACTCGAGCCCTTTCGCCAGCTCCGGGGTCAGCGACCGGACCCGGGACGTCGCCGCGAAGGTGGGATCGCCGATGACGCAGGCGGTCCCCTCGGCGTGCGCGGCGAGCCAGGCGTCGAGGATCGCGTCCAGTTCGGCGGCACAGCCGCGGGCGACGGGTACGCCGCCGGTGCGGATGGAGGTCGGCACGTTGGCGTCCGGGAGCACCGCCCGGATGACCGGCTCGGCCTCCGCCATGATCTCCTTCGGCGTCCGGTAGTTGACGGTCAGCGAGGCCAGGGTGACCCGGTCGAGCCCGATGCGGGCGAGCCGTTCGCGCCACGACTCCGTGAAGCCGTGCCGGGCCTGGGCGCGGTCTCCGACGATGGTGAAGCTCCCCGACGGGCAGCGCAGCAGCAGCATCTGCCACTCGGCGTCGGTCAGTTCCTGCGCCTCGTCCACGACGATGTGGGCGAACGGGCCGGCGAGCAGGTCCGGCTCGACGTCGGGCAGGACGGCCTCGTCGACCAGGGCGTCCTGGAGGTCCAGTTGGCGCAGGCTCGACAGCACACCCTCGCCGTCGTCGTAGACGTGGGCCGCGATGAGGTCGTCCACGACGGTCGCCATGCGCGCGCGTTCGACGGCGACGACGGCCTCGTTCCGACGCCTGCGCCCGGACGCCTCCCGGTCGCCGAGGCGCTGCCGCGCCGCGTCGAGGAAGGGCAGGTCGGACACCGTCCAGGCCCGGGCGTCGGGGCGCTGGAGCTTGCGGACCTCGTCGGGGCTGAGCCACGGGGCGCACCTGCGCAGGTAGGCGGGCACCGACCACAGGTCGCCGACGAGGTCGGTCGCCTCGAGCAGCGGCCAGGCCCGGCTGAACGCCGTACGCAGCTCCCGGTTGCGCAGCAGCGCCGCGCGTACCAGGTCGTCCGGCTCGTCGCCGTCGTACTTCTCCGTCAGGATCGTGAGCAGCTCCTCCCAGACCTCGTCGCGCGCCTCGTTGTGCGGCGTGCCGGGGCCCGCCGCCTCGAACGCCTCGGCCCAGTCGTCGGCGCTCACCCGGATGTCGGCCTCGTCGGTCGTGACCGTCATCGGTGCGGTCGGCGGCTCCTCGTAGAACCTGACGGCCGCCTCGATCGCCTTCACCAGGTCGGCGGACGACTTGAGCCGGGCCACCTCCGGGTCGGTCTCGACGCCCGCCGTGGCGCCCTCGGGCACGAGGTCGCGCAGGGTGCAGGTCTGCACGTCGTCCTCCCCGAGACTGGGCAGGACGTCGGCCACGTACGCGAGGTAGGGCTGGTGCGGGCCGACGAACAGCACGCCGCCCCGGCGATGACCGAGGCGCGGGTCGGCGTAGAGGAGGTACGCGGTGCGGTGCAGCGCGACGACGGTCTTGCCCGTGCCGGGGCCGCCGTCGACGACGAGCGCGCCGCTCGATCCCGCGCGGATGATGGCGTCCTGGTCGGCCTGGATCGTGCCGAGCACGTCGCGCATCCGCGCCGACCTGCTGGCGCCCAGGCTGGCGATGAAGGCGGACTGGTCGTCGAGCGCGGCGGCGTGCCCCTCGAACCCGTCGGGGGTGAACACCTCGTCCCAGTAGTCGGTGACCCGGCCGCGGGTCCAGCGGTACCTGCGGCGGCTCGCCAGCCCCATCGGGTTGGCATGGGTCGCCGCGAAGAACGGTTCGGCCGCGGGCGAGCGCCAGTCGACCAGCAGCCGGCCACCCGCGCCGGCCGTGAGGCCGCGTCGTCCGACGTACACGGGCTCGGAGCCGTCCGCGCCCACCATGTGCCCCAGGCACAGGTCCACCCCGTAGCGGTGCAGCGTACGCAGGCGGGCGGTCAGCCGGCGGACCTCCTCGTCGCGGTCCACCGCCTGCCGGCCCTTGCCACCGGGCGCCCGGCGTTCGGCGTCGAGGCGCTCGGAGAGTTCGGCGGTCGACTGCGCGATGCTCTCGGCGATGGCCGCGAAGTGCCGTTCGTCGCCGGCGATCAGCGCCGGGTCGGCCTTGGCGGCGAGGTGCCCGGGAAGGTCGAACGCACTCGTGCCCACAGGATTCACAGAATCAGCTCCGCTCTCGTTCAGGGCCCGGCTCGCGATACCGCGGCGCGCGCGGATCCTGGCCGCCCTTTTCCGGCCGACGATGTGACCCGCGCGTCGACGACACACGGCATTTCGTGAGTCTTGTTTTCGCGGGTCACGGCCTCGGCCGGTGATTCTGCGGCATGCACCGGGTCTTGCCGCAAGCCCCCGGGTGCGCTATATGTTGAGAAGGGAAAGGAGTTGGCTCCTTTCCCTTCATTCTTTCCCGGGCGGAATCGCGTTCTCCGCTTTTCCTCGACAACGCCGGCCCGGACGAGGCACCCCGGCCCGGACGTCCCGCCGGGGCCGTCGCCCGCCACCCGTGCGCGACGCCGGGCAGCGAGGCTGCGCGGGAACCAGCCGAGGCGGCCGCCGGCGCCGCCTCAGTCGGAGCCCTGCCGACCGGAGGTTCCCCGCCGCATCCCGCGTGCACGGGGTGCCCGCACCCCGCGTGAACGGGTGCCCCGAATCCCTGGGAGATGTCACACCGGTCGATTAGAATGTATGTACTAATCGAGGTCCTGACCTGGGAGGACGCCCGTGACCACGCCCGCCTCCGCCCCGCCCACCCCCTACGCCACCCTGCTCGGCTTCACCCGCTACGTCGACCGCACCGGCCCGACGAAGGCCACCTTCGTCGGGGGCCTGCGCAAGCAGCGGGCCAGCCGCTCCGGCTTCAACCCGCACGGCCAGTTCGTCAAGGCGCTCAAGGCCGACATCGCCTTCCACACCGGCGGCACCCACCTCGACCAGGTGGCCGACGTGGTCAAGCCGCGCTGGCGTCCGCTCTACGAGGCCCTCGTCCCGGGCGCGAAGACCTGGCTGTGCTCCCTCGGCGAGCCGAGGACGCTGGACCTCGCCCAGACCCGCGACGCGCTCGCGATGCTCGGCGACCTGCCCGTCAAGGTCAACCCCCAGTTCGGCGTACGCCACGCCGACGGCCGCGTCGAGGCGGTGCGGCTGCACTTCGACGAGGCACCGCCGAGCGAGGAGGCGACGCTCGCCACCCTGCACCTGATGGCCCGGCACATGGACGCGGTGCTGCCGCACGCCGAGCCGGTCCTGGTCGACGTCCGTCGGGGTGTGGCCCACCGCATGCCCGCCGACGCCCGTCCGGAGCAGATCGAACGCTGGCTGGCCGGCGAGGCGGCGGCCTTCCGGGCCATCTGGTCCAGCGCCGCCTGATCCCGCCACCACAGACCCACCGACCGATCCCGCACCCGAGACCCGCTCACGACCCGCCCACCGGCAGCCATCCCGGCCCGGCCGACATTCGGCCGGGCCGGGGCCCGTCACGGCCGCGCTCTCGGAGTGCGTGCCGGCAGCGGCACGGTGAGCGGGCGGTCCCCGTCGACACGACGCGCCCGCGGCCCGTCCTCCGGGCGCAAGTCAGGGGGTCGGCACAGTCCGTAGCCGTACGGTGGATCGACACGATGATTGACATCGTGAATCCTCTATCTTCATGACCACCGGGTCCATGGACGCTCAACCGTCCGCCCAGACCGTCGACCACGAGGACGACCAGGCATCGGTCGTCCGCAGCCCTGGCACCGCCAACCGGTGGCGGTGGCTGTGGCACGAATGGACGCTGGCGGTGCTCGGCGGGCTGCTGCTGGCGGTGGTGCTGACCTGGCCCACGTTGCGGCACCCGGCGAGCACGATCCCCGGCGACATCGGCGACCCCACCCTGCAGACGTGGCAGATGGCCTGGGCCGGGCACGCCCTGCTGACCAACCCCGCCGGCCTGTGGCACTCGAACACGTTCTTCCCCGAGACCTACACGTACGCCTACAGCGACACGCTGCTCGGCTACGCCCCGCTCGGGATGCTCGGCTCGGGCTTCGAGGCCGCCCTGATCCGCTACAACGTGACGTACGTGCTGGTGCACGCGCTGGCCTTCGTCGGGGCGTACGCGCTGGTGCGGCAGCTCGGGGCGGGCCGCCTGGGCGGGGCGGTCGCCGGGGTCGCGTGGGCGTACGCGCCCTGGCGGCTGGCGCACGCCGGGCACCTGAACATCCTGTCCAGCGGCGGGATCGCGCTGTGCCTGGCGATGCTGGCGCGCGGCCACGGCTGGTCGCTGCGGCACGGGTACCGGCCGGAACGGCGGCGACCGGGCTGGGCCCTGGCGGGGTGGCTCGTCGCCGCCTGGCAGATCAGCCTGGGCTTCGGCATCGGGCTGCCGCTGGTGTACTTCCTGCTGGCCGCGGTGCTGGTCGGGGCCGGCGGCTACGGCTGGTCGTGGTGGCGGCGCGGCCGACGGCCCGCGTTCGGCCGGCGGCTGCTGGTGGCCGACCTGGCCGGCGGGGCCGTCTTCGGCACGGTGACGCTGCTGCTGGGCCTGGTCTACCTGCGGGTCGTCGACCTCAACCCGCAGGCCGAACGGTCGCTGGCCTGGACGGAGATGTTCTCGCCGCCGCTGATCGGCCTGGTCACCGCCCCGGCGGACTCGTGGTGGTGGGGCGAGCGGCACGCGGCGGCCCGCGAACAGCTGTCCTGGCCGCCGGAGATGGCGTTGCTGCCCGGGATGGTCCTGCTCGCGTTGGCCGGCGCGGGGTTGTTCCTCTCGGTGTACCCGGCCCGGCACCGGGTCGCCCTGGGGCTCGGGGTGCTCGCCACCGTGCTGCTGGGTCTGGGCGCCACCCTCGGCGGCGACGGCGATCCGGGCTACCTGACGTTGTCGAAGCACCTGCCGGGCTGGGACGCGTTGCGCACGCCGGGCCGGATGATGCACTGGACCAGCCTGCTGCTGGCGGTGCTGGCGGCGGGCACGGTGACGGTGTTCGCCGCCGCGGTACGACGGTGGTCGTCCCGGGGCCGGGCGAGGTTCCTGGCGCCGGTGCTGCTGCTGGTGCCGCTGGCCCTCGTCGGGCTGGAGGGGGTCAACCGGACGGCGCATCCGGAGGTGCCGCCGCCACCGGCCGCGATGCGTACGGCGGCGGAGCCGACGCTGGTGCTGCCCGCTGGCGGCGCGCTCGACCTGATCTTCATGTCGTGGACGACGGACGGGTTCCCCCGGGTGACCAACGGGCTCGCCGGGTTCGAGCCGGTCACCCAGGCGCAGACCAAGGCCGCGACGGCCGCCTTCCCCGACGCGGGCAGTGTGGCGTACCTGCGGGGCATCGGGGTGCGTTCCGTGGTGGCCCTGCCGGGCTGGGCCGGCGGCACGCCGTGGGAGGGCATCGCGGACCGGCCGATCGACGGGCTGGGCATCACCCGGGAGGAGATCGACGGTGTGCTGGTCTACCGCCTCTGAGAGGGCCGGCGCGCGGCGGCGCGGCGCGGGCCGGGCACCCTCGGGCACGGGCCGGGCGTGCTCGGGGACAGGCCGGGCGCCCTCGGGCACGGGCCGGGCGGGGTGACGGACGTGCTCCTGTCGGTGGTGGTGCCCTGCTTCAACGAGGAAGCCTCGGTGGAGCGGCTGCACACGGCGGTGACCGCCGCGGTCGCGGAGCTGTCCGACGTCGAGATCGAGGTGGTGTACATCGACGACGGCAGCTCCGACAACACCCTCGTGGCGCTGCGCCGACTCGCCGCCGCCGATCCCCGCGTGCGGTACACGTCGCTGAGCCGCAACTTCGGCAAGGAGGCGGCGATGCTGGCCGGGCTGGAGCGGGCCACCGGGGACGCCGTGGTGATCATGGACGCCGACCTCCAGCACCCGCCCAGGTTGCTGCCCGAGATGGTGGCGCTGTACCAGCAGGGTTTCGACCAGGTGATCGCCCGCCGGGACCGGCGCGGTGACCGGTTCGTACGGATGCTGGCCTCGCGGTCCTTCTACCGGATCGTGAACTGGTGGATCGACGTGCGGCTGCTGGACGGGGCGGGCGACTTCCGGCTGCTGTCGCGGCTGGCGGTGGACGCGGTGCTCGCGATGCCCGAGTACAACCGCTTCTCGAAGGGGCTGTTCTCGTGGATCGGTTTCCGGACGGTGGTGGTCGCGCACGGCAACCAGACCCGGCAGGCGGGCCGGAGCAGGTGGACGTTCGGCAAGCTGTTCAACTACGCGTTCGACGGGCTGCTGTCGTTCAACAACCGGCCGCTGCGGCTGGCGATCTACGGCGGCCTGTTCCTCACCCTGATCGCGGTGGTCTACATGGCCTGGGTGGTCGCGGACGCCGTCAGCAAGGGCATCGACGTTCCCGGCTACACCACCATCATCGTCAGCGTGATCGGGCTCGGCGGCATCCAGATGACGATCCTGGGCGTCATCGGTGAGTACATCGGCCGGATCTACTACGAGACCAAGCGCCGGCCGCACTACCTGGTCCAGGAGACCGAGCACCTGGTCACGGAGCGCGGGGAGGCGCCCCGGGTGCCGGACCAGCCGGCGGCGAGGCCGGGTGAGCGGGCCCGGCGGGGCGGGCCGGCCCGCGAGGATCTCCCCCGGTACCGCTCGCTGCGGCGCGCCGCCGGCGACTCCGTGACGGGCGACGCGCGGCAGCCGTAGCGGCTGCCGCGCGCGTGCCGGTCAGGCGGTGAGGTACTTCTCCAGGTCGTCGAGGATCTTGTTGGCGGCGCCGATGCCGATGCCGGTCATCCAGATCTCGTCGGAGACGACGTGCGCCTTGCCCGCCTTGACCGCCGACAGCCCCTTCCAGAGCGTCCCGCCGGTGACCTTGGCCTGCTCGGCGGCGGCCTTCTCGCCGTACGCGGTCACGAAGATGACGTCGCCGTCGGCCTCGCCGATGCGCTCCGGGCTGACCCGGTCCATCCGCCGGTCCTCCTTGCCGGTGAGCTGCTGCCGCTCGGGGCGGCCCAGCCCGGTGTCGCCGATGACGATGCCGGAGAAGGAGTCCGGCCCGTACACCCGGATCTCGGTCGGCATGAAGCGGACGATGGAGACCTCGCGGGTGGCGGCGTCGCCGAGCTTGTCGCCGAACTCCCCGGCCCGCTTCTCGTACGCGGCCAGCAGGTCCTTGGCCTGCTGCTCCTTGCCGAGCGCCGCGCCGTCGAAGAGGAAGTTCTCCTTCCAGGTGATGCCGACCTTCTCGGTGAAGACGGTCGGCGCGATCGCGGCCAGCTCGTCGTAGAACTTCTCCTGGCGGAACTTGCTGCCCAGGATCAGGTCCGGCTTGAGGGCGTTGATGGCCTCCAGGTCGGGCTCGGTGAGCACCCCGACCTCCTTGATGCCGGCGAGCTTCTCCTCGCCGAAGTAGGTCGGCCAGCTCCGCGCCTCGCCGGCGGTGGCGGCGCCGACCGGTGTGACGCCGAGTGTCAGGGCTGTGTCGATCTTGTCTGTGTCGAGCACGACGACCCGCTTGGGCTCCACCGGCACCTTGGTGGTGCCCATGGCGTGGGTGATCTCCCGGGTCTGTCCGGTGGTGGTGTCGGCGACCGGGTCGCTCTCACCGCAGGCGGTGAGGCCGACGCCGAGGGCCAGGGCCGCGGTGAGGGTGGCGGCGAGACGACGCATCAGATTCCTTTCGAGGGGTACGAGCCGGTCGGCGGCGTCGCCGCGTCCCCGGCCGAGGGGCGAGTCAGGGTGGGGCTGGTGAGCGCGGGCACCACCAGGGGCGCCCCGGTCACCGGGCAGGGCACGACCACGCAGTCGAGCCCGAAGACGTCGCGGACCAGGTCGGCGGTGAGGATCTCCCGGGGCGGCCCGGCGGCCACCACGGCCCCGGCGCGCATCGCGATCAGGTGGTCGGCGTACCGGGCGGCCTGGTTGAGGTCGTGCAGCACGGCGACGACCGTGCGGCCACGCTCGACGCGCAGCCGGTGCAGCAGGTCCAGCACCTCCACCTGGTGGGCGAGGTCGAGGAAGGTGGTGGGCTCGTCCAGCAGCAGCGCCTCGGTGTCCTGGGCGAGGGCCATGGCGATCCAGACGCGCTGGCGCTGACCGCCGGAGAGGGTGTCCACCGGCCGGTCGGCCAGCCCGGTCACGTCGGCGAGCGCCATGGCCCGGTCGACGGCGAGGCCGTCGGACTCCGACCACTGCCGCCACCACCGCTGGTACGGCTGCCGGCCCCGGCCGACCAGGTCGGCCACGGTGACGCCCTCCGGCACCAGCGGGCTCTGCGGCAGCACGCCGAGGCGGCGGGCGACCTCGCGGGTCGGCAGGTCACGGATGGCGGTGCCGTCCAGCAGCACGGCGCCGCGCCGGGGCGTGAGCAGGCGGGCCATTGTGCGCAGTAGCGTCGACTTGCCGCAGGCGTTCGGGCCGACGATCACCGTGAACGCGTCGCCGGACAGCTCCAGGTCGAGCCCGTCCAGCACGGTCCGCTCGTCGTAGCCGGCGACCAGGTCGCGGGTGGAGAGCATCACGCCTCCTTGCCAGGGTGGGACATCACGAGGACCGTCGCCGGCCGCGGAGCAGCAGGAAGATCAGGTACGGGCCGCCGATGGCGGCGGTCAGCACGCCGGCGGGCAGCTGGGTGGGGGCGAACAACCGCCGGCCACCCAGGTCGGCCAGGACCAGCAGCAGCGCGCCGAGCAACGCGGCGCCGACCAGGGGCGGTCGCTCGGCGCGGACCAGCCGGCGGGCCAGCTGCGGGGCGACCAGGGCGACGAAGTCCACCGCGCCCACCTGGGCGGTGACCATCGCGGCGGCCAGCACGCCGGTGCCGGCGAGGCCGACCCGGCGGGCCACCGGGCGCAGGCCGATCCCCCGGGCGGTGTCGTCGTCCAGGGCGGTGCTGTTCAGCGCCCAGCCGGCCCAGGCCAGCACCGGCAGGAGCGCGGCCAGGGTGAGGGCGATCCACAGGCTCTCGGTCCAGCCCTTGCCGGCGAGCGTGCCGATCAGCCAGATCTGCGCGCGCAGCCCGTCGATCGGGTCGGCGGTGAGCATGACCACCTCGGTCAGGGCCCGCAGCGCGAAGGCGACCGCCACGCCGGCGAGCACGAACCGCTGGGCGGCCAGGCCGTGCCGGGCGCCGAGGGCGAACAGCAGCGCGGCGGCGACCAGCCCGCCGACCAGCGCGGCCGGCGCCACGAGCACGGCGGCGACGCCGCCGGTCAGGGCCACCGTCGCGGCGAGACCGGCGCCCTGGGTGATGCCGACGACGTCGGGGCTGGCGAGCGGGTTGCGCGCCACGCTCTGGATCAGCGTGCCGGCCACCCCGAAGGCCGCGCCGGCCACCGCGGCCAGCACCAGCCGGGGCAGCCGCAGGTCGAGGACCACCAGGTCGTACGGGGTGCCGGCGCCGGAGAGGGCGCGCAGCACGTCGGCCGGGGCGACGTACGGGGTGCCCAGCGAGAGGCTGAGCACTCCTGCGGCGAGCAGCAGCACGACCAGCACGGCGGCGACCAGCACCGAGCGGCGGCGGACCTGCACGTTGAGCGGACCGATCCGCACCAGCGAACGCCCGGGCAGCGCGGTGACGCCCACCCGCCGACGGCCCACCGGCCGCCCTGCCGCCGGGGCGGTGGGGGCGCTCACGCCGTCACGACCTTCGCGCGGCGTACCAGGAAGGCCAGCAGCGGGGCGCCGACCAGTGCGGTGACGATGCCCGCGGGCACCTCCCCGGGCGGCGCGACGAGCCGGCCGACGACGTCGGCGCCCAGCAGCAGCGCGGGCCCGAGCAGGGCGGAGACCGCGAGGGTCCAGCGGTGGTCGGTACCGACCAGGGCGCGGGCCAGGTGCGGCACCGCGAGCCCGACGAAGGCGATCGGCCCGGCGGCGGCGACGGCCGCCCCGGTGAGCAGGACGGCGGCGACGCCGCCGCCGACGCGGACCAGCCCGATGCGGTGCCCGAGGCCCCGGGCCACGTCGTCGCCGAGGGCCAGCGCGTCCAGGCCCCGGGCGACCAGCGCCGCCAGGAACAGCCCGGCGAGCACGAACGGCAGCACCTGGGCGGCCACCGTGACGTCCCGGCCGGTCAGCCCGCCGACCACCCAGAAGCGGTACTCCTCGAAGGTGCGGGCGTCCATGCTGAGCAGCGCGTACACCACGGAGGCGAGGCTGGCGTCGAGGGCCGCGCCGACCAGCGCGAGGGTGACCGGGCTGGCGCCGTCGCGGGCCTTCGCGGCGACGGCGAAGACCAGCACGCCGGCGCCGAGCGCGCCGCCGATGCCGAACCAGACGTACCCGGCCAGCGTGCCCACCCCGAAGACGGAGATGGCCAGCACCACGCCGAACGAGGCGCCGGCGCTGATGCCGAGGATGCGGGGTTCGGCCAACGGGTTGCGGGTGAGGGCCTGGAAGAGGACCCCGGCGACGGCGAGCGCCAGCCCGACGACGAGGCCCAGCGCGGTACGCGGCATCCGCAGCTCCCGCACGATGGTGCTGGCCTCGCCGCCGTCGGGGGCGATCAGCGCCCGCCACACCTCGTCGACGGCCAGCGCCCGGCTGCCGAGCGCGAAGCTCGCCAGCACGGCCAGCAGCAGCACCGACGCGGCGGCGACGAGGACCGCGAGGCGGCGACCGCCACGCGCCCTGGGCCGGGTGCGGGCCGGCGCCGGCCGGGTGGCGAGGGTGGTCACGAAACTCCTGCACGTTTGAGCTTAGGGTCGCCTTACCTTAGCGGAGCACCCTGGCCGCACCTAACTGGCCGTCGTCGATCCGGGCGGCGCTGACCAGGGCGGACAGCTGCGGATCCGGGCGGACGGCGGCCCTGGCCGCCCTAGGGTGTGGGGCATGCGATTCGACCAGCACACCGTGGTGCTCCTGAGCCGGCCGTCGGACGCGCCGCAGCTGCCGCTGGACGCGGCCGACCGGTTGCGGGACGCCCACCTGGCCCACCACGCGGGGTTGGTGGAGCAGGGGCTCGTCCTGGCCGCGGGCCCGTTCGTCGACACCGACGACGAGCGACTGCGCGGGTTCGTGGTGCTGTCCATCTCGCCGGAGGAGGCCCGTGAGCTGTACCACAACGACCCGGCCGTGCGGGCGGGGCGACTGCGCGTACGGGTGATGAGCTGGATGGTGCCGGAGGGCATCCTGCGCTTCGAGAGCGTGCCGTTGCCCCGGTCGATCCTGGAGGCCGCCGCCGGCGACTGACGGCGCGGCGGGCATCGGTCGGCGCCGTCGGCGGGTCGGGGCGCCGCCCGCCGGTGGCGCGCTGGCCGTAGCGGTGCCCGAGGCGCGTCAGTCGGCCGGGCGGGGCGCGGGGAGCGGGCCGGTCGGCCCGTCGAGCTGCTGGTCGGCCCAGACGTACGTCTCGGGCAGCAGCTCGGCGACGTGCACCACGCGCAGCGCGTCCATCGGCCCGACGATGACGCGAACGGTCGGGAAGTAGTCGCGCAGCACCTGGCGGCAGCGCCCGCAGGGCGGGATCACCCCGCGCCCCCGGTCGCCCACCGCGACGATCGTCTCCAGCTCGGTGACGCCCTGGGTGGCGGCGGCGCCGACCGCCACCACCTCGGCGCAGGGCCCACCGGTGAAGTGGTAGACGTTGACCCCGGTGAAGACCCGGCCGTCGGTGGTCCGCGCGGCGGCGGCGACCGTGTGGTTGTCGCTGCGGCAGCGCAGCTTGGCGACCGCCGTGGCGGCCTGCACCAGGGCCCGGTCGGTGTCGCGCATCGTCATCCCCATCCCCCGTGGCCAAGGTCGGTCGGCGCCCCACTCTAGACCGGCGGAGCGCCCCCGCGCGCCCCTCGCCGGACGCCGCCGACGGGCGTGACCACGGGCGGGCGGTGCGGCGGTGCGGCGGTAACCCGGGGGCGGTCCGGCCGGCGGCTGCCTATCCTTGGCGACGACATGCAGAATCCAGCCGCACCCGCCGCGACCGACCCCGTCCGCGAGCTGCACCGCCGCCTCCGTCCGCTGATGTTCCGCGACCAGCGCCGCCTGCAACGGCGCCTGGACGGGGTACGCCGGCTGCGCGACCCGCAGCGCCGGGAGTCGGCACTCGACGAGATCGCCGCCGACGTGGCGCGGGCCGAGGCGGTGCTCGAGCACCGGCGGGCCGCCGTACCGGTGATCACCTATCCGGCCCAGCTGCCGGTCAGCGAGCGCAGGGACGACATCGCCGCCGCGATCCGCGACCACCAGGTGGTGATCGTGGCCGGCGAGACCGGCTCCGGCAAGACCACCCAGCTGCCGAAGATCTGCCTGGAGCTGGGGCGCGGCGTCACCGGCCTGATCGGGCACACCCAGCCGCGCCGGCTGGCCGCGCGTACGGTGGCGGACCGGATCGCCGAGGAGCTCGGCACCGAACTGGGCGACGTGGTCGGCTACAAGGTGCGCTTCGCCGACCAGGTGAGCGACCGCAGCCTGGTGAAGCTGATGACCGACGGCATCCTGCTCGCCGAGTTGCAGACCGACCGGATGCTGCGCCAGTACGACACGCTGATCATCGACGAGGCGCACGAGCGCAGCCTCAACATCGACTTCATCCTCGGTTACCTCCGGCAGCTGCTGCCCCGCCGACCCGACCTGAAGGTCATCATCACCTCGGCGACCATCGAGACCGAGCGCTTCGCCCGGCACTTCGCGGGGCCGCCCACCGCAGACGAGCCGGACGGCGTACCGGCGCCGGTGGTCGAGGTCTCCGGGCGCACGTACCCGGTCGAGGTGCGCTACCGGCCGCTGGTCGAGGTGGCCGAGGGCGACGACGACGGGGAGGACGAGGAGAACGTCCGCGACCAGATCCAGGCCATCGGCGACGCCGTCGAGGAACTGGCCGCCGAGGGGCCCGGCGACATCCTGGTCTTCCTCAGCGGCGAGCGGGAGATCCGCGACACCGCGGACGCGCTGGGCAAGCTGGTGGAGAAGAAGCCGGCGCTGCGCGGCACCGAGATCCTGCCGCTGTACGCCCGGCTCTCCACCGCCGAGCAGCACCGGGTCTTCGCCCCGCACGCCGGGCGCCGGGTGGTGCTGGCGACCAACGTCGCGGAGACCTCGCTCACCGTGCCCGGCATCAAGTACGTGGTGGACCCGGGCACGGCCCGCATCTCCCGCTACAGCAGCCGGCTCAAGGTGCAGCGGCTGCCGATCGAGCCGGTCTCCCAGGCGTCGGCCAACCAGCGCAAGGGCCGCTGCGGGCGCACCTCGGACGGCATCTGCGTCCGCCTCTACGACGAGCAGGACTTCCTGTCCCGGCCCGAGTTCACCGACCCGGAGATCCTGCGTACCAACCTCGCCTCGGTCATCCTCCAGATGACCTCCATCGGGCTGGGCGACGTCGCCGCGTTCCCGTTCATCGACCCGCCGGACCGGCGCAACATCGCCGACGGCGTCAACCTGCTGCACGAGCTGGGCGCGCTGGACCCGGCCGAGACCGACCCGGCGAAGCGGCTCACCGCGCTGGGCCGGCGGTTGGCCCAGCTCCCCGTCGACCCACGGCTGGCCCGGATGGTCGTCGAGGGCGAGCGCAACGGCTGCGCCACCGAGGTGATGGTGATCGCCGCCGCGCTGTCCATCCAGGACCCGCGCGAGCGGCCCGCCGACAGGCAGGCCCAGGCCGACCAGGCGCACGCCCGGTTCACCGACCGGGAGTCGGACTTCGTGTCGCTGCTCAACCTGTGGCGGCACCTGCGCGAGCAGCAGCGCGAACTCTCCTCCAGCGCCTTCCGCCGGATGTGCAGGGCCGAATTCCTCAACTACCTGCGGGTGCGCGAGTGGCAGGACATCGTCAGCCAGCTGCGTCAGGTACTGCGTACCTCCGAGCAGGGTGGCGGGCGACCGGCGCGCAACGCCGACGGCGGACGCCGGGGCGGCGCGGACCTGCCGGAGGAGATCGACACCCCGAAGGTGCACCAGTCGCTGCTGGCCGGCCTGCTGTCGCACGTCGGGCTGAAGGACGCGCAAAAACACGAGTACCTGGGCGCCCGGGGCGCGAAGTTCGCCCTCTTCCCCGGCTCGGCGCTGTTCAAGAAGCCGCCGCGCTGGGTGATGGCCGCCGAGCTGGTGGAGACCTCCCGCCTCTGGGGCCGGGTGGCCGGCCGGGTCGAGCCCGAGTGGGTCGAGCCGCTCGCGCAGCACCTGGTCAAGCGCAGCTACAGCGAGCCGCACTGGGAGAAGAAGCAGGCGGCCGTGATGGCGTACGAGAAGGTGACCCTCTACGGCATCCCGCTGGTCACCTCCCGGAAGGTCAACTTCGGCCGGATCGACCCGGCGCTGTCCCGGGAGCTGTTCATCCGGCACGCCCTCGTCGAGGGCGACTGGCAGACCCACCACCACTTCTGGCGGGACAACCAGCGGCTGCTGGCGGAGATCGAGGAGCTGGAGAACCGGGCCCGCCGCCGCGACATCCTCGTCGACGACCAGAGCGTCTTCGAGTTCTACGACGCGCGGATCCCCGCCGACGTGGTCTCCGGGCGGCACTTCGACGCCTGGTGGAAGAAGACCCGCCGGGAGCAGCCCGACCTGCTCACCTTCACCCGGGAACTGCTGGTCAACGCCGGCCGCACCGGCGTGGACGAGACCGACTACCCCGACGAGTGGTCCGCCGACGGGGTGAGCCTGCCGCTGACCTACCGGTTCGAGCCGGGCACCCCCACCGACGGCGTGACCGTCGACATCCCGCTGCCCCTGCTCAACCAGGTGCCGGCGGAGAGCTTCGACTGGCAGGTCCCCGGGCTGCGCGAGGAGCTGGTGATCGCGCTGATCCGCTCGCTGCCCAAGGCCGTGCGCCGCAACTTCGTCCCGGTGCCGGACTACGCGCGCGCGGCGCTGGCCGCGATGCCCGCCGGGGAGGAGCCGCTGCTGGACGCGCTGACCCGGCAACTGCGCCGGATGACCGGCGTCACCGTGCCCCGCGACGCCTGGGACACCGAGCGGCTCCCCGCGCACCTGCGGGTCAGCTTCCGGGTGCTCGACGAGGAGAACAAGCCGGTCGCCGAGGGCAAGGACCTGCCGGCCCTGCAACGCCAGCTCAAGGCGGAGGTACGCCAGGTGGTGGCTGCCGCCGCCCCGGACGTGGCCCGCACCGGGCTGCGCGAGTGGAGCGTCGGCGCGCTGCCGCGCACCATCGAGCAGGTGCGCGCCGGGTACGCCGTGACCGCGTACCCGGCCCTGGTCGACGAGGGCGACACGGTCGGCGTGAAGGTCTTCGACTCGCCGGCCGAGCAGGAGGCCGCGCACTGGGCGGGCACGCGGCGGCTGCTGCGGCTGACCGTGCCGTCGCCGGCGAAGTTCCTCCAGGGGCGGCTGAGCAACGAGGCGAAGCTCGCCCTGAGCCGCAACCCGCACGGCGGCGTGCAGGAGCTGATCTCCGACGCGGCCGGGGCGGCGATCGACAAGCTGATCGGCGACGCCGGCGGCCCGGCCTGGGACACCGAGGGCTTCGCCGCCCTGCGGGAGAGGGCCCGGGCCGACCTGGTGGACACCGTGGTCGAGGTCATGGATCGGGTGCGCCGGGTGCTCGCCGCCGCGTACGCGGTCGAGCAGCGCCTCGGCGCCACGAGGAACCTGGCGGTGGTGGCCGCGCTGGCCGACATCCGGGCCCAGCTGAACGGCCTGGTGCACAAGGGTTTCGTCACCGAGACCGGGTACGCGCGCCTGCCCGACCTGCTGCGCTACCTGACCGCGATCGAGCGGCGGCTGGACCGGCTGCCGGGCAACCCGCAGCGCGACAAGCAGCAGCAGGACCGGATCGCGGTGGTGCAGAAGGAGTACCAGGACATGCTCGCCGCGCTGCCGCCGAGCCGCCGGCAGTCGACGGCGGTCCGGCAGATCCGCTGGATGATCGAGGAGCTGCGGGTGAACGTGTTCGCCCAGGCGCTGGGCACCCCGTACCCGGTGTCGGAGCAGCGGATCTACCGGGCGATGGACGAGGCCGAGGGCAGGTAGGGCGGCACGCCCGCCCCCGTCGGGCGGCGCGTCGGCGTCGGCACGGTCAGGGCGCGGACGCCGGTGCCCCACGCAGCACCCGCAGCAGCACCGGCGGCGAGAGCAGCCGCGTCGGCGGGTCGACGAGGTTCACCACCCGCAGGAACGCCGCGCCCAGCGCCGGGTCCCGGGTCGCCGCCGCGTGCAGCCGGCCCACGTACGCGTTGACCAGGCGTACCCGCGGCGAGCGCCGGCCGGGCACCTCGGGGAAGCGCAGGTCGGTGCCGACCGCGATGGACCAGGGCCCGTCGATCAGCCGGGCCGCGCCCCGGAAGAACCGCCGGGCGAGCCGTTCGGGCGAGCGGCGCAGCAGCCGGCGCAGCAGCAGGGCCTCCAGCGCCGCCACCGTCATGCCCTGCCCGTAGACCGGGTTGAAGCTGCACACGGCGTCGGCCACCACCAGGTAGCCGGCCGGGAAGCGGCGCAGCCGCTCGTAGCGCCGCCGCACGCTGGCCGGGAACTTCATCGTCGCCGGCGGGCTCTCCGGCTGCGCCGTACGCAGCAGGTCGGCGATCTGCGGGGCGGCGAGGGTCTCGGCGAAGGCGGTCATGCCCTCGTCGTCGGCCGGCGGTTCCTCGCCGAGCATGCCGCTGAGCGCCACGGCGAACCGGCCGTGCTCCTGCACGGCCACGATGCCGCCCCGGGGCTGGCCGGGCACGGCGTTGGTGAGCGCGCCGAGCAGCCCCTCCAGGTGGTGCGGCTCCCGCCGGTAGGTGCGGGTGAGGTAGGTGACGCCGACCTTGACGCGTTCCTCCGGCGCCGGCCGGTAGCCCAGCTCGGCCAGCCACACGGGGCTGCGGGTGCCCCGGCCGCCGGCGTCGACGACGAGGTCGGCCGCGAGGGTGCTCGGCTGCCCGTCGCGGGGGCGCAGCCGTACGCCGGTGACCCGCCCCCGGTCGGCGCTGGTGGTGAGCCCCGCCACCTCGCAGCCCGGCACGATCCGCACCCCGGGCAGGGCGGCCACCCGCTCCCGGACGACCTGTTCCAGCAGCGGCCGGCTGACCCCGATGGCGAACAGCGGGGACGGCGCGCGCCGCATCCGGTGGCCGTTGTTGTACCAGTGGACCTGCTCGTGCAAATCGACAGTGGGTACGCCGCGCGCCGTCAGCTCCGCCGAGATCCCGGGCAGCAGTTCCTCGAGCGCCTGCCGGCCCCGGGTCAGCAGGACGTGCAACTGCCGCCCCTGCGGTACGCCCCGGCGGCTGTCCGCGCCCTCGGGCAGCACGTCCCGGTCCACGAGGGTGACCCGCTCGTACGCCTCGGTGAGTGCGCGGGCGGTCAGCAGTCCGCCCATGCTGGCGCCGATCACCACGGCGCTGCCCGTTGCCATGCGGGCAGCGTAGGCAGGCGGGCGGGGGCCGGTCGTCTTCCGTCGTGCGCAACCTGGCGCGGGCGGGCGGGGACGCCGACCGGGCCCGCGCCGGCGGCCTCAGAGCGGCTCGAAGCCCGGCGGCAGGTCCCCGTCGGCGGTGGCGTCGCGCACGTACTCCAGCAGTATCCGGCGCAGCTCCCGGCCGGCGTGGGTGGGCACCACGTCGCGGCGCCGGGCGACCGCGATGGTCCGCCGGACGCCGGGCGGGGCCAGCCGGGTGACGCGTACGCCCGGCCGGCGGACCACCACGATGCCGGGGACCAGCGCGACGCCCAGCCCGGCCTCGACGAAGCTCAGCACCGCGTCCATCTCGCCGCCGTCGACGGCGATGGTCGGGTCGAAGCCGGCCTCCCGGCAGGCCTGGAGGGTGGCGTCGCGCAGGTCGTAGCCCTCCCGGAACATCACCATCGGCTGGTCACGCAGGTCGGTGACGCGCAGCTGGTCGCTGCCCGGCGCCACCGGCAGTTCCTCGACGGAGGCGACCACCAGGCTCTCCCGCAGGATGGGGTCGGCGCGCAGGCCGGGGTCGATGCCCTGCGCCGGCATGATGATCAGTGCGAGGTCGAGGTCGCCGCGGAGCAGGCCGCGGACGAGGTCCTGCGAGCCGCTCTCCTCGACCCGCAGGTCGATGGTGGGGTGGGCGTCGCGGAAGCGGCGCAGCACCGGCGGGGCGAGCGAGGTGACGAGGCTGGGGGTGGCTCCGAGCCGGACCCGGCCGCGGCGTAGGCCGACGAGTTCCTGCACCTCGCGGGTCGCGGTGTCCACGTCGGCCAGGATCCGCTTGGCCAGCGGCAGCAGCACCTCACCGGCCGCGGTGAGCGCGATGTTGCCCCTTACCCGCTCGAACAGGGGGGCGCCGAGGCCCTCCTCCAGGGCGTGAATTTGCTTACTCAAGGAGGGCTGGGTGATGCCGACGATGTCGGCGGCTTGGGTGAAATGTCGCACTTCCGCCACCGCCACGAAGTACTTCAGCTGATGGAGCTGCATCTACATAGCTTATAGCTATCAAGACTGCGAGTTCGATGCATTGGACGACTGAATCAAGTACTCCTAGCGTCGATCGCGTGGTAGTCACGAGAACCCGGTCGCCCATCCGCTCCAGCGTCGGCCTGAAGGCCGTCATGGCGGTGACGGGCATCATCCTGGTGTCATTCCTGATCGCGCACATGCTCGGCAACCTGAAGATCTTCACGGGGGCGGCCTCGTTCGACCACTACGCGCACTGGCTGCGCGAGATCGGCACCCCGCTGCTGCCGGGCGTGTGGTTCCTGTGGATCATGCGGATCGGCCTGGTGGTGGCGGCGGTCGGCCACATCTGGGCCGCGACCGCCCTCGCCGTACGCGCCCGCGCCGCCCGCCCGGTGCGGTACGCGCACCGCAAGAAGGTGCAGGGCAGCTACGCGGCCCGCACGATGCGCTGGGGCGGGGTGATCATCCTGCTCTTCGTGGTCTACCACATCCTGGACCTCACCACCGGCACGCTGAACCCGGTCGGCGACCCGAACCGGCCCTCCGCCAACGTGGTGGCCGACTTCGCCCCGGAACGCTGGTACGTGACGCTCTTCTACACCCTGGCGGTGGTCGCCCTCGGCTTCCACCTGCGCCACGGCCTGTTCAGCGCGCTGCGCAGCCTCGGCCAGCAGACCCCGAGCGGCGAGCGGCGGGCCCGGGCGGTGGCCCTCGGCTTCTCCGTGGCGCTCTGCGCCGGCTACCTGGCGGTCCCGTTCGCCGTACTCACCGGATTGGTGTCCTGACATGGATCTCTACCGCGAGGGCGACCCGATCGCCGACACCAAGGCTCCCGACGGCCCGATCGAGACCCGCTGGGAACGCCGCCGCTTCGAGGCCAAGCTGGTCAACCCGGCCAACCGCCGCAAGCTGACCGTGATCGTGGTCGGCACCGGCCTGGCCGGCGGCTCGGCCGCCGCCACGCTCGGCGAGCAGGGCTACCGGGTCAAGACCTACTGCTACCAGGACAGCCCGCGCCGGGCACACTCCATCGCGGCGCAGGGCGGCATCAACGCCGCCAAGAACTACCGCAACGACGGCGACTCGGTGCACCGCCTCTTCTACGACACCGTCAAGGGCGGCGACTTCCGCTCCCGGGAGTCGAACGTGCACCGGCTGGCCGAGGTCTCGGTCAACATCATCGACCAGTGCGTCGCCCAGGGCGTCCCGTTCGCCCGCGAGTACGGCGGCCTGCTGGACACCCGCTCCTTCGGCGGCGCGCAGGTGCAGCGCACCTTCTACGCCCGGGGCCAGACTGGCCAGCAGCTGCTGCTCGGCGCGTACCAGGCGCTGGAGCGGCAGATCGGCCTCGGCAACGTGGAGATGAACACCCGCCACGAGATGCTGGAGCTGATCGTCGTCGACGGCAGGGCCCGGGGCATCGTGGTGCGGGACATGGTCACCGGCGAGATCACCACGGAGTTCGCGGACGCCGTCGTGCTCGCCTCCGGCGGCTACGGCAACGTCTTCTACCTCTCCACCAACGCCAAGGGCTGCAACGTCACCGCCACCTGGCGGGCACACCGCAAGGGCGCGTACTTCGCCAACCCCTGCTACACGCAGATCCACCCGACCTGCATCCCCGTCTCCGGCGACCACCAGTCGAAGCTGACGCTGATGAGCGAGTCGCTGCGCAACGACGGCCGGGTCTGGGTGCCCAAGGCCAAGGGCGACACCCGCAGCCCGCGGGACATCCCCGAGGACGAGCGGGACTACTACCTGGAGCGGATCTACCCCTCCTTCGGCAACCTGGTCCCGCGCGACATCGCCTCCCGGGCCGCGAAGAACGTCTGCGACGAGGGACGCGGCGTCGGCCAGACGGGGCTCGGCGTCTACCTCGACTTCTCCGACGCGATCGACCGGCTCGGCCGCAAGGCCATCGAGGCCAAGTACGGCAACCTCTTCGAGATGTACGAGCGGATCACCGGCGAGGACCCGTACGAGGTGCCGATGCGGATCTACCCCGCCGTGCACTACACGATGGGCGGCCTCTGGGTCGACTACGACCTCCAGTCGTCCATCCCGGGCCTGTTCGTGATCGGCGAGGCGAACTTCTCCGACCACGGCGCGAACCGACTCGGCGCCTCGGCGCTGATGCAGGGTCTGGCCGACGGCTACTTCGTGCTGCCGAACACCGTCGCCCATTACCTGGCGTCCGGCCCGTTCGAGAAGGTCGACGCCACGCACCCGGCGGCCGTGCAGGCGCGCGCCGACGTCGAGGACCGGATCCAGCGGCTGCTGGCCGTCGACGGCGACCGGACAGTGGACTCGTTCCACCGCGAGCTGGGCCAGATCATGTGGGAGCACTGCGGCATGGAGCGCAGCGAGGCCGGGCTGCGCAAGGCGATCGACGAGATCCGCGCCCTGCGCGAGCAGTTCTGGCAGCGGGTCCGGGTGCCGGGCACCGGCGAGGGGCTCAACCAGTCGCTGGAGAAGGCCGGCCGGGTGGCCGACTTCTTCGAGCTGGCGGAGTTGATGTGCATCGACGCCCTGCACCGCGAGGAGTCCTGCGGCGGTCACTTCCGGGCCGAGCACCAGACGCCCGACGGTGAGGCGGAGCGCGACGACGACCGCTTCGCGTACGTGGCGGCGTGGGAGTTCACCGCCACCGGCGAGCCCTCGGTGCTGCACAAGGAAGACCTGAACTTCGAATACGTCCACCCCACGCAGCGGAGCTACAAGTGAACCTGACCCTGCGCATCTGGCGCCAGTCCGGCCCCGAGGACAAGGGTCGGATGGTGACCTACAAGGTCGACGACGTCTCCCCGGACATGTCCTTCCTGGAGATGCTCGACGTCCTCAACGAGCGGCTGATCCTCGCCGGCGAGGAGCCGGTGGCGTTCGACCACGACTGCCGCGAGGGCATCTGCGGCATGTGCGGCCTGATGATCAACGGCGACGCGCACGGGCCGCAGCGCGGCACCACCGCCTGCCAGCTGCACATGCGGCAGTTCTCCGACGGCGACACGATCGACATCGAGCCGTGGCGGGCCCGGGCCTTCCCGGTCATCAAGGACCTGGTGGTCAACCGGGGCGCCTTCGACCGGATCATCGCGGCCGGCGGCTACATCACCGCGCCGACCGGCAGCGCCCCCGAGGCCCACTCGACCCCCGTCGCCAAGGCCAACGCCGACGCCGCCTTCGAGGCCGCCGAGTGCATCGGCTGCGGCGCGTGCGTCGCGGCCTGCCCGAACGGCTCCGGCATGCTCTTCACGGCGGCGAAGGTCACCCAGCTCTCGCTGCTGCCGCAGGGCCAGCCGGAGCGCTTCACCCGGGTGATCGGCATGGTCGACGCACATGACGAGGCCGGCTTCGGCGGCTGCACCAACGCCGGCGAGTGCACCGTGGTGTGCCCCAAGGGCATCCCGCTGAACACCATCGGCCGGCTCAACCGCGACTACCTGATGGCCACCTCGAAGCGGGGCGACAACACCCCCGGCTCCTGACCCTCCGCACGTCCCGCCGGCGACGCCGGTGCAGGGCCGCCGCGATCCTTCGAACGCGGCGGCCCTTGCCGTACCACCTGCCCGGCCGCCGGCCCGCCGTCGCACTCCCCTGCCGCGACGCGCGCGCCCCGACTCCGACCGGCCCCGCCGGGGACGAGCCGCTGGTCCGCGCCCGACTCCGACCAGAGTCGCCCCCGCCGGGATTCGGCCCGCTCCCCGCGCCGGCCGGATACGCCTGCTCGCGCCCTGTCGAGCTGAATCGTCTGCGACATCAGCTGAGTCGTCTGTGCCATCAGCTCGACAGGCGTCGACCGGCACTGACCGGACCGCCGGACCGGGACCGCCAGACCCGGACCGCCGGACCGGGACTGCCAGACGGGACCGCCGGGCCGGGGACCGCCGGACCGGAGCCGCTCCGGTGCCGGTTCAAGTCGTCGGGGGCGGGTAGCAACCCCGGGGACGGCACGAGGAGGGACGGCGGAACATGAAGGCACTGACCTGGCAGGGCAAGCGGGACGTACGGGTGGAGGAGGTGCCCGATCCGCGGATCGAGGAGCCGACCGACGCCGTCGTCCGGATCACCTCGACCGCCATCTGCGGCTCCGACCTGCACCTGTACGAGGTGCTCGGGCCGTACCTGAAGCCCGGCGACGTCCTCGGCCACGAGCCGATGGGCATCGTCGAGGAGGTCGGCCCGGGGGTGACCCGGCTCCGGCCGGGCGACCGGGTGGTGATCCCCTTCAACATCTCCTGCGGCTCCTGCTGGATGTGCGACCGGCAGCTGTACGCGCAGTGCGAGACCACCCAGGTCACCGCCGAGGGCAAGGGGGCGGCGCTCTTCGGCTACACCTCGCTGTACGGCTCGGTGCCCGGCGGGCAGGCGGAGTACCTGCGGGTGCCGCACGCCCAGTTCGGCCCGGTCAAGGTGCCCGACACCGGGCCCGACGAGCGCTGGCTCTACCTGTCCGACATCCTGCCGACCGCCTGGCAGGCCGTGAAGTACGCCGACACCCCGCCCGGCGGCACCCTCGCCGTCTTCGGGCTCGGGCCGGTGGGCCAGCTCTGCGCCCGCATCGGCCGGCACCTCGGCGCGGAACGGGTCATCGGGCTGGACCTGGTGCCGGAGCGGTTGGCGATGGCCCGCCGGCACGGCATCGAGGTGCTCGACGTCAGCCAGCTGGACGACGTGCCCGACGCGCTGATCGACCTCGTCGACGGGCGTGGCCCCGACGCGGTCATCGACGCCGTGGGCATGGAGGCGCACGGCGCGCCCCTCGGCAAGCTCGCCCAGACCGCCGCCGGGCTGCTGCCCGACAAGCTCGCGCAGACCATGACCGACAAGGCGGGGGTGGACCGGCTGGTCGTACTCAAGGCCGCGCTCAAGGCCGTCCGGCGGGGCGGCACCGTCTCCATCTCGGGCGTCTACGGCGGCGAGGTCGACCCGCTGCCCCTGATGGAGATGTTCGACCGGGGCGTCCAGCTGCGGATGGGGCAGTGCCACGTACGACGGTGGACCGACGAGATCATCCCGCTGCTCTCGGGCGACGACGACCCGCTGGGCGTGGAGGACCTGCGTACCCACCGGGTGCCGCTGGCGCGGGCGCCGCAGGCGTACGAGATGTTCCAGAAGAAGGAGGACGGCTGCGTCAAGGTCGTGCTGGCGCCATGACCCGTACGGTGGTCGTGACCGGCGCGACCAGCGGGATCGGCCGCGCGGCGGCCCGGTCCTTCGCGGATCGGGGCGACCACCTCGTGCTCGCCGCCCGTTCCCCCGTCACCCTCGCCGCCGTCGGTGACGAGTGTCGGGCCGCGGGCGCGCAGGCCCTGGAGGTGCCCACCGACGTCACCGCCGCCGGCGCGCCCGCGGCGCTCGCCGAGGCGGCCCTGGACCGCTTCGGCGGCCTCGACGTCTGGGTGCACACGGCGGCGGTGATGGCGTACGGCCGGTTCGACGAGACCCCGGAGCGGGTCTTCGAGCAGGTGGTGCGCACCGACCTGCTGGCCGCCGCCGCGGTGGCCCGGGTGGCGCTGCGCCACTTCCGGGTCGACGGCGCGGGGACGCTGATCCTCACCGGGTCGGTGCTCGGGCACATCACGGCGCCCTACATGAGCGGCTACGTGGCGAGCAAGTGGGGGTTGCAGGGGCTGGCCCGCACGTTGCAGCAGGAGGTCCGGGAGACCCCGGGTGTGCACGTCTGCATCGTCAACCCCGGCAGCGTAGACACCCCGGTCTACCAGCGGGCCGCGAACCATCTCGGTCTGATCGGCCGGCCCCCGCCGCCCGTCACCACGCCGGAGCGGGTGGCGCGGGCCATCGTGGAGTGCGCCGACCGGCCCCGCCGGGAGGTGTCGGTGGGCCGGGCCAACGTGGTCATGCGGGTCGGCTTCACCGTGCTGCCGGGCGTCTACGACGCCCTGGTCGGGCCGTTGATGCGGCTGGCCGGGCTGACCGACCGCCCGGTCGCGCCGCACGACGGCGTGTTGTTCGCGCCGGATCCGGCCGCCGCGTCGGTGCGCGGCGGCTGGCTGCCCGACCTCGGGCGGGTGGCGCGGGCCGTGGGCGAACTGCCCGGCCCGGTCGTCGCGGCCGTCCGGCGCCGGCTGCGGTGAGCGCCTCGCGGGGTCACCGGTATCGATCGTTTCGCCTAGGGTGGTGGGTCGACCGACCACGACGGGAGAGACGATTGACTATCCGGCTGAACCGCAGGACCGCGCTGGGTCTGGGCACGGTGGCCACGGCCGGGACGGTGCTCGGCACCGCCGTGCCGGCGTCCGCCGCCCCCGAGGTCACCGAACCGGCCCCGGCGACGCCGCAGCAGGCCGCCCGCCGGGTGGCCGCGAGCTACGAGCGGCAGACGGTGGCGGCGGGCGGCAACTGGCAGGCGTACGTCAGCGTCGCCGACCCGGCGGGCGCGCCCGTGGTGGCGGTGTCCGCCGAGCCGGACCGGCGCATCGAGGCGTACAGCGTCAACAAGGTCGCGGTGGCCGTGGCGGTGCTCGACAAGGTCGACCGGGGGCTGCTGACGCTCGACCAGCGGGTCGAGGTGACGGCGGCGATCGTGGTGCCCGGCGGGGACGGCATGTTCAGCCTCGACGGCGCGTACCCGAGCTTCGTGACGCTGGGACACGCGCTGGCCAACCTGCTGACCGTCTCCGACGACACGGCGGTACGGCTGTGCGGCCTGGTCTGCCCGGCCGCCGAGCTCAACGAGATCCTGCGCGGCAAGGGCTTCCCCAACACGCAGGTGCAGCCGGTGGCCAACCCCAACCGGTTCTTCCTCGGCACCAGCACCCCGCGCGAGACCCACGACCTGCTGCGCGCGCTGGTGGCCGGCACGCTGCTCTCGCCGGCCAGCACGGCGTTCGTGCTGCGGCAGCTGCGCGCCCCCGTGGCGTACACCGACGGGATCCGCCGGGTCATGTCCTCGACCGAGCGGGCCCGGGTCGCCACGAAGGCCGGCTGGTTCGCCGACGCCCGGCACGAGGCGGGGGTCATCTTCGACGCGGCCGGTGCGCCCGTGCTGACGTACGCCCTCTTCGCCGACGGGCAGGCCGGGGCGGACGACTACGGCGCGACGCACCCCGCCGTCGAGGCGCGGGCCCGGATGGGCCGGCGCTTCCTCGCCGCCGTCGACCGTCTGGCCGGCACCGGCATCACCCACCGGCCGAGCGCGCAGCGGCCCAGCAACGGCGGCTGAGCGCCTCTCCACGCACGGGGCCCGCCGGCGCGGCGGGCCCCGCCGACCTTCCGGCGGTCCCCCGGCCGCCGGGCTACCGTGGGACGCGGGACACGGCGGAGGGACGACGATGGGCGCACCAGCGCAACGTGCGGGACTCGACGGCACGCTCGGGCGGCGGCTACGCGGGGCGGCCGGGCTGGCCGCGCTGGCCGGGCTCGCGTGGGTGGCCCGGGACGTGCCGGCGGCGCTCGGCGGCCGGCTGACCGGCGCCCGCGCGGAGCGGGCCGCCCGCTCCCCCCGGTTCCGCGACGGCACCTTCCACAACCCGGGCGGCTCCCGCTCGATGCCCGGCGTTCCCGACCGGCACCTCGTCCGTGAGCTGATCTTCGGCAAGCAGAAGCGCCGGCCGAGCGCCGCCGTGCCGCTGCTGCGCCCGGACGCCGCCCCGGCCGCCGACGCCGGGCGTGAGCTCAACGTCGTCTGGTACGGCCACGCCTCCGCGCTGATCGAGATCGAGGGCCACCGGGTGCTGCTCGACCCGGTGTGGAGCGACCGCTGCTCGCCGTCGACTCTGGTCGGTCCGCGCCGCCTGCACGCCCCGCCGGTACGCCTCGACGAACTGCCCCCGGTGGACGCGATCCTGATCTCGCACGACCACTACGACCACCTCGACATGGCGACCGTGCAGGCGCTGCTGGGCAGCCAGTCGGCGCCGTTCCTGGTGCCGCTGGGGGTGGGCGCGCACCTCGACCGCTGGGGCGTACCGGCGCAGCGCATCGTCGAGCTGGACTGGGAGGAGAGCCACCGGGTGGCGGGGCTGGAGATCACCGCCACCGCCGCCCAGCACTTCTCCGGCCGGGGGTTGCGCCGCGACGGGACGCTCTGGAGCTCCTGGGTGGTCGCTGGCGCGCACCGGAAGGTCTTCTACACCGGCGACTCCGGCTACTTCGACGGCTACGCCGAGATCGGCGAGCGGCACGGGCCGTTCCACGTGACCCTGATGCAGATCGGGGCGTACGACCGGGCCTGGCCGAGCATCCACATGTTCCCCGAGGAGGCCGTCGCCGCCCACCTCGACCTGCGCGGCGGGCTGCTCGTACCCGTGCACTGGGCGACGTTCAACCTCGCCCTGCACGACTGGTCCGAGCCGGTGGACCGGATCTGGGCCGAGACGAAGGCCCGGGACGTGCGGCTGGCGGTGCCCCGCCCCGGGGAGCGGGTGGTGGTGGACGATCCGCCGGCCGTCGACGGCTGGTGGCAGGCCGTCGCCTGAACGGCCTCAGAGGACGAAGGCGTCGGTCCAGAGCGCCCCGGAGCGGCCCGACAGGGCGTCCAGCATGGCGACCGCCTGGCCGTCGGTGAGCTGGGCGACGAAGTCGACGATCGCCCGGCCGCGGGCCTTGCCGATCCGGTCCGGCGTACGCGGGTGCAGCTCCGCCTCGGCCAGCTCCACCAGGTCGTGCAGGCGGCGCGGCAGCCGGGACTCCTCCTCGGGGTCGAGCAGCCACTCCAGCAGCGCCTCCACCAGGGTGCCCAGCAGCCGGGCCTGCCCGCGCTGGTGCAGGGCCAGGTCCGGCCGGGCCAGCACGAACCGGTGGTGGACGAACTTGAGCACCTGCACCTCGTGCCACTGCGCCGGCGGGAGCAGCACGTGCCCGGAGCGCACCGCCGGGTGCGCGACCACGGTGATCGCGTCGACGAAGCGGGTCGTCCAGCGGGCGGAGAACCGGGCCACGTACTGCTCCGCCTCGATGGAGCCGTCGAAGGGCATCGCCAGCAGCCCCTCCACCAGTTCCTCGCGGACGTGCTCGACGGCGGCGGCGAACGCGTCGTCGTCGGCGACCCAGGCGTCCTTGCGGTGCAGTTGCCGGCGCAGCCGCTCGATCGCCGAGCCGGGTCGGCGGGCGGCGGCGGCCAGCGCCGCGTCGGTGATGGCCCGGAAGTGCCCGCTCTCGCGCTGCCAGGCCATCAGCTCGGCGGCCACCGCGCCCTGCTGGAGCACCCCGACCCGGTAGAAGTCCTCCACGTCGTGGATCGCGTACGCGATGTCGTCGGCCGTGTCCATGATCGACGCCTCGGCGGTCTGCTGCCAGTCCGGGATGCGGCCCGCGAACGGTTCCCGGGCCTGCCGCAGGTCGTCGACCTCGGTCCGGTACGCCCCGAACTTCGACGAGCCGCTGCCCGGGTCGTCGGGTGGCGGGGTGGCGCCGCGCGGCGGCGGGTCCAGCAGCCGGGGGTGCGGGTCGGGGTGGTCCAGCCGCGTCCACGGGTACTTCAGCAGGGCCGCCCGCACCGCCGCCGTGAGGTCCAGGCCGGTGGTCGCCGCGCCGCGGATCTCGGTGCTGGTGACGATCCGGTACGACTGGGCGTTGCCCTCGAAGCCGTCGGTCAGCCCGAGCCGCTGCCGGGCCAGCCGGTCCAGCACCCGCTCCCCCAGGTGCCCGAACGGCGGGTGGCCGAGGTCGTGCGCGAGCGCGGCGGCCTCCACCACGTCCGGGTCGCAACCGCCCAGCTTCTCCAGCAGGTCGCGGTACGCCTCGTCGGCGGTGAGCCGTTCGGCGATGGCGCGCGCCACCTGCGCCACCTTGAGGCTGTGGGTCAGCCGGTTGTGCACGAGCAGGCCGGACCCGCCAGGGCTGACCACCTGGGTCACGCCGTTGAGCCGGGCGAAGAACGGCGAGGCGACGATGCGGTCCCGGTCGGCCCGGAACGGGCTGGCGGCGAGGTCGCCGAGTGCCCGGGCGCTGCCGCCGAAGAGCCGCCGGGCGCGCGGGTCCACGGGAGTTTCCATGATCGCCACGCTAGCGCAGCGCGGGCCGCGACGGCGTACGCACGCCGGTCCGGTAGGCGGCGGCACACCGGGGCGGGGGTCGCGACGGCCGTCGGTGGGGGCCGGCAGAATGCACGGCGGAACCCACACCGAAGGCGGATCGAGATCGTGACCCTCTCTGTTCATCAGCGGATCGCCGAGGAGCTCGGCGTCGCCGAGCGTCAGGTAAGTGCGGCCGTGGAGCTGCTCGACGGCGGCGCGACCGTGCCGTTCATCGCCCGCTACCGCAAGGAGGCCACCGGCCTGCTCGACGACACCCAGCTGCGCACCCTGGAGGAGCGGCTGCGCTACCTGCGCGAGCTGGACGAGCGGCGCGCGGCGGTGCTGGAGTCGATCCGTGGCCAGGGCAAGCTCGACGAGGCCCTGGAAGCGCAGATCATGGCGGCCGACTCGAAGTCCCGCCTGGAGGACATCTACCTGCCCTACAAGCCCAAGCGTCGGACCCGGGCGCAGATCGCCCGCGAGGCGGGGCTGGAGCCGCTCGCCGAGTCGCTGCTGACCGACCCGGGCCAGGATCCGCGCCAGGTCGCCGCCGGCTACGTCGACGCGGACAAGGGCGTGGCCGGTGCTGCCGCCGCGCTGGAGGGCGCCCGCGCCATCCTCATCGAGCGCTTCGCCGAGGACGCCGACCTGATCGGCACGCTGCGCGAGCAGATGTGGTCGCGGGGCCGGCTGGTCTCCCGCGTACGCGACGGGCAGGAGTCGGCCGGCGCGAAGTTCGCCGACTACTTCGACTTCGCCGAGCCGTACCCGAAGCTGCCCTCGCACCGGATCCTGGCCATGTTCCGGGGCGAGAAGGAGGGCGTGCTCGACCTGACCATGGAGCCCGAGGAGGCCGGCGACGCCGACGCGGTGGTCACCGGGCCGAGCCGCTACGAGGCGGCGATCGCCGGGCGCTTCGGCGTCACCGACAAGGGCCGGCCCGCGGACCGCTGGCTGGCCGACACGGTGCGCTGGGCCTGGCGTACGCGGATCCTCATCCACCTGGGGGCGGACCTGCGGATGCGCCTGTGGCAGGCGGCCGAGGAGGAGGCGGTGCGGGTCTTCGCCACGAACCTGCGCGACCTGCTGCTCGCCGCGCCGGCCGGCACCCGGCCCACCATGGGGCTGGACCCGGGCCTGCGTACGGGGGTGAAGGTCGCCGTCGTCGACGCCACCGGCAAGGTGGTCGCCACCGACACGATCTACCCGCACGAGCCGCGCCGGCAGTGGGACGCCTCGATCGAGACCCTCGCCCGGCTGGCCGGGGCGCACGGCGTCGAGCTGGTCGCCATCGGCAACGGCACCGCCAGCCGCGAGACCGACAAGCTCGCGGGCGAGCTGATCAAGCGTTACCCGCAGCTCAACCTGACCAAGGTGGTGGTCTCCGAGGCCGGGGCGTCGGTCTACTCCGCCTCCGCGTACGCCTCCCAGGAGCTGCCCGGGCTGGACGTCTCGTTGCGCGGGGCGGTCTCCATCGCCCGGCGGCTCCAGGACCCGCTCGCCGAGCTGGTCAAGATCGACCCCCGCTCGATCGGGGTCGGCCAGTACCAGCACGACCTGTCGGAGGTGAAGCTCTCCCGGTCGCTGGACGCGGTGGTCGAGGACTGCGTCAACGCGGTGGGCGTCGACGTCAACACCGCGTCCGCGCCGCTGCTGACCCGGGTCTCGGGCATCGGCGCCGGGCTGGCGGAGAACATCGTGCTGCACCGCGACGCCAACGGGCCGTTCCGCACCCGCGCGGAGCTGAAGAAGGTGCCCCGGCTCGGGCCGAAGGCCTTCGAGCAGTGCGCCGGCTTCCTGCGTATCCCCGGCGGTGACGACCCGCTGGACTCCTCCAGCGTGCACCCCGAGGCGTACCCGGTGGTGCGTCGGATCCTGTCCACCACGGGGCAGGACCTGCGGTCGCTGATCGGCAGGAGCGCGATCCTGCGGGGGCTGCGGGCCACCGACTTCGTCGACGACACGTTCGGCCTGCCCACCGTCACCGACATCCTCGCCGAGTTGGAGAAGCCGGGTCGCGACCCGCGGCCGGAGTTCCGCACCGCGACCTTCGTCGAGGGGGTCGAGAAGATCAGCGACCTGGTCCCGGGCATGGTGCTGGAGGGCGTGGTGACCAACGTGGCCGCGTTCGGCGCCTTCGTGGACGTCGGCGTGCACCAGGACGGGCTCGTGCACGTCTCGGCCATGTCCCGGACGTTCGTCAAGGACCCGCGCGAGGTGGTCAAGTCCGGCGACGTGGTACGGGTGAAGGTGCTCGACGTCGACGTGCCCCGCAAGCGGATCTCGCTCACCCTCCGGTTGGAGGACGACGCGGAGGCGGGCGCCGGGCGCGGTGGCCCGGACGGCGGGCGCCGCGAGCGCGGCGCACAGGGCGGCCCGCGCGGCGACCGGGGCGCCTCGCGGGGCGCTCCGGGCGGCCAGTCGGGCCAGGGCGGCGGTGCACGCGGTGACCGGGGCGGTCAGGGCGGCGGCGGGCGCGGCGGCCAGGGCGGCGGCCAGGGCGGCGGGCGCGGCGGCGCGCAGCGGCCGGGCCGCGGCGGCTCGGGGCCCGCGCCGACGAACGACGCCATGGCGGAGGCGCTGCGCCGGGCCGGGCTGGCCTGACCGGCGGCGCAGGAGCGCCGTCACGACGGGTCCGCGGGGCGGTGGGCGGCCTCGCGGGCCAACTCCCGGAGCGCGGGGCGGTGGGCCGCCTCGCGGGCCAGCTCCCGGAGCGCGAGGCGGTGGGCGGCCTCGCGGGCCAGCTCCCGGAGCGCGAGGCGGTCGACGGCGCCCGGCGCTGACGCACGTCCAGGGCCGGGCGCAGCGTCGTGGAGACCGCCCAGGCTGGGCACCGACGGGCACCCAGTCCGGGGTCGCACCGACGGGCGCACGCTCGGGCGCCGGGGCGCAGCCGCACGTTCGCGGATGCTCGCGCCTGAGCGGCCGGAAGCAAGCCTCCGCCGGGCCCGGAAGACACCTGCGGGACGCTGTCGAGCTGATGTCGTAGCCGATTCAGGCGACGACGATCCGGGCGACGCCTGATGTCGCAGACGACTCAGCTCGACAGCGACCAGCTAGGCCATCGGCGCCGCTGACGCCGCCCGCCACGACCAGGACGTGCGCCGGGCGCGAGTGGCGACGGCGTCGCGGGCGAGGGCGTCGGTCGCCCGCAGCTCGCCCCGCACGCGTGGACCCGGCAAGTGACCGGCCGTGCCTGCGGGTGGCGACGGGGGTCGGGCGCTGACCGGTGCGGACGGGGGACGACGGATCGCGGTGGGCGGCGGGCGGCGGGGGACGGCGGGCACGGCGGGCGTGGCGGGCGGCGGGCGGCGGGCGGCGGGCGGCGGGCGTACCGTCGCTGTCGTGGATGGGGGCGACGGCCTGGAGTGGCGGGAGCGGCAGCGGCGGGCGGTGCGGGCGCACGCGGCGGCCGACGAGCGCCGGCGGGCGGCGGAGGGTGCCGAGGCGGCGCAGCTCGTCGCCTGGTTCGTCGCCGAGGCGCTCCGGCGCGGGCTGCCCACGGAACGGCTCACGGCCCGGGGCCTGGACGGGCGCGGCAGCTACCGGACGGGTCTGCGCGGCTGGTACGTCGACCGGGCCCGCACCCGGGCCGTCGACGTCGACGGGCGGTTCCACCTGCTGACCGTGGCCGGCGGCCCGCGCGCCCTGCTGTTCGGGGCCGAGCCGCAGCCCAGCCCGCCGCCGCTCGTGGTCGGCGCGGGTGGCCGCGACGGTGAGTCGATCCCCCTGCGCACGCTGCTGGCCCGCCGCCTCGAGGCGGGCGACGAGACGCCCTGAGCGGGCGGCGGCGCCGTGAACCCCGAGGCCCGCTGAGCGGCGAGCCGGCGCCCGTCGACCGGGTGCCGCTGCTGCGTCAGTCGGCGGCCAGCGCCGCCCTCATGCCACCATCCGGACCGCCATCGCGCAGGTCGGGAGGCACCTCTTCGGCAGCGGGCCGCGTCCTGACGGGCCGTTGGGCGGTTGACCTGTCGGGATCAGCGTCGAGTGTCGCGATTTCACGGCGACAGCACGTTCATCCCTGTTAGAACGGGTTTGTTCTGTGGCGCCTGACTCTGCCTGGAGGTCGAGACCTTGCCTGGTTCCGTGAAGACACCGGAGAGCCTCGCGCAACGACCGGAGGCGCTCAAGCGGGCGATCGACGTCCTGGCGGCGGCGGTGCTGCTCGTACTGGCCGCGCCGCTTCTCCTCGTCGTGGCCGTGCTGGTCGCGGCGGGACTCGGCCGGCCGGTGCTGTTCCGGCAGCCGCGCGCGGGACGGCACGGCCGGGTGTTCGAGCTGGTCAAGTTCCGCACCATGCTTCCGCCCGACCCCCGACGGGGACGGGTGCACGACGGGGACCGGCTGACGCCGCTAGGGCGGTTCCTGCGCTCCACCAGCCTGGACGAGCTGCCGACCCTGTGGAACGTGCTGCGCGGCGACATGAGCCTGGTCGGCCCCCGACCCCTGCTCACCGAGTACCTGCCGCGCTACTCCCCCACCCAGGCCCGCCGTCACGAGGTCCGGCCGGGCGTCACCGGGCTGGCGCAGGTGCGTGGCCGCAACAGCCTGGGCTGGGAGGAGAAGCTGGACCTGGACGTCTGGTACGTCGACCACCGCAGCCTGCGGCTGGACCTGTCGATCCTCGCCGCGACCGTCCGCACCGTGCTGCGCCGCGAGGGGATCTCCGCGGCGGGCTCGGCCACGGCGCCCGAGTTCCTCGGCACACCCGCGCGTGTGCCCGCCACACCGGGACCCGCGCCCGCCGCCCCCGGACTCGTGCCCGCCACACCGGGACTCGTGCCCGCCACACCGGGACCGGACGCCGCCCTGACCGTCTCCGCCGGGGGTGGCCGGTGAGTGGAACTATCCACCTGTCCCCGCCCGACGTCGGCCCGCTGGAGGAGTCGTACGTCGTCGCGGCCCTGCGGTCCGGATGGGTCGCGCCTGTCGGGCCGGATCTCGACGCCTTCGAGCGCGAGGTCGCCGCGCGGGTGGGCACCCGGGGGGCCGTCGCCGTGAGTTCCGGCACGGCCGCGCTGCACCTGGCCCTGCTCGGGGTGGGGGTCGGGCCGGGGGACGTGGTCGTCGTGCCGACGCTGACGTTCGTGGCGACCGCGAACGCGGTCCGCTACGTCGGCGCCCGCCCGGTCTTCGTCGACTGCGACCCGCACTCCGGAAACGTGGACGTGGGCCTCGTGGACGAGCTGATCCGGACCCTGACCCTGCGGGGGCAGCGCGTCGGGGCGGTGGTGCCCGTCGACCTCTTCGGCAGCTGCGCCGACCACACCGCGCTGGCCCCGGTCTGCGCGGCGGCGGGCGTACCGGTCGTCGAGGACGCCGCGGAGGCCCTCGGCGCGACCCATCACGGCCGGCCGGCCGGCTCGTTCGGGCAGGTCGGCATCCTCTCCTTCAACGGCAACAAGATCATGACCACGTCGGGCGGCGGGATGCTGGTCTCCGACGACACGGCGCTGCTCGCCCGGGCCCGGTTCCTGTCGACGCAGGCCCGCGAGCCGACGCCGCACTACGAGCACCGCGAGACGGGCTACAACTACCGGCTGAGCAACCTGCTCGCCGCGCTGGGCCGCGCCCAGCTCGTCCGGTTGGACGGGATGATCGCCCGGCGCCGGCGCCTGCGCGACCAGTACGCCAAGCTCTTCGCCCCGATCCCGGGTGTGCGACTGCTCGGCATGGACGATCCGGGCTCCAACTGCTGGCTGACCACCATCGCGGTCGACCCGGAGCGGGCCGGCTGGCGGGCCGCCGACCTGGGCGCCCACCTGGCCGCGCGGGAGATCGAGACCCGTCCGGTCTGGAAGCCGATGCACCTGCAACCGGCGTACGCCGACGCCGAGCACCTCGTCACCGGGGTGGCCGAGCGGCTCTTCGCCGACGGGCTGGCCCTGCCCAGCGGCAGCGCCCTGAACGAGCGCCAGGTCGGCCACGTCCTCACCGCCGTCGACGAGTTCCTGACGGCCCGTACGGGAGCGTCGACGGCGTGACGGTCCCCCTGGTGGTCGTCGGCTGCGGCGGGCACGGCCGGGAGGTGCTCACGATCGCCCGGGCGATGGACGCCGCCGGCAGGCCCCGCTGGCACCTGCTCGGGTTCGTCGACGACCGGCCCGCCGAGGAGAACCTGAAGCGGGTGCAGCGACTGGAGGTGCCCTACCTCGGCGGGGTCGCCTGGCTGCGCGACGCCCCGCCGGAGACGCACCACGTCATCGGCATCGGCGATCCGCGCGTCCGGCGGGCCGTCGCCGCCCGGGTCGACGCGTACGGCACGCCGGCGGCGAGCCTCGTGCATCCGGCGGCGACGATCGGGCCGGACACGGTGCACGGGCCGGGCTTCGTCGCCTTCGCGGGGGCCCGGGTCACCACCAACGTCACGCTCGGCCGGCACGTGCACCTCAACCAGAACGCCACGGTCGGGCACGACTGCGCCCTCGCCGACTTCGTGTCGGTGAACCCGCTGGCCGCCGTGTCCGGCGACTGCCGCCTGGCGGAGGGGGTGCTCGTCGGGACGACGGCGGCGGTGTTGCAGGGCCTGCGGGTCGGCCGCGACGCCACCGTCGGGGCGGGCGCCTGCGTCGTACGGGACGTGCCGGACGGTGTCGTGGTCAAGGGCGTACCCGCCCGTTGACCCGACGAGCCCTCGGCCCCATGGGCGAAAATTCGGTCATCGAACCCGAAAGACGCCAAAAATCATGTTCGGGCATGTATCAACCTAAAGAGCCCTAAAGCTCCTTTCGCCCTGCGCGAAAGCCCTCGGAGACGGACAGGGAGCACAGATGCCGCCCGAAACAGAGGCCACCCGACTCGGTGAACAGAGTTCACACCGGGCCAGGGCGCGTCGCCGCACCATCGGATTCCTCGCCACCGACAGCACCGCCTGGGTCGGCGGATTCGTCGCCGCGGTCTGGTTCCGCTACGAACTCGACCTGGCATCGGACCAGCTCGCGCGCGCCGCCGCCTGCGGCGCCCTCGCCGCCGTCGTGCACGTGGCCGTCGCGGCGGTCCGCCGGATCTACTCCGGACGCCACCCCCTGGGCAGCCTCCAGGAGGTGCAGGGAGTCGCCGGCACGGCGGCCACCACGGCCGGGATCATGCTGATCGGTCTGCTGCCCGCCGGCGTACGGCCGGTGCCGGCGAGCACGCCGCTGGTGGGCGGCGCCCTGGCGCTGCTGTTCATGCTGACCGCCCGGTTCACCTACCGGCACCGTCGAGACCTCGCGATGCGGCCGGACGCCCGCTCCTCCAACCCCGTGCTGCTCTTCGGGCTCGGCGACGCCGGGCAGGGGCTGCTGCGCGCGATGCTCGGCGATCCACGGGGGCGTTACCGGCCCGTGGGCGCCCTCGACGACGACCCCGACAAGCGGGACCTGCGCATCGGCGGGGTACGCGTGCTCGGCGGCCGGCAGGACGTGGCGGCGGCCGTACGACGTACCGGGGCGACGACGGTGATCTTCTCCGTCGCCAACGCCGACGCCGCGCTGATCCGGCAGATCCGCGAGGCCACCCTCCAGACCGGGGCGGCGTTCAAGGTGCTGCCGCCTGTCCGGGACCTCGTCGACCACCGGATCACGGTCACCGACGTACGCGACGTGCAGATCGACGACCTGCTCGGCCGCCGGCAGGTCGTGGCCGACATGGCGCTGAGCGGCGACGGGCTCAGCGGCCGACGGATCCTGGTCACCGGCGCCGGCGGCTCCATCGGCTCCGAGCTGTGCCGGCAGCTGATGAAGACGGACCCGGGCGAGTTGATGATGCTCGACCGCGACGAGTCGGCCCTGCACAGCCTGCAGATGTCGCTGACCGGCCGGGCCATGCTGGACGGTCCCGAGCTGATCCTCGCCGATCTCCGCGACGACGAGGGTGTCCGGCGCATCATCCGGGAGCGCCGGCCGGACGTCATCTTCCACGCCGCCGCCCTCAAGCACCTCACGCTGCTGGAGCGGCACCCCGGCGAGGCGGTGAAGACGAACGTCTGGGGCACCCTCGCCGTGCTCGACGCCTGCCGTGACGTGGCCCGGTTCGTCAACATCAGCACGGACAAGGCGGCCGACCCGATCAGCGTCCTCGGCTACTCGAAGCGGATCACCGAACGGCTGACCGCGCACGCCGCCTCCCGGTTCCCGGGCACCTTCCTCAGCGTCCGCTTCGGCAACGTGCTGAGCAGCCGCGGGTCGGTGCTGACGGCGTTCCAGCGGCAGATCGAGCTGGGCCACCCGCTCACCGTCACCCACCCGGAGGTGACGCGCTACCTGATGACGGTGCAGGAGGCGGTGCACCTGGTGTTGCAGGCCGCCGAGATCGGCCGCGACGGCGAGGCGCTGGTGCTGGACATGGGTGAGCCGGTACGCATCGCCGACCTGGCCCGGCAGATGGCCGAACAGGCCGACAGCAACGTGCCGATCGTCTACACCGGACTACGCCCCGGCGAGAAGCTGCACGAGGACCTGTTCGGCACGGGCGAGACCGACGCCCGGCCGCTGCACCCGCTGGTCTCGCACGTCGCGGTGCCCGCCCTGGACCCGATGGAGGTCAGCGGCCTCGACCCGTACGACGAGCCGGCGAAGATCATCGCGCAGCTCGCCCAACTCTGCGCCCACCCGGTCGGGCCGGTCCCCCGCCCCTCGGTGCAGGTGCCGCTGTCGCGCTGACCCTGCCGCTGCTCTCGGTACGCCGCCGACCCGTCGGGTCGGCGGCGTCCGTGTCGGTGGTGGATTCTGGGAGACCCGGCATCGGGCTGCTGGGCGTCCGACCGCCCTGGCCGTGGGGCCTGGTCACGACCAGCTTCCGGTCGTCGGCCCGGCCGGACGGCCGCACGCGGCGAGGGCCGGCGACCGGAAGCTCCGGTCGCCGGCCCTGGTGGTCGGCGTGACCTGCGGCGCGCGGGATGACGGGCCGATCGGTCCGGCTCAGCGGCGGATGCCCGCCCAGTCGTGGTGCCGGCGGACGGTGGAGAGGATGAAGTCGACCACGCGGCGGGAGGTGTCCGGGACCTGGTAGTCAACGGGGCAGGGCACACCCTGGGCGGCGACCTGGGCCACCGTGACCTCGACCGCCTCGACGACGCCCTGCGGGTCGAGCCCGGTCATGATGATCCCGCCGGCGTCCAGCGCCTCGGGCCGCTCGATCGACTCGCGCAACGTCACGGCGGGGAAGCCGAGGATCGCGGCCTCCTCGCTGATCGTGCCGCTGTCGGAGAGCGTGCAGAAGGCCCGGGTCTGCAGGTGCACGTAGTCGAAGAGGCCGAACGGCTCGTGGAACGCGATGCCGTCGAGGGCGCTCGCGTCCGGCGCCAGCGCCTCCAGCCGCTTGCGGGTACGCGGGTGCGTGGAGACCAGCACCGGGTGCCCCCACCGGTTCCGGACGGCCGTGAGGCAGTCCAGCAGACGCTGGAGGCGGGCCGGCTGGTCCACGTTCTCCTCGCGGTGCGCGCTGACCACGAAGTACCGGCCGGGCGTCAGGTCGAGCTGGCGCAGGACGCCCGACGCCGTGATGTCGGGCCGGTAGTGCTCCAGCACCTCCCGCATGGGCGAGCCGGTGTGCAGGATCCGGCGCGGGTGCAGCCCCTCGGCCAGCAGGTTGCGCCGGGCGTGCTCGGTGTAGACCAGGTTGAAGTCGGCGACGTGGTCGACCAGCCGCCGGTTGGTCTCCTCGGGCACGTTGAGGTCGAAACAGCGGTTGCCGGCCTCCATGTGGTAGACCGGCACCCGCATCCGTCGGGCCATCAGTGCGGCGATGCAGCTGTTGGTATCGCCGAGCACGAGCAGCGCGTCGGGTCGCGTCTCGGCGATCGCCGCCTCCATGCCGACCAGCACCCCGCCCAGCACCCGGCCGAGCGACGACGTGTCCACCCGGAGGAACCGGTCCGGATCGCGCAGCCGCAGCTCCTTGAAGAAGACGTCGGAGAGCGTGCTGTCCCAGTTCTGTCCGGTGTGCACCAGCAGGTGGTCCACCGTGTCGTCGAGCCGGGCGATCACCCGGGACAGTCGGATGATCTCCGGTCGGGTGCCGACCACCGTCATGATCCGGGTCATGCCCGTCCTCTCTCTGCTGCCAGCTTGGTCATGATGTCCTCGAACTGGTCCACGCCCACCCGCAGCGACATGCGCTCCTGGTAGACCCGTCGGGCCCGCCGGCCGAGTTCCGCCCGTACGTCCGCGGACTCGGCCGCCGCGACGGAGAAGCGTGCGGCGAGCGCGCGCCAGTCCCCCGGCGGGCAGACCAGGCCGACCCCGGCCGAGCGGACCAGCGCCGCGGCGTCGCCGCCCAGGGACGCGATCACCGGGCTGCCGCAGGCCAGCGCGGCCTGCAACTTCGACGGGACGCTGCCGCGCAGCGCCGGCAGGTCGCGCAGGCAGATCAGCTGCCAGTCGGCGGCCGCGTACAGCACGGCCATCCGGTCGGCGGGCTGCCGGCCGACGAACCGCACGTTGTCGGCGCCGAGGTCGGCGGCGAGCCGGCGGGCGGCCTCCTCGCCGGCCCCCGAGCCCACGATGACCAGGTCGATCCGGTCGCGCACGGCGGCCGCCGCCCGGATCGCGGTCCCGATCCCCTGCAACAGGCCGATGTTGCCGGCGAACATCACGGTGCAGCGCCCCCGGTGGCCGAGGACCGCGCGGGCCTCGTCGGTGGCCGGCACCGGCCGGAACAGCGCGTCGTCGGTCCAGTTCCACACCACCCGGACCCGGTCCGGGTCCGCGCCCCGGGCCACGACCAGCTCGGCCATCGCCGGCGAGATCACCACGACGGCGCCGGCCAGGCGGTACGTCGCGCGCATCAGCGCGCCGACGCCGCGTTCCAGGGCCCGACCAGCCCGGCCGACGGGCGCCATGCCCGAACCGAGCACCGACTCCGGCCACAGGTCCTGCACGTGCAGGACGATCGGCGTACGCCGGGCCAGGCGGGCGAGCGCCGCCGCGGCGACGGAGGTGGGTGGCGGGTGGTAGACGTAGGTGACGTCGACGCCCGCCAACCAGCCGACGCCGCCCAGCGCGCTGCTGGCCCCGAAGGACAGGTGGCTCAGCGCGCGCCGGGCGGCGGACGTGTCGTGGCTCGGGTAGGCGGGCACCCGCCGCACGGCGACCGGCCCGTCCGTCTCGGTGTGTCGCCAGCGCTGCCGCCAGCCGGGGAAGATCCGGCCGTGCGGATAGCTCGGGAAGGTGGTGAGCACCCGCACGTCGTGGCCCCGTCCGGCCAGTTGACGCGCCAGGTTGCCGGGGACGAACACCCCTTCGGGCGGGTACCACTGGCTGACCAGGCCGATCCTCACGCGGCGGTCACCGCGCGCTCCGGTCGGGCCGGCTCCACCGGCTCGGGCCAGGTGTCCGGCCGGCCCGGGTCGAACAGCTCGTTGGTCCAGAACATGGTGACCAGTTCGTCCGGGCCGGTGTTGACCAGCTTGTGCGCCCACATCGTGGGCATGTCGACGAGCACCGGCTCGTCGCCGGAGACTCCGAAGCGCACCACGTCGGTGTGGCCGACCCTGCGCAGGCTGATCTCCGCCGAACCCCGCAGCACGACGAAGCGCTCCACCTTCGCCAGGTGGAAGTGTTCCCCCCGGGTGATGCCGGGACGGGTCGTGGAGCAGAACGTCTGGCCGCCGCCCCCGTACACCTTCACCGTCTCGACCAGTTCGCCCCGGGCGTCCGCCCGGCGCGGCAGCGCCAGCGGGTAGTGCGCCGGGAAGCAGTGCGAGCGGTAGGTGTTGAACAGCCGTACGTCGTGCCGGTCCAGCAGGGCCGGGAGCTCGCCCGTCCGGTAGGTGGCGGCGACGTGGGCGAGCCGGTCGGCCAGCGCCCGTACGCCGGTCCGCAGCGCCGGCATGGCGGGGTCCCACGAGCCACCGGCCGGGACGCCGACGAGCCGGGACGCCGCGTCGGTGACGTGCACGAGGCTCAGCTCGCGGTCGCCGTGCACCTCCGGCTGCCCGCCCTCGGCGAGCAGCCGGCAGAACGTCGCGACCGCGGAGTTGTAGAACGGTTGGCCGTGTTCGCCGTACAGGTTGGGCAGCAGGACGTCGTCGACGGGCAGGCCCGTGTCGGCCAGGATGCCGGCGGCGGCGGCCTTGGCGTCGCCGTACGGGGTGCCGTTGCCGGCCTGCACCGAGTTGGCGTAGACCACCGCGCCGGGTGGCGTCGGGCAGTGCTTGAGGCCCTGCGCGAGCTGGGCGGCGAGCTGCACGTTGCCGGCGGCCACGTCGGCCGGCTCGCCCCGGTTCACCCCGGCCAGGTGCAGCACCCGGTCGACGCCGTCGAGCTTCGTCGCGACCCGTTCCGGGTCGGTCAGGTCGGCCCGGGTGACGACGACCGGCTCCGGCCAGCCGAGGACGCGCAGCAGCACCCGCGCGTGCCAGCCGAGGAAGCCGCCGGCGCCGGTGACGGCCAGCCTCAGCACGCCAGCACCGGGTCCCGCAGGGCCAGCTCCGCGCGGATCTCCGGCAGCGTCCTCAGCAGCTCGACGATCTCCGGTACGCCCAGCCGGGGCGCGTTGGCGGAGTTGAAGTCCTCCGGCGGCCCCTGGTCGACCTCTCCCTCGGAGACGTAGAGCGCGTAGTTGAGGTCGCGGGCGTCCAGCGGCACCCGGAGGAAGTCGCCGAAGTCGTCCGCCTGGGCCAGTTCCTCACGGCTGGCCAGCGTCTCGTCCTGCTTCTCGCCGTGCCGTACGCCGATCACGTCGAGCTTCGCGGGCGCGTCGAAGAGTTGGCAGACCGCCTCGGCCAGGTCGCCGATGGTGCAGGCGGCGGCCTTGCGGATGAAGATGTCGCCGGGCCGGGCGTGCTGGAAGGCGTGCTCGACCAGCTCGACCGAGTCGGCCAGCGACATCAGGAAGCGGGTCATCCCCGGGTCCGTCACCGTCGGCGCCCGGCCCGCCTTGATCTGCTCGATGAACAGCGGGATCACCGAGCCGCGCGAGTACATGACGTTGCCGTACCGGACGCAGGAGACCGTGGTCGCGCTGTGCGGGTTGTTCCGGGCGTGCGCCTGGGCGACCTTCTCCATCATGGCTTTGCTCATCCCCATCGCGTTGACGGGATGCACGGCCTTGTCGGTGCTCAGTACGACCACGGAGGCGACCCCGTTGCGCTCCGCCGCCTCGACGACGTTGGCGCTGCCCAGGACGTTGGTCCGCACCGCCTCCAGCGGGAAGAACTCGCACGAGGGCACCTGCTTGAGGGCCGCCGCGTGGAAGACGTAGTCGATGCCCCGGCTGGCCCGCAGCACCGAGTCGTAGTCGCGCACGTCCCCGACGTGGTAGCGGACCCGGTCGTCGCCGAGCATGCGGCGCATGTCGTCCTGTTTGGCCTCGTCCCGGCTGAGCACCCGGACCTCGCCGATGCCGTGGTCGAGGAGCCGGCGCACCATCGTCTTGCCGAAGGAACCCGTGCCGCCGGTGATGAGCACCCGCTGGCCGTTGAAATTTCTGGTCACTCCCGCTCCCATGTCGGATCCGACGTGCCCGCCCCCGTCCACCTGGCGGGTTCGTTGTGAGGAACGACCACTCCCGTCCCAGAGAAACGCCTTTCACCTGACAATCACTACGAATGCCCGTTTAGTTTCGATATGGGTGAGATACTGACGGAGCAGTCAATATCCCGCCTGGTCACCGACCCGAAGGGCTTCAGCGTGGGCGACGTACATCCAGGCCTCCTGTCCGGATCCGCCCGTCCGCTCGGTACGCACCGGCGGCGGGCACCCCGGCGCTACGCCACCCTGGCCAGCGTCGCGCTCGTCAGCGGCGTCGCCTTCCTGGCGTGCTGGTCGGTGGACCAGACCTATCTGGGTCCCGCCCTGCTGCTCGCCGTCGTCCTCAGTGGGCGGATGCCCCGCCCGGGACCGGTCGACGTGCTCGCCGTGCTGTTCGGCGCGTGGGTGGTCGCCAGCCTCGGTTGGACGGTCGACACGTCGGCGACCCGCAGCGCCGTCTACCTGTACGGCACCTGCGTACTGCTGCTGATCGCCGTACGGCACGTCGTGACGACCACCCGGGACCTGCTCGCGGTCGGCGGCGCGTTCCTCGCCGGGTGCCTCCTCCGCGCGGTCGAGCTGATCCGGGAGCCCTCGCTCACCGGTCCTACCGGCCGGGCGGGCGCCTTCGACCTCACCATCCGGTACGGCATCGAGGGATTCAACATCAACCTGACCGCCTACACGATGGTCGCCGGGATCCTGCTGGCGCTGTTGATGGGAGCCGTCGGCGGGCTGCCCCGCGCGGCCCGCGTCGTGCTCTACGCGAGCGTGCCGCTGCTGGGCTACGCGGTGCTGCTCAGCGGCACGCGAGGCGCGCTGGCCGCGCTGGTGCTCGGGGCCGCGTACCTGCTGTGCAGCCGGGCGGCGCCCCGCACGTGCTGGCGGGTGGCCGCGTTCGTCGTCCCGGCGGCCCTGATCCTGATACCGCTCGGCATGGGCGAGGCGACGCTGCTGCGCCTCGACGGCCTCGTCGCCGACCGGGCGACCGGTGACCTCGCCGGCCGGATGCTGGTCTGGCCCGAGGCCGTCGCTGTCTGGTGGCAGTCCCCGCTCGCCGGGATCGGGGCGGGCGCGTTCACGGCGGTCAGTTCCTGGGGAATCGGCGCCCACAGCCTGCTGCTCACCCTCGGCGCCGACCTCGGGCTCATCGGCGTGCTGTGCTACGCGGCCGTCCTGACCGCCGCCGTACGGCCCGTCGGGAACGCCTCCCGGCCCGGCGCGCGGCTGGCCGGGCTGTTCCTGGTGACGTTCCTGCCGATCTGGCTCACCGGCCACTGGGAGTCCGCCATGGCCGCCTGGCTGCCGCTGGCGTTGGTCTCGCTCGTGCCCGCCCTCACGGCCAACCCGACGGGCGCCGGTGGCCGGCACCGCCGGGCCGACCGGTCAGGACCGGACGCGGTGCCTCCCCGGCTCGGCGGCCGGCGGTCGGAGGTTCCGCTGGCGGGTCCCGCCCACCCGGCGCCACAGGTCGGCGTACTGGCGCAGCACGCTCTGTAGCCGGTAGAGCCGGTGCACCCGGGCCCGGGCCCGGTCGGTCAGCTCGGCACGACGCACCGGATCGGTCATCAGCCTCCGCAGCGCCGCGGCGAGGCCGGCGGGATCCGAGGGCGCGACGACCACCCCGCTGCCGTCGCCGAGGATCTCGGCGATCGCTCCCACGTCGGTGGCGACGACCGGGCAGCCGAGCGCCATCGCCTCGACCACGACGTTGGGGAACCCCTCGGTGTGGCTGGGCAGGACGAACAGGTCGCAGCGGCCCATCATGGCGAGGACGTCCGCGTGCGGCAGCTCGCCCAGGAAGGACACCGACGCCGGCGGCCGGTGCCGTTCGGTCACCGATCGCAGGTAGGCCGGGTCGACGGGGCCGACGAAGAGCAGCCGCCAGCGCGGTTGCGCCGCCGTCCGCCACGCGGCCAGCAGATCCTCGACGCCCTTGGCGGGCAGGACCCATCCGACGAACAGCACCGTGCGTTCCGCCGGCCCGGGGTCCCGGCGTGGTGCCGGGAGCCGGTCGAGGTCCACACCGTTCGGCAACCGCTGCGCCCACGCCGTGGGGACCCGGCTGCGGACGATGGCCTCGGACGCCCCGTCGAGCACCACGACGGCCGTCGCCAGACGCATCGCCGTGGCCAGCAACCGCCACTCCCGGCTGTCGCGCCCGGCGATCTCGGGAATCCGCCCGAAGTGCAGGTGGTAGATCGCCGGTCGCCGGTACGCCCGGGCGATGGACAGCAGCGCCAGGTCCCGGAGCACGCCGGGGCCACCGGCCGAGTTGAGGTGCACGACGTCGGCCCGGCCGGCGGCCAGAGTGCGGCGCAGCGCCACGGCACCGGCCGTGACCTGGCGCATCCCCGCGACCAGGCGCCGGCCCGGCGTCAACTCGTGCACGCCACGCCAGCGCTGGGCGATATCGATCACCTCGATCCGGAACAGCGGATCGTCACGGAACCGGCTGGCCAGCAACGCCACCCCACGGGCGATGCCCCCCATCGGTGGCGGCAGCGGCCCGACCACGCACACCCGCATCCGCTCCGGCATCTCAGCGTCCCCCGTGTCCGGCGCCCGACGTCTCCCGTACGGTGTCGAGCAGGCGCGCCAGCGGCTGTGCGTACACCCGGACGTCGAAGGAGTCCAGCGCCTGCTCCCGGGCGGCCTTACGGATCAGCAGCCGTTCCTCGGCGGTCAGCCGCACCGCCCGGTGCAGCGTCGCCGCCAGCGCGTTCACGGAGTGGTCGGCGCAGACCAGGGCGTTGACGCCGTCCTCCAGGTAGCGGCCCAGATCGCTGGTCAGGTTGCAGATCACCGGGGTGCCGTTCGCCATCGACTCGCAGACCTTCGTGGGGAATCCGGCGTTGGCGTACCGTGCCGGCGGCCGGAGCAGGACGGTGAAGTCGGCCTCGCGCAGCAGTTGCGGCACAGTCCACTGCGGTACCCGGCCGACGACCTCCACCATCTCCGGCGGCTCGGCGCCGAGCAGGTCCCGCAGCTGTCGGCGGGACGGCCCCACCACCCGCAGTCGCAGCCGCGCGCCGGAGCGCGCCACCGCCTCGACCGCCTGGACGACGGTGCCGAGCAGATCCTTGCGCCCGGGGGTGCCGGCGTAGACCAGGGTGAGCTCGTCGCGCTCGGTGGGCGGGAGCTGTGGTGCGACCGCCAACTGCCGCACGTCGAGGGTCGGCGGCACCCGCACCACCGGGCAGCCCCGCCGCCGGAAGTGCTCCTCGAGCAGGGTGCTGATGGCGATGACGCCGGAGCAGCGCGGATAGTGGTGGCGCAGGGCGAGCTTCGCCGACAGGTGCAGGGGACCCAGCGCCCCGCCGGCCAGCTGCCGGGGGCTGTACCACTCGACCACGTCGACCACCAGCGGCACCCCGTGGCGCCGGCACCACCGGCGCAGGTGGACCATGTACGGCGTCCCGCCCCCGTAGACCACGACGTGCGAGGGCCGGGTCGGTTGCGCCGCCAGCCACGCGACCGTCCTCGCCCCCCAGCGGAGCAGCACCTGGGTCGCCCTGGCCGCCGGGCTCGCCCCGGCGGGCGGCAGCTCGCCCACTCCGACGTGGGTTATCGTGCCCGGCCCCGCCGCGACCTCGACGGGTCGAGGCTCGGCCGGGGTGTGCTCACCGCCGACCACCACCACGTGCCGGCCGGCCAGGGCCAGCGACCGGGCGATCCCGTCGACCCGCCGGGAGCAGGCCTCGCCCCACGGGTAGCGGAACGGTCCCACGTAGGCCACCCAGTCGGATGAATCAGTCACCGCGCCGTCCTTTCCGACACCGGGCCGGGTACGGCCACGGCGGAGACCTCCGTCAGGCGGGCGGCGAAGGCCCGGGCCACCTGACCCCTGCTGTGATGGCGCCGCGCCCAGTCGTGCCCGGCACGGGCCAGTCGGCCGCGCAGGGCACCGTCGCGGCACAGCCGTTCGAGGGCCTGCCGCAGCTGTCTCCGGTCCTCGACGTCCACCCCCACGGCGGCCCCGGCGGCATCGAGGTGCCGCATGGAGGCGAGCTCTCCCGGCCCGTACGCCAGGACGGGTCGCCCGGCGGCCAGGTACTGGGGGATCTTGGTGGAGAGCGAGAAACGGGTGTAGCGCCGCAGCTCCGGCCGGAACGACTCCACATGCACCAGGACGTCCGCCCCGGCCAACGCGCGGGTGACCTCCGCGCCACGCAGGGGCGCGCCGAGCTGGACCTGCGGGCAGTCGGCGAACCGGTCCCGGTAGCGGGCCAGGTCCGCCTCGGGCGCGTGCACCGTCAACCGCGGTGGAGGCAGGTCGCCGGGCAGGTCGCCGAGGGCGAGGCCGACCTGACGCAGCGCCGCCCAGCGGTCGAGGTGCAGGCCCCCCACGTAGCTCAGGCGCAGCGCCCCGGGCTGCGCCGAGCCGTCCACCGGTTCGACGAAGGCGCTCTCGTCGACGCAGTTGGCGAACGCCGCGAACGACCGGTCGTACCGCCGCTCGTACTCGCTGGCCATCGCGTCGCTGATGCACAGGCCGCCGACGCAGCGGTCCATGACCCGGTCCAGGTGGCGCCGGACCGAGCGCTGCCCGTAGCCGAGCAGCTCGCCGGAGGCGTAGAGGGTCGCCGGCCAGTCGTCCATGAAGTGGGGCACCAGGGGTGCGCCACCGCACCGGGCCAGCCGGTCGGCCAGCCGCATGATCCGGACGCTGCCCAGCATCGAATAGATCACGTCGGGTCGGAACGCCCGGACCCACCCGGCCAACCGGCCGGCCACCCGCAGCGGGCTCAGATCGGCCAGGGCCCGCAGTTCGGCGTGCAGCCGGGCCGACGAGGGCGCCCCCGCCGACACCGGTATCGCCCCGATCGCCGGATCGTCCCGCTCCCACAGCCCGCCACCGCGGCCGAGCAGGCGCCGTCCGTAGTGGTCGACGGGGCTGCTGCGCGGGTCGACCCGATGGAACCGGGAGCAGACCTCGGTGGAGGGCTCCACGGCGGCGGTGTAGACCTGCGCGAGCCGGTCCCGGGGCCACCCCTCGAAGAGGTTGGCCAGCGTGACGCCGCTGCCCGTGGTGGCCTGGAAGGGCTCCGCCCCGACGACGAGGACGCGGGGCAGGTCCGGCTGCCCGCTCATACCGTGACCCGCTGCCCGTACGCCGCCGGTCGGGCCCGGCCCACGGCCTGGCGGTAACCCAGCAGCGCCGCCGGGACCACCGTCACCAGCCCGACGGCCGCGCCCAGCCACGGCACCGTGGCCAGCCCCAGCGCCCCGGCGCCCCACCACTTCAGCGGCACCGCCATGACGAGGTGCGCCGTCCAGCCGGCGAGCTGCGGGCGGACCACCCCGGCGGCGTTCTGCACCATGAACCAGGGCGAGGCCACCGCGAGCACCGTCCACCAGGCGCCGAGGCCGGCGAGCAGCCACCGGTCCGGCGCGTGTGCCATCCCCATCAGCGCGGCCAGCGGTTGCCCGCCGACGAGCACCACCACGACGCTGGGCAGCCCGACGGCTGCCGCGGCGGCGAGGGTCATCCGGCCGGTGAGGCGGCGGACCCACGCCACCCGCCCGTGGGCCAGCGCCTCGGCGTGCGCCGGCCACAACGCCGTGGTCGCCATCGACATGAGCAGCCCGAGCTGGGTGAACAGGCGGGCGGCCACGGCGAACACGGCCACGTCGGCCAGGCCGTGGGTCTGGGCGACGATCAGCGGGTCGGTGTTGGTCGCGACCGTCAGCACCGCCGTGAGCAGCAGGAACATCCCGCCCAGCCGGAGCAGCGCCCGGGCTGCGGAGGCCTCCACGCACCGCGGCGACGGGGCCAGCTCCGGCATCCGTCGGGTGTAGAGCCACAGGCTGTTCACCGCGTTGCCCAGCAGCGGACCGCTCACCGCCGCGGCCACCACGGTCACCGGCGCGGCGTCGAGCGCCACGGCGACCAGGGTCAGCGGCAGGCAGAGCAGGGAACCGGCCAGCTGCCACGAGTTGGCCCGGGCGACCTGCTGGACGCCGTACTGCACCCGCACGACCAGCGACATCGGCACGTTGAGGATGAAGACGGTCAGGCAGACCAGCGTCATGGCGCGGGCCGTCGGCACCAGCTCCGCGTCGGGCAGGTTGAACACGGCGGCCCACGGAACGGCGAGCGCTCCGATCCAGAGGGCGGCGCAGGCCGCACCCGCCGCGCCGGCCAGGGTCAGGTAGGCGGTGGAGACGTAGCGTCTGGCCTGCGTGACGTCGCCCCGGGCGTGGGCGTCCGCCAGCTTGGTCATCAGCCCGTTCCCGAGGCCGAGATCGGCGAAGGCCGCCATCGCGGTGAGTGCCGTCACCGCCTGCCACAGGCCGAACAGCTCCGTGCCGAGGTACCGCTGGGTGAGCGGAAGCAGCAGCAGCGGTACGGCGGCGCCGACCGCCCGGCTGCCGACCGACGTCGCGATGCCGGCAACCAGCCTCCGGTCGCGGACCCGGTCGGCCGACGCGGGGTCGACCGCCACGGGATCGGCTGACGCGGGATCAGCCGCCCCGGGATCGACCGGCGCGGGACGAGCGTCGGCCGGCTCCGTGACGGCGCGGTGCATCGTTCCGGCCGCCCTAGACGCGGCTCAGCGCGCGAGCAGCCGCCTGCCACTCGACGGTGGCCCGCAGACCGGTGCGCAGCGAGCGCGGCCGGACGGCGGGGAACAGTTCCCGCAGCCGGGCGCAGTCGGCCTGCGAGTCACGGACGTCGCCCGGCTGCGGCGGGCCGTGCTCCAGCTCGAGCGGCCGGCCGAACACGACCTCCAGCTCGGCGGCCAGTTCGAGCAGCGACGTGCGGGTGCCGAACGCCAGGTTGACCACGTCGGCCGCGCCGACCCGGCGCACCACGGCGTCGGCGATGACGTCGGTGACGTCGGCGACGTAGGTGAAGTCGCGGGTCTGCCGGCCGTCGCCGTGCAGCGTCAGGGGCCGGCCGTCGAGTGCGGCGGCGATGAACCTCGGCACCACGGCGGCGTAGGCGTGCCCGGGATCCTGCCGGGGCCCGTACACGTTGAAGAAGCGGAACGGGAGCACCTGGATGCCGAAGCAGGCAGCGTAGGCGAGGGTGTAGGTCTCGGTGGCGAGCTTGGACACCGCGTAGGGGCTCACCGGCATGGGCCGCAGCGCTTCGTGCCGGGGCAGGCCCGGAGCCGACCCGTACACCGAGGAGGAGGAGGCCACCACCACGTGTGGCACGCCGTGGCGGCGTACCGCCTCCAGCACGCTCACCGTCCCCGTGGCGTTGGCGTGGTGGCTGCGCAGCGGATCCTCGATCGAGGTGGGCACCGACCCGAGGCCGCCGAGGTGCACGACGCTGGCGGCGCCCGGCAGCGCGTCGTCGAGCACGTCCGGGTCGCAGACCGAGCCGGTGAGGACGCGGGCGGGCGCGTCCAGCAGGTTGTCCAGCGAACCGGTCGACAGGTCGTCGACCACCACGAGCTCGCTGATCCGCGGCTGCTCGGCGAGCGCGCGGACCAGGTTCGAGCCGATGAAGCCGGCTCCGCCGGTGACCACGATCTTCAACTGTCTCCCCCGATGTCGCGTGCTGCCCGCCGTACCGGCGCCGGCAGGGTGAAATGCCCGTTTTGCGCTCGCAAACCGGTCAACGACGGGCAGCCCGCGAAGGTCACGGCCGCATGTCAGGGCAGGTGGGTCGCGCGTGGACACCACCTCGGATCAACTTCCTCGTTGACCCTCCCGAGACGGACACGCCCACTCCGGTCGGCCGACGCCGCGTCGTACCGCCGGGCGGCGATCGGTCGGACGGCGGGCGACGACCGGACGCGGCCCCGCGAAGGAGGAGATCCGTGAGCCGACGGAACGGCGCGGGCACGGCCGTGCGGGACCGGTCGGCGACGCGGGCGCCCGGCAGCCGGATGCCCCGCAGCCGCGTGCCCGCACAACGCACGGCCGGCCCCGCACACGCCGCGCCCGCGCCGCCGCGCTGGGGGTTGACCTGGCTCGGCGTGCTGCCGATCGGCCTCGCCGCCGCGCTCGCGCCCGCCGACCCCGCCCCGGTGTACGCGTCAGGGCTGTGGCTGGCCGGGCTCGCGCTGCTCGGCAGTGGACGGGTTCCCCGGCTCGGGCCGGTGGACTACCTGGGGCTGTTGCTCTGCGGCTGGATCACCGCGACCCTGATCTGGACCCGCGACCCGACCGCCAGTCAGACGGCGGTGCGGTCCTGGTGGACGGTCACGCTCCTGCTGATCGCCGCCCGGCACGTGCTGACGACCCGGGGACGGCTGCTGGCCGTGGCCGCCGCCCTGCTCAGCGGTACGACCTGGACGGCGGTCCAGGTCGTTCTCGCGGGCGAGAGCGAAGAACCGGTGCTGCGCGTCGGTCTCGACAACGTGGGGGTCAACTACACCGCCTACGCGTTGACCAGCGGCGCACTCGTCTGCGTCATGCTGCTGGTGGCCCGCGCCGGAAACCGGCTCGTCCGCGCCGTGCTCTGGGCGCTCCTTCCGTTGCTCGTGCACGCGATCGCGCTGACCGGCACCCGGGCCAGCCTCGTCGCGCTCGCCGCCGTCGCCGGCTACCTGCTCCTGGCCCTCTTCCACCGCGACGCCTGGGCCTGGTCGGCGGCGGTGTCGGCCCTCCTGCTGGCGGTCGTGCCCTTCGGCCACCTTGGCCGCCACCGTCCCGAGTTGCTGGACGCCCTCTTCAGCAGACCGTTGGACGACCTCTCCGGGCGGCTGCTCGTCTGGCCGATCGCCGAGGCCACCTTCTGGGAGTCGCCGCTCGTGGGCATCGGCGTCGGCGCCTTCCCGAGCGTGAACCCCTACTTCGGCATCGGTGCGCATTCGTTGCTGCTCACGCTCGGCAACGACGTCGGCCTGGTGGGGATCGTCATCTTCATCGCGCTGATCGCGGGTGTGCTCGCGGGCGCCGCGCCAGGGTCCGGGCGCCGCAACGCGATGCTGGCCGGGGCCCTGATCGTCGGGTGGACCCCCATCTGGCTCAGCGGGCACTGGGAGATCTCGCCGGTCGCCTGGCTGGTGCTCGGCCTCTGGTCCCGGCTGCCCGTGGCACTGGCGACGCCGCGCCGTGGCCGCCGCCGACGTCGGCGGTCCGACGCCTTCCTGCCGGGGCGGCTCCCGACGTACCGGACGGGGCACGCGACGACCCGACGGAGCTGACCGTCGAGCGACGTGGGCAATCGGCTCGGCCCACTGCGGCCACCGAGAGGATCACCGCCGGCAGGGGGCCGGTGGCGTCAGCGCCGACGGGTCAGCGTGCGGCGGCGCGGCGGCGTCCGCCTCGCCTGGACCGGCAGGTCGACCTGCACGGCGGCGGACAGCCCGGCGAGGAAGTCGCGCATGCGCCGGCCCTGCGCCGACGGCCCGCGGGTCTCGCGTACGAAGGCGGCGCCGCCGTGGGCGATCCGGGCGTGTTCCGCCGGGCCGAGTCGCAGCGCCCGGTCCACCGCCTCGCGCAGCCCGTCGGCCGTGTCAGTCTCGGCGAACAGCAACCACGGCCGGTACTCGTCGGGTATGCCCGGCAGGGCGGTCGTCACCACCGGCACGCCGGCGGACAGGTACTCGATGAGTTTCGACGGGAAGGACCAGCGGACGAAGTCCTGGTCGACCGGGCGCGGGTTGACCAGCACGGCGGCCCTGGCCAGCCGGGGCAGCAACGCCTCCCGGGGCAGCAGCTCGGGCGGTGCCACGCGCGGGTCGGCCGCCGCCTGGTCGCGGAGCCAGCCGTCGAGTTCGCCCCGGCCGTACACCCGCAAGCGCAGGTCGGTGCCGGGCAGCGCCCGGAACGCCTCGACCAGCCGGTCGACGCCGTACGCCCGGCTCAGCCCACCGGCGTAGACCACCTCCCGGGTGCCGGTCGCGGTCGGCCGTCCCGTCGCCGCGACGGCGGGGTCCGCCGGGTTGAAGATGCCCTCCATGACGAGCCGGGGCAGGTCGGGAGCGAAGTCCTCGCCCAGCGCGTCGGTCAGCGTGACGGCCCCGGAGCAGCGGGCCAGCGCGGCGCGGACCAGCGCCCGGTCCAGCCGGCGCAGCCGCCGGACCAGCCAGCCGTCCGTGGGCAGGTCGACGCTCGGCGGGTCGGTCAGCACCGGCACCACCCGTACGCCCAGGCGACGCCCGCACAGCGCGGCGAACCAGAGGAAGGGCGAGTGCACCCCGTGCACCAGCAGGACGTCCGCCTTCCCGCCCCGCAGCATCCGCCGTCCGGTCCGCCACACGGACAGGAACCGGGTCAGGTGCTTCAGTCCGAGCAGGTTGACGAAGCCGAGCAGCCGCCCGTCGACGCCCTCCTGCCGGAACGTGCCGGAGCGGAACCGGAGCTGGCGGTTGCCCGGCCAGTTGGAGACCGGAGCCGCCGAGAGCAGCGACACGGGACAGCCTGCGGCGCGCAGACTGCGGACCAGCCCCCAGGCGAAGGTGTGGGTCTGCACCGCCATGATCGTGTCCCGGGCCATGACCTCGGCGAACAGGTCGTCCGGCACGGTGAAGCCGAGCAGGACCACCCGGACGGGGCCGCTCTCCGGCGCGGTCACCGGCGCAGCATCCGCTGGTAGACGCCGTCGAGAGCCCGGAGCATCACGTCGAGGCTGTAGCTCTCGCCGGCCACCTTGTGGCCCAGCTGCCCCAGGTGGCGCCGCTCCCCCGGCTCGTCGAGCAGCCCCGCCAGGGCCGCCGCCAGGGCGTCCGGGTCGCCCGCCGGCACCAGCCGGCCGCCGCCGGAGCGCAGCACCTCGAGGTTGCCGCCCACCGCCGACGCGACCACCGGCAGGCCGTGCGCCATCGCCTCCAGCAACGCGTTGGACATGTTCTCGTGCAGCGTCGGGAAGACGAAGACGTCGGCCGCGGCGAGCAGGTCCGGCACGTCCAGCCGGTTGCCCAGCAGCCGCACCTCGGTGCCGTCCGCGCCGGAGAGCGCCGCGGCGATCCCGGCCCGGTCCGGACCGTCGCCGGCGACGAGCAGCACCCGCCGGGCGCCGCCGACCGGCAGCCGGCGCAGGGCGTCGGCGAGGACGCCGTACCCCTTGTCCCAGGTGAGCCGGGACACCGCGATCATCGCGACGTCACCGGGGCGCAGGTCGAGCTGGGCGCGCATCCGCTCCCGGGCCGCCGTCGGGTCGCGCGGCACCGGGACACCGTTGGGGATCACACCCACGAACTTCCGGGCGTACGGGCGGAGGAAGTCCCGCCCGGCGGCGTACTCGCAGACGGTGGCGACGTGGCTGGCCATCCGCAGCGTGGCCGGCTCCGCGCCGTGCGTCAGCAGCCGCCGTCGCCAACTCCGCCCGTCGTGTCGCAGGTCGCGCACGGTGCCGTGCACGGTGACCAGGATCCGGGGACAGCCGGCCAGCCGGGCGGCGAGTACGCCGTGGAACCCCTCGTTCTGGAGTCCGCGTACGTGCACCAGGTCCGGACGCGTCCGGCGCAGCAGCCGCACCCACTCGCGCAGCAGGGACGCGTCGACGCCCCCGTTGCCGGCGTCCTGGTGCATGCGGACGAACTCGTACCGCTCGGCGAGCGGCGAGGCGAGCACCCGCTGGACGGCGGTCAGCGGCCCGTTGGCTCCGGGGCGACCGGCCGAGTGCTGCACGACGACCGGTCGGGACCGGCCGCCCGGTGGGGGCGCCCGGTCCGGACCGGGCGGCGGGGCGGACAACTCCACGGGCACTCCACTTCGACCTGGGCGGCACCGTCTGACTGCGTGATCGTTGGTGACAGTGGGAGCACGTAAAGTAACACGGACAAGTGATTACAATACGGATGACACTCCACAAAAGCGGATGGATGATATGGGAACACAGGAACCGCCTCACCCCTCAGTGCGGCCACGGGGAGATCGGAGCGACGGCACACCGAAGCTGCTGGTGGTCGGGGCGTACCGGTTCCCGCACGGGGACGCCATGTCGAACCGGCTGCTGCACCTGGCGCGCTCCGCCACTCCCGACGGCGCCACCACGGTGGTCGTCAACGACTGGCCGGCCGACGGCAGCCGTCCCGATCCCGCACCGGACCTGCCCCCCGACGTACGACTCGTCACGCTGGTCGGCGGCGGCGGTGGCCGGCTCGGTCGCTGGCTGCGTCAGCGCACCCGCCCGCTGCGGGTACTGGCCGCGCTGCGGCGGGCGGGGATACGCACCGACCAACTCGTCGGGTGTTACCTGCCACTGGGGCTGTGGACCCTCACCACCTGGGCCGTCCTGCGGGTGGCGCTGCGCTGTCCCCTGACCGTCGACGTGGTGGAGCGGCACGACCCGGAGCAGTTTCCGCACGGCCGGCTGGCTCCGTACTTCATCCGGCACCGGTGGTCCGCCCTCGTCGCCGGCCGCACGGCCGACCGGGTCATCGTCATCTCCGAGACGCTGGAGCGACACTTCCTCCGGCACGGCCGGCAGACCATGGTGGTCCCGCCGCAGGTCGACTGCGCCGGCTACGACAACCCCGCACCCCCGCCGCCACGCGACGGCCTGCGACTCCTCTACGCCGGCTCCGCCGGCCCCAAGGACCTGCTGGGTGTCGTACTCGCGGGGATCCGCCTGCTGCCCCCCGCCGATCGCGCCCGGGTCCGGCTGGTGATCGCCGGCATCAGCCGCGACCAGGCCACCGTCGCCTCCGACCTGGACGAACCCGCCCTGGCCGAACTCGGTGACCAGGTCACTTTCCTGGGCCGGCTGCCACGCCAGCGGGTGCTCGAGGAGCTGGCCCGCGCGCACTTCTCGGTGCTGGTACGACCGACCGCCGGATACGCCCGGGCGGGGTTCCCCTCGAAGGTGCCGGAGAGCCTGGCGGCCGGCTGTCCCGTCCTGCTCAACCACACCAGCGACCTGGCCCGGCACATCGTCGACGGCCGGGAGGGCATCGTCCTGGCCGGCCCCCACGCCGAGGACGTCCGGGACGGGCTGACCCGGGCACTCGCCCTCGACGAGACCCGGTGGTGGCGGATGAGCCAGCACGCCCGGGAGCGGGCCCGGTCCTTCGACTACCGGTCGTGGCGGCCGGCGGTGAGTGGATTCGTCACCGACGCCGGACGTGGGGCCGGGGCCGTGAACTCCGCCAACGCGGCCAGGTCGGCAGCCCGCAGGCGCTGATCCGGCGGATACAACTCCCGCTCGTGCGAGATGATCGTCTCGACCGGCCAGCGGAGTCGGATCACCCGCGCCGGGTTCCCGGCGACGATCGCGTACGGCGGCACCGAACGGGTGACCACGGCTCCCGCGCCGATCACCGCGCCACGACCCACGGTGACACCGTGCAGGATGATCGCCCGCGTACCCACCCAGACGTCGTCGCCGATCGTGACGCCCCGGTCGAGGTCCTCGTCCCCCGGCTGCTTACGCACCGCGATCATCGGCACGCCCACCCGGTCGATGCGGTGGTTGCCACCCCGGATGGTGACCTCCGGCCCGAACATGACGTTGCTGCCGATCCGGATGCGGCTGCGGGCGGCCATCAGCACGGGCCGGTAACCCAGGTCCACGTCCGAGCCGAGCTCGATCGTCCCGTAGGTGTAGACGCCGTCCGGGTCGAACGTCACCCGGTCCCCCCGAGCGGCGAAGCGTCGGGCCGTGGCCCACCCACGCACCGCGCGGCGCAGCCGGGTGCCAGCCGTGAGCAGGCCGTCCGCCATCCCCGCGAGGCGCCCGGCGAGCGGGCCCGGCCGACGGGTGTCGACACGCATACGCCTCACCCCTCCTTACGCGCCGCAGCGCTGTTCACGGCCGGAACGCCCTGGTCAGCGGGTTCCGACACCGTAGATCTCCCGGATCGCGGCTGCCTTCTCCTGGGCCGGCAGATGCCCCACGCGCAGCGACTTCGCCCGCATCGCCGCCAGGTACTCGTCGGTGGTGCGGATGACCCGGGCCGGCACCCCCGCGGCGACGCTGTTGTCGGGAATGTCGCGGGTGACCACGGAGCCGGCACCGATGATGCAGCGGTCGCCGATCCGTACCCCCGGCATGACGATGGTCCGGACGCCGATGTAGACGTCGTCGCCGACGCTGATCGGCGCGGTCCACTCCAGATCGGGGTGCTCCTTGCGCAGGATCAGCGTCCCCCCGTCGTGGGTGACGAACTGGACCCCGGCCGTGACGTAGACGTTGTCGCCCAGGGTCACCAGCCAGGGCTCCGAGCCGAACATGCCCCGGTCGATGCCGTAGAAGCGCACCCGCCCGCGCAGGTCGACCCCGAGCGAACGGGCGAACCCCTCCGGGTCACGGGCCGCCGCTCGCCGGTCCCGCAGGGCGGTGACGATGCCGCGCACTGTACTGAACACTCTGTTCCACCTCGGGATCGTGCGGAATGGGATCGGAAACGACGGTCAGGGCCCGGCGGTAGCCGACGAGGGCCGCCGGCAGGACGGTGGCCGCGTAGGCCACGGCAGCGGCGACGGCCACACCGGTCAGCCCCACCCGGTCGGCCAGCACGACCTTGAGCGGCACGGTGACCGCCAGACACGCCGCCCAGCCGAGGAACTGCGGCCGGAGCAGACCGATGCTGTTCTGCACCATGAACAGCGGAGCCGCCACGGCGACCAGCACCGACCAGACGGCGAGAGCGACGAGCAGCGCCCCCGGCACCGGTGCGAGTTCGGCGGAGCGCACCCAGAGGCGGAGCACCTCGTCGCCGAGGAGGACGAGACCCAGCCCGGGCAGCAGCACGACACCCGCCGACAGCAACACCATCCGCCGCGTACTGCGCCGCACCCAGCTCACGTCGCCACGGGCCAGCGCGTCGCCGTTGGCCGGCCAGAGCGGCAGGTTCACCAGGGTGACGAAGAGCGCGAGCAGGCCGAACATCCGCAGGACGACCGCGTAGTTCGCCGCCGCCTCCAGGCCGATCACCCGCCCGACGAGGAAACCGTCGATGTTGAGCACGACGGAACTCAGCACGGAGAGCGCGAAGAACCTGACCCCGAGCCGCAGCAGGCCGTGTGCCGCCGCCCGGCGTACGTGCCGTGGGCGGGGCCGCAGGGGGCGGTTCTGCCACCCGAAGTAGCAGATCGAGTTGCCCAGGTTCACCAGCGGCACGGCGAGCACGGCGGCACCGACCACCAGCACGGGAGCGGCGTCGGCGGCCACGGCCGCGAAGACCAGCCCGACCGAGACGACACTGCCCCCCGCCTGCCACAGGTTGCTCTGCGCGACCTGCTGGTGCGCGTACTGGACGCGCTGGATCAGACCCAGCGGGATGTTGGCCAGGAACGCGCCGAAGCAGAGCAGCACCACCGCCCGGGTGTCCCGGGCGACCGCCGGATCGGTGACGTTCAACAGCGTGGGCCACGGCACCGCCCGTACGGTGGCCACCAGGACCGCCAGCAGGCCGACGGCCAGCGCGCCGAGCATGGCGTAGGCGCTGGCGATCTCGCGGGCCGCCGCCTGCCGGTCGCCGGTGGCGTGCAGCCGGGCGAGCCGGGTGAGCAGCCCGTTGCCCAGCCCGAAGTCGGCGAAGAGCGCCATGCCGGTCAGCGAGGTGACCGCCATCCACAGGCCGTACCGCTGCGCGCCGAGATCATTGAAGGCGACCGGCGTGATCAGCAGCGGCGCCACGAGGCCCACCGCCTTGCCCCCGAGCGACGACGCGATGCCCGTCACCAGTGCGCGGCTGCGGGACCGGCCGGCTTCCCGGTGCGGGTCGGCGTGGCGCGGCTCCGCCGGTGCGGCGTCCTGTCGCGGTGCCGCACCCGTGGCGGCGTCGACCAGGGCCGCCGGAGCCCGGCTGGCGACCGGTGGCCGGTCGGCCATCAGACCGGCTGCTCCGCGTGCGCCTCGTACCAGCGCACCGTCTCCCGCAGCGCCTCGGCACGCGGCGCCGGCGTCACGTCGGGGAAGAGCCCGCGCAGCACCTCGTTGTCGGCGTCGGAGTGGCGGACGTCGCCGGCGCGGGGCGGGCCGTGCACCACCTCGAGGCGGCGGCCGAGCACCTCCTCCAGTTCCGCGATCAGCTCCAGCAGCGAAATCCGCGCGCCGAAGGCGAGATTCACCACGTCCGGCGCGCAGACGCGGCGCAGGACCGCGTCGACGATGACATCCGTGACGCTGCCGACGTAGGTGAAGTCGCGGGTCTGGGTGCCGTCGCCGTGCACCTGGAGCGGCCGGCCCGCCAGCGCCGCCGAGACGAACCTCGGCACCACGGCGGCGTACGCGTGGTTGGCGGCCTGGCGGGGCCCGTAGACGTTGAAGAAGCGGAACGGCAGCACCCCGATGCCGTAACAGGAGGCGTACGCGAGCGTGTAGGCCTCCGTGGCGAGCTTGGAGACCGCGTACGGGCTGACCGGCATCGGTCGCAGCGACTCCTGCCGGGGCAGGACGGGGTTGGCGCCGTAGACGGAGGACGACGAGGCGACCACGACGTGGGGGACCCGGTGGCGGCGTACGGCCTCCAGCACGCTGAGGGTGCCGGTGGCGTTGGCGTGGTGGCTGCGCAGCGGATCGTCGATGGAGCGGGGCACCGACCCGAGGGCGCCGAGGTGGACGACGCTGGCCGCCCCGCGCACCGCCTCGTCAAGCAGGTCGGGGTCGAGGATCGTCCCGGTGAACAGCCGGACCGGCAGGTCGATCAGGTTGTCCAGCGACCCGGTGGAGAGGTCGTCCACCGCGACGATGTCGGTGACGGCCGGCGCGTCGGCCAGGGCGCGTACCAGGTTGGCGCCGATGAACCCGGCACCACCGGTAACGACGATCTTCAAGATCGGTCCTCCTCGTAGGTCCCGCCCGGTGCGCCACCTGCGCGCGGGCACGGCACGTCGGCCCCTTCGGCCCGCGCCCGCCTCAACCAACGACCGGCGCACCGGCGCGTCACGCACGGTGGCACGGGCGTGACGCGGTGGTGTCTCACGCGCCCACTCCCCGCCCCGCGGTACGCCCGTGCGGAGGCCCCCGGATGTGGTGAGCTGTAGGCATGGACCGGAGCCGGCTCGGGCTGGTGCTGCATCCCACCCGGGACGTCTCCGCGGTGGTCGGCACCATCGTGACCTGGGCCGCCCGGCACCACATCGACCTGGCCGTACGCACGGAGGACCGGGACCGGGTGCCGGCCACGGTCGAGCCGCTGCCGGCGGACGAGGTGGCGGCCGGTTCCGACGCGCTGATCGCCATCGGCGGGGACGGCACGATGCTCGGGGCGCTGCGTTCGGCGGTCCGGGATCCGAAGCCGGTGCTCGGCGTGCACGTCGGCAAGCTCGGTTTCCTGGTCGAGGTGGAGCCGCAGGACCTCTCCACGGCGCTGGACCGGCTGGTCGCGCAGGACTTCACGGTGGAGAGCCACAGCTGCCTGGCCTGCGACGTCTGCGGCGACGACCTCGTCGCGTTCAACGACGTCGCGCTGATCCGCCAACCCGGTGCGGGCTTCGTCAGCGCCTCCCTCGCGGTCGACGGGCAGCAGTACGGCTACTACCGCTGCGACGCGCTGGTGGTCAGCACCCCGACCGGCTCGACCGCCTACAGCTACGCCGCGGGCGGCCCGCTCGTCTCGCCGGCCACCGAGGCGGTGGTGGTGACGCCGTCCGCCCCGATGGCCGGGATCTCCCGTGCACTGGTGCTCTCCCCCCACGAGACGGTCCGCCTGCAACTGCGCGAGGGGTCCGGGCCGGTGGCGGTGGAGGTGGACGGCATCGTCATCCGCGACGCCGCGACCGACGGCGTGGTGCAGATCCGCTACCGGCCCGACGCCGGCCTGGTGGTCCGCCTGGACCCGCGCCGCTACCAGGAACGCAACCAGCTGAAGCTGAGCCTGCTGGACCTGCCGCTGCTTCCCGAGCAGCTCCGCGAACTGCTGCCGGAGAGCCTGCGGGAGCGGCTGAACCGCCGCGAGCTGCCCCCGCCCCGCTGACCGGGCGGGGTGGGGGCGCGACCGGGCTCAGCTGCGCTCGAGCACCTCGGTGACGAGGTCCTTCGCCTCCTGCTGGATCCGGGCCAGGTGCTCCGGGCCCTGGAACGACTCGGCGTAGATCTTGTAGACGTCCTCGGTGCCCGACGGCCGGGCGGCGAACCAGCCGGACTCCGTGGTCACCTTGAGCCCGCCGATGGGCGCGTCGTTGCCCGGGGCGGTGGTGAGGGTCGCGGTGATCGGTTCGCCGGCCAGCTCGGTGGCGGTCACCTGCTCGGGCGAGAGCTTGCCGAGCACAGCCTTCTCCTCCCGGGTCGCGGGCGCGTCGATGCGGGCGTACGCGGGCGCGCCGAAGCGCTCGGCCAACTCCGTCCAGTGCTGGCTGGGGGTGCGGCCGGTGGTGGCGATGATCTCGGCGGCGAGCAGGCAGAGCAGGATGCCGTCCTTGTCGGTGGTCCAGGTGCTCCCGTCGCGGCGCAGGAAGGACGCCCCGGCGCTCTCCTCGCCGCCGAAGCCCACCGCGCCGTCGAGCAGCCCCGGCACGAACCACTTGAAGCCGACCGGCACCTCCAGCAGCGGGCGGCCCAGGTCGGCGGCGACCCGGTCGATCATCGAGGAGGAGACCAGCGTCTTGCCGACCGCCGCGGCCGGTCCCCACTGCGTCCGGGTGCGGAACAGGTGGGCGATCGCCACCGCGAGGTAGTGGTTGGGGTTCATCAGGCCGCCGTCGGGGGTGACGATGCCGTGCCGGTCGGCGTCGGCGTCGTTGCCGGTGGAGACCTGGTAGTCGGCGCGGGCGGCGATCAGGGAGGCCATCGCGTTCGGCGAGGAGCAGTCCATCCGGATCTTGCCGTCGCCGTCCAGCGTCATGAACCGCCAGGTCGGGTCGACCGTCGGGTTGACCACGGTCAGGTCCAGCCGGTGCCGCTCGGCGATCTCGCCCCAGTAGGCCACGCTCGCCCCGCCGAGCGGGTCGGCGCCGATGCGCACCCCGGCGTCGCGGATCGCGTCGACGTCGATCGCCGCCGGCAGGTCGTCGACGTAGCGGGCCAGGAAGTCGTACGACCCGGTGGTGTCGGCGGCGCGGGCCCGGGCGTACGGGACGCGCCGGACCTCCTTCAGGCCGTCGGCGAGGATGGCGTTGGCGCGGTCCTGGATCCACTTCGTGACGTCGGTGTCGGCCGGACCGCCGTGGGTGGGGTTGTACTTGAAGCCGCCGTCGTCGGGCGGGTTGTGCGACGGGGTGATGACGATGCCGTCGGCGAGCCCGCTGGTGCGCCCCCGGTTGTGGGCGAGGATGGCGTGCGACACCGCCGGGGTGGGCGTGTAGCCGTCGCGGCTGTCCAGCAGCACGCTGACCTCGTTGGCGGCGAGCACCTCGAGCGCGTCCACGGCGGCCGGGGCGGAGAGCGCGTGGGTGTCGCGGCCGAGGAAGAGCGGCCCGTCCAGGCCCCGCTCCCGCCGGTAGTCGCAGAGCGCCTGGGTGACCGCGAGGATGTGGTCGGAGTTGAACGCGTGGCGCAGGCTCGACCCCCGGTGCCCGGACGTGCCGAAGGAGACCTGCTGCGCCGGGTCCTGCGGGTCCGGGTGTTCCGCGTAGTAGGCGGTCACCAGTCGCGGCACGTCGACCAGGTCGGCGGGCTGGGCGGGCTTACCGGCCCGGGGGTGACTGCTCACGGTTCCACCTTCTGTCCCTTGCCGATCACCACGATGCCGTTGTCGGAGACGGTGTAGCGCTGCCGGTCCTTCTCCAGGTCGACGCCGATCTCGGCGCCCTCGGGCACGATCACGTTCTTGTCGAGGATGGCCCGACGGACGACCGCGTGCCGGCCGATGTCGACCCCCTCCATGAGCACCGCGCCGTCCACGTGCGCCCAGGAGTGCACCTTCACCTTGGGCGAGACGATCGAGTTCTCCACCAGCGAGCCGGAGATCACCGCGCCGGGCGAGACCATCGAGGCGACCGCCCGGCCGACCCGCTCGCCCCACTGGTGCACGAACTTGGCGGGTGGGTAGGTCAGCTGCCCGGTGTAGATGGGCCAGTCGAAGTTGTAGAGGTTGAACACCGGGTGCACGTTGATCAGGTCCATGTGGGCGTCGTAGAAGGAGTCGAGCGTCCCCACGTCGCGCCAGTAGCCGCGGTCCCGGTCCGTGCTGCCGGGCACCTCGTTGTCGCGGAAGTCGTAGACGTTGGCCTCGCCGCGCTCGACCAGCATCGGGATGATGCTGCCGCCCATGTCGTGCTTGCTGGTCTTGTCCTCCGCGTCGCGTTCGACCGCCTCGCACAGGGCCTTGGTGCTGAACACGTAGTTGCCCATCGAGGCGTAGATCTGGTCGGGCGCGTCGGGCAGGCCCACGGCGTCGGTGGGCTTCTCGCGGAACGCCCGGATCCGCCGGCCGTCCTCACCGACCTCGATGACGCCGAACTGGTCGGCTGTCGACAGCGGCTGGCGGATGCCGGCCACGGTGACGCTGGCGCCGGAGGCGATGTGGTCCTCCACCATCTGCCGGGGGTCCATCCGGTAGATGTGGTCGGCGCCGAAGACGATCACGTGGTCGGGCTGTTCGTCGTGGATGAGGTTGAAGCTCTGGTAGATCGCGTCGGCGGAGCCGGCGAACCACCACGGGCCACGGCGCTGCTGTGCCGGCACGGGGGTGACGTAGTTGCCGAGCAGGGTCGACATCCGCCAGGTCTTGGTGATGTGCCGGTCCAGCGAGTGGGACTTGTACTGGGTCAGCACGACGATCTTGAGATATCCGGCGTTCGCCAGGTTGGACAGGACGAAGTCGACCATGCGGTACATCCCGCCGAACGGGACGGCCGGCTTGGCCCGGTCCGCGGTGAGCGGCATCAGGCGCTTACCTTCTCCGCCGGCCAGGACGATCGCGAGCACCTTGGCAGCCATGTCCAGACGCTATCCATCCCCGTGGGACTTCACCACTCGTACGGGCACACTCCTGCACTAGGGTGCAGGGGATGACGGCATCCGCACCGCTTCGCGTCGATCTGCTGACCCGGGAGTACCCGCCGGAGGTGTACGGCGGCGCCGGCGTGCACGTGGAGTACCTGGCCCGTGAACTGCGTCGACTCGCCGACGTGCGGGTGCACTGCTTCGGCGCGCCGCGCACCGGGCCGGGAGTCACCGCGTACGCCGAACCGGCGGGCCTGACCGGCGCGAACGCCGCGCTGCGGACGATGGGCGTGGACCTGGAGATGGCGGCGGCGTGTGCCGGCGCCGACGTGGTGCACAGCCACACCTGGTACGCCAACTTCGCCGGGCACACCGCGAAGCTGCTGCACGGCGTGCCGCACGTGGTGACCGCGCACAGCCTGGAGCCCCTGCGGCCGTGGAAGGCCGAGCAGCTCGGCGGCGGCTACGCGCTCTCCTCCTGGTGCGAGCGCACGGCGTTCGAGGCCGCCGACGCGGTCATCGCGGTCAGCGAGGGGATGCGCCGCGACGTGCTGGCCGCCTACCCGGCGGTCGACCCGGACCGGGTCCGGGTGGTGCACAACGGCATCGACACGGCCCAGTACGCCCCGGACCACGGCACGGACGTGGTGGACCGGCTCGGCATCGACCCGGCCCGCCCCAGCGTGGTGTACGTGGGGCGGATCACCCGGCAGAAGGGCCTGCCCTACCTGCTGCGCGCGGCGCGCGACCTGCCGGCGGACACCCAGCTGGTGCTGCTCGCCGGGGCCCCCGACACCCCGGACATCGCCGCCGAGGTGGAGGGCCTGGTCGCCGAGCTGCGGGCGAACCGCTCGGGCGTGGTGTGGGTGGCCGAGATGCTGCCCAAGCACGAGGTGATCCAGGTGCTCACCCACGCCACGGTCTTCGTCTGCCCCTCGGTCTACGAGCCGATGGGCATCGTGAACCTGGAGGCGATGGCGTGCGAGACGGCGGTGGTGGCCACCGCCACCGGCGGCATCCCCGAGGTGGTCGCCGACGGCGAGACCGGGCTGCTGGTGCCCATCGCGCAGGCCACCGACGGCAGCGGCCGGCCGCTGGACCCGGACCGCTTCGTGGCCGACCTGGCGGCGGCGATGAACGAGGTGCTGGCCGACCCGGCCCGCACCGCCGACCTCGGCCGGGCCGGGCGCAAGCGCGCCGTCGCCCACTTCTCCTGGGACGCCATCGCCGCCCGCACCCTCGACCTCTACCGCTCGCTGCTGGCGTAACGCCGACCACCGGAGACCCGTGGTGGGTGACGCGGCCACCGTGCTCTACGACCCCGCCGACCCCACCGGGATCGTGCGCGACGTACGCATCGGCGACGACACCGTCATGGCGTGGCTCGGCGTCATCCTCGCTGTGGCGTGGGGTGTGGGCGGCGGCGTCTTCCTGTGGCGTACCTGGTCGATGTGGCGCGAGAACGCCGAGGACTGGCGCTCCGGACGCCACTTCGCCTGACGGCCAACGGGGCTCAGGTGACGCCGAAGGTGGTTCGTGCAGGGCGTCGGCCGGCGGGCCGCGCGGCCTCAGCCCGTCGGGGTGATCAGATCGAGCCTCGGGAAATAGGTGCGGTAACGGGCGCCGTCGCGGGTGAGCAGCCGGTACCCACACACCGCGGCGTGCGCCCCGAGGTAGAAGTCGGCGATCGGCGATCGCTTGGCCCCTCCCTGGGACCGATATCTGGCGTAGGCCTTCCCGGCCAGGAACCCGGCCGGGTAGGGCAGTTCCTCGCGGAGGAAGTCCGCTGCGGGAAGCGCCTCGTCGAACTCCTCGATGGTGTCGAACCGCACGGAGACCTCGGCGTAGACGATCGGATTGATCACCAGGGCGCCGGTGTCCCGAGCAGCGGCGAGGGCGTCACTCGACCAGCCCGCCCAGTTCGGGTCGTCGGTGAAGATGTCGAGCAACACGTTCGTGTCCACCAGCGTCGTGGCGGAGTCGGCGGGCCGCGGTGCCAGCGCGCGGAGACGCTCACTCCCCACGTAGCAGCTCCATCAGCTCGTCGGTGGACATACCGCTGGTCTGCTTCGCACCGCCGCGCCCGCGCATGTGCCGGACCAGGCGCTGGCCCCTGGTCTCCGCGCCACTCACCCGGACGATCCGCAGCGCACCCCCCTCCTCCACGACGTCGACCTCGTCGCCCTCGTGCAGCCCGTGTCGGGCCCGCAACGCGGCCGGGATCGTGACCTGGCCCTTGCTGTTGAGTTTCATGACGCCCCCCTCTACCACGTAATACAAACGATACGTGTCGGAGGTGGATTCGGGCAGGCTGCGAGACGGGCTCAGGTGACGTGCAGGGCGGCTGCGAGACGGGCCAGGCCGGCGGGAGCGGCGGCGTACCGGGCCACGGTGGCGACGAGGTCGCGCGCCGCCGGCCGGTCGTGCACCTCGCTGTGCGCGGTGCGTTCGGCGTCCAGCAGCGCCCGCCCCGCCCGGACCATGTCGCCGGCGAGCGCGTGTACGCGGGCCACGTCCAGCAGGTACGCCGCCCGGTGCTCGGGCGGCAGCCACCGCCACTGCTCACCGGAGACGAGGCGTTCGTGCCGTACCGTCGCCGTCCGCACGTCACCGACGGCGGCCTCGGCCACCACCCGCGCCGCCTCGACCGACGCCCGGCCGGAGCCGCCGCCGACTACTGCCGCCGCCTCGGCCTGGTCCAGCAGGGCGGCCACCCGGCGCTCGTCTCCCCGGCCGGCAGCGGCGAGGGCCGCCTGGAGCAGCAACGTCACGCGCAGCGACGGGACACCGTCACCGCCCGGCGGGAGGGCACCCTCGGCCGACCCACGCGGCGGCGGTTCACCATCGACCGACCCAGGCGAGGGCAGGGCACGCTCGGACGGCTCGGACGGGGGCAGGGCCGGCTCGGTCGACTCGGTCGGCTCGGGCGGCGGGAGACGGCGGGCGGCCACGAGCGCCGTCTCCATCGCGGAGCGCCGCCGGCCGACGGCCCGCAGCGCCTGACTCAGCGGTACGGTGGCGACGGCGGCCAGCAGCGCATCGTCCGTGGCCAGCGCCACGGCCGTCCCCCGGTCGGCGGCCAGCCACGCCAACTCCCCCTGGCCGACCTTGACCAGCACCAGAGCGACGAGCCCGTACACGGACACCAGCAGCTCGTCGGCGACCCGACCGGGGCGGGCGACCCGCGCCTCGCGGGCGGCGTCGAGCAACCCGGGCAGCAGGCCGAGCAGCATCGGGTACCGGGCGTGCCGGTAGCTCTGCCCGGCATGGTCGAGACGGGCCCGCACCTGCGCGACGTCGGGCGGCCGGGACGACGCCTCGACGTGGTAGCGGGCCAGGGCGGCCCGGACCCGCGCCACACCGGCGACGGCGACGTCCGGTTGCCCGATCCGCTCCGCGAGCAGGACCTCCATGTCGATCCGCAGCGCCTCGGCGACCTCCCGCAGGTTGGACATCCGTTCCAGCGGGCGTACCCCGCGCTCGACCTTGTCCACCCAGCTCTTCGACTTGCCGAGGCGGTCGGCGAACTGCTGCTGGGTCATGTTGCGCCGCACCCGCCACTGGGCGACCCGCCGGCCCACCGGCAGGCCGGTCACCGTCGGCCCGTCCCGCTCACCGCAGGATCCCGACCGCGACGAGCACGAGTACGAGCAACGCGACCGTGAGGCCGTAGGCGTACTGGCGACGGGTGAGCGGCGCGCGCCGCGGGCGGGGCGGACAGGGCACCTGATCCCCGTCGGGGTGTCGAGGGCGGGCACCCGGGACGGGGTGCGCCGCCGGCAGCGGCCCGTCAGGCGGACGCTCCTGCATGGTGAGCCTCCTCGCTGGTGAGTGAGGGTCCAGTTCAGGGCGGGGCAGCACGGGGACCACCCCGCCCTGCGGAAGAGGCGCTCCGCTGCTGACGAGAGGACCTCTGGGTCAACTTAGAGTGCAGTGAGTACAGAGTCAACTCTGAGTGCACTGAGTGTCATGTTGGGTGGCATGCTCGATGGGCTGACGAGAGGCGGCCCGCCATGCCCCGACAACCCTTGTACGAGCAGGTCATCGACGACGTGATCCGCTCGATCCGATCCGGCACCCTGCAACCCGGAGACAAGCTGCCGTCCATCGCGGAACTGTGCGAGCAGTACCGCGCCAGCCCGACGCCGATCAGGCTCGCCCTCCGAATCCTCGATGAGCGGGGCTGGATCGAGGTGCACCAGGGCAAGGGCTCGTTCGTGGCGCCCGAACCGCCCGCCTGAACTCCACTCTCCCACCCCCTGGGCATAGCGTTCCGAGTCTCGGGACAGTGGTAGATCTTGGTAGGAAACGGCCCTTGGAGGGGCCATTTCGTACCAAGGTCCAGAGCGGTCGCCACGCCCAATCACCGGGCACCGGCAGTTCGGGTGGAGGGAGCGCGCCGCCTCCCGTACCCGCTTGAGGAAGTCGCCGCCCTCGTTGGCGGCGCAGGGATCGGGGTTGAGCGCCTCCCGCGCGGTCGCCACTCGCGTCGACCCGCAGTCGCGCCGCGGCGGCGATGGCCGTGACATCCGCCCCACCGCCCCCGACCCGCACGCGGCACCTCGCGGACGCCGGCGCCGCACTCCTCGATGGCGCCTGGAGTTGCGCGAGCCAGTCCTTCGCGTCATCGCCCATGTCCTCGTTGCCGGGGTCCGGCCACCACCGGCCGAGGATCCCGGTCGAGGGTCATGACCTGCGGAGAGACCCCGGGAGCGATTATTGACGCTTCCCGCCATAAATGATTCACTGGTCGCATGGTCTCGCCCACCCCTCCCGCGCGCCGACGTGGCCGTCCGACCGTGCTCGACCCCGAAGCCGTCGGCATCGCGGCCCTGCGGCTGTGGGCGGAGCACGGCTACGACGCCACCGGCTGGGACGACATCTCCGCGGCCACCGGCATCAGCGCCCGCACCCTGATGCGGCACTTCCCCTCCAAGGCCGCGCTCGCCTGGGTGGGTGTGCCCGCCGCCACCCGGCGACTCACCGAGGCGTTCCGGGCGCTGCCCCTCGACGCCGGGCTGTCGGACGCCCTGCGCACCGCCGTGGTCGCCTCCGTCTCCGACGATGTGCCCGTGCTCAGCGCCGGCGGGTACTGGATGCGGATCGTCGCGGAGGAAGCCGAGCTGGCCGAAGCTTCCGTGCGAGCCTATGCGCCCTGGACCGAGGCCCTCGCCCGCGAGATCGCCCGGCGCCGGCCGGGCGCACCGGAGGCGATCTACCAGGCCATCGCCACCGCCTACCGCGAGGCGGCCCAGGCGGCGCTGTACGACTGGGCCCGCAACGGCGCTGCCGGTTCACCCGCCCGCGCCGTCGACACGGCGCTGCGATGGCTAGACATCCACATCACCGCACCCGAGGACATCCCGTGACGATCCCGGCCCCTGCCCCTGACCCGCTCGCCCCTGCCACGCTCGGCCCGGTGCGCCTGCGCAACCGCGTCATCAAGTCCGCCACCTTCGAGGGTGCGACACCGGACGCCCTGGTCACCGACCGGCTGATCGAATACCACACCGCCGTCGGCCGGGGCGGCGTCGGCATGACGACGGTCGCCTACATCGCCGTCGCGCCCGAGGGACGCACCGAACGCGGGCAGCTCCACTGGCGGCCCGAGGCGCTACCCGGGCTACGCCGGCTCACCGAAGCCGTGCACGCCACCGGGGCCAAGGTCAGCGCCCAGATCGGGCACGCCGGGCCGGTGGCGAACTCCCGCTCGAACGGGCTGCCGTCGCTCGCGTCGTCGGCACGGTTCAACCCGCTGGCGATGGGCTTCGACCGCGCCGCGACCCACGACGACATCCGCCGCATCGTGCACGCCCACGGTTGGGCTGCCGCGTCCGCCCGCGACGTCGGCTTCGACGCCGTCGAGGTGCACCTGGGCCACACCTACCTGGCGGGGTCCTTCCTGTCGCCGAAGCTCAACCGCCGCCGCGACGAGTTCGGGGGTTCGCTACGTAACCGCGCCGACTTCCCGCGCCGGATCCTGGCCGCCGTCAGGGAGTCCGTGGGCGACGACGTCGCCGTCATCGCGAAGATGAACATGGCCGACGGCGTACGCGGGGGGTTCGACCTCGACGAGTCGATCCCGTTCGCCCAGATGTTGCAGGCCGACGGGCACCTGGACGCCCTCGAACTCACCGGCGGGTCCTCGCTGCTCAACCCGATGTACCTGTTCCGGGGCGACGTTCCGCTCTCCGCGATGGCCGCGGCCCAGCCGCCGCTGCTGCGGCTCGGCATGAAGCTGTTCGGCCGGTTCCTCTTCCACGACTACCCCTTCGAGCCGCTCTACTTCCGCGACCTCGCGCTCCAGTTCCGCCGTGAGCTGTCGATGCCGCTGATCCTCCTTGGCGGCGTGACCGACCTCGACGGGATGCGGACCGCCATGGATGACGGCTTCGAGTACGTCGCGATGGCCCGCGCGCTGCTGCGGGAGCCCGACCTGATCAACAAGATCCAGCGCGACGGCACCGCCCGATCACAATGCACCCACTGCAACCTCTGCGCCGCCAGCATCTTCACCGGCACCCACTGCCCCCTGGACATCGAGGGCAGCACGACGCTCGTCAACGCCGGCACTCGGCCCGTCGCCCAGTAGGAGGACGTCCCCATGTCCGTACCCCGGCAACCCCGGTCGACGACCGTCGACCTCATCGTGATCGGCTCCGGCACCGGCCTGGCCGCCGCGCTCAGCGCCCACGAGGCCGGCCTCTCCGTCGTGGTCGTGGAGAAGTCGCGCTGGGTCGGCGGCTCCACCGCACGCTCCGGCGGCGCCTTCTGGATCCCCGCCAACCCGGTGCTGGCCGCCGAAGGCTCCGGCGACACGCCTGAGCGCGGCGCCGCGTACCTCGAGGCCGTGGTGGGCGGCTCCGCGCCCGAGGAGCGCTGGCGCAGCTTTCTCGACCATGGCACCGCCACGATCGAGATGCTCACGCGCACCACCCCGATGCGGTTCCTCTGGGCCCGGGGCTACGCCGACTACCACCCGGAACTGCCCGGCGGCACCGCCGTCGGGCGCAGCTGCGAGTGCCGCCCACTCGACCTGAAGATCCTCGGCGCCGACCGCGCCCGCCTGCGTCCCGCCGTCCTCTCCGCGCCCGTGCCCATGCCGGTCACCGGCGCGGACTACAAGTGGCTCAACCTGATGGCGAAGACACCCGGCCGCGCGCTTCCCCGCATCATGACCCGCGTCGCCCAGGGAGTCGGGGGCCTGCTGTTGGGACGCGAGTACGCCGCCGGTGGGCAGGCGATCGCCGCGGGCCTGTTCGCCGGGGTCCGCCGCGCCGGCATCCCGGTCTGGACGGAGACGGCGTTGGAGCGTCTCCTGGTCGAGGGGAACCGGGTCGTCGGGGCCGAGCTGCGCCACGGAGAGACGACCTGCACCGTGCGCGCCAGTCGGGGGGTCGTGCTCGCCACCGGCGGCTTCGACCACGACCTGCCGCTGCGGCACGCCCACCACCACCCCGAGCTGCGGGACTGGAGCCTCGGCGCGGACAGCAACACGGGCGACGGGCTACGCGCCGCCCAGCAGGCGGGTGCCGCCACCGACCTGATGGAGCAGGCCTGGTGGTTCCCCGCCGTCGCGCCGGTGGGCGACGGCACGCCGCAGGTGCTCCTCGCCGAACGGTCCCTGCCCGGCTCGCTCATGGTGGACGGCACTGGCCGCCGGTTCGTCAACGAGTCCAGCGACTACATGACCTTCGGCCAGACGGTGCTCGGCATCGCGCGCGACGGCGGGTCGCTACCGACCATGTGGCTGCTCTTCGACCAGCGGTACCGCAACAGCTACGTGTTCGCCGGGGCGCACTTCCCACGGGCCCCGCTGCCGAAGTCCTGGTACGACGCGGGCGTCGCGCACCGCGCCGACAACCCCGGTGACCTCGCCCGGTCGATGGGCGTCGACGCCGACGCGCTGCGCGCCACCCTGGCGCGGTTCAACCAGCTGGCAGCCGCCGGCATCGACGACGACTTCCAGCGCGGGACCAGCGCCTACGACCGCTACTACGGCGACCCGACGGTGACGCCCAACCCCAACCTGAGGCCCTTGTCCGGCACCCTCCACGCCGTCGAGGTCGTCCTGTCCGACCTGGGCACCTGCGGCGGCATCCGGGCCGACGGCTTCGGCCGGGCGCTGTCCGACGCGGGAACCCCCGTGCCCGGCCTGTACGCGATCGGCAACGCCGCCGCCAACGCCTTCGGCCGCACCTACCCCGGGGCCGGCGCCACCATCGGCCAGGGCCTCGTCTACGGCTACATCGCCGGGCGGCACGCGGCAGGCAAGCTTCCCGCCGCCAACACTCGACCGACCAGCTAGCAATTCGTCGCGATCGTCGAGCCCGGGGGCCACGTCGTGTCAGCATCCGACGAGACGGAGCAGCCAGGTCCCACCGGCCGATGGCGAAGTGGAAGGGAACGACATGGGTACGTACGCGGTGACGGGCGCCGCCTCGGGCATGGGCAGGGCCTCGGCCGATCGGCTGCGCGCCGACGGCCACACCGTCATCGGCGTGGACCTGCGCGACGTCGAGGTCGTCGCCGACCTGTCCACCCCGCAGGGACGCGCGGCGGCGGCGGCCGACGTCCTGGAGCGCGCCGGCGGCCGGCTCGACGGCGCGGTCTGCGCCGCCGGGCTCGGCGGCATCCCGGGACGCGACGGCCTCGTGCAGCAGGTCAACTACTTCGGCGTCGTGGACCTGCTGGAGGCGTGGCGGCCCGCGCTGGCCCTCGCCGGCAACAGCAAGGTCGTGGTCTTCGGGTCGAACTCCACCACCCTCACCCCGATGGTCCCCGAAAGCGCTGTGCGAGCCCTGCTCGCCCGCGACGCCGCCAAGGCGCTGCGCGTGGTGGGCCGCTTCCGCAGCCGCTCCGCGCCCTTCGCGTACGCCAGCTCGAAGATGGCCGTGACGCGGTGGGCGCGGCGCAGCGCGATCTCATCGCAGTGGGCCGGCGCCGGCATCCGGGTCAACGTCCTCGCCCCCGGCATCATCGCCACCCCGCTACTCGATGAGCAGATCGCCCGCGGCGAGAAGGACGCCGTCGAAGGGCTGGCGGTGCCGATCGGCGGACGCGGCAACCCGAAAGACGTCGGCGACTGGGTGGCATTCATGCTCTCGCCGGCCGCAGACTTCCTCTGCGGCTCGGTGATCTTCCTCGACGGCGGATCCGACGCCTGGTTCCGCACCGACGACTGGCCCGCCTCCACCGGCCCCGCCGGAGTGCTCCGCTACCTGCGGCGGGCCAAGGAATGGCGCAACCGGCGCTGACCCGGCCACCCACCGGCTCACGTGGGAATCAGGCGACGCACCGCCGGCCGGGACGGCGGTGGACCGGGTCGTCAGGGTGATGGGGTGCTTGGCCGCGCGCGAAAGGATCTCGCGCAGTAGGTTGAATCGGTGACTGGACGGTTTCCGATCGAAGACGTCTCCCCCGTCGTCTCCTGCGGTCGCTACCCGGCCAAGGCGGTGGTCGACGAGCCGGTGCCGGTGTCCGCCCGCGCCTACCGGGAGGGGCACGACGCCCTCGGCTGCAACGTCGCCTGGCGCGGTCCCGACGGGCAGGACCGGCCGTTCACCCGGATGCGTCCCGGCGAACCCGGGCAGGACCGTTGGCACGCCGTGATCCGCCCCGACGCGATCGGCGAGTGGGTCTTCGCCGTCGAGGCGTTCCAGGATCCGTACCTGACCTGGCAGAACGCGGTCACCAAGAAGATCGCCGCCGGGCAGGGGCCGGAGGACCTGGCCAACGATCTCGCCGAGGGCGTACGCGTGCTGAGCGCGGCCGTGGAGCTGGTGCCGGCCGGCGACGCGGGTCGGGTCCGCGCGGCGGTGGCGGCGCTGGGCGATGCCGGCAAGGAGCTGCCCCGGCGGGTCGCCCCGGCGCTCGCGCTGGCCGACCTGCTCTGGGAGCACCCCGTCCGCGAACTGGTCACCACGGGCGACGAGCGCCGCATCTGGGTGGACCGCAAGCGCGCGCTCTTCTCCGCCTGGTACGAGTTCTTCCCCCGCTCCGAGGGCGCCGTCCCGGCCACCGTCGACGCCCCGGCGCGCTCCGGCACGTTCGCGACCGCCGTCGAGCGCCTGCCGGGCGTCGCCGCGATGGGCTTCGACGTGCTCTACCTGCCGCCGATCCACCCGATCGGCCGGGTCAACCGCAAGGGCCGCAACAACTCGCTCACCGCCGGGCCGGACGACGTCGGCTCACCGTGGGCGATCGGCGCCGCCGAGGGCGGCCACGACGCCATCCACCCCGACCTGGGTACGCCGGAGGACTTCCGGGACTTCGTCGGCGCCGCCGCCGAGCAGGGCATCGAGGTGGCGATGGACCTGGCGTTGCAGTGCGCGCCGGACCACCCGTGGGTGACCGAGCACCCGGAGTGGTTCACCACCCAGGCCGACGGCAGCATCGCGTACGCGGAGAATCCGCCGAAGAAGTACCAGGACATCTACCCGCTGAACTTCGACAACGACCCCGACGGCATCCGGGCGGAGATCCTGCGGGTGGTGCTGCACTGGGTCGGCGAGGGCATCCGGATCTTCCGGGTGGACAACCCGCACACCAAGCCGTTCGACTTCTGGCACTGGCTGATCGCCGAGGTGAAGAAGGTCGACCCGGACGTGCTCTTCCTCGCCGAGGCGTTCACCCGGCCGGCGATCATGCACGGGCTCGGCAAGATCGGGTTCACCCAGTCGTACACGTACTTCACCTGGCGCACCTCGGCCGCCGAGATGCGGGCGTACTGCGAGGAGCTGGTGGCGGCGGCCGACTACATGCGGCCGAACTTCTGGCCCAACACGCCGGACATCCTGCATGAGTCGTTGCAGCACGGCGGCCCGCCGATGTTCAAGATCCGGGCGGTGCTGGCCGCGCTGCTCTCCCCCTCGTGGGGCATGTACGCCGGCTACGAGCTGTTCGAGCACACCGCCCGCCCCGGCGCGGAGGAGTACCTCGACAACGAGAAGTACGAGCTGCGCCCCCGCGCCTGGGCCGACGCGCAGGCGCAGGGCCGTTCCCTCGCCCCGTTCATCGCCGTGCTCAACCGCGTACGCCGGGAGAACCCGGCGCTGCACCACCTGCGCAACCTGCGCTTCCACGACATCGACAACCCGGCGCTGCTCTGCTGGTCCAAGCACGACCCGGAGACGGGCAACACGGTGCTCGTGGTCTGCTCGTTCGACCCGCAGGCCGTGCAGTGGGGCAACACCACGCTCGACATGCCCGCGCTCGGGCTCGACTGGCACGACCGGTTCACGGTGCACGACGAGCTGACCGGCACCAGCTACGACTGGGGCCAGCGCAACGCCGTACGCCTCGACCCGTACCTGCAACCGGCGCACGTGCTGACGGTGCGCCGCCCGGCCGCCGATCCCGACGCCGGCCCGGCAGCGGCGACCGGGGCGCCGGACCTGACCGTCGCCGACGTCCCCGACGATCTCTCGGGCGGCACCGCCCCCACCGCTCCCGCCCAGGAGGACGACGCCCGATGGACCAGCTGATCGCCGGCGCCACGCACGACCCGCACGCCATCCTCGGCGCGCATCCGGCCGACGGGCGGACGGTCGTCCGGACGCTGCGCCGGGGCGCCGCCGACGTCGCCGTCGTGGTGGACGGCGTACGGCAGCCCATGCGGCGGGTGCACGACGTCGGGGTGTTCGAGGCGGAGGTGCCGGGCGAGGTGCTCGACTACCGCGTCGAGGTCGACGGCCGCCTCCACGACGACCCGTACCGCTACCCGCCCACCGTGGGCGAGCTGGACCTGCACCTGATCGGCGAGGGCCGCCACGAGCGGCTCTGGGAGGCCCTCGGCGCCCGGGTCTTCGACGAGGGCGTGGCGTTCACCGTCTGGGCGCCGAACGCGCGCGGGGTCCGGGTGATCGGCGACTTCGCGGGCTGGGCGCCCGACGACGGCTGGCCGATGCGCTCGCTCGGCGGCAGCGGGGTGTGGGAGCTGTTCGTGCCGGGCGTCGGCGCCGGCGACCGCTACAAGTACCGCGTCCTGGGCGCCGACGGGCAGTGGCGGGACAAGGCCGACCCCATGGCGGCGTACGCGGAGGTGCCGCCGGCGACCGCGTCGGTGGTGCACCGCTCGACGTACGAGTGGGGCGACGCCGACTGGCTGGAGCGGCGTGGCCGTCGGCAGCCGCACCAGGAGCCGATGAGCGTCTACGAGGTGCACCTCGGCTCGTGGCGCCCCGGCCTGAGCTACCGGGAGTTGGCCGAGCAGCTGACCGCGTACGTGACGGGGCTGGGCTTCACCCACGTGGAGTTCCTGCCCGTCATGGAGCACCCGTTCGGTGGATCCTGGGGCTACCAGGTCACCGGCTACTACGCGCCGACGTCCCGCTTCGGCGACCCCGACGAGTTCCGCCACCTCGTCGACGCCCTGCACGCCGCCGGGATCGGCGTCATCCTGGACTGGGTGCCCGCGCACTTCCCCAAGGACGAGTGGGCGCTGGCGCGCTTCGACGGCACCGCCCTCTACGAGCACCCCGACCCGCGCCGGGGCGAGCACCCCGACTGGGGCACGTACGTCTTCGACTTCGGTCGCCCCGAGGTGCGCAACTTCCTGGTCGCCAACGCGCTCTACTGGTGCGAGCAGTTCCACGTCGACGGGCTGCGGGTGGACGCGGTGGCCTCGATGCTCTACCTGGACTACTCCCGGCAGGAGGGGCAGTGGCTGCCCAACCGGTACGGCGGCCGGGAGAATCTGGAGGCCATCGCGTTCATGCAGGAGGTGAACGCGACGGTCTACAAGCACCACGCCGGGGTGGTGCTAATCGCCGAGGAGTCCACCGCCTGGCCGGGGGTCACCCGCGCCACGGCCGACGGCGGGCTCGGCTTCGGGTTCAAGTGGAACATGGGCTGGATGCACGACACCCTGCTCTACACCTCGAAGGACCCGGTCTACCGGCAGCACCACCACCATCAGCTCACGTTCTCCCTGGCGTACGCCTGGAGCGAGAACTACGTGCTGCCGATCAGCCACGACGAGGTGGTGCACGGCAAGGGCTCCCTGGCCGGGAAGATGCCCGGCGACACCTGGCAGCGGCTGGCCAACGTACGCGCCCTGCTGGCGTACATGTGGGCGCACCCGGGCAAGCAGTTGCTCTTCATGGGCTGCGAGCTGGCCGACGACCGGGAGTGGAGCGAGGAGCGGGGCCTCGACTGGTACCTGCTGCACGACCCGGCTCGCGCCGGCGTGCAACGCCTCGTCGGCGACCTGAACCGCGTCTACCGGGACACCCCGGCGCTGTGGGCGCAGGACACCGAGCCGGCCGGCTTCCGCTGGATCGCCGGCGACGACGTCGCCAACAACACGGTCTCGTTCGTCCGGATCGCCCCCGACGGCGCGACCCTGGTCTGCGTGGCGAACTTCTCCGCCCGGCCGCTGGAGGACTACCGGATCGGGCTGCCGGCCGGCGGCACCTGGACGGAGGTGCTCAACACCGACGCCCACCACTACGGCGGCTCGGGGGTGGGCAACCTGGGCGAGGTGCACGCCGAGGACGTGCCGTGGCACGGGATGCCGGCCTCCGCGGCGATGCGGGTGCCGCCGCTCGGCGTCCTCTGGCTGCGCCGCGACCAGACCTGACCGACGCGGGAGATCCTGGCAGGGAGTCCGCCCCCGGAGGGACGCCCGCCTACCAGGATCTCCCGCTGTCGGTGCGGCTCAGAGTCGGGTGATCCGGACGGCGTCGGCGACGACGTACCCCGTCGTGCTCGTCCAGCGGCTGACCCCGACGACCTGGCGCGTCCCCGCTGCGAGGTCGTAGGTGCCCAGCACCTGCCACTGCCCACCGCCGGTGCGCTGGTCGACCTTGGCCGTCACGGTCCCGTTCGCCGTCGCCACCAGGTGCGGCGTGGCGCTGTTGTAGCCGGGGTCGGCCGGGTACCAGACCTCGATCCGGTACGAGCCGGCGGCGGGCAGCGTGGCGGTGAACCAGGCCGGGTCGCTGACCGCCTCGGGGTTCGCGAACCGGTAGTTGGCCCCGTAGCGCGTCGCGAGGTACGACGACGTGCCCCAGGTGCTGGCAGCGGTGAAGCCGCCGGCGGTGGCGTTGTCCACGATCACGCTGAACGTCGCGCCGGTGCCGGTGACGGTCCGCGCGTTGCTGGCCACGCTCTCGTGGTGCAGCCGGTCCAGCGCGGTCACCAGGTAGCGGTACGTCGAGCCGGCCGCGGCGGTGGCGTCGACGAACGTCCCGGTCGTGCCCGAGGCGCGGACCGTGCCGAGCAGGTTCCGCGCGTCGGCCAGGTCGCAGGCGTCGACCGCGCCGTCGCCGGGCAGCCGGTACACCGCGTACGCGGCGGTGCTGCCGGTGGCGCCGCGCTGCCAGGTGAGGGTCACGCCGCCGGTGCCGCGTACCGCCGAGGTGAGGTTCGGTGCGGCGGGCGCGGCACCGCCCACCCCGGCCGGCACCAGCGCGGGCCGGCGGTAGTGGTCGGTCGCCACCCGGGAGACGGCGCCGATTCGGTCGGCGCGGACGTCCTTGGCGCTGAAGTGGATGTCGCCGAGGATCCGGGGGTAGGTGCGGTTCAGCGTCAGGTGGTCGGTCAGCTCGGCCGGGTCCTGCCAGGCGGCGTCCTGCCCGGACGCCCCGGCCCGGTAGGTGGCCTGCCCGACGAACAGCTGCACGTCGGTGCCGGTCACGGTCTCGGACCACCAGCGGACCAGCTCCGCGTAGTCGGCCGCCGTGTGGCCGATGTGCCAGTAGATCTGCGGGGCGATGTAGTCGATCCAGCCCTGCCGCACCCAGCGGCGGGTGTCGGCGTAGATCGCGTCGTACGACTGGAGGCCGGTGGTACGCGAGCCGAGCGGGTCGGTGCCGGCGTTGCGCCAGATGCCGAACGGGCTGACGCCGAGCCGCACCCACGGCTTGACCGCCTGGATCCGGTTGTGCATCTCCTGGACCAGCAGGTTGACGTTGTTGCGCCGCCAGTCGCCGATGTTGCTGAACCCGGCGCCGTACTGGGCGTAGGTCGCGGCGTCGGGGAAGCCCCCGCCGCTGCCCGGGTACGGGTAGAAGTAGTCGTCCCAGTGCACCGCGTCGATGTCGTAGCGGCGGACGGCGTCCATCATGGCGTCCTGCACGAAGGCGCGGACGGCCGGGATGCCGGGGTTGTAGTAGAGCTGACCGTTGTAGGCGACGGCCCAGCCCGCGTTCTTGCGGGCCGGGTGGCTGGCCGCCAGCTTGGTGAGGTCGGTGTGGTTGGCCACCCGGTACGGGTTGAACCAGGCGTGGAACTCCAGGTTGCGGGCGTGCGCCTCGGCGACCATGAAGGCCAGCGGGTCGTAGCCGGGGTTGGTGCCCTGGGTGCCGGTGAGCCACTGCGACCACGGCTCGTACGTCGACGGCCAGAACGCGTCGGCGGTGGGGCGGATCTGCACGACGACCGCGTTCATCCGCCGTTGCTGGGCCAGGTCGAGCCAGCCCCGGTACTCCGCCTGCTGGGCGGCCGGGGTGAGCCCGGTGCGGCTGGGCCAGTCGATGTTGGCCACGCTGGCGATCCACATGCCGCGGAACTGCCGCTTCGGGGTGGCCGGGTCGGTCACGCAGGCCGCCTGGGCGGCGACGGGGACGGTGTCCGGCGTGGCGGGACGGGAGACGGGGGCGGCCGTGGGGACGGCCGCGCCGAGCGCCAGCGCCGCCACCAGCGCCAGCCCGGGAAGGAATCGACCATAGTCTCTACGCACGAAAAGATGTTCAACGTTGTCGCGCAGTTTCGCAAGTATTCTTCACATGATTCACCGACCGGGGTCACTGGATGACCGACGGTGAGAGGCCAACCGGACGCGGGCCGGCCGGGACGGGGCGGGGCGACGGACGGCAGTGCCTGAGACCGGCCGCCCACTGCCGCCCTTCCCACCGCCGCGGGCCTCAGGAGGCCGGAGACCCCCTCAGGCGCCTGCGCTCGACAGCGCTCGTCGCCGTCACCACGCTCAGCGACGGCACGTCCTTCGCGACGACGGCGCCCGCGCCGACGACCGAGCCGCGGCCGATCGTCACGCCGGGAGTGATCGTGGCCGCGGCGCCGATCCACACGTCGTCCTCGATGACGATGGGCGCGTGGGTGATGAAGTCGTACCGTTCGGCGGGCTCGACCGGGTGCCCGGACGTGCTCAGGGTCACCCGGGGACCGATCATGACGCGGTCACCGATGGTGATTCCCCCGTAGTCGAGGAAGAAGCATCCCTGATTGATGAACACCCGCTCTCCGAACGACGCTCCAAGCCCGTAGTCGCAGTAGAACGGGGGCAGGATGGACAGCGAGTCGGGGACCGGCCCACCGAAGATCTCGGTCAGCACCGTCCGGCGCGCGTCGAGGTCGTCGAACGGCAGCGCGTTGAGGCGCGCGGTCAGGTTCATGACGAGCCGTACGCGCTCCGCGAAGGCTCGTGTCTCCGGCGTCCGGGTCCGTAGGCGTCGCTCGTTGCGCACGAGGCGATGCTGGCACAGCGGGCCAGCCACCCGGTGACGACCCCGGCCGGGAACGCGTCACCGCTCGACGCCGTCGGCGCTGGTCGGCGGACGACTCGACGCGGCGTGGGGGCACTATCGTTCTGGCGTGCACATCCGTTTCGACGTCCCCGCCGATCCCGCCTACCCGGGCCGGGTCGCTGCCGCACTCAGCAGCGTGCGGCTGCGCAAGTTCGGTTACATCGGCGCCGTGCTGGTGGCGGTCGGGGTGATCGGTTTCGCCGTCTCGCGGGGGTTCGCGTGGGGCGAGAAGATCTCGCCGCTGTCCCTGACGCTGGTCCTGGGCGGCCTGCTGTCGATGCTGTACTCGCCGTGGGTGCGGCTACGCGCCCGGCGCCGCTCCGGGCGCTACGCCGTCGAGGGCGCCTACGACATCACCGACGACAACATCATGATGCGTAGCGGCTCGGAGTCCGGCGGCATCGCCTGGGACGGGGTGACCCAGGTGAGGGACACCCCCGAGTTCTGGATCGTGTACGTCGGCCGGATGCCGGCGACCGTGATCCCACGCCACCTGATGTCCCCCGAGGACGCCGAGACGCTGCGCGCCCACATGGCCGGACGCGGGCTGCTCCAGCCCCGGTGAACCCCGCCTGGCGTCAGACCAGGCCGGCGTCGCGCAGCAGCTTCCACAGGCCCGCGCCGTCGGGCGCGGAGAGCCACTTCTGCCCCACCGGCCCCGCCGAGGACTCGCCGGGCGCAGCCGGCAGGCCACCGGCCAGCACCGCCTGCGTCGGCGACAGCCGGCGGATCGCCACCCCGGCCACGTTCTGCGGGTGGGCGGCGGCGAACTCGCGGTAGATCTCCTGGTCGTGCTGCCCGTCGTCGCCGACCAGCAGCCACTTCACGTCGGGGAACTCCCGCGCCAGCCGGGCCAGGGTGACCCGCTTGTGCTCCCGGCCGCTGCGGAACCAGCGGTCGGCCGTCGGCCCCCAGTCGGTCAGCAGCAGCGGCCCGGCCGGGTAGAGGTGCCGGGACAGGAACCGGGTCAGTGTCGGCGCCACGTTCCAGGCGCCGGTGGAGAGGTAGAAGACCGGGGCGCCGGGGTGGGCGGTGACCAGCCGCTCGTAGAGCACCGCCATGCCGGGCACGGCGGTGCGGGCGTGCTCGTCGAGGACGAACGTGTTCCAGGCGGCGAGCAGCGGGCGGGGCAGCGCGGTGACCATGACCGTGTCGTCGATGTCGGAGAGGATGCCGAAGCGCACGTCCGGATCGAGGATGCGCACCGGCGCCTCGACCGGCTCGGCGTCCGGCATGCTGATCCGCACCGAGCCCCAGCCGGGCGGCAGGTCCGCCTCGACCACGGCGTCGACGAACCCGCTGCGGTCGGCCTGCGCCTCGTGCCGTCCCCCGCCGGCCTCGATGGTGACCGTGACGTGCTTGGCCGGGAGCGTGGTGAAGCTGCGCCACCCGCGTACCTTCTCCAGCCGGCCCCGCTGGCGGGTGTCCGGCCGGCCCAGCAGCACCCGGCACATCACCCGCACCCAGCCGGGCGCGCCGTAGCCGGTGTACGCGATGATGTTCGTCCGCCAGCCGGTGCGCCGCAGCCGGCGCTCGACCAGCGAGTGGACGGCGTCCTCGATCCGCGCGGCCCGGTGCAGGGTGGGTACGGCCAACTGGCCGGCGGCAGTGGGTGGCACGCCAGCAACCCTGCCACAACCTGGCCACCTCGGCCACGCGAGGCGATCTTCCCGGCCGCTGGCTGCGCCGATCCGCCCCGCCCGGCCCCGGCGGCGTGAAACACTCCGGTCGGGACGACGACGGGGGCGTTGGTCGTGTCGCAACCTGTGCGCAAGCCGTGGCGGTGGCGGGGGCGGTGGCAGCTCGACCGGCCGGCGCTCGTCGCACTGCTGCTCGGGCTGGCCGGGGTCGGCTACCGGCTGGTCCTGACCCTGCACACGGTGCCCGTCTCCAACAGCGACGAGGCGACGTTCGGGCTGGCCGCGCTGCACATCGCGCAGGGCCGCGGGCTGCCCGTCTTCCTCTACGGGCAGCGCTACATGGGGGTGTTGGAGTCCTACCTGGCCGCGCCGCTGGTCGCGGTGGCCGGGCCGAGCTGGCCGCTGCTGCGCCTGCCGCTGCTGCTGCTCTACGCCCTTTTCCTGTGGCTGATGTACCGGCTGACCCGGCGGATCTGCTCGCCCTGGTTCGCCACGGGGGTCGTCGGGCTGCTGGCGCTCGGCGGGGAACGGGTGGTCCGGGACCAGCTCACCGTGGTCGGCGGCCGTCCCGAGGTCAAGGTCGCGGTGCTGCTGATGCTGCTGGTCACGGTGGGACTCGCCCGGGGGACGGTACGGCACCGCCGGCTGGCCGTCGGGCTCTTCGGCCTGCTCGCCGGGGTCTCCGTCTGGTCGGACTGGCTGATCCTGCCCTACCTGGCGGTGGCCGCGCTGGCGCTGGTGTGGGTGGCCCGCCGGGAACTGCTCGGCGTGGCCGGGGTGCTGCTCCTGGCCGGGTTCGTCGTCGGGATCGCACCGATGATCCGGGACAACCTCCTCGCCCCGCCGGGCGAGGACTCGCTGTCGGTGTTCCGGGAGATCAGCACCCGGGCCGGGCCGACGCCGCCGTGGTCGCGGCGGCTCGACGGCGGGCTGCTGGAAGGGGTGCCGCTCGCCACCGGCCTCTGCCCCGTGGACGGCTGCGCGCGCTGGCAGGGGTGGTTCGGGCTGCTCTACCCGGTGCTGCTGGCGGTCGCCGCCGGGTTCGCCGTCCTCGCGTACCGCCGGGCCGCGGGTGCGTCGCGCGGCGGGCGGGTCGCCCCGGTGGTGCACCTCGCGCTGGTCGTCGGCGCGGCGCTGACCCTGCTGTCGTACGTGCGCAGCCCGCTGGCCGCCACCAGCCCGCTGGACAACGCCCGGTACCTGTCGGTGCTGCAACTCTCCCTGCCGGCGGTGCTCTGGCCGCTCTGGGTGGCGGCGGTCGCCTGCTGGCGGGGCACGGTCGGGGCGCTCGGCCGGCTGGCCGGGGCGCTGGCCACCGCCGCGCTCGCCGCGCTGGCCGCGACCATGCTGGTGGTCACCGTGCTGTTCGCCGGCGCCGGCGTCGCGGCGTCCCGCGTCGAGGAGCGGCAGGCCCGCGAGCTGGCCGACCGGCTGCGCGCCAGCGGCCCCCGCGAGGTGTACGGGGACTACTGGACCTGCAACCGGCTGATCTTCAACACGGCCGAGGGGGTGGTGTGCGCGGTGCTCGACGGCGAGCTCACCCCCGGGCAGAACCGCTACCGGCCGTACTGGCGGCAGGTGGGACGAGCCGACCGGCCCGGGTACGTGCTGGAGGCAGGATCGGCGGCGGAGCGGCGGCTGCGCGGTCTGTTGGGCGACCGGGCCGACGCCGCGCTGGTGGCCGAGGTGGGCGGGTATCGCGTGTACCACCCGCAGACGCCGGTACGACCGTGGCGGTAGGACCGGCCCGTACGCTGGCCGCACCGGTGCGCGCACGCCGCGCCGGACGAGGAGTCCACCGATGCTCATCCTGTTGCCGCCCTCCGAGGGAAAGGCCGACGCCGGCACCGGCCGGCGGCTGGACCTCGCCCGGCTCTCCCTGCCGGAGCTGACCGGCGCCCGGGAGGAGGTGCTGACGGCGCTGGTCGCGCTCTGCGCCGACGGCGACGAGGAGGCGGCCCGGGCGGCGCTGGGGCTCAGCGAGGGCCAACGCGGCGAGCTGCGCCGCAACGCCCGGCTGCGGGCGGCGGCCACCGCGCCCGCCGGCCGCGTCTACACCGGGGTGCTCTACGAGGCGCTCGACCTCGCCACGCTGCCGGCGACCGCGCAGCGGGCGGCCCGCCGGTCGGTGCTGATCAGCTCGGGACTCTGGGGCGCGGTACGCCTCACCGACCGCATCCCGCCCTACCGGTGCCCGATCGGGGCGCGGCTGCCGGGGCCCGGCGCGCTGTCGGCGTACTGGCGGCGGGCGCTCGCGCCCGCGATGGCCGAGGCGGCCGGCGACGGGCCCGTGCTCGACCTGCGCTCCGGCGCGTACGCGGCCACCTGGGCGCCGCGCGGCGAGGTGGCCGAGCGCACGGTGACCGTCCGGGTGCTGCACGAGCGGGAGGTCGACGGCGTGCCCGTCCAGACGGTGGTGAGCCACTTCAACAAGGCGACCAAGGGCCGGCTGGTCCGTGACCTGCTGACCGCGGGTGCCCGGCCGCGTACGGTCGACGGGCTGCTGACCGCGTTGCGCGACCTGAAGTACCAGGTGCGGGAGCAGCCCGGCCCGCCGAACCGGTCACGCCAGGTCGACGTGATCGTCACCGAGCTGTAAATCAGTCGCAAGATTTCCTCAAGGCTGGGGCCGATCGGTTTCCCCGTCGGCGTCGAGGGACCACGGTAGGAGGGACCCCGACGCCGACAAGGAGTGCCTGAGTTGGCTCTTGAACAGATCGTGCTCGATCGGCCGCGCCTGCCCTCGAGCCCGCCGCCGCTGGACTGGTCGACCCTGGCCGACGCGTTCGAGGCCGCCTGCCTGCTGCGCTGCACGCCCCCGCCGACGGTCGCCGGCACCCGTCGGCCGGTGGCGGAGCACCGCCCCCCGTCCGTGGAGTTCAACCGGGAGGAGGCGGCGCACCGGATGGGGCAGCTGCTCGGCCGGCTGGACGTCCCCATCGAGCACGAGGTGACCGTCGGCGGTCTGCGCCGCCGCTACGAGCTGCACCGGCTCTCCGTGCCACGCCAGCACCGGCCCGCGTACGCGCGGGTGCTGGAGGCCGGCTGGCGGCAGGGCCGGCGCGAACTGCTGGGCGGGCCGGTCCCGGGCGCGTCGACCGTACGCCGGGCGTGGCGGCCCCGGCTGGCCGCGGCGGCCTGGCGGGCGGCCCTGCTCGCCGGGGGTCGCCACGTCCGCCGGCACATCCTCGGCGTCCGCATCACCGACCGGGAGCTGGCCGCCGTCCTGGTGCGCGGGGCCGCCCTGCTGGACGTTCCGGCGCTGCTGCGCCCCGGCACCGGGTGTTACCTGGTGTGTGTCGCCGACGGCCCGCACCGCGAGCGGATCCTGCACCGCACGGCGCTGGATCCCGTTTCCGCCCGGTCCTGACCGCCCGGCGGGCACGGTCCGCGCGACGCGCGGCACATCGACGGCCACCGTGGGGGCACCGTCCGGTGCCTGCCCGAGCGGTGGACGGAGGGTTGCGGCCACGGCCCGCACGGCGCAGAGTGCAGCGCGTGAGTCCCACCAGGTTCCGCCGTGCCCGCCTGCGCCCGCTCCGCCCGCCGGCGCTGTTGGCGCTGCTGCTGCTGGTCACGTCGCCCGGCCTGGTCGGCTGCCGGAACGCCCCCGATCCACCGGTGCAGATCCGGATCGCGACCGGCAGCCCGACGGCCGTCTACCACGCCTTCGGGCAGTCGCTGGCCGCCCTGCTCAACCGGGAGCTGCCGGACGTACGGGCCAGTGTGGTGGTGACCGCCGCGTCGGCGGAGAACGTCCAGCTGGTCGGTGCCGGCAAGGCCGAGCTGGGCTTCACCCAGGCCGACGTGCTGCCGGCGGCGCCCGCGGCGCACCCGTCCGTGGTCGCGGTCGCCCGGGTCTACGACGACCTGCTGCACCTGATCACGACCGCCGGTGGTTCCATCCGCACCCTGGCCGACCTGCGCGGCCGGCGGGTGTCCGTGGGGGCGCCCGGGTCCGGCACCGAGATCACCGCCGTCCGGCTGCTGGAGGTGGCGCGGCTGGGCGGTGACCGGGTGCACCAGGAGCGGCTCGGCCTCGACGACTCGGTCGCGGCGCTGCGGGCCGGCACGATCGACGCCTTCTTCTTCTCCGGCGGGCTGCCGGTCCGGGCGGTGGAGCAGCTCACCGACGTCAGCGCGACGCGGATCGTCGACCTCGGCGAATGGACCGGGCCGCTGCGCGAGAGCAACCCGGAGGTCTACGTCTCCCGGGACATCCCCCGCTCCGTCTACGGCACGGACCCGGTGACCACGGTGGCCAACCCGAACTTCCTGATCGTCCGGGCCGACCTGCCGGCGCCGCTGATCCGGGAGGTGACCCGGCTGCTCATGGAGCGCCGCCAGGAGTTGGCCGCCGCGCATCCGGCCGCCGGGCGGATGAGTCCCCGGTCGGCGATCGCCACCGCCCCGTTGCCGTTGCACCCGGGCGCCGCCGACTGGTACCGCGCCGCCAAACCCTGACCGCAGGTCTCCGGCGTCACCGGCCGGCGTCCCGCCCGGCCCTCAACTCGCCGAAGTGGAGTCGCCGGAACCGACGTCGGCGAGAGCCGGGTCGCCGGGAGCGGGGGCTCCGGGAGCCGGATCGGCGCGGTCCGGGCCGTCGGCACCGGGGTCGGCGGGAGCGGCGTCGGCGGGAGCGGGGAACCAGAGGCCCGCGACGAGGCCGCGCGGCTCGCCCCCGTGCATGGTGAGCCGCCCGTCCGAGGCGTCCACCAGCACGGCGACGATGGTGAGGCCCAGGCCGGCCCCGTCGACGTTCTGCACCTCCGGCGCCCGCCAGAACCGCTCGGTCGCCTGCCCGAGCTGGCTCGCCGTCATGCCCGGGCCGGTGTCGCGGACCTCCAGCGCGATCCCGTCGTCGTGACGCCGGACGGTCACCGTCACCACCCCACCGGCGTCGCTGAACTTCACCGCGTTGTCGATCAGCGCGTCGAGTGCCTGGTCGATGGCGGTGGGCACGGTCCGCGCGTACGCCGGGGCGGCCTCGGTCACGAGCCGGAGAGTGATCCGGTGGTGCCGGGCGAGCGGCTCCCAGGCGGCGACCCGGGACATGGCGACGGCCGCCGCGTCGACGGTGACCCGCTGGTTCTCCCGCCGCTCGGCGCGGGCCAGGGTCAGCAACGCGTCCAGCACGAGGGCCAGCCGGTCGGTCTCCTCCAGGGCCAGCTGGTGCTCGGCGCGCCCGTCGGCGTCGGTCAGGCTCGGTCCCAGCTCCTCCACCCGCAGCCGCAGCGCGGTCAGTGGATTGCGCAGCTGGTGGCTGGCGTGCGCGACGAACGCCCGCTGCCGGTCCATCACGTCGGAGACGACGTCGGCCATGTGGTTGAAGCTCGTCGCCAGGCGGCGCAGCTCCGGCGGGCCGAGGCGGTGCTGCACCCGCGCGCCACGGTCCCCCTCGGCGATCTCGTGGGTGACCGCGTCCAGCTCGGTGACCGGGCGCAGCACCCAGCCGGCCAGCCCGAACGCGGTCAGCACGCAGGCCAGTACGGCGAGCAGGCCCGTGCCGGCCAGCACCAGCCACCACACGGTCACGGTCCGCCGGACCGAATCCGCGGGGGTGGTGATGACCACCGCGCCGAGCACCTCGCCGCCGTCGTTGATGGGCACCGCCACCACGATCGGCCCGTCGACCCACGGCCAGACCGAGTCCGGCCCGCTGGCCTGCTGGCCGGAGAGCGCCATGTCCAACGCCTCCCGGGAGCCCGGGGCCAGGCGCCAGGTCCCGGAGGCCGCCACCGTCCCCCGCTCACGGTCGACCACCGCCGCGCCGATGCCGTACAGGGCGTCGTAGCTGCGCAGCTCGTTGGCGAGCGGGCCGGGGGGACCGCCGCGCAGCGCCGGGCCGGCCAGCGAGGCGAACCGGGTGGCGTCGGCGAGCCGGTCGGCGCGTACCCGGTCGGTCTCGCGGGTGGCCAGGGTGATCGCCAGCGGGGTCTCCAGCGCCATCAGGACCAGCACCATCAGCAGCAGGTAACTGATCACCAACCGACGTCGCACGGCGTCCCTCTCACTCGCCGCGCAGCCGGTAGCCGACCCCGCGTACGGTCTCCACCAGACCGGAGTCGCCCAGCTTGCCACGCAGCGATCCGACGTGCACCTCGACCATGTGCCCGTCTCCCCAGGTGGTACCCCAGGCGTCGAGCAGGATCCGCTCCCGGGCGACCGCCACGCCGGGCTGCCGGGCCAGGGAGAGCAGGACGTCGAACTCCTTGCGGGTCAGCGCCACCGGCCGGCCGTCGACGGTGACCGTCCGCGCGGTCACGTCGACGCGTACGGGCCCCACCTCGATCAGGCTGCGCTCCGGCGCCGTGTGCGCCGCCCGGCGCAGCACCGCCTCGATGCGCGCCTGGAGCTCGGTCATCGAGAAGGGCTTGACCACGTAGTCGTCCGCGCCGAGCCGCAGGCCGAGCACCCGGTCGCGTTCCTCGCCACGGGCGGTCACCGCGATGATGCCGAGCTGGCTGCTGCGCCGCCGCAGCTCCCGGCACAGGTCGGTGCCGTCCCCGTCGGGCAGGGTCAGGTCCAGCAGCACCAGATCGCAGGGGGCGGCGCTGAGGGCGGCGGCGACCGTCGCGGCGTGCTCCACGTCGTACCCCCGCCGGGTGAGGGCGGAGGAGAGCGCGGCGGCCACCCGGCGGTCGTCCTCGACCAGCAGGATGCGCACCCTGGCCCCCCGTTCGTCGTGTGTCGACCAGAATCGTGGCAGAAGTACGCCCGCAGCGGGAGGCCCGTCCCGCGCCGACCGGCCGTCACCGCGCGTAGGCTGCCGGAGTGATCTACAAGCTGCTCGCCACCGTCGAGTGGGACGACGCGCTGGCCGCCGGCCACTTCGACGGCACGGCGATGGACCGGCAGTCCGGGTTCGTCCACCTCTCCGGCGCCGACCAGGTGGTCGAGACGGCCCGGCGGTACTTCGCCGGCGCCACCGGGCTGACCCTGCTGACTGTGGACCCGCAGCGGCTGGGCGACGCGCTGCGCTGGGAACCGTCGCGCGACGGGGCGCTCTTCCCGCACCTGTACGGGCCGCTGCCGGTGCCGGCCGTGGTGGCCGCCCACGCGCTGCCGGCGGACGTGCCGGCCGCCGACGCGGTGGCGGCGTTGCTCGACTGAGCGGCTGGCTATGCTACCCGCCGAGCCCATCCCTCCCCGAACCGAACGAGTTGACACATGACTGACAGCAGTTCCACGCCCGCCTCCGTCTTCGTCCACCCGACGGCCGACGTCGAGGAGGGTGCCCGCGTCGGCGACGGCACCAAGGTCTGGCACCTGGCCCACGTCCGGTCCTCGGCGCAGATCGGCGCCGGCTGCGTCATCGGCCGCAACGTGTACGTCGACGCCGGCGTGACGGTCGGTGACCTGGTCAAGATCCAGAACAACGTCTCGGTCTACCAGGGCGTCACCATCGAGGACGAGGTCTTCGTCGGCCCGTGTGCGGTCTTCACCAACGACTTCCGGCCCCGGGCGCAGAATCCGGACTGGACGATCACCCCGACCCTGGTCCGCCGGGGGGCCTCGATCGGCGCCAACGCCACCCTGGTCTGCGGCATCGAGGTCGGCGAGTACGCGATGATCGCCGCCGGTTCCGTGGTGACCCGGGACGTGGCGCCGTACCAGCTCGTCGCCGGCAACCCGGCGCGCCCGAAGGGCTGGGTCGACGAGCGCGGCGAGGTCGTCTCGCGGGACGTCGACAACCCGCCGCAGCGGGGCTGAACGCACGCGGGGGCGGCGCCCGGCACCGACCGGACACCGCCCCCGCCCCGACGCCTCAGCCGCAGAGCCGGTCGATCTCCGCCCGGAACCGGTCCATCGGGTTCGGCTCGTCCGGGCCCAGCAGGTACGTCTTCAGCTCCCGACGTGCCTCGGTCATCGGGTCGCCACCGGCCCGGGTGACCGCGACGATCTTCGCCAGCTCGCCGCAGTCGACACCGAGCAGGTACGCGGCCCGGGCGGTCGGGTACCGGTGGCGGAACTCGTCCTCGGGCAGCCCGGCCGGGTTGGCCACGACGTACGGCCGCTGGCTCTGCATGAAGTCCGAGACCACGCTGGAGATGTCGCTGACCAGCAGGTCGGTCTGGTTGAAGCAGTCGAACAGCCCCGGCGCGCGGCCGGTGACCACGAGGTGCGCGTCGCCGGTCAGCGAGGTCGCGTCGGTGTGCCCGCCGGCGGCGCGGATCCGGCGGACGATCCGGTCGTTGGCCGCCCGCGCCTTGGCCGACCGGCTGCCGGTGAGCGGGTGCGGCTTGTAGATCACCCGCACCCCGGGGGTGGCCAGCAGACCGGCGACGATCCGCTCGCCCATCAGCACCACGGAGGTGTGGTAGACCTCCTCCTCCAGCCAGCCCTCCCAGGTCGGGGCGTACAGCACGGTGAACGGCCGGCCGGTGGCCTCGGCGCCGAAGGTGTGCACGCCGGCCAGCTGCGGCCGGCCGACCTCGACGATGTCGCGGTCGAGCACGCCGACGCCGCTCAGGGCGTAGCGTTCCCGCCCCGCCGGACCGGCCACCCAGACCTCGTCGTACACCTTGCTGTAGGGGTTGACGCTGGCCTGCTTGTCGCTGTCGCCGTGGCCGACGAAGACGTGCTTCACGCCCGGCTCGCGCAGCAGGTGGATGTTGGCGCCCACGTTCGCCACGTAGAGGGCGGCCCGGAGGCTGCCCAGTTCGAGGTTCATGAAGTCGGTGCCGGCGGGTACGCAGATCACCGGCAGGCGGGTGTCGGCGAGCGCCCGGAACGCCTCCTCCTGGCGCATCAGCACCACGGCCCGGCGGCCGGTCGCCTCGACCGGGGCGAGCCACATGTTGGCCTGGTAGACGTCCTTGACCGGGCCGGCGAAGTAGAGCGCGAGGTCCGGCTGCTCCCGGGCCAGCCAGCTCTGCACCACCGGCAGCGCCGAGGTGGCCCGGCCACGCCCGCGCAGCCAGGTCAGCGCGAGCACGGCGGCGACGACCGCGCCCGCCAGCAGGGTGAGCGCCGCGGTGAGCACCACCGGCATCACCTCGTCGATCAGCGCGGCGACCACGGCCGCGGGCACCAGCAGCAGGTTGAGCAGGGGCAGCCGGTCGCCCTCGACGGCGACGGCCCAGGCCGGCGGTCGCGGCGCCCCGGAGGACCGCTTGAGGTCGATGTTGCGGACGAAGGCGACGGCGCCGCGGCGCTCGCCGAGCCGCGCCAGCACCCCCGTGCCGAGGGCGAGCGCCAGCAGCGCCGCGGGCAGCAGCAGGACCAGGACCAGGCCCGTCGGGCCGGGACGGACCACCGTGACGATCAGCAGGACGACCGCCAGGTCCCGGGCCAGGTGCCGGTAGAGCTGCCCGACACCGGCCTTCTCCAGCAGCTCCGCGCCGGCCGGGCGGCGCAGCAGGGTGAGTTCACCGGCGGCGACGGCCAGGCCGGCGACCGCGAAGGGGATCGTCCAGCCGAGGGCCCCGGCCAGCACCATGACGGCGTACGACAGCAGTAGCGCGCCGATGAGTCCGACGTCCGGCTGCCTGCGCAGTTTGCTGAACAAAGACACACTCCCCTATCGATCACCGGCGAATCCGGGCAGGTGCGACCTTAACGTGGCATGTCCTTCGAGTATTGCCGGGGTGTCGCGCAGCCCACAGTCAGGCGGCGGGCGGCGCGTTCAGCCACGGGAGCCGTACCGCCCGACGCGACGGGGCCCCGGCCGTTGTCGACCGGAGCCCCGTGACACGCGACGGCGGGTCAGCCGCCGATGACCACCCGCCGCACGCCGGTCCAGCGGGCCGGGTCGGTGACCCGCCGGCCGTCCACCAGGACGGTCACGCCGGGCAGGTCGGCCGGGCTGAGGGTGCGGTACTCCGCGTGGTCCGCCTGCACCACGGCCGCGCCGAGCGGCTCACCGTCGTACGGCGGCAGGCCGTGCGCGGCGAGTTCCTCGGCCGTGTACATCGGGTCCGAGACGTAGGGCCGGGCGCCCCGCCGCCGCAGCGCCTCCACCGTCGGGAAGACACCGGAGAAGGCGGTCTCCTTGACCCCGCCCCGGTAGGCGGCGCCCAGCACCAGCACCCCGACGTCGGTCAGGTCGCCGTACGCGGCGGCGAGCAGGTCCACCGCGTACTCCGGCATGGCCGCGTTGGCCTCCCGGGCGGAGCGGACGACGGTGGCCGCCGGGTCGTTCCACAGGTACATCCGGGGGTAGATCGGGATGCAGTGCCCGCCGACGGCGATGCCCGGCTGGTGGATGTGGCTGTACGGCTGGGTGTTGCACGCCGCGATGACCTTGGTGACGTCCACGCCGACGGTGTCGGCGAACCGGGCGAACTGGTTGGCCAGCCCGATGTTGACGTCCCGGTAGGTCGTCTCGGCCAGCTTGGCCAGCTCGGACGCCTCGGCGGAGCCGAGGTCCCAGACGCCGTTGGGACGGTCGAGGTCGGGCCGCTCGTCGAAGTCCAGCACCGCCTCGTAGAAGCGCACGCCGTGCGCCGCCGACGCCTCGTCGATGCCGCCGACGAGCTTCGGGTAGCGGCGCAGGTCGGCGAAGACCCGGCCGGTGAGCACCCGCTCGGGGCTGAACACCAGGTGGAAGTCCTTGCCCGCGGTCAGCCCCGAGCCCTGCTCGAGCATCGGCGCCCAGCGGTTGCGGGTGGTGCCGACCGGCAGCGTGGTCTCGTAGCTGACCAGGGTGCCCGGCTTGAGCCCGGCGGCGATGGCGCGGGTCGCGTCGTCCATCCAGCCGAAGTCCGGCACGCCCTCGGCGTCCACGAAGAGCGGCACGACCACCACGACCGCCTCCGACTCGGCGACCGCGGCGGCGGTGTCGGTGGTGGCGCTCAGCAGCCCGGCGGCGACGGTCTCCTTGAGCTTGACGTCCAGGTCGGTCTCCCCCGGGAAGGGCACCGCCCCGTCGTTGACCAGCCCGACGACCCGCTCGGAGACGTCGGCACCGATCACCCGGTGGCCCTTCGTGGCGAACTGCACGGCGAGCGGCAGTCCGATCTTCCCGAGCGCGACGACGCAGATGTTCATGGAAACTACTTTCCTCCTAGTGGAAGCCTGCGCCGCAGGCGGGCCACCACCCGGCGCAGCGTCACCGGCGAGACGGCGATCACCAGGTGGCCCTTGTGGTTCGTGGTCGTGGTGAAGACGTACAGCTGTCCGCCCTGTCGGTGGAGCACCCGCTGCCGCACCGGCGGACGTGGCCCGCGCAGCGGGGTGGAACCGCTGTTCCCGGCCACCACGGCGGTGACCCGGACGGTCCGGGTCCGCCCGCCCGACGGCAGGCCCGCGAGCAGGTCCGCGGCCCGGAACGAGACCCGGACGGTCGTGCCCAGCGGATCTTCCGTCAGGCCGGTGACCGTGCCGTCGGCCGAACCCACCTTGAAGGTGAGGCCGCCGTCGGCGAGCTCGGCCAGCTCCGGCCACGGGCTGCGCGCGGCGACCGTCAACGTCCTCTCCCCGCCCCGGTCGGGAGACCAGGTCGCGGAGACCGCCTCCAGCCGGGCGAGCCACCTGGCCTCGGACCGGCTGACCTCGAACCATTCCTCCGACAGGGCGGAACGGGGGTCACCGAAGCCAGGGTACAGGGCGTACCAGCGCTCGTCCTGCACCACCGTGGGCGGCAGACCCTCCTCGGCGTCCTGCCTGATCACCGCGCGCAGGTCGGCGAGCGACCCGAGCCAGGCGGCGCCGATGCGGACCCGGGCGGTGACGCCCAGCTGGTCCCGGATCCGGTCGGTGAGGTGCTTGCGGGCCAGGTTCGCCACCCCCGCGCGGACCTGCTCCTGGACGTCGGGCTCCAGCGTGAGGAAGTCGTCCTGGAGCAGCTTGGCGATCTCCCAGGTGAAGTGCCGGTACAGGATCGCGTCGCGGCGCTCGCCGGGCTCGATCAGCTCCGCCACCACGTCGACGATGCGCTCGACGCCCCGCAGCCGCGCGAGGTGGTTGCTGCGGTAGGTGATGTTGCCGGCGTTCAGCCGCTTGACCGCGTAGTAGTAGTCGTAGTCGGCGAGCACCGAGATCCGCCCGGCCCGCAGGCAGGCCTCCAGGGTGAACGGCTGGTCGCTGCCGACCGGCATGTCCTCCGGGAAGCGCAGCGCGTGCTTCTCGATCAGGTCGCGCCGGAACAGCTTGGTGTTCGACAGTGCGAACGGCAGCGCGGAGGCGAAGAGGTCCACCTCGGCCCGGGTGCTCTCGAAGATCGCCTGGTGGACGTAGCGCTCGTTGACCCCGACCATCCGGCCCAGCAGCACGTCGGAGCCCCACTCGTCGGCCGCGGCCACCATCCGGGCCAGCGCCTCCGGCCCGAGGTGGTCGTCGGCGCCGATGAACAGGACGTAGCGGCCGGTGGCGTGGTCGAGCGCGCGGTTGCTGGGGGCCGCGGGGCCGCCCGAGTTCGCCTGGTGCAGCACCTTCACGGTGCCCGGGTACGCCGCCGCGAAGCGGTCGAGCTCCGCGCCGCTGCCGTCGGTGGAGCCGTCGTCGACCGCGACGACCTCCAGCCGGTCCAGCCCGATGGTCTGCTCCACGAGGGAGGTCAGGCACCGGGTCAGGTCCGGCATCGTGTTGTAGACGGCGGTCACCACCGTCACGTCGGGCGTGCTCACGCGCCGACCCGCAGGGCCGGTGGTTCCGCGCCCGGCGTGGTGTCGTCACCGCCGGCACCGGAACCGGCGGGCAGCAGTCGGGAGTAGACGCCGTCGAGCACCCGCGCCTGCGCCTCCCACGTCCACGACTCCAACAACCCCGGACGCCCGTACACCTCCCGATAACGCCCCGGATCCGCCAACACCCCCCGCACCACCCGCACGAAGTCCCCCACATCCTCCGCCCGGAACACCTCACCCTGACCCGTCGACCGCACCGTCTCCGCCATCGTCCGCACATCACTCACCACCAACGGCAACCGCGCATGCGAATACTCGAAGAACTTCGTAATCAACGCGATCTCATGATTCGGCCAGTGATGAATCGGAATGACCCCCACCGAAGCCCCCGACAGGAACGGCACCACCTGATGATGCGGCACATACGGCAACACATGCACCCGCCCGGCCACCCCCAACTCCCCCGCCCGCACCACCAGCCCCTGCACGTACGCGGAGTCGGGCTTGTTGACCACGAAGGCGGCGTGCGCCCCGGGCAGTTGCGGCAGCGCCTCGACCATGACGTCGAGGCCCCGCCGCGCGGCGGCGACACCGCTGTAGACCAGCAGCGGCACGTCCGGCCCGATCCCGCACAGCTGGCGGATGTCCGGCGCGGGCTCGTCGCCGGGACCGGGCAGCTCGGCCAGCGAGGGGGCGTTGAGCACGACCTCGGGCCGTTCGGCCAGGCCGTGCTCCTGCTGCAACAGGTCGGCCAGCCCGCCGGAGACGGTCGTCGCCGCGTCGGCGTACGGCACGAACTCCCGCTCGTGGGCCATGTTGCCGGGCAGCCACCGGACGTTGTCGCGCCACGCCTGCACGCCGGGCAGGTACTCGTGGGCGTCCCAGACGACCGCGATCCGGCGACCCTTGGCGGCGGCCCGCAGCTTGGCCCGCGCGGCCACCCCCAGCATCCGGAAGTCGTTGGCGTGGATCAGGTCCGGCCGGAGTTCGTCGATCGTCGCGCCGTAGGCCAGCTCGTAGTCCCACAGCCCCGGCTCCAGCCGGCGCCAGGCGCCGTCGCCCTGCACGGCCTGCCAGAACTTCGTGTACGCCCGGTCCAGCGGCCCGTCCAGCCGCTTGCGGCCGCGCCGGGACCGGGTGAGCTGCCGGTGGCGGAGCGAGACCCAGCGACGGGTCACTCCGGCGGCCAGTTCCTCCGCGCGCAGCGCGTGCCACCGCAGCGGTGACGGGCGGCCGGCCCCACCGTCGCGGGCGGCCACCGTCAGCTCCGCCCGGCGGAAGGTCAGGTCCGCCCGCCAGGCCTTCATCGCCTGGCTGCGGTGCGCGGCGATTCCGGTGGGCGGGTACGCCAGCGGCCAGCGCAGCCAGGAACGGCGGAACTCGTGCCGGCGCTTGGCGAGCGGCTCGGGCATCGGCAGCAGGCGTACCTCGGCGTCGCCGAGCTGCCAGCTCTGGGACTTCCCGGCGGCTGTCCGGCCGAGCAGGACGACCTCCCAGCCGGCGTCGGCGGCCGAGCGGGCGGCCTTCTGTACCCGGGAGTCGCCGATGACCCCGTTGTCGACCAGCATGACAACACGCCCCCGGGCGCCGGCGCCGCCGTTCAGCCCCATCGTCTGCTTCTCCGCCTCTGCCCGGTGCCGTCCGGCCGGGTCCATCCGGCCCGGATCCCGAGCGATTGTACGAGACCGCCGACCGGCGCCCCCGCACCATGGATTGTGGGAAAGCGCGGGTCGGCATCGCCTCCGCGCGCCCCGGAGCGTACCCTCCCCGCTGTCCGTCCCGGCGCCCGCCGCGTCGTTGCGCGCTGTGCACGAGGAAACTGTCAGCCGGATACGTTCCGCCGGAAGTAGGGCGAGATGTCGAGTAACCAAACATTCGGTGCCCCGTCGGCGGACACGGCTCCGGCCACCCGCGACGCCCGCCGTGCCCGCGTCCGGCTGGTGCTCGGCCTGCTCGCCGCCGCCGCGCTCGGCAGCGTGCTGTGGTGGGGCCGCTGGGAGACCGCGCCGAGGCACGCCTACCCGGACACCTACTGGTACGCCCGGCAGGCGGCCACCGTGACCGGCACGCCGTCCGCCGAGGCGGACCGGTTCGCCGCCCGGCTGGTCTGCCGCCAGGGCATGCCGAGCCCTCGGCCGGGCGTCTCCTGCGTCACCGCCACCCGGCAGTGGGCGGCCAGCATGCCCCCGCGTTACCAGCGGATCTTCACCACCCGCCCCGGGTACTCGCTGATGGCGGCGCCGTTCGTGCTGGCCTTCGGGGAACGGGGCATGGTGCTGGTCACCGCCGCGCTCGCCGTACTGGCCGGCGTGTTGGCGGCCCTGGCGGTCCGGCTGCTCGGCGGCGGTCTGCTCAGCTCGCTCGCGGCCACCGCGCTGCTCTTCCTGCTGCCCACCGGTTTCTGGTTGAGCCGGCTGCTGGCCGAGGCCGGCGCGACGATGTTCGCGTTGGCCGCGCTCTGCGCCGCGCTGCCCCTGCTCCGGCCGGGCGGATCGACCCGCAGGCGGCTGCTGCTCGGCGGTGTGGTGGCGGCGGGGCTGCTCGCCTCGACCGTCACCCGGCCGGCCACCGGCCTGCTGCTGTCGGCGGCGCTGACGGGGGTGTTCGGCGTGCTGACCCTGCTGCGCCGCCGCGCCGGTCGGGAGCCGGGACTGCTCGTGCTCACCGCCGCCTGCGGCGTGGCCACGGCGGTCTGGCTCGGCCTCAGCGCCGCGCTGGACATCCCCGGCGCGGCGGAGACGCTCCAGGACAAGTTCACCGTGCACTTCACCCGGCCGGACGTCCCCGACCCGTGGCCGCGCCTGGTGGAGCTGAACCGGGAGTTCTGGCCCGCCCAGCTCAACGCCTGGTGGAACGGGGGTGCGCCGCTGGCCGCCTCGCCGTTCCTGGCCCTGCTGCTGATCGGCTTCGCCGCCCTGTTCCGGGCGCTGCCCGGCCGGGCCGCGCTGCTCTTCGCCACGGCCGGAGCGACCGGACTGCTCACGCTGGTGGCCCACCCGAAGCCGTCCGAGGCCGACCGGCTGATCCTGGTCATCTGGCTGCCGGTGGTGGTGGGCCTCGCCATGCTGCTGGGGAGGCCGGCCCGACCCGCTCCGGCGCCCGCGTCGGACACCACGGTCGCGCCGGGCCAGCCCCGGGAGTAGGAACCGCCCAGGCGGTCAGCGGGTCAACGGACGGACGTCCCAGAGCCAGACGTCCTCGACGCGCCGGCCCGGGCCGAAGCACGCGTCCAGCGCCGAACGGAGCGCCTCGGCGCGGGGATGCCGCGGCAGCACCACGGCGTCCGCGCGCCAGTGCCGGACGTCCAGCGCCGCCTGCGCGCGTTCGGCGGGGGTCAGGGTGACCGGCGCCGGGCGGTCACCCGTGGCCACCTCCGTCAGCAGGACGGCGGTGGGTCGGGGGTCCACCCCCCACCGGCCGGTGTCGTCGGTGGGCGAGGTCGGGCCGAGGAAGTAGCCCTGCGGCACGGCGAAGCCGACGCCCGCGGCGGCGCCCCAGCGCACCGAGGTCATGTTCTCCACGGGCACCGGCACCAGCGTCCGCCCGGGCGCGACGTGGTCCCGCCATCCGCCGGCGGTGACGAACCGGGGCACCTCCGGGCGCCCCACGGCCGGCAGCGGGGTCGGCAGCAGCGGCACCAGGGCCACGGCGAGCACCACCGCGGCCACCGGCCGGACGGGGACCACGCCCACCCGGGTCGGCATCCGGTCGGAGAGCAACCGGTCCACCACCACCGCGACGAGCACCCCGAGGGCGGCCGTGGTGATCAGTGCGAACCGGGCCACCACCATCGCGTCGACCACCGGCAGGCCGTTCAACAGGCGGAACGGGCCGGGGACACCGGGCCCGCGGACCGCCCAGTTGATCGTGTTGCCCAGCGAGAAGAGCGCGGCCAGCACCGCCGTGAACCCCAGCACCCGCACCAGGTGCTCCCGGCGCAGCCAGACCAGCGCGGCGACGGCCACCAGCACCAACGGCCAGCCGTAGAAGCTGGCCTCCTCGGTCACGTTGGCGGCCAGCCGGCGGTCGCCCTGCGGGCCGCCGGCGAGCGACTCGGTCGCGTAGCTGAAGTAGGAGGCGAGCCGTAGCGCGTACTTGTCGGGATCGGTGGGGTGCCCGCTGCGGTGCTGCGGGCCGAGGAACTGCATCCAGAGCGGGTACGCCGTCACCAGCAGGGTCAGTACGCCGGCCACACCCAGCACCGCCAGCGCCCGGGGAGCCGCGGCCCACGCCGCCCGGGGCCGGAACAGCACGTGGCCCAGCAGCGCCATCACGCAGGCCAGGGCGAGGATGAAGAGGATCTCGACGCTGACGAAGAACTGCGCGGAGATCAGCGCGCCGAGGATGAGCCCGTCCCGCAGCGGGCGCCCGCCACGCGTCAGTCGGGCCACCCGCCACACGATGAACGGGATCAGCCACTGCGCGGTGATGTGCGGGTGACCGTTGCTGTGCGAGACCAGGGCCGGCGCGAAGGCGCAGCAGGCGGCGCCGACCAGCGCCGCCGCACGGTTGCCGACCACGTGCCGGGAGAGCACCCAGTACCAGGCGAGCCCGGTGCCGGCCAGGTTGAGGGTCATCAGCACCAGGTACGACAGCGCCGCGCCGCCGAGCAGGGTGACCGGCGCGAGCAGGACGCCGGGCAGCTGGATGCCCACGTTCGTCATCAGGTTCACCCCGTCGGGGGCGTTCTGCAACCTCGTGAAGAACGGGTTCTCCAGGTTGGCCACGGCGTGCGCCGCGTGGGCCAGCATCCACTCGTTGAAGTCCTGGTCCGCCGGCTGCGCGCCCAGCACCCGGCCGTACACGTCACGCCAGCCCCGGGCGGTCACCCAGAGCGCGCCGGCGAGCAGGACGAGCACGGCGACGAGGTCGGGCCGGCGCCGGCGGGTCTCCCGGGGCGGAGCAGCCGGGGCGCCCTCCTCGGCGGTGTCGGTGGACAGGTCGTTCGCCGGGGGGTGCGCTGCGGTCACGGTGCCCGATCCTACTCATCGCGACACGCTCCACGGCGCCATCGCGCCGGGGCGCGTCGCCGCCCGGTCCGGGCCTCGTCACCGCCCCGGTCCGGGCCTCGTCACCGCCCCGGTCCGAGCCTCGTCACCGCCCGTTCCGAGCCGCTCCCGGGCCCGTCGCCGCCGGCTCCAGCGGGTTCGCCGCCGCGAATCCGACGCGTCGGTCAGACCGGAAGCTGCCGCGGGGAATCAGGTGCGGGCCCGGCCACCGGTCCCCGCGTCGGGGCGGGCGGGTGGTCCGGCAGCAGTCGGGAGTAGACGCCGTCGAGCACCCGCGCCTGCGCCTCCCACGTCCACGACTCCAACAACCCCGGACGCCCGTACACCTCCCGATAACGCCCCGGATCCGCCAACACCCCCCGCACCACCCGCACGAAGTCCCCCACATCCTCCGCCCGGAACACCTCACCCTGACCCGTCGACCGCACCGTCTCCGCCATCGTCCGCACATCACTCACCACCAACGGCAACCGCGCATGCGAATACTCGAAGAACTTCGTAATCAACGCGATCTCATGATTCGGCCAGTGATGAATCGGAATGACCCCCACCGAAGCCCCCGACAGGAACGGCACCACCTGATGATGCGGCACATACGGCAACACATGCACCCGCCCGGCCACCCCCAACTCCCCCGCCCGCACCACCAGGCCCTTCACGTACGGGGCGGCCGGTCGGGGCACCACCAGCGCCACGTGGGCGTCGGGTAGTTCGGTGAGCGCCTCGACCATGATGCCGAGACCCCGCTGTTCGGCGGCGGCTCCGCTGTAGACCAGCAGCGGGACGTCCGGCCCGATCCCGCACAGCTCGCGGATGTCGGGCACCCCGTCGCCGCCGCCCGCCGCGTCCGCGCTGCTCGGGGTGTTCAGCACGACGGTGGGCTGCTCGGGCAGCCCGTGCCGCTCGCGCAGCAGATCGGCCAGTCCGTCGGAGACGGTGAGGACCGCGTCGGCGTACGGGGCGTACTCCCGCTCGTGCGCAGTGTTGGCCGGCAGCCACCGGGGGCTGTCGTTCCAGCGCCGGATGCCGGGCAGGAACTCGTGGGCGTCCCAGACCAACGCGACGCGCCGGCCCTTGGCGGCGGCCCGCAGCTTGGCCCGCGCGCCGACCCCCAGCATCCGGAAGTCGTTGGCGTGGATCAGATCCGGCCGCAGCTTGTCGACCACCGGCCCGAAGGCCAGCTCGAAGTCCCACAGCGCCGGGTCGAGCCGCCGCCAGGCGCGGTCGCCGGCGACCGTCTGCCAGAACCGCGTGTAGAGCAGGTCGACCGGGGTGGCCAGGCCCTTGCGTACCTCCTGGGCCCGGCTGAGCTGGCGGCGCCGCAGCGACACCCAGCGACGCGTCACCTTCGTCGCCAGCAGTTCGCCGCGCAGCAGCTGCCGGCTCAGTGCCAGCCCGGCGGAGGAGCGCCGCTCGCCGTGGGCCTCGCTCAGCGCGCCGAGGCGCGCCTCCAGGTCGGCGCGGCGGGCGCGCACCTCCTGCTCGCGGCGGGCCGCGATCCCGGTGGGCGGGTAGGCCAGCGGGCCGCGCACCCAGTGGCGGCGGAACTCGTGCGGCGGCCGGGCGAGCGAGGTGGTCATCGGCAGCAGCCGGACCTCGGCCCCGCCGAGCTGCCACTTCTGCGCCTTGCCGGTGGCCGAGCGGCCCAGCAGGACCACCTCCCAGCCGGCCTCGGCGGCCGAGGCGGCGGTCTTCTGCACCCGGGAGTCGCCCTCGACGCCGTTGTCCACGAGCATGACCACCCGGCCCCGGGTGGCGGGGGCGGCCGGTCCGGCGGCGCCGTCGGTCATGGTGCCTCCTCGTTCTGTACGGCCCGTCGGGCCCCGGCGAGTGTACGGCTTCGACGGCGCCCCCACCGAGGACCCGAACACCGCCCCGCACCGAGGACCCGGACGGCGCCCGCGTCGGAGCTGCCCGGTCCGCCACGGCGGCACCGCAGGGGCGCCTCGCTCCGGCCGCGGCGGGGCGGTCGACGGGGCGGCCCGGGGCACTAGCATGGCCCGGTGACCGCCTCCCACCCTGTCAACGTCGCGCCGGCCGCCGAGGCCGGCCCCGCATCGTCACCGACCCCGCACCGGTCGGACGCCGCCGCCACCACGGTCCCGGAGAGCCGGGCCGGCGGACCGCCGCCACGCGAGTACGGGCTGGACGCGCTGCGGGTCGTGGCGATCTGCGGCGTGGTGGCCATCCACGTCTTCGGCGTCATCGTCGGCCAGGACGACCTGCGCGGCAACCTCGGCTGGTGGGTGGCCACGGCGATCGACATCGGGGCGATCTGGACCGTGCCCGCGTTCATCATGATCAGCGGGGCGTTCGTGCTCGATCCGCGGGCACACCGGGCCGGCCCGGCCGCGTTCTACCGCAAGCGCTTCGCCCGGATCCTCCCTGCCATGATCGTCTGGCACGTGGTGTACGTGGTCGTGGTACGGATGGCGATGCGGGGCGAGGAGGTGAGCCTCACCCTGCTGACCCGCCTGCTGATCGACGGCAAGGTCTTCACCGCGCTGTACTTCCTGTGGCTGATCGCCGGGCTCTACGTGCTCGCGCCCGTCATCGCGCCGTTCCTGCACGCCGGCGGGCGGCACCGGGCGCTGATCACCGCCGGGGTCGCGCTGGGCTGGACCATGGTCGCCTACATGATCCCGGGCATCGCCCTCATGCTCGGCGACTCCCGTCCGAACATCCTGACCAGCTGGAACCGCTGGTGGCCGTACGTCGGCTTCTTCATCGCCGGCTGGGCCCTGCGCCGGGTGGTGCTCAACCGGCTCTGGACGGTGCTCGCCCTGATCGGCGCCGGCCTGCTGCTGGCCGAGGCGATCTGGCAGTTCGGGGTGGCGCCCCAGCACCGCCTGCTCCAGGCCACCTTCCCGGTGATGGCGACCGGCACGCTGGTCGCCGCCGCCACCCTGCTGATCTTCATGGCCTCGGTGAGCATCGGGTCCCGGATCACCTGGCGCCCCGCGGTGGGCCGCCTGGTGACCCGCCTCTCCGACGCCTCGTTCGGGGTGTTCCTGATCCACCTGCTCGTCTTCGAGGTCTTCCGGCAGCTGATTCCGGAGGTGAAGGCCGGGCGGTCGCTGGAGGCCATCGGGTTGACCTACCCGGCCGTGCTGGTGATCTCCTTCGCCGTCTCGATGGTGGCGGCCCGGATCCCGTACGTGCGGGCGGTCTTCTGACCGCTGGCACCGACGGCGCCCGGCGTCGAGGGCCCCCGCCTTCGACGGCCCGGCCGACGGCGACGGCCCGGACGATTCCGATCGTCCGGGCCGTCGCCGTCGGTCGGGCAGTGCCACCACGGCCGACGGCCGCCCGCCTCCATCCGCCGAAGCGGGAGGCGGGCGGCCGTCGGACCGCGTCGGCTCAGCCGAGGAACGAGGTGAGCTGGCGGGCCGTCCAGGTGCCGTCGTGGTAGGTGCGGGCGTACTGGGCGGAGGCGAGGCCGATCTTGGCGGTCGCGTCCCGGTCGTCGAGCAGGGACTCGACGACCCCGGTGAGGCTGGTCGGGGTGGCGTTGACGATCGGCAGGTCACCACCGACGGTCTTCGTGACCTGCTCGCTGAGGTAGGCCACCACCGGCTTGCCGGCCGCCATCGCCTCGACGGCGAAGGTGCCGAAGCTGCCCGTGGTGAACTGGTCGAGCACCAGGTCGCAGTCGCGGACCAACTCCCGCATCTCCGCCCAGGCGACCCCCTCGGCCAGCCGCAGCTCGATGACGCCCCGGTCGTGCAGGGCCTGCATCGCCGGCAGGATCCGGTCGGTGCCCTTGGTCCACCGCTTGGACGGCGCGTGCAGCACCAGCGGTCGGGGCCGCTGCATCACCGGCCGGTCGCAGGCCCAGGCGTCGACGTCCACCACCAGCGGGGCCCACGTCGCCCACGGCAGGTCCTCGAGCAGGTCCGGCGTGGTCACGAAGGCCGGCAGCCCGCACTCCTCGGCCACCCGGCGGTTGCGCTCGGCCTTCTTCCGCAGCTTCGCCGCGATCCCGTCGGGCGCGTCCCGGAACAGGGAGAACTCGTGCCGCTGCTGGTGCCGGTCCGGGTGCCGGATCTCGCTGCCGTGCGCCAGCAGCGCGACCTTGATCCCGGCCTTGCGCAGCGCCGGCAGGTCACCTTCGATGTTGTCGCCGTTGAGCTGGCCGAACAGCGGCATGAACGCGTCGACCAGCACGTGGGTGTACTGGCTGAGCACCCGGTTGAGCTGCTCCATCTGGAAGTCGAGTTCCGGCTGGCGCAGGGAGTCGAGGTAGATGTCCGCCGGGTAGTCGAACGAGCCGGGCAGCTTGTTCATCACCACCTGCACCGACACGTCGGCGTTGTCCCGGCAGATGGCCCTGGCGAAGGCGGCGGCCTGGCCGGCGTAGTTGGCCGGGCCGAGACCGAGGCGGATCGGCGTGTCGCCGAGTTCACGCCAGCCTTCCAGGGGCCGCCGCTCGGCGGTGCCCGTCGACGGCGCGGCGACCGGACGCTCCTGCACCGTCCACGGCACCTCGCGCGGACCGGCCGGTGCGACGCCCGAGAGGTCCCGGTAGAGCTGGAGCAGCTTGCTGCTCTGCCGCTCCCAGGACAGGTCGTCGAGGATCGGCTCGGTGATGTGCGCGGCCAGCTCGGCCCGGCGGGCGGTGGCCCGGCGTACCGCCTCCACGAAGCCCGCCACGTCGCCCGAGGTGAACGTCTCGCCGATGTCGTGCCCCTCGACGAACGCCCGGACCACCTGCACGTCGCTCGTCACCAGGGGAAGGCCAGCGTGCAGGTACTCGGAGACCTTGGTCGGCAGGGACAACTCGCAGTTCGGGGTGCGCTGGAACGGGATCAGGCCGAGATCGGCGGAGCTGAGGTAGTCGGCGACCTCGTACGGCGCGACGTAGGGGACCACGTGCACCCGGCCCCGCGTGCCGGTCGCCTCGGCCCGGGCGAGCAGTTCCTCCAGCAGCGGGGTCATCCGCCCGCTGACCAGGGCCAGGTGGTGCTCCGGCAGCTGGGGCAGGGCCGCGATCACGGTGTCCAGCCCGCGTTCCTTGCCGATCCAGCCCGCGTACACCATCAGCGGCACGCCCTCGGCGACGCCGGCGCGCTCCCGTACCGAGGCGGTCACGGCACCGCTGCGGATGCCGTCGCGCACCGGCGAGTTGCCCACCACCAGCGGGGTCTTCGGCAGCCCGTACTCGGTCTGCAGCTTCTCCGCGATCTGTTCGGAGACGGTGACCACCGCGTCCGCCCGGCCGATGAACTCCCGCTCGGCGGCCCGTACGCCGCTGGCCTGCTGCGGCTTGGGCCAGGCGACGCCCTGCACGTACTCGTGGGCGTCGTAGAGCCAGACGCAGCCGCGCCCGCGCGCCCGCAGCCGCGCGGCACTCATCGCCGCGGTCGGGATCGTGTTGATGTCGTTGGCGTGGATGACGTCCGGCGCCAGTTCCTCCAGCACCGGCCCGAACGCCAGGTCGATGTCGAGCAGCGTCGGCCAGTCGGTCCGCCAGTCGCCGGTCGGCGGCAGCGGCTGGGTGCTGTGGAACTGTTCCCAACCCCAGGCCCGCAGCCGGAACTGGTGGACCGCCTCGTGCGCCCGCAGCCAGGCACGCGGCGGAGGCTTGCGCTTCGCCGTCTGCGACCGGAGCCAGGCCTGGTGCGAGGCGCGGTAGCGGGCCAGCGCGGACTTGTCCGGAATGCCGAACTGCGTCAGCGTACGGCGGATCTTGTGCTCCCGGGCGGGCCGGCGGGCCAGGGTCTGCGGCACCGGAACCCGGATGACCTGGATCGGCCCCATGGCGGAGCGCTCCGGCTCGCCCTTCTTACGGCTGCTCCGGCCCACCAGGACCACGTCCCAGCCGTCGCGGGCCGCGGCGATGGCGGTCTTCTGGACGCGGGAGTCGCCGGTGATGCCGTTGGCGACCAGTACGACGAGCCGCGGCGCTCGGCGGGGCGTTGACATTCGCTGTCCTTCGGTGGGGAGGAGGGCTGGCGGTCGAGGCTGCCGACCGCGGTCCGCCGCACGCGGACCGCGGTCGCCCGTGCTCAGCGGGTGGGGACGGTGTCCCCCGCCGGGGAGGCGGTGCTCGTCCCCACGGTGATCGTGCTGCCGTCGGTCGCGGAACGCAGGACGGCGCCGGCCACCTCGACCGTACGCAGACCCTGGCGCAGGGTCACGATGTCGCTCGCCTTGCCCTCGACGGCGTCCCGGAAGCGCTCGTGCTCGACCAGCAGCGGCTCACGCTTGGGGATCGCGTAGCGCACCATGTCGCCCTCGGCGACGCCCCGGAACGCGCGCAGCGCCTCCCACTCGGTGCCGATGGCGCCGTTGGCGTAGAAGGTGAGGTCGGCGGTCAGGGTGTCGGCGACGAAGCAGCCCCGCTCACCGGTGATCACCGTGGACCGCTCCTTGAGCGGGCTCAGCCAGTTGACCAGGTGGTTGACCATGGTGCCGTCGGCGAGCTGCCCCACCACGGCGACCATGTCCTCGTGCAGCCGCCCGCTGCGGGAGACCGTGCGGGCCGACACCGAGGTGTATTCCTGGCCGGTCACCCAGCTGGTCAGGTCGATGTCGTGGGTGGCCAGGTCCATCACCACGCCGACGTCGGCGATGCGGTGCGGGAAGGGGCCCTGCCGGCGGGTGACGACCTGGTAGACCTCGCCCAGCTCGCCCGCCTCCAGCCGGGTGCGCAGGTTCTGCAGGGCGGGGTTGTACCGCTCGATGTGCCCGACGCCGGCCACCAGGCCGGCGGCCTCGAAGGCCTCCACCAGCCGCAGCGCCGCGTCCACGCTCTGCGCGAGGGGCTTCTCGATCAGGGCGCTGACGCCGTTGGCGGCCAGTTCCAGGCCGACCTGCTCGTGCAGCGCCGTCGGGCAGGCCACCACCGCGTAGTCGACGCCGAGGGCGAGCAGGTCACCGAGCTCGGGCACGACCGGCGCCCGCAGCGTGCCGGTCGTGTCGCCGGCCGGGTCGACGATGCCGATCAGCTCGACGCCGTCCAGACCCGCGAGGATGCGGGCGTGGTTGCGGCCCATCGCGCCGAGGCCGATCAGGCCGGCGCGCAGCTTGCGGCCCTCGCTCACCGGGCACCCCCGGCCAGGTTCGCGCCCTCGGCGATGCGCTCCAGGTCGGCCTCGGTCAGCGAGGGGTGCACCGGCAGGGAGACGACCTCGGCGGCGGCGCGCTCGGTCTCCGGCAGGTCCCAGGGGCCGGGCTTGCCGTCCTCGGTCAGGTAGGGCTTGAGCCGGTGGATCGGGGTCGGGTAGTAGACGGCGTTGCCGATGCCCAGCTCGGTGAGGCGCTGCTGGGCGGCGTCCCGGTCGCCCTGCACCCGCACCGTGTACTGGTGGTAGACGTGCCGGGCGGCGTCGGCCACCGGCGGGGTCACCATGCTGGTGATCTTCGAGTCGAGGAACTTGGCGTTCGCCCGGCGCTGCTCGGTCCACCCGTCGAGCTGGCCCAGCTGGACCCGGCCGATGGCCGCGGCGACGTCGGTCATCCGCATGTTCGCGCCGACGATCTCGTTGGCGTACCGCTGCTCCATGCCCTGGTTGCGCAGCAGCCGCAGCGTGCGGGCCAGCCCGGCGTCGCCGGTGCTGACCATGCCGCCCTCCAGGGCGTGCATGTTCTTGGTGGGGTAGAAGCTGAAGCAGCCGGCGGTGCCGAACGCCCCCACCGGGGTGCCGTGCAGCGCGGCGCCGTGCGCCTGGGCGGCGTCCTCGACGACGGCCAGGCCGTGCCGCTCCGCGATCGCCATGATCCGGTCCATCGCGGCGGGGTGGCCGTAGAGGTGGACCGGCATGATCGCCACGGTGCGCGGGGTGACCGCGGCGGCGACCGCCTCCGGGTCGAGGCAGAAGCTGCCCGGCTCGATGTCCGCGAAGACCGGCTCGGCACCGACCAGCCGGACGGCGTTCGCGCTGGCCGCGAAGGAGAACGACGGCACGATGACCTCGTCACCCGGGCCGAAGCCGAGGGCCATGAGGGTGAGTTGCAGGGCGGAGGTGCCCGAGTTCACCGCGACGCAGTGCCGCCCGGCGACCAGCTGGCCGAACTCCTCCTCGAAGGCCGCGACCTCGGGACCCTGCACCACCCGGCCGCTCCGGAGCACCCGAACAGCCGCCTCGATCTCGGCTTCCCCGATGATCGGCCGTGCCGGGGGAATGAACTCTGGGTGGGGCCCAGCCATGGGGCGTCCTCCTGTGTCAGATGGTGTTCGGGTGGGGGTTCGGGGTGCGATACTAGCCCGTTGCGAAGTGGGCCGAGACCGACGAGGTCAACGTTCACGCACCGGCCGGGTGGGGTTCAGACGTGGTCATGGACCGCGAATTCCACTCGTCGAGGGACGGACCGGTACATGCTACCCGCAGGGCCGCGACGATCGCGGCGGCCATGCGGGCGATCTCCGGCGTGTCAAGAGGCGCCCGGGAGATGGCCAGTCGCCAGTAGACCGGCCCGACGATCAGGTCTGCCACGCCGCGCCGGTCGGCTCCCGCCGGCAGTTCACCCCGCTCGACCGCCCGGCCGACGACGAGCTCGCCGACGCGGTCCTGGTAGCCGGTCAGGGTCCGCTGGAGGGTCTCGGCGATCTGCGGGTTGCGCGCCGCCTCGGCGAGCAGGTCCGGGATGATCTGCGAGGCCAGCGGGTGGCGCAGCGCCCGGGCGGCGACGAGCAGCAGCAGCTCCACGTCCCCGTGCAGGCTCCCGGCGTCCACCACGGGCAGCTTGCGGCCGGCGACCGCGGAGACCATGTCCACCACCAGCTCGAGCTTGGAGCGCCACCGGCGGTAGATCGCCGTCTTGCTGACCCCGGCCCGCCGGGCCACCGCCTCGATCGACAACCGGCCGTAGCCGACCTCCGCCAGCTCCTGCGTGACCGCGCGGCGGATGGCCGTGGTGATGTCGTCACGGAGCACCGCCGCACCGGCCGGCACCCGCCTCTTATCGGTCTTCACGTGCAACAATGTAGCGCAGCGACGGTACGGTTGCGTCCCGACGTGTTTTCCACTACGGTTCGCCCGGCGACGAGGGCGGCGCTCCGCACCGGCCACGTTCTCCCGTCGTCGCCCGCATCCCGTTGGCACGAATGAGATCGGAGTGCCCAACCATGGCCAACACCACGGTGGCCGACCCGGATTCCGGGCTCACCGGGGCCCAGCTCGCCCAGCGGTACGGTCTCCGGTTCGCCGGTGAGCGGCCGGCCCTGGGCGAATACGCGGGGCAGCTCTGGCACTACCGGCACTTCATCGCCGCGTACGCCAACGCCAAGCTGGTGGCGTCGTTCAGCAACGCCCGGCTGGGGCAGCTGTGGCAGGTACTCACCCCGCTGACCAACGCGGCGGTCTACTACCTGATCTTCGGCGTGGTGCTGGCGCAGAACAGGACCCCGAACTTCATCGCCTACCTCTGCACCGGCCTGTTCATCTTCAACTTCACCCAGACCGCGGTGCAGAACGGCACGCAGTCGATCACCAGCAACCTGGGCCTGATCCGGGCGCTGCACTTCCCCCGGGCCTGCCTGCCGCTGGCCGTGACGATCACCCAGTTCCAGCAGCTCCTCGGCTCGATGGTGGTACTCCTCGCCATCGTGCTGGTGACCGGCGAGCCGATCACCCTGGCCTGGCTGATGCTGCCGCCGGCGATCCTGCTCCAGACGGTCTTCAACGCCGGGCTCACCATGGCGATGGCCCGGATGGGCTCGAAGCTGGCGGACCTCAAGCAGGTCATGCCCTTCGTGATGCGCACCTGGATGTACGGCTCCGGCGTGCTCTACAGCGTGGCGCTCTTCGAGCAGCACCTGCCGTCCTGGGCCTCGGGGCTGGTCGAGCTCAACCCGGCGCTGGTCTACATCGAGCTGGCCCGGGTCTCGCTGCTGGAGAGCACGCCGCTGCTCAGCTCCTCCCTGCTCCAACTCTGGGTGACGGCGCTGGGTTGGGCGATCGTGATGGGCGTCGGGGGTTTCATCTACTTCTGGCGGGGCGAACAGGAGTACGGCCGTGGTTGAGCAGCAGTTCGATTCGTCCAACGACGTGACGGTGACGCTGCCCCAGGTGCGGGAGCGCATCCCCACCGTGGTGGTGGAGGACGCGCACGTCATCTACCGGGTGCACAAGGGCGCCGGCGGGGGCGGCGGCCCGGTCGGCGCGCTCAAGCGGCTCGTGAGCCGCACCTCGGCGCCGAACATCCGGGAGGTGCACGCGGTCAAGGGGGTCAGCTTCACCGCGTACCGGGGCGAGGCGATCGGGCTGATCGGCAGCAACGGCTCGGGCAAGTCGACCATGCTGCGTGCCATCGCCGGCCTGCTCCCGGTCAACCGCGGCGCGGTCTACACGCAGGGGCAGCCCTCGCTGCTCGGGGTCAACGCGGCCCTGCTCAACGACCTCTCCGGCGAGCGCAACGTCGTGCTGGGCTGCCTGGCCATGGGCATGTCGCCCGAGGAGGTGCAGCGGCAGACGCCCGAGATCATCGAGTTCTCCGGCATCAACCAGCGGGGCGACTTCGCCTCGCTGCCGATGCGCACCTACTCCTCCGGCATGGCGGCCCGGCTGCGCTTCTCCATCTCGTCGGCCAAGAAGCACGACGTGCTGCTCATCGACGAGGCCCTCGCGACCGGCGACAAGATCTTCCGCAAGCGCAGCGAGCGGCGGGTACGGGAGCTGCGGGAGGGCGCCGGCACGGTGTTCCTCGTCAGCCACCAGCTCTCCTCCATCCGGGACACCTGTGACCGGACGATCTGGCTGGAATCGGGCGTCCTGCGCATGGACGGCCCGACCGACGAGGTCGTCCGGGAGTACGAGGCGTTCACCGGCAAGTAGCGCGCCCCGGCGCACGTACGGCATCCGCCCGGTGCCGGCCGACCGCGTCGCCCCGTGAGGGCGGCGCGGTTCGCGCGTTAAGGTTCATCCGGTCGCCGCGCGGGCGGAACCTTCTGTTCACGCACCCTGAGAGTGAGGCTTCGGCAATGACGCAGGACCACACCGCTGGCCCGGACGCCGCACCGGAGAACCCGGTACCGTGGCGGCCCTCGCGGACGGTGGCGGTGGTGCTGGCCGGCGGCACGGGCACCCGGCTGGGCCTCGGCATCCCGAAGCAGCTGCTGAAGATCGCCGGCAAGCCGATCATCGAGCACACCCTGGCGGTCTTCGAGGCGGCGCCCGAGATCGACGAGATCATCGTGCTGATGGCCACCGGCCACGTCGCCGACGCGCAGCAGATCGTCGACAAGGCCGGCTTCCGCAAGGTCACCAGGGTCATCGAGGGCGGCGACACCCGCAACGCCACCACCCGGATCGCGCTCGACGCCGTCGGCGAGGGCGACTGCAACATCCTCTTCCACGACGCGGTACGGCCCCTGGTCAGCGGCCGGATCGTCCGGGAGTGCGTGAACGCGCTCTGGACGTACGCGGCGGTCGACGTGGCCATCCCGTCGGCCGACACGATCATCCAGGTCGACGGGGACGACTGCATCACCGACATCCCGGTGCGCTCCTCGCTGCGCCGGGGCCAGACCCCGCAGGCGTTCCGTTCGGGCACCATCCGCGAGGCCTACCGGCTCGCCGAGGGCGACCCGCACTTCGCCGCGACCGACGACTGCGGGGTGGTGCTGCGCTACCTGCCCGGCACCCCGATCAAGGTCATCGACGGTTCCGACGAGAACATCAAGGTCACCCACCCGGTCGACGTGCACCTGGCGGACAAGCTGTTCCAGCTCGCCGCCGCGCAGGCGCCCCGGGTGACCGACGAGCGCAGCTACACCGAGGAGCTGACCGGCCGGACCATCGTGATCTTCGGCGGCAGCTACGGCATCGGCCACGACCTCGCCGAGCTGGCCCGCCGCTACGGCGCGCAGGTCTTCCCGTTCAGCCGCTCCAGCACCGGCACCCACGTCGAGCGCGCCGAGGACGTCGAGGCGGCGCTGAAGACCGCCTTCGAGGCCACCGGGCGGATCGACCACGTGGTGGTCACCGCCGGCATCCTGGAGAAGGGTCCCCTCTCGGAGATGGACCAGGAGACCATGGACCGGGTGCTCCAGGTCAACTTCGTGGGGCCGGTCATCGTGGCCCGCCAGTCGCTGCCCTACCTCCAGCAGACCAAGGGCCAGCTGCTGCTCTACACCTCCAGCTCCTACACCCGCGGCCGGGCCGACTACGCGCTCTACTCCTCCACCAAGGCGGCCCTGGTCAACCTCACCCAGGCGCTGTCGGACGAGTGGGCGGAGTTCGGCGTACGGGTCAACTGCGTCAACCCCGAGCGGACCGCGACCCCGATGCGCACCAAGGCGTTCGGCGAGGAACCGGAGCACACCCTGCTCGCCGCCGAGACCGTCGCCCAGGCGTCGCTGGACGTGCTGATCTCGGACCTGACCGGCCAGGTCATCGACGTGCGCCGCGCGCCGGGCGAGGTGCCGGCCCAGCCGGGCCCGCCGCGCGCCGAGCGGGACGCCAGCCCGGCCGGCCTCGGCTGACGGCGGATTTTCGGGCCACGGCGGGAAACGGAGCCGACATGCGTGGTGACCTGGTTCGGAAGCTGCTCGCCCGCGCGCTGGCCACCGGCCTGGCGGTGCTGGCGTTCCTCGTCGTCGCGCTGACCGGCGCGACCGGCTGGGGGCTGGGGCTGGCCGTGGCCGCCCTCGCGGCCGCCACCTGGGAGCGGCGGGTACGGCCGGGCGCCGACAACGCGGCGGAGACCGCGCTGGTCGCGGCGGCGATCCTGGTCGGCTACGCCCGCCGCCTCGACGCCGGGTTCGATCCGGCGCTGGCCGCGACCGCCCTGGTCCTGCTGGGACTGGTACTGCTGGTCAATCCGCTGCGGGACGCCGGTGGACTGGAGGTACGCGCCGCGAACCTGCCGGTGCGCACCTGGACGCCGCTGGTCGCCGCCCGCCTCGGCGACGCGCTGTCAGGGCTGCTCGCCCTGCTGGCGCTGGCCGCCGTCGCGGCGCTGCCGGCCGGGGTCGCGCTGGCGGCCGTGCTGCTGGTGGCCGCCGGTGCCGGGGCGGTCGGGCTGGACCTGGCCCGACGCCGGTTCCGCCCGGGGGCCGGCGGCTCGGCGGTGTCCCGCGCGCTGCGCCGGCACCAGCCCGAGTTCCTGCTCCATTTCTCCGCCCCGCCGGGCTCGGAGTACCAGGTCACCATGTGGCTGCCGTACCTGGAGCGGATCGGGCGGCCGTTCCTGGTGATGGTGCGCGAGCCGGAGTTCCTGCCCGTGATCGCGGCGGCCACCAGCGCGCCCGTGGTCTACTGCCCCACCACGAGGGCGATGGACGAGGCGCTGGTGCCGAGCCTGCGGGTGGCGTTCTACGTCAACCACGGCGCGAAGAACAGCCACTGCATCCGCTTTACCCAGCTGACCCACGTCCAGCTGCACCACGGCGACAGCGACAAGGCCCCGAGCGCCAACCCGGTCTCGGCGATCTTCGACCGGATCTTCGTCGCCGGTCAGGCCGCCATCGACCGGTACGCCCGCGCCGGGGTCGACATCCCGGCGGAGAAGTTCGTCGTCGTCGGCCGCCCGCAGGTCGAGGCGATCGAGGTACGCCCCGAGGCGGCGTCCGGGCGGGCCAACCCGACGGTGCTCTACACGCCGACCTGGACGGGGCACAACGCCGACGCCAACTACTGCTCCCTGCCGGTGGCCGAGAAGCTGCTCCGCCGGCTGCTCGACCGGGGCGCGACGGTGATCCTGCGGGCCCACCCGTACACCTCGCAGAACCCGGCCTCCGCCCGCCAGCTGGGCCGGCTCACCGAGCTGCTGGCCGCGGACCGGGCCCGCAGCGGCCGGCAGCACGTCTTCGGCGCCGCCGCCAGCCGGGAGCTGACCCTGACCGAGTGCGTGAACCGCTCGGACGCGCTCATCTCCGACGTCTCCGGGGTGATCTCCGACTACCTCTACTCGGGCAAGCCGTACGCGGTGACCGACATGGTGGGCTCCGGCGACCGGTTCGGCGAGCAGTTCCCCCTCGCCGGGTCGGGCTACGTGCTGCGGCCCGACATGTCCAACGTCGACGAGGTGCTGACCGCGCTGCTGGACACCGATCCGCTGGCCTCGGCGCGGTGGACCACCCGGAGCCGCTACCTGGGCGACTTCCCGGCCGAGTCGTACGCCGAGGCGTTCCTGGCGGCGGCGCGGCGGCAGCTCGACGAGGGCTGGAACCCGCCGGCCCCGCGTACCGCCGGCGGGCCCGGCGTGCCGGTCGACCCGGACGAGGCGACGCTCTCCCCCACCACCTGACGCCTCCGGTCAGCGGTAGGGGTCGACGAGGGCCAGGACCGCCTCGGGGGCCTCGACGTGGGCGTTGTGCCCGAGGCCGGGCAGGGTGGCGACCGGCACGCCCAACTCCTTGAGCTGGGCGTCGGTGACCATGGGGTCGTGCTCGCCGCGGGCCAGCAGCACCGGCACGTCGGTGGCCGCCAGCAGGGCGGGTAGGCCCGGCTCGCCCACGCCGAACGCGGCGGGGTCCATCGCCAGCCGCCAGCGGCCGTTGACCTGGCGCAGCCCGGCCGCCACGATCGGATGCTCCGGGGCGACGAGCCCGGTCAGCCCGGCCACCCGCAGGTAGCGGCGGGCCGCCTCGTCCCGGCTGGCGAACCAGGTCACCGGCCGGGTCGCCAACTCGCCTGCCTTCGCCAGCTCCGCCGGTGACCAGACCGCCTTGATGCCGACCCCGACCACGGCGTCGACCGGCAGGCCGGCGCCGCGGGCGGCCAGCGCCAGCCCGACCACCCCGCCGAGGGAGTGGCCCAGCACGACGAGCCGTTCCCCCGCCGGCAGGGCGGCGGCGATCCGCGCGGCCAGCCCCGCGAACGAGTACTCCGGCAGCGGCGGCGACCAGCCGTGGCCGGCGAGGTCCGGCGCCAGCCACCGCCCCGCCCACCGGCGTTCCAGCAGCGGCGCCCACGGCAGCCACACCTCGCCGGTGGCGCCCATGCCGTGCAGCAGCAGGAGCACGCGCCGGCCGTCCTCCCGGTCACCCGTTCCGTCGACCATGCAGCGCAGTCTGTCACCCGGGCGGGCCGAGGGCGAGGGCCGTGACCCGGACACGACATCGGGCGCCGGCCCCCGGGTGGGAGCCGACGCCCGACGGTGTCGCTCAGGCGGAGTAGCCGCGGGTGGCGGCCCAGTTCGCCAGGGCGATGGTGCTCATCCAGTACGAGGCGGTCGCGGGGTTCGCCGAGTCGGCGATCTTCACCAGCCGGCCCTCGTCCTGGTAGCCGACGACGGCGACGTAGTGACCGCCGGGGAACGAGTGCCAGCCGCCGTTGGTGTCCGTGGCGCTGCCGGCCACGTTCACCACGACGCCCCGCCCGTCGCCGATGGCCGCGACGACGTCGGCCTGGAGCCGGTCCATCTGGGCCGGGGTGGCGGCGCCGCCGGGAATCATCCGGGTCCGGTACGGCGCACCCTTCACCGTCGCGTTCAGCACGCGGGTGGTGTCCTCGGCGGAGTCGGTGCCCATCTGGTCGGTACCAAGCTGGGCGCCGAGGGTGTCCTGGCTGCGCGCGATGCCGGCGGCGCTGAGGGCGTGCCGGACGGCCGCCGGGCCGCAGTTGTAGAAGGTGGTCTGGGCCTGGTAGTCGTAGTTCAGGCTCTTGGCCGCCGGGGGCTTCGGCCGCTCCGGCTCACGGGTCACATCCGGGTTGGCGGCGGCGCTGGAGGCGCTGGCCGAGGGGGCTGCGCTGGAGGCCGCCGGAGCGGCGCTGGACGGGGCGGTCGTGACCCGGGCCGCTCCGCGCGAGGCGGCGTCGTCGTCGCGCGATTCGGTCGCGGCGACCGGGGCCTGCGCGGCGGCGGGGGCCTCGTCGGTGCTGGCCAGCAGCGCGCCCGTGCCCGACGCCAGCACGAGCGCGGCGGCGGACGCGGCGGCCAGCTGGTACGGACGTTCGGACGTGAGGCGACGCAGCTGTCGCTTGAGGTGGTGCTTCACGGTTTCCTCCACGGGCTCGGGGTGGGCAGCCCGCGATCCGTGCCGAGGGCAGGGCGGACCGACCGCGCGGACGGGCGTCCGTGCGGGGTGCTGGGCTGCTCAGGGGGTGCGCCCGGGATGCCGGGCGACGAACGACGGTGACCGGTCGGTCAGCTCACGACCTGCTGGCCGAGGAGCGCGGGCACCGCGACGCCGTGGAGACGGCGGAACAACCGAGGGGCGGATGGGTGCTGCACGAGGATGGAACTCCTTCCGACACCGCCGACCGGGTTAGCTGACGGATTCGGGCGGGAAGAACGCCCTACCAAGGGCCTACGGCCCTCGGATTCACCCCATGAAGCAGTGGGTCCCCGGTTCGTCGTTCACGATTAGGCGGGTCGGCGCGGCGTCGCCCTCTGGCGATCGGGTACCGCACCGGACGCGCCGACATTACTGGCCGGTTCGCGCCCTGCCAACCCCACCCCACCTGCCTAAACCTGGATCCTGGGCCCGATTTTGCGGGCATCGAGCCACTGTCGTGACTCAATGGGACGACCGTTTCTGGGAGCCCTCCGGGGGACGAGGGGTCAAGCAGGCGGACATCGGCACCCCGAATTCGCGGCGTGAATCGACCCGCGCACGTTGGTTGACCGATTCGGCGCCATGGTGACCGGCGTCACCGAAACCGTGGGATTACCGTCCGTGCGCGGGCCGGCCCCGGCGGGAACGTCCCGCCCGCCGGGACGGTCAGCGTGAGTCGACGTACGCCGGTCGGTCCCCGGTCCGTGGCTCGGCGGACCGGGGGCGCGGCACGGCGCTGTCCCGCTTCCCCGACGCCTCCGCCGGCCCGGTACCGCCGGAGGTGCTCCCGGCGTCGTCCCCGCCGGGCGGCGTCGGCCGGGCGGGCCGGCGCGGGGTGAGCAGCCGCATCATCGGCTTCTCCACGAAGCGGTGCAGCAGGCCGGCCAGGGCCAGGTTCACCAGCAGGAAGCCGAGCACCACCGCCAGTCCCCACCAGCCGCGGAAGCCCACGCCCCAGTCGCCGGTGAGCCGCAGGACGGTGATCATCACCAGGACGTGCACCAGGTAGAAGGCGAAGGAGACCTCGCCGAGCCAGATCATCGGACGGGACCGCCACGGCGAGCGCCGCCCGCGCACGTCCGCGTCGGCCGCCGCGGTGATGACCAGGATGTACGCCACCGAGAGCAGGGCCGCCCACAGTTCGGCGCGGACCCACTGCGCGGCGACCAGCCAGGTCGCCACGAAGACGAGGCTGGCGACGGGCAGGCGCGGGCCCCGCCAGCGGCCCCGCCGCATCAGCTCGGCGGCGGCGACGCCCATCCAGAACTCCAGCGACCGTACGGGCGGAAAGACCTGGGTGAACCACCAGCGGCTCTCCTCCGGCACCAGGGCCTGGCCCGGCCAGAGCGCCAGGATCAGCAGCGGCACCGCGACCACGACGGCCCACAGCGCCCACGGCCGGGCCCGACGGATCAGCGGCAGCGCCAGCGGCAGGCAGAGGTAGAAGAAGAACTCGCAGGACAGCGACCAGCTGACCGTGTTGATGCTGTAGAAGTGGCCCGGCCGGGGGTCCCAGGCCTGGAGGAGGAACAGGTTCTCCACGGCGACGAACCGGTCCACCGGGTCGGCGAACCAGGCCGCGACCGCCAGGGCCGCCCCCCACAGCACCACGTGGCTCGGCCAGATCTTGGCCACCCGGCGGCGCCAGAACGCCCGGCGGGTGTCGGTGGGCCGCGCCGACCAGACCAGCACGAAGCCGCTGAGGATGAAGAAGAACTGCACGCCGGACAGGCCGAGGGTGAAGATCCAGTCCACGACGGCCTTGTGGCCGGGCTCGGCGATGATGCCCATCGTCGCGGCGTGGAACCCGAAGACGAGCAGGGCGGCGACCCAGCGCAGCCCCGTCAGCGACGGCAGGCGGTTGGCCGAGGACGCGGGCCGTTCGGCCGGCGCGACGGTCGCGGCGTCCGTCATGCCGACATCCCGGCGCTCCGCAGGCTCACCAGCACGTACGTCTCCTCCTCGGCCCTCCGCGGGCAGGCGCCCCGCGGGGCCTGCTGGCGGCCCACCGGTCGGTACCGCCCGTCGGGCACCCTACCTGCCGAACGTGAGGCTCTGTTCCGTACCGTCCGCGAGTGTCCGTTATGCCCCGACAGGCGTGGACGCCCTCCCCGGTTCCCGATGGTCGAGGCGTTTTGTCCCGAGACGGCAGCGCAGGGCGTCCGGGTCCGCGCCGGATGCCTGGCTAGTATTCCGGGACCCGAAGGTGACGAGAGGCGGGACGAATGCACCGGCGCATCCTGATGCGGGCGAAGAAGGGTCCGTTCGACGTCTACTCCCCCGAGGAGACGTTCGAGCGGAACTGGATCGGCGAGAACAACGGCAACCTCGTCTTCAGCCACGCCGCCCACAAGCTGCTGCGCACCGCCACCGCCGAGATCACCTCGACCGAGTTCAGGGTCAACCTGCGCGAGGCCGACATGATCAACGAGCGGTACGACGTCTACGTCGTACCGCTCGCCAACGCCTTCCGGCGCAGCTACGCCCACCGCATCGAGACCATGACGAAGCTGATCGAGCAGCTGAAGATCCCGGTGGTGGTGCTCGGGGTCGGCGTGCAGACCGACATCCACGGCGACCGGGAGTACCTGCGCCCGATCGACGACGTCGTCACCCGGTTCGTACGGGCCGTCCTCGACCGCTCGCACAGCATCGGCGTCCGGGGCGAGATCACCCACGACTACCTGCGCACCCTGGGCTTCTCGGCCGTCGACGTGATCGGCTGCCCGTCGATGTTCCTGCACGGCGACAGCCTGCGGGTGCAGAAGCGCAAGGCGGCGCTGGCCCCGGAGGACAGGCTCGCGCTCACCGTCTCGCCGTACGTCTCGTCGATGGCAGAGATCATCGCCCGGCACCACGAGCGGTACCCGAACCTGCGCTACCTGCCGCAGGACCTCAAGACGCTCGGCACCCTGCTCTACGGCGACGCCCCCGCGGACCGGGGCAAGTCCAGCAAGATCCCGATCCACACCTCGCACCCGCTGTTCACCGAGGACAAGGTGCGGATGTTCGTCGACCCCTGGACCTGGATGGACTACCTCTCCGGGTTCGAGTTCGCGTTCGGCACCCGCATCCACGGCACCATCACCGCGCTGGTCGCCGGCACGCCCGGCTACCTGTTCGCCCACGACTCGCGCACCCTGGAACTCGCCCGGTACTTCGACATCCCGCACCGGGTGATGAAGGAGGTGCCGGCCGACATCGACGCCGCCGAACTCTACGAGGAGGCGAACTACACGGCGCTCAACGCCGGACACCGGTCGCGCTACGAGACCATGCTGGCCTTCCTCGCCAAGCACGACCTCGGCAACTCCTTCGCCGACGGCGACAGCGCGGCCCGGTTCGACGCGCAGGTGCGCTCCACCACCTTCCCGCCCGCCGTACGCCCGGCCGCCGCGACCGCCCCCGAGGCGCTGCTGACGCGGATCCAGTGGCTGCACGACCGCAACGTCGAACTGCGCAGGGAGGCGGAGACGCTGCGCGGGCAGCGCCTGCAGGCCCGGGTGAAGCAGGTGCTCGGGGGCCAGGTGCGCCGGATGCTCAAACGCTGACGCGGCGGTACGGCGCCGGTCCCGGTCACGGTCACGGGACCGGAGACGTGGTCATGGTGACGACCTTCGCCGACGGCGAGGCCACCGCCGAGGTCGACCGGCCACCGAAGGCGACACGTCGTACACCTGTACCAACATGGCGGGTATGCTGCGCGGATGACCGGGCCCGCCTACCAACCGTCGATGCTCGACCTCGCCGCCGCCGGCCCGTCGCTGAGCCCGCTGGCCGGGCGGCTGCGCCGGCACCCGCTCACCCGCGGCGCCTGGGTCGACCACCTCCCCGGCTGGGTCAGCGGCTCCGACGAGATCTTCGACGTCCTGTTGCGGGACGTCCCCTGGCGGGCCGAGCGCCGCACGATGTACGACGCCGAGGTCGACGTGCCCCGGCTGCTCTGCTGGTACGCCGGCGACCGTACGCTGCCGCACCCGCTGCTCACCGAGGCGCGCACCGCCCTCACCCGGCACTACGCCCCCGAACTCGGCGAGCCCTTCGTCACCGCCGGCATGTGCCTCTACCGCTCCGGCCGGGACAGCGTCGCCTGGCACGGCGACACCCAGGGCCGCTCCGCGCACACCGACACCATGGTCGCCATCGTCTCGTTCGGCTCGCCCCGCCCGCTGCTGCTCCGGCCCCGCGGCGGCGGCGACAGCCTGCGCTTCCCGCTCGGTCACGGCGACCTCGTGGTGATGGGCGGTTCCTGCCAGCGCACCTGGGAGCACGCCGTGCCCAAGACCACCCGCCCGGTCGGGCCCCGGGTCAGCGTCCAGTTCCGCCCGGCCGGCGTCGCCTGACCCGCCCGACCAGGCCGCGACCGGCGGTGAGCGGGGCCGCTTGCGCCCAGGCCACCGGCCGGGCCGTACCGGGCCTCTGCTAGAAACGACTCCTGGGTCTCACCTGCGCCCCCGTCACCTCGTCACGACGCGAAGGGCGTTTCATGACCCAGTCCTCCACCGAGCCGCGCTCCCGTTGGTCCGCGTGGGCGGTCCACGGCGACGGCCGGTCCATCCGCCCCGGCGACGTGGTCCACCCCGGCGAGCGCCTCTCCTGGCCCCGCACCCTCGGCGTCGGCGTGCAGCACGTCGTGGCGATGTTCGGCGCCACCTTCACGGTGCCGCTGATCACCGGCTTCCCGCCCGCCACCACGCTCTTCTTCTCCGGGCTCGGCACCCTGCTGTTCCTGCTGATCACCGGCAACCGGCTGCCCTCGTACCTCGGCTCGTCCTTCGCCTTCATCGCGCCGGTGCTGGCGGCCAAGGCCGGCGGCGACATCGGCCCGGCGCTCGGCGGCATCGTCGTCGCCGGCGCGGCGCTGGCCGCCGTCGGGCTGGTCGTCCAGCTCGCCGGGTCACGCTGGATCGACGCGCTGATGCCACCCGTGGTCACCGGGGCGATCGTCGCGCTGATCGGCCTGAACCTCGCCCCGGTCGCCTGGGACGGCGACGGCAGCGGCACCGGCGTGAAGGCCCAGCCGCTGATCGCCGTGGTGACCCTGGCCGCCATCCTGCTCGCCACGGTGGCGTTCCGGGGCTTCCTGGCCCGGCTGTCCATCCTGCTGGGGGTGGGGGTCGGTTGGGGCCTCGCCGCCGTGCTCGGCGACCTGGACCCGGCAGCGGTCGACGGCCTGCGCGACGCGGCCTGGGTCGGCCTGCCCGAGTTCCACGCGCCGAGCTTCAGCCTGCGCGCGGTCGTACTGGTGATCCCCGTGATCCTGGTGCTGATCGCCGAGAACGCCGGGCACGTGAAGGCGGTCGCCGCGATGACCGGCCGGAACCTGGACCGGGACATGGGTCGGGCGTTCATGGGCGACGGGTTGGCCACGATGCTCGCCGGGTCCGGCGGCGGGTCCGGCACCACCACCTACGCGGAGAACATCGGTGTGATGGCGGCGACGCGGGTCTACTCCACCGCCGCGTACTGGATCGCCGGCCTGACGGCGGTGCTGCTAGGGCTCAGCCCGAAGTTCGGCGCGTTGATCCTCACCGTGCCGGCCGGCGTGCTCGGCGGCGCCACCACCGCCCTGTACGGCCTGATCGCCATCCTCGGCGCGCGGATCTGGATCGAGAGCCGGGTGGACTTCCACGACCCGGTGAACCTGATGACCGCCGCCGTCGCGGTGATCGTCGGCGCCGCCAACTACACCCTCACCGCCGGGGACCTCTCGTTCAACGGCATCGCCCTGGGCACCGCCGCCGCCCTCGCCGTCTACCACGGCATGCGCCTGGTGGCCCACCTACGCGGCACCACCCCCACCACCCCGAAACCCTGACGAACCCGCCCCGCCCGTCCCACCCCGCCCGCCTCGCCCCGCCCGACCGTCTCGCCCCGTTGATCATGAAGTTGTTGCCTGTCGCAGCGGCGTGTCGCGACAACAACTTCATGATCAACGGGGCGGGTTGGGGTGGGGTGCGGCGCGAGGGTGGGGCGGGGGCGGGCAGCGTCAGGGGCCGGCCGCGTAGGCAGCCGGCCCCTGACAGGGTGGTCAGTCGCGTTCGATCTGGTGGCCGACGACGGTGGGGCCCAGCATCACGGCGAAGCCGGAGCCGTCGCGGCGCGGGTCCGCCGCCGGCAGCTCCACCGGCTCGCCGGTGGCGGTGGCGGCCACCGGACGCGACCCGACCCAGGCGACGGCCACGTCGGTCTCACCCTTGAGGAAGCGATGGGCGCGCACTCCGCCGGTCGCCCGCCCCTTCGCCGGGTACGCCTGGAACGGCGTCACCTTCACCGTGGCGCCCGTGGAGGTGACCACCATCGGCTCGCCGTGACCCGGGTCGTCGGTGCGGACCGCCCCGAAGAACACCACCCGGGCGCCGGCGGGCAGGTTGATGCCCGACATGCCGCCGCCCTTGGTCCCCTGCGGCCGGACCAGCCCGGCGGCGAACCGCAGCAGCGACGCCTCCGACGTGACGAAGGTGAGCGTCTCCGCGCCGTCGGTGAGCCAGGTCGCCCCGACCACCTCGTCGCCCTCCCGCAGGCCGATCACCTCGAACTCGTCCGAGCGCACGGGCCACTCCGGTGCGCAGACCTTGACCACGCCCTGCCGGGTGCCCAGGGCGAGGCCCGGGGAGCCCTCGGCCGTCGGCCCGAGCGGGGCCAGCCCGACCACGGTCTCCCCCGATTCCAGCGGCACCAGCTCGGCGGCGGCCATCCCGCCGCGCAGCGACACCGTCCCCGCCTGCTCGGGCAGGACCGGCAACGGCAGCACGTCGACCTTGAACGCCCGGCCGGCGCTGGTCACCAGCAGCACCTTCCCCCGGGCGGTCGAGTGCACGACGGCGCGTACGGCATCGTGCTTGGTCCGGCCGTGCCGCCGGCGGCCCTCGGACGCCTCCTCCGACTCCGCCGCCGTCCGGGCGACCAGCCCGGTCGCGGAGAGGATCACCTGGCAGGGGTCGTCGGCGACCTCCAGCGGGCCGGCCGGCGCGGACGCGGCCAGCACCTCCTTGAGGTCCCCGTCGACGAGCGTGGTGCGACGCGCCGCGCCGAACTGCTTCACCACCGCCGCCAGCTCGTCGGAGACGACCTTCTTCAGCACCTTCGGGTCGTCGAGGATCGTGGAGAGCTCGGCGATCTCCTTGCGGAGCTTCTCCTGCTCGGCCTCCAGCTCGATCCGGTCGTACTTGGTCAGCCGGCGCAGCGGGGTGTCCAGGATGTAGGTGGCCTGGATCTCGGAGAGCCTGAACTTCTGCATCAGGCCGTCCTTGGCGGCCTGGGCGTCCTCGCTGGCCCGGATCAGCTTGACCACCTTGTCGATGTCGAGCAGGGCGATCAGCAGGCCGTCGACCAGGTGCAGCCGCTCCTCGCGCTTGCGGCGGCGGTACGAGCTGCGCCGGGTCACCACCTCGTAGCGGTGGGCCAGGAAGACCTCCAGCAGCGCCTTCAGCCCGAGGGTCTGCGGCTGCCCGTCGACCAGCACCAGGTTGTTGACGCCGAACGACTGCTCCAGCGGGGTGAGCCGGTAGAGGTCGGCGAGCAGCGCCTGCGGGTTGACGCCGACCTTGCACTCGACGACCAGGCGGGTGCCGCTCTCCCGGTCGGTGAGGTCCTTGACGTCGGCGATGCCGGTGAGCCGCTTGGTCTTGTTGACCTCGTTGGTGATGGCCGCGATGACCTTCTCGGCACCGACGCCGTACGGCAGCTCCACGACGGTGATCGCCTGCCGGCCCCGGCTGCCCTCCAGCGGGCCGATCTCGACCTTGCCCCGCATCCGCACGACGCCGCGCCCGGTCTCGTAGGCCCGACGCACCTCGTCGAGCCCGAGCAGCAGCCCACCGGTGGGCAGGTCGGGGCCCGGGACGAACTCCATGAGCTTGTCGAGGGTGGCGTCCGGATGGTTGATCAGCCAGCGGGCGGCGGAGACCACCTCGCCGAGGTTGTGCGGGATCATGTTGGTCGCCATGCCGACCGCGATCCCCGACGCGCCGTTGACCAGCAGGTTGGGGAACGCGGCGGGCAGTACGGTGGGCTGGGTCAGCGAGCCGTCGTAGTTGGGCTCGACGTCGACCGTGTCCTCGCCCAGCTCGCCGACGAGCAGCATCGCCTCCCGCGACATCCGGGCCTCGGTGTATCTCGAGGCCGCCGGTCCATCGTCCGGACTACCAAAATTTCCATGCCCGTCGATGAGGGGAACGTTCAACGAGAAGCTCTGCGCCAGCCGCACCATCGCGTCGTAGATCGCGGTGTCGCCGTGCGGGTGGTACTTGCCCATGCAGTTGTGGACCACGTAGCCCTCAGCTACGAAGGCGTGCTCGTCGGAGTCGACCTGGATGTCGTAGGTGGTAGCGGACGCCACGGCTTCGACGGAGACAACCCGCAGGAACGACCGCCCAGCCAACGACTCGAGTCGGCTGGCGAGGGGCGAACCGATACGCCGGAGTTTGCGAACCCAACCGTCCCGCTCCGCGCGCCAAAGCGGAAACGACCGCTCCGACAAGGGCAGACCGTTGCGGTCCTTGCCGTACCGCACCTTGCTCCCAGGGCCTGACAGGGACGCCCGGAAGGCGTTGCCGTCCTCGTCGCGGAACCATCCACCGCCCTGATGGGCGCTGGTGAACTCCTGCATCACCGGCCGGCACGGCAGGCGGTCGTTGCCCTGTTTGCCCCCGTATCGATAGCCCAGCTCGACCACCCGCCGGAGGCCGTCGCTCTTGTAACCGATGCGTACCCAGGGCAGGAGCAACTCGGCGACCACAGCAGCATCCCGGCCGGTGACGGAGAGGCCGAGAAGCGGGCGGTGTCCGTCGCGTCCGCTGCTCCAGTGGTGACCGTGCACCCCCAGGTCGGCGAGCATGGAGTAGATCTGACGCACCAACACCTCGCTGGTGCTCACGAAGACGAGTTCGCGGTAACGCTTGCGGATGTAGCCGTCACCGTCGAAGAAGCCGGCGAGGAACGGCGACCACGCGGAACGATTTGCGAGCACGTCGTCGGGCACGCGCTTCGCGTGACTGAGTGGCGTGCCGGCCTCGAGCAGCCCCTCGTGCCTGGCGAACGTGAGGATGTGCTGGTCACGATGGCGCGGATCGCTTGCTTCGCGCTTGCCTCGGGAGGCGTTCAATCCGTTCGCGATGGCCCACCCGTGGGCCACGTCGAGCGGTTCTACGTCGCACATGTGCAGCCGTACGCGGCCGTCAGCGTCGCGAGACCGATCGACGGCGAAGCCTTCGGCCACCACGAGCCCACGGACATAGTCGTACGGGTCGCCGCCGGATGCGGGTGCCGGAGCCGCCCCGCGGCGCGTCCCGTACGCGACAGTGAGATGCCCAGTCAGGTCTCGGGCTTCCACCCACCGGACAGCCAGGTCCTCATCCACCACACGGAAACGCTGTCCGGGCGTCACGACCATGGTGTGGCCGTTGCTCCACGTGACCCGGACCAGCTCCGAATCCGGATTCCGATAAGCAGCGGCCACCGGGATGGCAGCCCCGTCGCCGTCCAACACGAGGTCACCGACGTCGACATCCTCGATCGGCCGCAGGCCCTCGGGCGTCGAGACCAGGGTCCCGGCGACGAAGCAGTCCCCGACGATGCGGGCGGACTTCACGTGCCCCCGGTCGGGGCGGTGGCCCTGCTCGTACATCGACCAGAGGATGCGCCGGTGCACCGGCTTGAGGCCGTCGCGGGCGTCGGGCAGGGCCCGGGAGTGGATCACCGAGAAGGCGTACTCCAGGTAGGAGTCGGAGACCTCGGTGACCAGCGGGTTGTCGAAGACCCGCGCGCCGGCCTGGTCGAAGGCGGACAGGTCCACCTTGGCGCGGTCGTCCTTACGGCGTGCCATCGTTCAGCTTCCCTCTCGGCGGGCGGTGCTCATGCGTCGATCGCCTCGCGGTCGACCCGGTCGGCGGAGTCGATGAGCCAGTTGCGGCGCGGCTCGACCTTCTCCCCCATCAGCAGTTCGAGGATCCGCTCGGCGGCGTCGACGTCGTCGATGGTGATCCGGCGCACGGCCCGGGTGGCCGGGTTCATCGTCGTCTCCCACAACTCGTCGGCGTCCATCTCGCCGAGACCCTTGAACCGCGGGATCGGGGTGACGATCTGCTTGCCGGCCTTCTCCAGCTTGCGGACCGTCGCCTCCATCTCCGCCTGGGTGTAGGTGTAGATCGTCTGCGGGTTGCGCCCCCTGGTGGTGATCTTGTGCAGGGGCGGCATCGCCGCGTAGAGGCGGCCGGCCTCAATCAGCGGACGCATGTAGCGGGCGAAGAGCGTGATCAGCAGGGTGCGGATGTGCGCGCCGTCCACGTCGGCGTCCGCCATGATCAGCACTCGGCCGTAGCGCATGGCGGACAGGTCGAACGTGCGGCCGGAGCCGGCGCCGAGCACCTGCACGATCGCGGCGCACTCGGCGTTGTCCAGCACCTGCTGGAGGTTGGCCTTCTGCACGTTGAGGATCTTGCCCCGAATCGGAAGAAGCGCCTGATATTCGGCAGATCGGGCAAGTCGCCCCGTCCCGAGTGCGCTGTCCCCCTCCACGATGAACAGCTCACTGCGCTCGATGCCCGCCGCGCGGCAGTCGACCAGCTTGGGCGGCATCGACGCGCCCTCCAGGGCGGTCTTGCGCCGGGCGGCGTCCTTCTGCTGCTTCTGGGTCAGCCGTACGCGCGCCGCGTCGACGATCTTCTGCAGGACCGTACGCGCCTCGGCCTTGGTCCGGCGGTCCTCCAGCCATGCCTTCAGGTGCTGCTCCACCAGCGTCTGAATCACCTTGGTGATGCCCGCGGTGGAGAGCTCGTCCTTGGTCTGCGAGGTGAACTGCGGCTCCGGGATCCGCACGTGCACGACCGCGGTCATGCCCTCCAGGACGTCGTCGAGGGTGGGCGGGTCCTCCTTGGCCTTGAGCAGGCCACGGGTGTTGCGGATGGCGTCGGCGAGGGTACGCGCCAGGCCCCGCTCGAAGCCCTTGCGGTGGGTGCCGCCGTGGGCGTTGCGGATGGTGTTGGTGAAGCACTCGACGGTGCGTTCGTAGCCCGTGCCCCAGCGGAAGGCCACCTCGACCTCGGCCCGTCGCTGCACGTTGGACTGCATGACGCCGTTGGCGTCGGCCGCGTTCTCCCGGTAGGTGCCCTCGCCGGTGACCATCAGCATGCCGGAGACGGGCCGGTCGCCGGCCGGAGCGAGGAACTCCACCATGTCGGTCAGACCGTTGGGGTAGTGGAAGCGCTCCTCGGTGGGCTCCTCGCCGGTGTGGTCGCGCAGCGTGTAGCTGACGCCCGGCACGAGGAACGCGGTGTTGCGCAGCTTCATCCGCACGGCGTCGGCGTCGAGCGTGGCGCCGGTCTCGAAGTAGCGCGCGTCGTGCCACCAGCGGATCGAGGTGCCGGTGCGCTGGCCGCGCTTCATCGCGCCGATGATCTGGAGGCCGGGGCCCGGGGTGAACGCCGCGTCGGGGCCGTCGCCGTCGAAGATCCCCGGCACGCCGTGCCGGAACGACATCGCGTGGACCTTGCCGCCCCGACGGACGGTGACGTCGAACCGGCGGGACAGCGCGTTGACCGCCGAGGCGCCCACGCCGTGCAGGCCACCGGAGGTCTTGTAGCCGGAGCCGCCGAACTTGCCGCCGGCGTGCAGCCGGGTGAGCACCAGCTCGACGCCGGAGATGCCGGACTTGGCGTGCACGTCGGTGGGGATGCCCCGCCCGTCGTCGTCGACCTGGACCGAGCCGTCGGCGTGCAGCGTCACCTCGACCTTGGTGGCGTGGCCGGCTACGCCCTCGTCCGTGGAGTTGTCGAGGATCTCGTTGACGAGGTGACCCACGCCACGACTGTCGGTGGAGCCGATGTACATGCCGGGCCGTTTGCGGACGGCGTCCAGCCCCTCGAGGTGCGTGAGGTCGTCGGCCCCGTACAGGGTCTCAGGCTCTGCGGTCAACTGGTCGTACTCCCAGGTCTCGGCGATGTGTGTGCCGCGTCCGACGTCGCGGGTCGGCCGGCGCGCCGCAGCGAGCCTAACCGGGAGTTGCGACAGGACGACGGCGCCCCGCAGCGAGGCACGTGCCCGTGGGGCGCGGGCCGGGGCGGGACCGGGCCCGGGATCGGCCCGGATGCGGCGTACGGAACCCCGTGACCGGTTTGCCGGCGAGCCGGCGGCGGGCGGCTCCGACCGGGACAACAACGACGCGGCGGCGGGCCTTCCCGAGCGGCGGGGTCGACGTCGGCCCCGCCCTCCGCGGTGCCCCCGCTCGGCGCCGAGGTCGGCCGTGTCGAGCGAGAGCGGCCCACCGGCGGGGCCTGGCCACGGCGGGGACGAGTGTGTCCTTCCTGGAGCGATTTTGTTACGGGCCATTGACGTCCGTCGCATCGGGGTGATGTGATCTTGCCCTCAGAGGATCTTTCACGTTTCGATGGACAGATGGAGGACGTCATGTCCAGGTTCCGTCGTACCGCACTGGCGGCGGCGCTCGCCGTCGCCACCGCCACCCTGTCGACCGCCGTCGGGCTGTCCGCCCAGGCCTCGGCAGCCCTACCCACCTCCCCGGTGCGCACCGCCGCGCTGCCCACCGCCGCGGTGGCGCTCGGCGACAGCTTCATCAGCGGCGAGGGCGCCGGGGCGTACACCCCGGTGACCGACGCCAACGGGGTCGCCCAGGGCTTCCCGGGCTGGACCGCCGCGAACAGCAACGCGTTCTTCTGCCACCGCTCGGCGAACGCCTCACTGCACCGGGCCAGCCTGCCGGGCATCCAGGCCCGGTTCAACCTCGCCTGCTCCGGCGGCCAGCCGCACGACATCGCCGCCGCCTCCTCGGCCCGCACCAACGGCCGTCAGGTGGCCGCCCAGCTCGACCAGCTCCGCGCGGTAGGCCAGACCCACGACATCGACCTGGTGCTGCTCGGTCTCGGCTCGAACAACAGCTCGTTCACCTTCGGCGACGTCGCGGTGAAGTGCGCCAACCGGTTCATCGCCGACGCCTGGACGGGCTGGTGGGAGTTCTGGGCCTACCTCGGCGGGCCGGTCCCGCAGGAGCCGTGCACGGACGCCGACCTGGCCACGGCCGCCCAGTGGAGCGCCGCGACCGCGGAGACCGTCTCGGCCGTCCGCCAGATCCTCGCCACGCTGCGCGAGATCGACGCCGACGGCCAGCACCGCATCGTCTTCCAGGACTACACCAACCCGCTGCCGCTCGACCTCGAGGCGCGCTTCCACGAGGAGGACAGCCGCGACGACACCCGGGACAAGTTCCGCGCGCTGGGCGCCGAGCGGTACGCGGCCGGCTGCCCGATCCACCGGGCCAGCCTGCTGCCGGGGCACCGCTTCTCGCAGGGCCTCGGCACCCTGGTGAAGTCCACCCGGGACACCGTGGCCGCCGAGTTCCCCGGCGCCGACCTGGTCTACCTGAACGTGCAGCGGGCCTTCGACGGCGCCCGGCTCTGCGAGTCCGGCACCAGCCCCACCGGAGCCCTGGCCACCCCGATCCGGCTCCAGGACAACCCGCCGAACGGCGTCTTCGTCACCAGCCTCTCCGGCAAGGACAAGATCGCCATCCAGCGGATCGCGAACACCTGCGTGAGCTACTTCCAGACCTGCCAGGAGTCGTGGCACCCGAACGCCGCCGGCCACCAGGTGCTCGGGCAGTGCCTGACGGGCGCGGCCACCACCAGTGCGCGTTCCGTGGCCTGCGTGCGCGCTGCGAACGGCTCGATCTCGGTCTCCTGACCGCGTCGGCGGAACCCCGTGCCGTCCCGGCGCGGGGTTCCGCCATGTCCGGGGCCAGACCGGCCAGCGCCAGGGGCAGACGGGCCAGGGCCGGGAGCAGACGGGCCAGGGCCGGGAGCAGACGGGCCGGGGGCCGGCGCGGTCGGAGGCCGGCGACGGGGCTGGCCGACGGGGGTCAGTCGCGGGTGGCCACGCCGAGCACGTGCGGGGCGGCCGGGCCGGTGAGCCGGCTGTCGGGAAAGCGGAAACGGTCCAGCTCGGTGACGGAGAAACCGGCGGCCCGGATCGCGGCCACCGTGTCGCGGCCCGTGTGGCAGCCGCCGCAGAGCAGCGGCCAGAGGGTCGCGTCGACCAGCCGCTGCGCGCGGCGCAGGCCGGGAGTCTGCGCGCGTACGTGCTCGAAGAAGCGCAACTGCCCGCCGGGCCGCAGCACCCGACGGGCCTCGCGCAGCGCGGCGGCCTGGTCGGCTACCGAGCAGAGCACCAGGGACAGCACCACCGCGTCGGCGTCGCCGTCCGGCGCCGGCAGCGCCTCGGCGAGGCCGTCGACCACCTCCACGGGTACGGGCGCACCGGCCGCCGCCCGGCGGGCAGCCGCCCGGAGCCGGGGTTCCGGCTCGACCGCCAGCACCCGCCCGACGGTGTCCGGGTAGTGCGCGAAGGTACGGCCGTTGCCGGCGCCGACCTCGATCACGCGACCCGCGAGGCCGGCGACGAGCCGCCGCCGATGGGTGGCCGCCCCGGCGCGGTCCATCGCCACGCTCGCCCGCTCGAACACCCGGGCGAACACCGGGTGGGAGACCGTACCGTCGGACATCGTCCCTCCTCAGACGAGATCGGGAACGGCCCGCCGGGCCACCGGGGACGGCGGCGCGGCGGATGCCGGCCGGGCGTGGGACAGACCGAGGGCGAGCAGCGCCGGACCGGTCGGGCCGTCGACGAGCCCGCCGAGGGTCACGCCGTCCAGCACGGCGAGGAAGGCGTCGCGGGCGCGCCGTAGCTCGCCCCGCAGCCGGCACGACGCGCGCAGCGAGCAGACCGGCTCGTCGCAGGACACCACCTCGTCGTCGCCCTCGAAGGCCCGCACCACGTGCCCGACCGTGACGTCCCCGCCGCCCTCGGCGAAGGCCACCCCGCCGGAGCGGCCCCGGATGGTGACCAGCACCCCGAGCCGCTGCAACCGCTGCACCACCTTGGCGACGTGGTTGCGGGGCAGGCCGAGCTGGTCGGACAGTTCGTCCACGGTCATCCGTCGCGGGCTCGCGGCGGCGAGCATGGCGATGCGCAGCGCCATGTCGGTGGACCGGTTGAGCTTCACGTCCCGACCCTAGCCAGCGCGGTCGAGCGTCCACCACGGCCGACCGACCCCCGGATGTGATCCGGACGACCTTCGACCCGGGACTTTCGACCCTGAAGAGGTATTTCCGTTACCTGTTTTGCTGTTGGGGCCCGAGTGTTCAGCCCAGAAGGAGGCAGTCGTGCTCTCGGAGTCCTCAGCAGCAGTGGTGACGGCGACCCTGCCCGCCGTGCAGGCGCACGGCGAGGCGATCACCGGCCGGTTCTACCAGCGGATGTTCGACGCGCACCCCGAACTGCTCGACATCTTCAACCGCGGCAACCAGGCCACCGGCACCCAGAAGGCCGCCCTCGCCGCCGCCGTGGTCGCGTACGCGGAACACCTGACCGGGGGCAGCCATGCGCCGTGGGGGCCGATCCTGGACCGCATCGCGCACAAGCACGCCTCACTGGGCATCACCGCCACCCAGTACACGATCGTCGGTCGGCACCTGCTCGCCGCCGTCGGCGAGGTGCTCGGCGACGCCGTCACCAGCGAGGTCGCGGCTGCCTGGGACGAGGTCTACTGGCTGCTGGCCTGTGAGCTGATCGCCCGGGAGGCCCGCCTCTACACCGAGGCCGGGCTGGCGGAGGGCGAGCCCGTCTGGCGGGACTGGCGGGTCGTCGACCGGGCCACCGAGGCGGTCGACGTCGTGTCGTTCACCCTGGTCCCGGCCGACGGCGGGCCGGCGCCCACCTTCGTCCCGGGCCAGTACACCTCGGTCGCCGTGGACCTGGGCGGCGGGCGCGGTCAGCAGATCCGCCAGTACAGCCTCTCCGGGCGGCCCGGTGCCGACCACTGGCGGATCACCGTCAAGCGCGTACGCGCCACCGGCGACGGTCCCGACGGCATGGTCTCCACCTTCCTGCACGAGCAGGTGGGCGTCGACGACACCCTCCGGCTCAGCCCGGCGTTCGGCGAGGTCAGCGTGGTCTCCGGGGAGGGGCCCCTGCTGCTGGTCAGCGCGGGCATCGGCCTGACGCCGGCGATGGCCGCGCTGGAGCACCTGGCCGCCACCGAGCCCCAGCGCCCGGTGGTGCTGGTGCACGCCGACCGGGCCGGCGCGGCGCACGCGTTCCGCGGCGAACTGCCGCGCCTGCACGCCGCGCTGCCCAACCTGCGCACCGCGCTCTGGTACGAGGACCCCACCGACGGCGAGCTGGCCGGGGTCACCGCCGAGTTGGCCAGCGGCTGGGTCGATCCGGCGCTGATCCCGCTCGTCCCCGACGCCCACGTGCACCTCTGCGGGCCGCTGCCGTTCATGAACACGGTCCGGGGCGGCCTGCTGCGCCGGGGGGTGCCGGTGGAGCGGATCGCCTACGAGGTCTTCGGGCCGGGCATGCTCCGCGACGACCGACCCTGACCGGCTGTCGTCGGCCGATCACGGGCGGTGGGGCGGTTCGCCCCGCCGCCCGCCGGTGTCTGCACACCCGACCGACGGCCCGCCAGGACGAACCGGGCAGGTGGCGGTTAGGAGGGGAGGGCGGGGGTAGGGACTCCTGCGGCGGGGTCCGCCAGGCGGCGACGAGACGCCCCGGGGCTCGACCGGGTCCCCGCCGACGGGCCGGCCGATGGAGGAAGTAGATGCGCATCGCGATGATCTCGGAGCACGCCAGTCCGCTCGCCGTCGGAGGGGCGGAGGAGACCGGCGGTCAGCACACGCACGTGGCGGGGCTGGCCGCCGCCCTGGCCGGCGAGGGCCACGACGTGCGCGTCTACACCCGTCGGGACTCCACCGTCCCGCCCGACTCCGTGCTCACCGCCGACGGCTACCAGGTGTGCCACGTGCCCGCCGGGCCGGCGCTGCGCGTACCGAGGGACGAACTGCTGCCGCACCTGGGCGAGTTCGGACGCTGGCTGGCCGGCCAGTGGCGCGAGGGCGACTGGGTGCCGGACGTGGCGCACGCCCACCACTGGACGAGCGGGCTGGCCACCCTGCACGCCGGCCGGCGCACCGGAGTGCCGGTGGTGCTGACCTACCACGGCCTCGGCTCCGTGAAGCGACGGACACAGGGCGCCCGGGACACCAGTCCACCGGGCCGGATGGGCTACGAGCGGGCCCTGGGACGGGCCGCCGACCGGGTCATCGCGCAGTGCCAGGACGAGGTCGGCGAGTTGGTCCGCCTCGGCGTACCCCGGTCCCGGATGACGCTGGTCCCCGGCGGCGTGGACCAGGAACTGTTCCGCCCCGAGGGGCCCGTCGCCCCCCGCGGTCCGGCCCGCCCGCGCATCATCACCGTGGGCCGGATGGTCGAGCGCAAGGGCCTCCAGGACGTCGTCCGGGCCCTGCCGGCCGTGCCGGACGCCGAGTGCGTGGTGGTGGGCGGCCCGCCGGCCACGCTGCTCCCCGCCGACGGTTTCGCCCGCCGGCTCCGCGCGCTCGCCGAGTCCTGCGGCGTCGCCGACCGGGTTAAGCTGCTGGGCAGGCTGCCCCGGGAGGAGCTCGCCGCCTGGTACCGCTCGTCCGACCTGCTGGTCGCCGCCCCCTGGTACGAGCCGTTCGGGCTCACCCCGCTGGAGAGCATGGCGTGCGGGGTGCCGGTGGTGGGCACGAACGTCGGCGGGATCGCCGACAGCGTGGTCGACGGGCTGACCGGCGACCTCGTGCCGCCCCGGGACACCCGCGCCCTCGGCACCGCGGTGCGCCGGCTGCTCGCCGACAAGGTCCGGCGCTTCGCGTACGCCACGGCGGCGCTGGACCGCATCCGCAACCGGTACTCGTGGAAGCGCTGCGCCGAGCAGCTCAGCACGGTCTACGCCACGGTCAGCACCATCGGCCGCCCCGCTCCGGCGGTGGCGTGACGCCCACCACCCCACGGTTACCCGCCGGTAGTGAAGGGCCGTAGCCTGGGGCGGTGAACGCGACGGGGGAATACCGGCAGGAATTCGTCGAGGTCGACGGGGCCCGCCTCGGGCTACAGGTGTATCCCGAGCCGGACGGCGTCACCGACGCCCCGCTGGTGCTGATCATGCCCGCCATGGGCGTCCGGGCCCGCTACTACCGGCCGTTCGCCGCCGCGCTCCGCGCCGCCGGCCTGGCCGTGGCGGTGGCCGACCTGCGCGGCACCGGGGAGAGCACCCCGGCGCCGAGCCGCGCCTGCCGGTACGGCTACCCGGAACTGGCCGCCGACGTGGGCGCCGCGCTGGCCGCGCTCAAGACCCGGCGGGACGGACGCCGGACGCTGCTGCTCGGGCACTCCCTCGGCGGGCAGGCCGCCCTGCTACGGCTCGCCGTGCACGGCGAGCCCGACGTCGACGGGCTGGCCCTGGTCGCCGTCGGCGTGCCCTGGTGGCGCAGCTTCCCGGGCCTGCGCGGGTACGGCGTCCTGCCGTACACCCAGACGATCGCGGCGACGGCCCGGCTGCTCGGCGTCTGGCCCGGCTGGGGCTTCGGCGGCCGGCAGGCGCGCGGGGTCATCCGGGACTGGGCGTACACGGCGCGCACCGGGCGCTTCCCGGACCTGGACGGGGTGGACGCCGAGGCGGCCGTACGTGCGCTGCGCACACCGGTGCTCGCGGTCAGCGTCGACGACGACCAGTACACCCCGCATCCGACGGTCGACCACCTCTGCGCGAAGCTGTCGGCGGCGCCCGTCGTCCGCGAGCGCTACACGCCGGCGCAGTCCGGCACCCGGATGGACCACTTCACCTGGGTACGCGCCAGCGGGCCGCTGGCGGCGCGGGTGGCCGACTTCGCCGCCGGCCTGCCGGCCCGCTGACGGGCTGATCACTCGTCGGTGTCGACGGGCACCATCTCGCCGTCGCGCTCCACGCGGGTCTCGCCGCGTTCCGCGGGCGGCGGCACCTGGGCCGTGGTCTTGCGCGGATCGTTGTCCGGGTGCATCAGCACCGCGTCGGTCGACGCCGTCTTCTCCCGGCTCTCTTCCGGCTGCGACATCGCTACCCCTCTCGTCGGTCGTCCGACGACCTACCCGCCACCGGCCCGCCGACTCCTCCCGGCCCCGTCCGGTCGTCGGCCGGCACGAACGCCGGGCCCGGTATCTGCGCTGCCGGGGCGTATCAGCAGGTGACGGGCGGGATTAGCGGACCGGGCGGCGGGTATGCCGCACCGCCCGACACGGTGGAAGGGGATCAGATGTCCGAACGGCACACCGCACTGCGCTCGATGCACGATCTGGGCCTGGCGGCCTGGTTCGGAGGCTCCCTGATGGGAGCGTTCGGCGTCAACGGCGCGGCGGCACAGATGAACGACTCAACCCAGCGGCTGCCGATGGCCTCGGCCGGCTGGGCGCGGTGGACCCCGGTGAACGCCGCGGCGATCGGCGCCCACCTCGCGGGGGCCGTCGGGGAACTGGTGACGGAGAGCCCTCGGGTGGCCGCCCAGTCGGGGGTGGGCCGGGCCAGCACGCTGAAGACGGCGTTGACGGTCGGCGCGCTGGCGGTGACCGGCTACAGCCGGCTGCTCGGCATGCGGTTGGAGAAGGCCGGCGGGCCGCCGGTCGAGGGGGTAACCGAACCGAACTCGCACACGCCGTCGAACGTGGCGTCAACCCAGCGGCAGATGCGGATGCTCCAGTGGGCGGTCCCGGCGATGACCGGGGCGCTCATCGTGGTCACGGCGTACATGGGCGAGCAGCAGAAGCCCGGCGAGGTGTTGCGGGGCATGTTCAGGCGCGCCGGCGGGATGCGGAACGCCCCGTGGGGGATGGGCGGGCTCATGGCGATGGGCAATCCCATGCAGAAGCGGATGGCGAGGTCCGGTCGCTGCTGACCGGCGTACCGCCGATGGCGTCCCGCCGACTCCTCGGCGGCGGGGCGCCGCTTCGCGTTCCCCCGCCCGCGCCGGAACCGCCGGCGAGGCATGACGGCCCCGGTCTCGGGGATTCGGAGCCGGTACCGACGGACCGACCAGCGAGGTGGCCATGACGGCAGGAGACGGACGCGGCGGGGACCGACGCCCACCGGAGGCGACCACCGCCTGGGTGACCAGGGACGGGCTGGACGCGGAGCCGCCGTGGGGCACCGGTGGGCACGACCCCATGGACGAGGGCAGCGAGGAGACCGCCGTACCGGAGGGGCGGCGCGGGGAGCGGCGGGCCGGCGAGCCGGCGGGCGCGTCCGGCCCCACCGGGCGGCACCACTTCGGCCCGGTCGAACCGACCCCCACCCGGCCGGCGGGCCCCGGCGCGCCACCGGACCCGGCGCCGGCACGGCGGTCCTTCCCGGACGCCGCCGACGTCGAACCCCGGACGGAGGACGCGCTGCGGACCAGGGGTCGACGCACCTGACCGGCCCACGGGTCGCCCGGGCCGCGAACGGCGGCAGCGTGCCCTGGTGGTCAGGCGCGTTCGGCGGCGCGCAGCAGGCGGAGTTGACCGATCTCGGCGGCGTTCTTCATCAGCTCGGCGTTGACCCAGCCGAGCGTGTGCGCCACGGTGTGCTCGTCGTCCTGCCACGGGAACGTGGCGGTGCGGTCGAGGTCGGCGTCGGTGAGACGGTCGAGGTGACCGAGCCACTCGGCGCGCAGGGCCCGCAGCCAGGCGACCGTCGGCTCGCCCGCGCCCGGCCATCCGACGTCGGCACGTCCCCGTGGTGGCCGTCCCCCGAGGTGGTCCATGGCCACCGTCCACCACCAGCCGATGTGCCACGACAGCCAGCCGATCGTCGGCACCGGCACGGGGTCGGGTTCGGTGTCGGCCCAGTCGGGCGTCCACCCGCCGGAGGGGCCGGGACGCATCGTCCAGCAGTGTGCGGTCGGCTCCCAGAGGAAGTCCGCCGCCTCGATGCGTTCGAGGTGGTATTCGAACAGCGACCACGTCAGGTCGAACTGCCAGCGCAGAAGCGCACGGGAGGTTGCCGCCATGCGGGCGATCATGCCCGAGGCGGGCGGTCCGGTCGACGGGATATGGCCGGTGGCCGCGCTTCTCCCCACGCCCGCGCGTGGATCGCCACTCAACCGCCGTCGGTATCCTCCCCGGCGACCTCGGTGGGGTCGTCTGCCACCGGGTGACCGGTGTCGTCCACCAGGGCGGGCGCCATGCTCCCGCCGTGGGCGTCCTGCGCCTCCCGGGTCTCGCGCGCCGCCGCGTCCTGCGGTACGCCTGGCGCAGCCTCCCCGGTGTGCCCCTGCCGCTGCTCACCCATCACCGTGTCCCCTTCCGTCGCGCACGGCACCGGCGGTACCCGTGCGGCTGGCGGATAACCCTCCCGGCGTGGCCGATCCGGCCCCGACCGCCGGGTGGGATCCGTGGTCAGGCCGGCGAGCCGGCGCCCGCCCGGTCCCGACCCACCGGCCGTACGCCCAGCAGTTCCGCGAGCCGGGCGGCGTCACGCTGGGCCTGGTCGTCGCAGCAGTTGTTGAACAGCGCGTGCAGCTCCCCCGCCTGCCCGGCCAGCTCGACGAGCAGCTCCGACCAGCGGCGCAGTTCCTCGTCGCCGTACGCGTAGCGGAACTTCTCCTGCTTGTCCCCCGTCTCCCAGGCGGTGCTGTGTCCGTGGAACCGGACGACCGCCAGCTCCGCCGTGGCGTACAGGATCGGCGGCACCGACGAGGGATGCCCCTGCGGCATGTCGACGCAGACGAACGACAGCCCGTGGTCCCGCAGGAACGCGAGCGTGTCCAGCGCCGCCGTACCGTCGAACCAGGACCCGTGGCGCAGCTCGACGGCGACCCGCCACGGCCGGCACCGCTCCGCCAGTTCGGCGATGCGCCGCTCGGCGGCGGCCCCGCGGGCCAGCCAGGGCGGAAACTGGAGCAGGACCGCGCCGAGCCGGTCGGCCGCCGCGATCGGCTCCAGCGCCGCCCGGAACCGGTTCCACAGCTCGTCGTACGCGTCCGCCGGAAGGTCCCGACGTCGGATCCGGCCCGGGCCATCGGCGGGCCGCAGGTCGCGCGGCAGCGCCGCCACCGGTGTCGGGTGGCCGGTGAAGAGGCTGAACGCCTTGACGTCGAAGGTGAAGCCTTCGGGGGTCGCGTCGACCCAGCCCCGCGTCGTCTCCGGTACGGGGACGGCGTAGTAGGAGGTGTCCACCTCGACCAGCGGGAAGCGCCCGGCGTAGAAGTCGAGCCGACCGGACGGGGTGTTGGCCGTGCGGGGATACCAGCCCGAGCGCAGCAGCATCCGGTCCGCCCAGGACGACGTGCCCACCTTGATCACACCCATGTGATTCAGTGCACCCCGGACCGGACGAATCGGCAACTCGTGGCGGAAAGCCGGCAGCCCGGCCCTTCCCCGGGCCTGCGGATCGTCGGAGGTCACCGCCGACCGTGTGACGGCCCGGCGGCCGGTGGCGCTGAGGAACACGAGATGAAAGCACACCGGATGGACCAGGAGACCGCCGAGCGACTGCTCGCCGGTCCCGTCGCCGACCCCAGCGACGGGGCACGGCCCGTCGCGGGGCTGTTGGCGGCGGTGCGTGCCGCGCCGCGCGCCAGCGAGCTGGCCGGGGAGGAGTCCGTCGTACGGGCCTACCGGCTGGTCCGGGCCGGGACCCCGCCCGTCCTGCCGGGGCGCGGCCGGCCCGCCCTCGCGGGGTTCGGCGTCCGCGCCGGCTTGGCCGGTGCCGCCCTCGCCCTCACCAGCGGCGTGGCCATCGCCGCCACCGTGGGCGCGCCGTCCCACCCGCTGCGGGCTCCCGCGCCCACCACTCCCGTGCCCGCCCCCACCGCGGATGCCTTCCGCACCGCGACTCCCGACCGGCCGTCCACCCCGGCGGGCGGCGTCGACGGCCGGGTCGAGCCGGACGTGACGGTCACCCCCGGCCCGCACGACAGCCCGGCCGGCCGGGCCGGCGTCGACCCGACGGGACGGCCGGGTGCCGGCGCTACCGGACAGCCACCGGGCCCCGGCGTGACGGGACAGCCACCGGGTGCCGGCGCGACGGAGAAGCCGCCGGGCTCCGGCGCGACCGGACGGCCCGGAGCCGACCCGACCGGCCGCCCCGGTGCCGGAGCCACCGACCGGCGGCCGTCGGCGTCGCCGTCCGCGTCGGAGACGCCCACCCGACCGTCCCGCCCCGGCCCCGCCGACGTCCCGCCGGTGCTGAGGCCACCCACCGAGACGCCGCCCGGCGTCGACGCCGGTTGACCGCGCGGCCCACCGTGAGCCCGTCACCACCGACGGCTCCCGCCCGGGGCTACGCTGCCGGCGACCCGACCCGGACGGGGTGAAGCCGGGTCGTTTGGCCGGTCGCCGAACGGGCAGCCGGCAGGTGGACCCGAGGCCGGCTGAGAACAGGAGGCGTCCCATGCGCGCACTACGGTTGCCGAGCTGGAAGTCGGAGCCCGAGCTGGTCGAGGTCGACGAGCCGACCCCGGGCCCGGGTCAGGTGGTCGTGAAGATCGGTGGCGCCGGCGCCTGCCACTCCGACCTGCACCTGATGCACGATTTCGAGGCCGGCGCGGTGCCCTGGAACCCGCCGTTCACCCTCGGCCACGAGAACGCCGGCTGGGTGCACGCTCTCGGTGCCGGGGTGAGCGGGCTGACGGTGGGCCAGCCGGTGGCCGTGTACGGGCCGTGGGGCTGCGGCACCTGCGCCCGCTGCCGGGTGGGCATCGACCCGTACTGCGAGAACGTGGCCGAGGCACCGGTGCCCGGCGGGGGCGGCGGCCTCGGCCTGGACGGCGGCATGGCCGACTACATGCTGGTGCCGCAGGCCCGGCAGGTCGTGCCGCTGCCCGACGGGCTCGACCCCGTGCTGGCGGCGCCGCTGACCGACGCGGGGCTCACCCCGTACCACGCGATCCGCCGTTCGTGGCCCAAGCTGGGCCCCACCAGCACCGCCGTGGTCATCGGCGTGGGCGGGCTCGGGCACGTCGGCGTGCAGATCCTCAAGGCCACCACCTCGGCCCGGGTGATCGCGGTGGACACCCGCGAGGACGCGCTGAAGCTCGGCGAGGAGTGCGGCGCCGACCTCACCCTGCTCTCCGGCGCGGACACCGCCCAGGAGATCCGCCAGGCCACCGGCGGCCGGGGCGCCGACGTGGTCCTGGACTTCGTCGGCGCCGGCCCCACGCTCGCGCTCGGCGCCGCTGCCGCCCGCACCGTCGGGGACCTCACCATCGTCGGCATCGGCGGCGGCACCCTGCCGGTGGGCTTCTTCACGGTGCCGTACGAGGTGAGCATCCAGACCACCTACTGGGGCAGCCGGCCGGAGCTCATCGAGGTGCTCGAACTGGGCGCCCGGGGCCTCGTGAAGCCGAAGACCAGCACCTTCTCGCTGGAGGAGGCGGTCGTCGCGTACGAGAAGATGCGCGACGGCACGCTCGAGGGCCGAGCCGTCATCGTGCCGTGACCGCCGCGGCCCTAGAATGATCATGTGGTCGCGGCGCTGGAGCTCTACCTCGACACCGACGCCACCCGCCGGATCCGGGTGCTCTGGGACGCGCTGGAGTCCGAGGGTGTGCAGAGCATGCGATCGCTGCTGGAGCAGCGGCACCGGCCGCACGTCTCGCTCGCCGTCGCGCCCCGCTTCGACCCGGAGCGGGTCGCGGCGGCGCTGCACGGGACGGTGGTGGCGGCGCCGCTGCGGCTGAGCTTCGCGCACGCCGGGCAGTTCGTCGGCCGGGTGCTGTGGCTGGGTCCGACGCCCACCGCCGACCTGCTCGCGCACCACGCGCGGGTGCACGGCCGGCTGGCCGAGGCGGGGATCCCGCTGGTCGAGCACTACCGGCCGGGGCGCTGGGTGCCGCACTGCACGCTGTCGATGCGGGTGCCGAACGCCCTGATGGCCGCCGCCGTACGCCGCTGCCTGGAGGTGCTGCCGCTGGAGGCGACCGTGGTCGGCGCGGCCCTCACCGACCACGCGCGGGGCATCTCCCACCCGCTGCCGTAGCCCGACCGCCCCGACGACGTCGGTGGCACCCGCACGGGCCGGACCGAACCGCCGCTTGTCCGTGTCCCACCCGGGGGTGGATCCTGTAGGGAATCGACAGAAACGAATCCATGGAGGTTCGATGCGTCGTCTCCCGCTCGCCCTGCTCCCCCTCGTCGCGTTGCTGCTCGGCCTGCCGGCGCCCGCCCACGCCGACGCCGCCCCCGTCGCGGCCACGTTGGCGGAGGTCCGCACCGCCGGCACCGCCTGGGGCCTCGACCCCGCCACCGGCCGGATGACCCTGACCGTCGACGACACCGTCTCCGCCCGGGACGTGGCCGCGCTGCGGGCCACCGCCGCCCGGGCCGGCGCGCTGCTCCGGCACGAGCCCGGTGAGCTGCGCCTGCTCATCGCCGGCGGGCAGGCGGTCTACGGCGGCGGCGGGCGGTGCTCCCTCGGCGCCAACGTCCGCAGCGGCAGCACCTACTACTTCGTCACCGCCGGGCACTGCACCGCCGCCGGCGCGACCTGGTACGCCAACAGCGCGCAGACCACCGTGCTCGGCAGCCGGGCGGGCAGCAGCTTCCCCGGCAACGACTACGGGCTGGTCCGTTACACGAGCCTCGTGGCCCACCCGAGCGCCGTCTACACCTACCCCGGCCTGGTCACGATCAACAGCGCCGGCAACGCCTACGTCGGCCAGGCGGTCTGCCGCAGCGGGTCCACGACCGGCGTACGCTGCGGCATGGTCACCGCGCTCAACGCGACCGTCAACTACGCCGAGGGCAGCGTCACCGGGCTGATCCGGACCAACATCTGCGCCGAGCCCGGCGACAGCGGCGGGCCGCTCTACGTCGCCGCCACCGGTGTCGTCCTCGGCATCCTCTCCGGGGGCAGCGGCAACTGCACCTCCGGGGGCACCACCTACTACCAGCCGATCATCGAGATCCTGGCCGCGTACGGCGTCACCGTCCCCTGAGCCGGCACGTGCCCGGCCCGGCCCGGACGAGGGGCGGGCCGGGCACGGCGGCTCAGCCCTTGCGGCCGGTGGTGGCGATGCCCTCGACGAAGTGCCGCTGGGCGAGGAAGAACAGCACCAGCATCGGCACGGTCGCGATGACGCTGCCCGCCAGCACGACCTCCCACTGCTGCTCGCCGCCGTAGCCGAAGCGGTCGAGCACCACCTTGAGCCCGCGCGGGAGGGTGTACAGCTGCTCGTCGCGCAGGTAGATCAGCGGCTTCATCAGGTCCGTCCAGCTCGCCTTGAACTCGAAGACGAAGGCCACCAGCAGTGCGGGACGGATCAGCGGGAAGGCCAGCTTCCAGAACAGCTGCGGATAGCTCGCCCCGTCCATCCGGGCCGCCTCGAAGTACTCGCGCGGCAGCGAGAGCAGGAACTGCCGCAGCAGGAAGACGTAGAACGCCGAGCCGAACAGGTTGCCCGCCCACAGCGGCACCTGGGTGCCGGTCAGCCGCAGCTCCGACCAGATCAGGTACGTGGGGATCATGGTCACCGCGAACGGCAGCATCATCGTCGCGAGCACCAGCCCGAACAGCAGATCGCGGCCCGGGAACCGGAAGTACGCGAACCCGAACGCCACCCACGCGCTGGACAGCGTCACCGCGAGGGCCGCCGCCGTGCCGACCACCACGCTGTTGAGCAGCCAGGTGACCATCGGCACCGCCTGCCACGCGTCGGCATAGTTCTCCGGCGCGAACGGGGTGGGCAGGAACCCGCCGGAGAAGACGTACTCGCGGGGCCGTAGCGAGGCGCCGATCAGCCAGCCGAACGGCAGCATGAACACCACGGCGACGCCGACGAGCGCGACCACGAACAGCACCCGCTGCCACAGCGGGCGCCCGCCCTCCTCAGCCGCCGCCCGACGGCCGGCGTCCCCGGGTGCGGTCGCGGGTACGGGGGCGGCGACGGCCCGCTCGACCGTGGCCGTCACGACCGGCCTCCCACGCTCCGCCGCGCGCCGCGCCGGCTCAGGTCACTCGTCACGGCTGGTCCCCCTCGTAGTAGACGAACCTGTTGCCGAGCTTCACCTGCACCAGCGTCACGATCAGGATGATCACGAAGAGCAGCCAGGCCATCGCCGAGGCGAAGCCCATGTGCAGGAACTGGAACGCCTCCTGGAACAGGTGGATCACGTAGAACGACGCCGCGTCGCTGTTGAACGACCCCTGTGTCTGGCGGTTGCCGAAGTACATGGTGTAGACCTCGGTGAACATCTGCAGCGACGAGATGGTGTTGACGATCAGCGTGAAGAACAGCGCGCCCGAGATCATCGGCAGCGTCACGTGCCGGAACCGCGCCCAGCCGCCGGCGCCGTCGATGCTCGCCGCCTCGTACAGGTCGCGCGGCACGTTCTGCAGCGCGGCCAGGTAGATGATCACCGTGGAGCCGAGACTCCAGAGACTCATCAGGACGATGCCGGGCAGCACCCAGTCCGGGTCGGTGGTCCAGCTCGGGCCCTCGACCCCGACCAGGGCGAGGCCGCGGTTGATCAGGCCGTCCTGGGTGTTGAGCAGGAGCAGGAACAGGATGCCCACGGCCACCGCCGGGGTCATGACCGGCAGGTAGAAGACGGTACGGAAGAAGCCCTGCAACCGCCCCACCCGCTTGAGCAGCAGCGCCAGCCCCAGCGAGATGGCCATCACCAGCGGCACGTGCAGCAGCGTGTAGTACACGGTGTTGCCGAGGCTGCGCGCCACCGCCGGGTCGGCCATCAGCTCCCGGTAGTTGTCCAGGCCGATGTACCGGGGTTCGTTGATCGCGTCGTACTCGGTGAGGCTGAGCCAGGCGCTGGCGATCATCGGCCCGGCGTTGAAGACCAGGAACCCGACGATCCACGGCGCCAGGAAGAGGTACGCCCAGCGCGCCTCCCGCCGGGCCAGCGGCGTACGGCGCCGCCGGCCCGTGGGAGCGGGGACGGTGGTGACGGCCATCCCCCGGGGCCTACTTCGCGGCCTTGTCGAGGGCTGCGGTCGCCTCCTGCTGGGCGCGGGCGAGCGCCTCGGCCGGTTGCGCCTGGCCCGAGAGGACGCGGTTGACGGCGTCCGTCCAGGCCTTGTCGAACTCGGCGCCGGCCGGCGAGGCCGGCATCGCGAAGGCGGCGTCCTGCACCGAGCGGATGGTGGCCACCGCGTCGTCGAAGCGCTTGTTGCCGGTGGGCTGGTAGATCTCGTCGAAGATCTTCTGGTCGGCGGCGACGTTGCCCGTGTAGACGCCGGTGAACGGCTGGCCGGCGGCCCTGCGGGCGTCGGCGCGGGCCTTGGCGGCGGCGACCCAGGTGTCGGCGGCGGTCATCTTCTTCATGAACGCGCAGGCGGCGTCCGGGTTCTTCGCGCCCTTGGGGACCACCCAGGACTGCCCCGAGGAGAGGGTGACCGGCTTGCCCTGCCGGTCGACGAACGGCTTGACGACCAGTTCGGCCTTCGGGGTGTTCTTGGCGGCCTGGTTGAGGAACCACTCCTCCATCGGCCAGGCGACGATCTGGTTCTTCGCGAGCGGGCTCTGCGCGCCGAAGAAGTCGAAGGTGTCCCGGAAGGACTTGAACCTGCCCCAGCCGCCCTGGTCCTGGATCAGCCTGACCCCGGTGGTGAGCGCCTCGACCGCCTTCGGGTCGTCGAGGTTGGCCTTCGTGCCGTCGGCGGAGATGAGGTCGACGCCGTTGGCCTTGGCCCACATCGGCAGGAACTCGGGGATCTTCGGGTCGATGCCGATGCGGGAGAGCCGGCCGCCGGAGACGGTGGCCAGCTTGGCGTTGAGCGCCGGCAGGCCGGCCCAGTCCGAGAGGTCGACGTCGTCCGGGGTCAGGCCCGCCTGGCGCAGCAGCGCCTCGTTGAGATAGACCACTCGGACCGAGGAGAACTCGGGGATGCCGTAGACGGTGCCGTCGAGGGTGACCTGGTCCTTCGCGGCCGGCCGGTACTGTCCCATGTCGATGTCCTGCGTGTCGACGCAGTCGCTCAGCGGCTGGATGGACCCCCGCCTGGCGTACGTGCCGATCAGCTTGCGGTCCATGTAGACCAGGTCGGGCGGGTTGCCGGAGGCGACGGCGGAGAGGAACTGCTGCTCGTCGAAGGCTCCCTCGACAATCTTCAGGTCGACGCCCGGGTTGTCGCGCTTGAACGCGTCGACGCGCGTGCTGGCGATCTCGTCGGAGAGGCCGAAGCCCATGGTGGACAGGGTGCCCTCGGTGGCGGTGCCGCCGCCCCCGTCGCCGGCTCCGCCAACACCACCGCATCCGCTCACCGCCAGGGCGAGCACCCCCACGAGCGCGGCGGTACGGACCATCCGAGTCATTGGTTTCTCCTCCGGAGACTGACGGGCGCCGATGCCCGCTCGCCCGGCACCTTTCCGCTGCACGGCGGCGCTAAACGTCACCGGAGGAATTGACGTCCGTGGGAAGTGCCCGCCGGCTCCGGAGGGCGCGCGACGACGGCCTACCTGATCGACCTGACCGTGCCCAGGGAGGGGCCGCGCGACGGCGCCCGGGTGGTCAGGCGCTCCGGGGGGTGAGCAGGTAGTCGTCGGCCTCCGGATTCCACCGCAGCTCGACGACTCCGCTGGTGGCGGCCGCCTTGCAGAACTGCAGGAAGCTGCGGTAACCCAGCTTCTTCTCGCTGAAGTCGGGCCGGGCCCGGCGCAGCTGGTTCTTCAGCCCGGAGAGGGCCACCGCCCCCTCGTCGCCGGCGAGGTCCGCCACCACCGAGCCGAGCAGGCCGAACGCCACCTCCCGGTCGCCGTGCTCGGGCAGGGAGACCTCGGGATCGCCCTTGGCCGGCCCCTCCGCCAACTCGACCACGTTGTGCCCGGCGAGGTGCCGCAGGAGTTCCCCGAAGGTGCGGAACCCGTAGTCGGACTCGCTGAACGTCGGGTCCTTGCGCAGCAGGGTGCGCTTCAACGTCGAGGCGGTCACCTCGCCGCTGGAGCTGCCCTGGAGGCCGGCGACGGTCTGGGCGACGAGCACGGCGAGGGTGTCGACGTCCCGGGCGGCCTCCTCGGCCGCCGGCTGCGCCTCGGGCTCGGGCTCCACCCGTGGCACGTCGGGGCTGGGCAGGCGGGCCGGGCGGCCCCGACGACCCCGGGCGGGCGGGATGTCGACGCCCTCCAGCCGGTCGTAGTAGAGGAACTCGTCGCACGCGGGCGGCAGCAGCGCCGAGGTCGACTTCTCCACCCCGACGCCGATGACGCGCTTGTTCAGCTCGCGGAGCTTGTGGACCAGCGGGGTGAAGTCGCTGTCGCCGGTGCAGATCACGAAGGTCGAGATGTACCCGCGCTCGAAGGCCAGCTCCACCGCGTCCACGGCCATCTTGATGTCGGCGGCGTTCTTCCGCGAGGCGCCCATCCGCTGGGGGATCTCGATGAGCTCGACGTGCGAGCGGGTGAGCATCCGTCGGTCCTCGTCGAAGTAGGACCAGTCCGCGTACGCCCGGCGGACCACCACCCGGCCACGCTCGGCGAGGGCGTCGGCGATGGGACGGAAGTCGAAGGCCGCGCCGTCGAGGTGGTCGCGGGCACCCAGCGCGAGGTTCTCGTAGTCGAGGAAGAGGGCGATGCGGTCTTCGTGATCCACGCAGGTCACCCTACCCTCGGCGAGGTGCCGCGACGCGCGGGCGCGCACCGGGGTGGCGCCGGCCCTACCCGGGAACCGCCGGGTGCTGGCGGCGCTCACCTGCCTGCGCGCCGGCCCGTCGCCCCGCGGGCCCGCTGCCGGTGCCGCGCGTACGCCCGGAAGATCGAAAGTTACGTTCCCGATCTCCCGGTGTACACCCCCGCACCGCTAGCATCGCTGCTCATGAATACGAGGAGCAGTACCCGCTCGGGGCCCAGAAAGCTGGCGTTGGCGTTCGCGCTCGCCGCCGTTCTGGTGGCGCCCGTGGCGGTGACGGCGGCGGCGTCGGCCGCCACGACATTGACCGTAGCCGAGGCGCTCGCCGCGCAGGACGGTCGGACGGCCACCGTGACCGGCTACGTCATCGGCCAGCCAACCAGCAACACGACGGTGCTCAGGTCCGGCTTCAACTCGGACACCGCGATCGCGATCGCCGACACGGCGGCCGAGACCGGGGCGAGCAGGATGCTCTACATCCAGGTCACCACCGCCTACCGCAGCACGTTCGGGCTGCTCACCAACCCGGGCCTGCGGGGCCAACGGATCACCACCACCGGCACGCTCACCGCCTACTTCAGCCACGGCGGCCTGAAGAGCCCGACGGCGATGACCCTCGCCGGCACCACGCCCTCGCCGAGCCAGTCGCCGACCCCGTCGCCGACGCCGGTCCCGACGACCACCCCGGTGCCCGGCGGCGACTACGACTCCACCTACTACGCCAACGCGATCGGCAAGTCCGGCACGGCGCTGCGCGGCGCGCTGCACTCGATCATCAAGGTCCAGACGAAGATCTCCTACGACCAGGTGTGGGAGGCGCTGCGCGACACCGACCAGGACCCGGCCAACAGCAACAACGTCATCCTGCTCTACACCGGCCGGTCGCAGAGCAAGACCAGCAACGGCGGCGGCGTCAACGACTGGAACCGCGAGCACGTCTGGGCCAAGTCCCACGGTGACTTCGGCACCTCGACCGGCCCGGGCACCGACGTGCACCACCTGCGGCCGACCGACGTCTCGGTCAACTCCACGCGCGGCAACAAGGACTTCGACCTCGGCGGCAGCGCCGTCGCCGAGGCGCCGGGCTGCTACACCGACGCCGACTCGTGGGAGCCGCGCAACGCCGTCAAGGGCGACGTGGCACGCATGATCATGTACATGGCGATCCGGTACGAAGGCAACGACGGCTGGCCCAACCTGGAGATCAACCAGGCGGTCAACAACGGCAGCGCGCCGTACCACGGCAAGCTGTCGGTGCTGCTCCAGTGGAACCAGGCCGACCCGCCGGACGCCTTCGAGAAGCGCCGCAACCAGCGGATCTACGAGCGCTGGCAGGGCAACCGCAACCCGTTCATCGACCACCCGGAGTGGGCGAGCGCCATCTGGGGCTGATCCGCGATCCCGGTGCGCCGCGGCCGGTCCTCAAGGAGGGAGGACCGGCCAGCGGGCAGGCCGCCCCGGCAGGTGTACGAGCGCCTTCAGCGGGTATCCCGCGCGGCCAGGTTCCGTCAGCCAGGAGGTCACGGTGGAGAGTCGAGCCAAGGCGTTGGGGCACGCGATCCATCCCATGATGATCGTTTTCCCGCTGGGGCTGCTCGCCACGGCGGTCATCTTCGACATCCTGTACCTGATCACGGACCGCGCCGGATTCCAGATCTCCGCCGCGTACACCATGGGCGCCGGCGTCATCGGCGGTCTGATCGCCGCGGTCTTCGGCTTCACCGACTGGCGGGCCATCCCGTCCGGCACCCGCGCCAAGCGGGTGGGGGCGATCCACGGCCTCGGCAACGTCGTCGTCGTGCTGCTGTTCGCGGTGAGCTGGTTGCTGCGGGCGTCCGCGACGAACTGGGAGCCGAGCGCCCTGGCCCTGATCTGCAGCTTCGCGGGCGTCATCCTGTCCGGGATGACGGCCTGGCTCGGCGGCGAACTGGTCGAGCGGCTGGGTGTCGGCGTCAGCGACGGTGCCGGCGTCAACGCCCCGAGTTCCCTGTCCCGGCGTTCCACGGGCCGCGCCCGCGCCTGACCGGCCCCCTGCGGGCGGGCAGGCGGTGGGCGGCCGGCCCGGGTGGTCCGCGGACGACCAGCGGGCCGGGCCGGCCAGGGCATCGGGTCGTTACCGGGCACCGGCGGGTGTCGGGACGAACGGCAGGGTCTTCGGCTCCACCGGCCGGGTGCCGCCGGCCGGGTGCCGCCACAGCCCACGCGCGCGCAGGATCGGCAGTACGCCCTCGCCGAACCAGTACGCCTCCTCCAGGTGCGGGTGCCCGGAGAGGATGAACTCGTCCAGGCCCAGCGCGTGGTACTCGGCGATCCGGTCGGCGACCTCCGTGTGGCTGCCCACGAGGGCCGTGCCCGCGCCGCCCCGGACCAGCCCGAAGCCGGCCCAGAGGTTGGGCGACACCTCCAGCCCGTCGCGCGAGCCGCCGTGCAGGTCCAGCATCCGGCGCTGCCCCTCGGACTCGCTGCCGCGCAGCCCCTCCTGGGCTGCCCGCAGGTCGTCCTCGGCGATGCCGTCGAGCAGGCGGCGGGCCTGCGCCCAGGCCTCCTCGGCGGTGTCCCGGGTGATGACGTGCAGCCGGATGCCGAAGCGCAGCTCACGGCCGGCCGCAGCGGCCAGCGTACGGACCCGGTCGAGCTTGCCGGCCACCTGGGCCGGCGGCTCGCCCCAGGTCAGGTAGACGTCGCTGTGCCGCACCGCCACGGGCAGCGCGGCGGCGGAGGAGCCACCGAAGTAGATCGGCGGGACCGGGTCGGGCAGCCGGGTCAGCCGGCCCTGCTCGATCCGCAGGTGCTCGCCGGCGTGGTCGACGGTCTCGCCGCGCCACAGCGCCCGCACGATGTGCAGGAACTCGTCGGTGCGCGCGTACCGGGCGTCCTTGTCCAGGAAGTCGCCGTAGGCGCGCTGTTCCCGCGACTCGCCGCCGGTGACGATGTTGACCATCAGCCGCCCGCCGGAGAGCCGCTGGAACGTCGAGGCCATCTGCGCCGCCAGCGCGGGCGTGAGCAGGCCGGGTCGGAAGGCGACCAGGAACTTCAGCCGCTCGGTCACCTCGGTGAGCATGGCGGTGCTCAGCCAGGCGTCCTCGCACCAGGCGCCGGTGGGGGTGAGCGCGCCCTCGAAGCCGAGCTGCTCGGCGGTCCGCGCGATCTGGCCGAGGTAGGCGACGCTCGCCGGACGGGCGCCGCCGGCCGTGCCGACCGGAACGCCGTGGCCGCCGCCGACGATGTCCCGGCTGTCGCCGTAGGTGGGCAGGAACCAGTGGAAGGTGAGGGCCATCTCGGATCTTTCCTCCAGTACGCGGGGGCGAGCGGTGGCGGCGAGATGCCCGACCGCGGCCGGACGCCTCCTGAGGGGTGGGACGAATCCGCGTACAGACTACCCATAAAACCTACCAAGTTAGTAGGGTTATAGCTTCGCCGCCTCGGCGTTCCCGGCGGGCTGAGCGGGGCGGCGACGCCGCCTCGAAGTGGTGCCGGCCTGCCGTGGCCCCTCAGCGCAGGCGGGCGTACGCCAGCGGCAGCGGATCCGGCTGGCCGCTCCACGTGCCGGTCAGCACGGCGCCGTCCGAGGCGGTGCCGGCGCCGGGGCGGCGGACGACGGCCAGCTCCACGGAATCGGTGACGATGAGGGTGAGGTCGTCCTCCACCACGCTGCGTACGGCGCCGACCGGCGGGACATCGGCGCCCCGGGTGCCGCTGCCGGCGATGGCCATCGACAGCCCCCGGTACTCCCGCCGGCCGTCGACCTCGAAGAACTCCTCCGACTGCCCGGCGTCGGCCAGCACGGCGGCGGCCAGCGTCGCGGCGTAGACCGGGTCCCCACAGGCGTCGTACACCCAGCGGCGGCCGAGCACGGAGTGCTCGGTGGTGCCGACGAGCCAGTCGTCGCCGCCGTCGAGAGGCGCGCCACGGTAGGTCAGCGGAACCTGGTGGACCGGCCCGTCGCCGGCCCTGACGAGCAGCGTCTCGACGCCGACCTCGCCGGCCGGATCGTCGAACCGGTACGCGGCCACGCGCTCGACGTCGGCGTCGACCGACCCCTGGTACCACGGCCGGCCGGGCAGCCACGCCGCCAGCAGTGCGAGCTTCGTGGGGTGCATCTCCGCCCGGTACAACAGCGCCATACGCCGCATCGTAGGGGCAGCGCCGGATCCCGGCTGACCCGACCGGCACCCGACGCGCGCCCCCGACAGCGGGCCCGCCGGATCACGCGGGAGCGTAGCGGCGCAGCCCGTCGACGTCGGAGCAGGTCAGCCGGCCCTGCGCGACGAGGAGTTCCAGGTGTGCCCCGGTCTCGGTGACGGCGAGCATCGCGTTGAACACGTCGAGGTCGCCCAGCCGGTGCTCCCGCCGGGTCCAGCGCAGCTGCCCGGCGACCTCGTACGCCGTACTCGCCCCACGGGCGACGGCGGCCTCCGTCTCGTCGAGCCGCGCCCCGTGGTGCGCGACGAGTTCGTCGACCCGCGCGTGCACGCTGGCGGTCACCGGCCCGTGCGCCGGGAGCAGCAGCGCGTCCGGTCGCCGCCGCACCACCGCGAGCGAGTCCAGGAAGTCGCCGAGCGGGTTCGGCGCGAGCACGGCCTCGAACCCGATCGAGGGCGTGATGCTGGGCAGCACGTGGTCCCCGGCGAACAGCAGGCGGGAGTCCGTGTCGTGGAAGACCACGTGCCCACGCGTGTGGCCCGGCGTCTCGACGACGTCCAGGGTGCGGTCGCCGTGCCTGATCTGCTGGCCGTCGTGGAACCAGTCGTCCGGCATCTCCCAGTCCGTGATGCTCCGCCGCCGGCCGACCAACCTCGTCGCCGTGTCGGCCAGCTCACCCGCGCCCAGCAGCCGTAGCCGGTCGAACTGCTCGGTGAGCGGGCTCTGGTCCGGCGCCATGGAGACCGCCAGGCTCTCGCGTTCGCCGGCGCCCAGGCTGACCTTCATGCCGTACTCGCGGCGCAGGTGCACCGCCTGCGTGTAGTGGTCCCGGTGGACGTGCGTGACGAGGAACCGGCGCACGTCCGCGAGCGAGCAGTCCAGCTCCTTGAGGGCCGCCTCGAGCGCGGAGCGCGCCTCGGTCCTCGCCCATCCGGAGTCGACCAGGACGAGACCGTCGTCGTCGCGCAGGACGTACACGTTCACCGCGCGCAGGCCGTCGTTGGGCAGGGGCAGCGGCACACGATGGACGCCGGGGGCGACCTCGTACGTTCCGGGCGTGGTCCAGTCGTCGCGATTGCCGCTGTCCGAGGTCATGGCCACGACCCTAGTTCGCCCCTGGTCGGCGGTCCGGCTGTCGATAGGGTGGCCCGTGCCACACGTGGCGACGGGAGGAGACGTCAGGTGGGTCCGCCGGGCACCTCGCACTTCGTGGGCATGCGGCAGCTCGACGACGACCTGGACACCGTGGTCGTCGTCGACACCATCCGGGCGTTCACCGTGGCGGCGTGGGCGTTCGCGCGGGGCGCCGAGAAGATCGTGCTGGCGGCCGATCCCGACCAGGCCCTGGCCCTCACGGCGCGCTACCCGGGTGCGCTCACGGTGAAGGACGGCCCCCCGGCCGCGGGATTCGACACGGTCAACTCGCCGGGTCTCGTGTCGAGGCTCGACCTCGCCGGGCGCACCGTGATCCAGACGACGACCTCCGGCACCGTGGGCGCGCTCGCCGCGCGGCACGCCACACGGGTTGTCTGTGCCAGCTTCGTCGTGGCCGGGGCCACGGCCCGTGAGCTCCGACGTCACCGGCCCGCCGACGTCACGTACCTCGTCACCGGCGACGACGGGCAGGCCGACGAGGATCGCGCCTGTGCCGAGTACATCGCCGCCCTGACGCGGGACCCGTCGGTGGCCGCCACCCCGTTCGTCGACCGGGCCGCGCGGTCCGCGGCCGCGGCCGAGCTGGTGGCGGGCGTACGGCGTGGCTACCAGGGCACCCACGCCGACGACCTCCCGCTGTGCCTGGAGCACGACCGGTTCGCCTTCGCCATGCTCGTGGACGACCGGGACGGCGACGCCGTCGTCAGGCCGGTGGCTGCGAGCGGCTGACCCGGTGGCCCCGCCACCTGCCGTCCCGCACGGCCGGGTGCCCGGCGCGCCGTATCAGCTCGGCGGCCTGGACGAGCGTCGGGCGGCATGGACGACGACCGGCGACTCCGCCGGCCAGCCGTCGCGCACCCCCGCCTTGCCGGCGGGACGGGCGTGTGGTTGGTTTCGGGGCAGGCCGAATCAGCAGCACACGGAGGAGACGCGCGTGGACGACCCGGTTCTCGTCGAGCGGGACGGTCCCGTGGAAACGTGGACGATCAACCTGCCGGAGGCCCGCAACCCCATCTCCGGTGACGACGTGATCGACGCGTTGGTGGCCCGGGTCGACGCGGTCAACGCCGACCGGACGGTCCGGGCGGTCATCCTCACCGGCGCGGGCAGCGCCTTCTCCGCCGGCGGCAACGTCAAGGACATGGCGGACCGGGTCGGCCTCTTCGGCGGCGCCCCGCACGAGTTGCGCGACGGCTACCGCCGCGGCATCCAGCGGATCCCCCGGGCCATGTACGCGTGCGACGTGCCGCTGATCGCGGCGGTGAACGGAGCGGCGGTCGGCGCCGGCTGCGACCTGGCGCTCATGTGCGACCTGCGGATCGCCTCGGAGCGGGCGTTCTTCGCGGAGAGCTTCGTCAAGCTCGGCATCATCCCCGGCGACGGCGGCGCCTGGCTGCTGCCCCGGGCCGTCGGCGCCGCCCGGGCCGCAGAGATGACGCTGACCGGGGACCGGGTCGACGCGGCGACCGCCCTGGAGTGGGGGCTGGTCTCCCGGGTCGTGCCGCACGAGGACCTGCTCACCGAGGCGCGCCGGCTGGCGGACCGGGTGGCGGCGAACCCTCCGCACGCCGTACGGATGGCCAAGAAGCTGCTACGCGAGGCGCAGCACCAGAGCCTCGACAGCATCCTGGAACTCTCCGCCGCGATGCAGGCGCTGGCGCACCAGACCCGCGACCACGACGAGGCGGTCCGGGCCTTCCTCGACCGGCGCGACCCGCACTTCACCGGGGAGTGAGCCGGCCGCCGGGTGCCGCTGACGCGCCGGCGCGAGTTCAGCGCTGGACGCGCGCGCCGGCGCCCCGGACGAGCGCCTCGACCTCCCGGAGGCTGGCCATCGAGGTGTCACCGGGGGTGGTCATCGCCAGCGCGCCGTGCGCCGCACCGTACTCGACGGCCGTGGCCAGGTCGCCCTTCTCCAGCAGGCCGTAGATCAGGCCGGAGGCGAAGCTGTCGCCGCCGCCGACCCGGTCCATGATCTCCAGGGCGGGCCGGTGGGTCGCCTCGACGAAGCCGCCGTCGGCCCAGGCGATCGCGCCCCAGTCGTTGACGGTGGCGGTACGCACCGCGCGCAGGGTGGTGGCGACGACCTTGAAGTTGTCGTACTCCTTGGTGGCCGCCTCGATCATCCGCTGGAAGTTGGCCACCTCCAGCTCGGACAGCGAGGCGTCGGTGCCGGGCACCTCGAAGCCGAGCGAGGCGGTGAAGTCCTCCTCGTTGCCGATCATCACGTCGACGTAGCGGGCCAACCGGCGGTTGACCTCCCGCGCGCGGGCCTGGCCGCCGATCGCCTTCCAGAGGCTGGGCCGGTAGTTCAGGTCGTACGAGACGACGGTGCCGTGCCGGGCGGCGGCGGCCATCGCCGCCTCCATGGTCTGCGGGGTGGTCTCGGACAGGGCCGCGTAGATGCCGCCGGTGTGCAGCCACCGCACCCCGAGCGTGCCGAACAGGTGGTCCCAGTCCACCTGTTCGGGCCGGAGTTGGCTGGCGGCGCTGTGGCCACGGTCGGAGGTGCCGACGGCGCCTCGGACGCCGAAGCCGCGCTCGGTGAAGTTGAGCCCGTTGCGCACGGCGCGGCCGACCCCGTCGTAGGGCAGCCAGGTGACCAGGGACGTGTCCACCCCGCCCTGGAGCACGAGGTCCTCCAGCAGCCGCCCCACCTCGTTGTCGGCGAACGCGGTGACCACGGCGGTACGCAGCCCGAAGCAGCGGCGCAGGCCCCGGGCCACGTTGTACTCGCCGCCGCCCTCGAAGGCGCGGAAGGTACGGGCCGTGCGCACCCGGCCCTCGCCCGGGTCGAGCCGCAGCATCACCTCGCCGAGGGAGACCAGGTCGTACCGGCACTCCCCGGCCGGCCGGATCGACAGCACGGCTCAGTCCTCCACGGCGGGTCGGGCGGCGTCGACGGCCGCGGCGGTGCGGGCGGCGACCTCGTCCCAACGCCCGGCGGCGAGCAGGTCCGGGGCGACCATCCAGGTGCCACCGACCGCCAGCACGGCGGGCAGGGCCAGGTAGTCGGAGAGGTTGCCGGTGTTGACCCCGCCGGTCGGAATGAACCGCACGGCACGGTACGGCGCGGCGAGCGCCTTGATCATCGCGACGCCGCCGAGCTGCTCGGCGGGAAAGAACTTGACCGTGTCCAGCCCGGCGTCGAGGGCCATCTGGATCTCGGTGCCGGTGGCGACACCGGGGAACACGGGCACGCCCGCCTCCTGGCAGCGCCGGACGACCGCCGGGGAGAACCCGGGGGTGACGACGAACCGGGCGCCGGCCTCGACGGCGCGGTCGACCTGGGCCGGGGTCAGCACCGTGCCGGCGCCGACGAGCAGGTCGGGTCGCTCGGACATGACGCGGATCGCCTCGGCGGCGGCGTCGGTGCGGAAGGTCACCTCGGCCGAACGCAGCCCGCCCCGGACGAGCGCGTCGGCAAGTGGGGCGCCGTCGCGGGCGTCGTCGAGCACGACGACCGGCAGGATCCGGGTCGCGCCGACGGCCGCGACGACCGCCCGCCTCTGTTCATCATTCTGTACGCCAGTCACATATGTGACCCTAGCGCTGCCGTCCGGCCTGTCAACCCCGCTAGAGTGGCGCCCATGACGCTGCCCGGCGGGTTCCAACCCGTGAAGTCCTCCACCCGCACGCTGGAGGTGCTGGAGGCACTGGCCGCCTCGCCGCAGCGACGTTCCCTGGTCGACCTGGCCCGCGCGCTGGAGATCCCGAAGAGCAGCCTGCACGGCATCCTGCGCACGATGGCCCAGCGCGGCTGGGTGGAGAGCGACCCGACCGGCACCCGGTTCGGGCTCGGGGTGCGCGCCCTCCAGGTCGGTGCCGCGTACCTCACCAGCGACGACACGGTGGGCCTGCTCGGCGGGGTACTCGACGACCTGTCGCGGCAGTTCGGCGAGACCGTCCACCTCGGACGGCTGGACGGCGCGCACATCGTGTACCTCGCGAAGCGCGAGTCCGTGCACCCGCTGCGGCTCTACAGCGCGATCGGCCGGCAACTGCCCGCCCACGCCACCGCCCTGGGCAAGGCGCTGCTGGCCGAGCGCCCGGACGAGGCGCTCGACGGGCTGCTGGACTGGCCGCTGCCCGCGCTCACCCCGCACACCGTCACCGACCCCGACGCGCTGCGTGCCGAGTTGGCCGCCGTCCGGGAGCGGGGGTACGCGGTGGACCGCGAGGAGAACACCGAGGGCATCGTCTGCTTCGCGACCGCCGTACCCCTGGCGGCGCCGGCGACCGACGCGATCAGCCTGTCGGTGCCGGTGGCCCGGCTGGGTGCCGCCGGCGAGGAGCGCATCGTGGCCGCCCTGCGCCGGGCCGTCGACCAGGTCCGGGCGGCGCGCGGCCTGGTCTCCACCGCCTGATCGACGCCGGCATCAGGCAACGTTCTTGACAGATGTGTCGAAATATCGACAGACTTCTCTGGGAGAGCGCTCTCTGACCGCGTCCGCCGCCGCCGTGCCCAGGAGGTCCGCCATGTTCAGAGTCCGTACCCGTCGACGGCCGTGGGCGCTCGCCCTCGCCGCGACCGCGATCATCGGCGCCACGGCGGCCCTCGCCGTGCCGGTCGACCCCGAACCGGCCCAGGCCGCCATCGGGGGAATCACCTGGCAGGACGAGTTCAACGCCGCCGCCGGCACGCCCGTCGACCAGAGCAAGTGGCGCTTCGACATCGGCGGTGGCGGCTGGGGCAACAACGAGCGGCAGTACTACACGAACAGCACGAGCAACGCCGTGCACGACGGCCAGGGCAACCTGGTCATCACCGCCCGCCGGGAGAACCCCGCCAACTACCAGTGCCACTACGGTCGGTGCGAGTACACCTCGGCCCGGCTGCTGACGGCGGCGACGTTCACCCAGGCGTACGGCCGCTTCGAGGCCCGCATCAAGATCCCGCGCGGCCAGGGCATCTGGCCGGCGTTCTGGATGCTGGGCAACGACATGGGCAGCGTGGGCTGGCCGAACGCGGGCGAGATCGACATCATGGAGAACATCGGCCGGGAGCCCAACACCGTCTACGGCACCATCCACGGCCCCGGCTACTCGGGTGGCGGCGGCATCACCGGCAGCCGCACCATCGGCGCCCCGCTCGCCGACGCCTTCCACACCTACCGGGTGGACTGGGAACCGAACTCCATCATCTGGTACCTCGACGGCGTCGAGTACCACCGGGTCGACCCGGGTCGGCTCGGCGGCAACCGGTGGGTGTTCGACCACCCGTTCTTCATGCTCCTCAACGTGGCGGTGGGCGGGAACTGGCCCGGCTACCCCGACGCCTCCACGCAGTTCCCGCAGCAGATGCTCGTCGACTACGTACGCGTCTCGGGCTACACCTCGGGCGGCAACCCGCCGGGCACCACCGCGATCAGGGGCGCGCTCAGCGGGCGCTGCATCGACATCCCCAGCGCCGACCCGGTCGACGGGGCCAAGCTGCAGATCTGGGACTGCAACGGCACCGTCGCGCAGGCCTGGACGTTCGCCGCCGACGGCACCGTCCGCGCGATGGGCAAGTGCATGGACCCGGCCTGGGCCGGCACGGCGAACGGCACCGAGGTCAACCTCGTCACCTGCAACGGCAACCCGGCGCAACGCTTCACGCTCAACGCCGCCGGCGACCTGGTCAACCTGAGCGCGAACCGCTGCGTCGACGTACGGGACCGCAACCCCAACAACGGGGGCAAGCTCCAGCTGTGGGACTGCACCGGCGACGCCAACCAGAAGTGGTCGCGCGTCTGACGAAGACCTCTGCCCGGGGTGACGACACCTCGCCGCCGCCCCGCCCCGCCCGGCCCCGGCACGACCGGCCGGGCGGGGCGGCGGCGACAGCCGGGCCCGCAGCGCCCCGAAGCAGGCCGGGCGGACACCGGGCCGGCGCGGCGCGCACGAAAGTGGCTTGCCGGCGTACGCGAGGACCGCTTACCGTCGTCGCGCACCTCCCGGTGCGTAGGCAACGGCTACTTCCGCTTCCCACGGGGAGACGCGGGTGCAAATCCCGCCGCCGCCGGCTGGCGGTGTCGACCAGCAGCCCAGGTCACCTTGGCCCGCGAGGGCCAGTCTCCGTTGCCGCTCTGATCTCGGGAGGCGCGACCGCACCGGCACTCGGTGCGCAGGCGACGGTTGCTTCCCGGGTCCCCCATGGGGTCTCACCGCCGGCCACCCACGGGGGGTGCGCACGGCGGACATCCGCCGCCGGCTCGGTCTCGGGTGCCGGGGTGGGTCGTGTCCGCCCGCCTGTTGCGTGGGGGACGCGATGGCCAGGTTCAACCTCAAGGTACGCAACAGCCAGGCGGGGGCCGGTCGGGTCCTGACCGCCGAGGGCGCGCCCGGTTTCGTCCGCGAGCCGCGCGCCGAGCTGTTCCTGTTGGGCGTGTCGCACATGGTCGGCGAGGACACCTTCTACGAGGGCGCCGCCGAGCGGGAAGCGCGGTTCCGCGAGTTGGTCACCGCCGTCGCCGTCGCCGATCCCGACTGGTTCGCCCGGTTCGTACGCTGGCTGCGCACCGGCGCGATGGTGCGTACGGCGTCCGTCGTGGCCGCCCTGGAGGGTGCCCGCGCACAGGTCGCGGCCGGTGTCCCGGGCTCCCGGGCGGTGGTGGACTCGGCGTTGCAGCGGGCCGACGAGCCGGGCGAGGCCGTCGCGTACTGGCTGGGGCGGCACGGCCGGACGATGCCCAAGCCGGTCAAGCGGGGCATCGCCGACGCGGCGGTGCGGCTGTACCACGAGCGCAGCCTGCTCAGGTACGACGCCGACGGCAGCGCGGTGCGCTTCGGCGACGTCATCGACCTGACCCATCCGAGGGCCAGGGACGAGCGGCAGGGCGACCTGTTCCGGCACGCGTTGGACCGCCGGCACCGGCGCGACAACCCGCTGCCCGCGTCCCTGACGGTGCTGGCCGCGCGGGCCGAACTGATGGGGTTGCCGGTCGAGCGCCGCGGGGCGGTCACCGATCCGGCGGTGCTGGACGCGGCGGGCATGACCTGGGAGTCCCTCGCGGGCTGGCGGCAGAGCGCGATGGACGCCACGGCGTGGGAGGCGGTCATCCCGACCATGGGCTACCTGGCGCTGCTGCGCAACCTGCGCAACTTCGACCGGGCGGGCGTCGGCGACGACGTCGCGGCGACGGTGGCGGCGAGGCTGGCCGATCCCGGCGAGGTCGCCCGGTCACGCGTGCTGCCGATGAGGTACCTGTCGGCGTACAACGCGGCGCCGAGCCTGCGGTGGGCGTACCCGTTGGAGCAGGCGCTGCAGCACGCGCTGGCGAACGTCCCCGCCCTGGACGCGCGGACCCTGATCCTGATCGACACCTCGGGATCGATGGCCGCCTCGTTCAGCCGGGACGGCACGCTGCTCCGCTGGGACGCCGCCGCCGTGTTCGGCCTCGCGCTGGCCGCCCGGGCGCAGGACGCGACCGTGGTCTCCTTCTCCCACCACACCACGGTGTTCCCGACCGTCGCAGGCGAGTCGGTGCTGGGGGCGGTACGGCGGTTCAAGGACGACGGCCACTTCCATGGTGGCGGGACCGATACCGAGGGCGCGATCCGCCGGCACTACGACCGGCACGACCGGGTGGTCGTCCTGACCGACGAGCAGGCGTACGCGCACGGCGCGGGGGACGTCGCGGCCGCCGTGCCAGCGCGGGTCCCCGTGTACACGTGGAACCTGGCCGGCTACCGGGTCGGGCACACGCCGACGACCGGTGACCGGCACACGTACGGCGGGCTGTCCGACGCCGCGTTCGCGATGATTTCGCTCGTCGAGGCGGGTACGCGCGGCCGCTGGCCCTTCTGACCCGCCCCGCACGCGCCGGCCCTGCCACCCCCGGCCGGCGCGTGCGGGGCGGGCGAACGGCCCATTGACGGTGGTCTTCGCACATTGCAAGATGCGAGCGCACCGTCATGGTGTGAGGATCCGGTGATCCCTGGCGTACCGCGATCAGGAGGCCCCGCACCGTGAGTACCGGTCTGTCGCTCGTGCTTTTCCCGGTCGCGCTGGGCATCGTGATGCTCGGCCTCGGCCTCACCCTCACCGTGGCCGACTTCCGCCGCGTCGTCGCCTACCCCCGGGCCGTCGTCGTCTCCCTGGTCTGCCAGATGCTGGTCCTGCCGGCCGTCTGTCTGGGCCTGGTGCTCGCCGCCGACCTGCGCCCGGAGCTGGCGGTCGGCATGATGCTGCTCGCCGCCTCCCCCGGCGGCAGCACCGCCAGCCTCTACAGCCACCTGTTCAAGGGCAACGTCGCGCTCAACGTCACCCTGACCGCCATCAACTCGGTGCTCGCCCTGTTCACGCTGCCCCTGATCGTCAACCTCTCCGTCGCCGCGTTCATGGGCTCGGACAGCTCGCTCGGCCTCCAGTTCGACAAGGTGCTCCAGGTCTTCGCCCTGGTGCTCATCCCGATCGTGATCGGCATGGTCATCCGCCAGCGACGGCCCGGGTTCGCCGAACGCATGCAGCGACCGGTGAAGATCCTCTCCATCGTGGTCCTCGTCGTCGTGATCATCGGCGCGGTGCTCGGCGTCAAGGACGAACTCGCCGCCACCATCGGCGCGGTCGGCCTCATCGCCCTGCTGTTCAACCTGCTCAGCCTGGCCATCGGGTACGCGGCGCCCCGCCTGCTGCGCGTCGGGCACCGGGATTCCGTCGCGTCGTCGTTCGAGATCGGCGTCCACAACGCCACCCTGGCCATCACGATCGCGCTCAGCCCGGCCCTGCTCGACAACACCGACATCGGCATGCCGGCGGCCATCTACGGCATCCTGATGTTCTTCACCGCCGCCGCCTTCGGCTTCGTCGCCGCACGCCGTGGCAGCGCCTCGGACGAGCCGACGCGCGAGCAGACCAGGGCGGCGTGAACGGGGGCGTACCCCTCCGGCGCTGGGCGGCCAGCCGGGAACCGCACCATCTTCCCTGCAACGGGGGATGGACCGGCGGGCCACCGACGGTGACTATTGGTAGTTGGTCGAACGCTGCGGGTTGACGGCGTGGTGGCGGAGGTGTTCCCGCCGCCCGCCTGTCACACCCCGGTCGCGACCGACGACCACGTCACCGCGCAGCGAGGAGACCGCCCGTGACCGGAGCCGCCACCCGCACCGAACGGGACACCACGCCGCAACCGCAGACACCGGCGGAGCCGGTCCTGCCGGAGCTGCGGACCATGTTCTGGGAGACAGGAATGCTGGCCCGGGCGGAGGCCGGGCTGTTCGCCGTGTTCGCCGAACTGCCCCGGCTCGTCTGGACGGCGGTGCGGACCAGTTGGCGGGCCGATCGGCTCCGCACCTCGGTGGTGGCCGCCGCGACGCTCGGCGGCGGGATCATGGCCGCCTTCGGGCTGCTGGCCACCCAGCGGGTGCTCGTGGAGCTGTTCGCCGGGGGCCCGACGGCGGACAAGGTGATCGCCGCGATGCCCGCGCTCGCCGTGCTGGCGGGGGCGACCGCGCTACGCGCCGGCATGGGCATCGCCACCGGGTACGCGCAGAACGGCCTCACGCCGCGGGTGAGCCGGGAGGTGGAGCGCGGTCTGTTCGAGGTCTCCACGGCGGTACGGCTGGAGGCGTTCGACGCCGACGCGTTCGCCGACGACATGGAGCGGGCCTCGCGCGGCACCGAGTCGACGGTCGCCCTCGTGGAGTCGTCGATGAACCTGCTCGCCGGGCTGGCCGGCCTGCTCGCCGTGGCGGTCGCCGTCGTCGTCATCCACCCGTTGCTGCTGCTGGCGCTGCTGGTCGCGACGCTGCCCAAGGCCTGGGCGTCGCTGCGGGCCGGGCACCTGCGGTACCGCACCTACACGGCCGGCTCGGTGCGGCGACGGCGGCTGTGGCTGCTGCACCGGCTGATGGCCGAGCGGGCCTCGGCGCCGGAGCTGCGCTCCTACGGGCTGCGCCGGTTCCTGCTGGACCAGTACGACCGGGTGATGGAGGTGGAGACCGACATCGAGCTGGCCCTCGCCCGCCGGGTCACCACGACCACCACGGTCGGGGCGATGATCGGCGGGATCGCCACCGCCGTGGTCTACGTCCTGCTCGGGTTGCTGCTCATCGACGGTCAGATCCCGCTCGCGGCGGCGGCGACCTGCGTGGTCGCGGTGCAGTCCGCGCAACGCTCGCTGGCCATCGTCACCTTCCAGATGGACCGCGTCTACACCGAGGGCCAGCACTTCAGCGACTACACCGGGTTCATGACCCGCGCCGCCGCCTACCTGCCCGGCCCCGTCGCGGAGGCCGATCCCGGCCCCCTGCACGAGCTGGCGGTGCGCAAGGTCAGCCTGTGCTATCCCGACCGGCACACCCCCGCCGTCGACGGCGTGACGCTGACGATCACGGCGGGCCAGACGGTGGCCTTCGTGGGCGAGAACGGTTCCGGCAAGTCGACCCTCGCCGCGATGATCGCCACCCTCCGCGCCCCCACCGACGGCGTCATCTGCTGGAACGGTCGTCCCCTGTCGGAGTGCAACCTGAACGGTCTGCGGGCCCGCATCGCCGTGGTCACGCAGGAATACCACAAGTGGCCGTTCACGGCCGCGACGAACATCGCCGTCGGCGACGTCGAGAGCGAGGCCCGGCAGGACCGGATCGAGGCCGCCGCCGCCCGCGCCGTCGCCCACGACATGATCCAGGAGCTGCCCCACGGGTACGAGACGCTGCTCGACCGGACGTTCGCGAAGGGCCAGGACCTCTCCGGCGGCCAGTGGCAGCGCATCACGGCCGCCCGGGGCTTCCTCCGTGACGCCGAACTGCTGGTCATGGACGAGCCGTCCTCCGCCCTCGACCCACGCGCCGAGGACGCCCTGTTCCAGGCCATCCGGGACCGGCAGGGCCGGGCGACCACCATCCTCATCACCCACCGGCTGGCCAACGTCCGGCACGCCGACCGGATCTTCGTCCTGCACGACGGCGCGCTGGTGGAGGCGGGCAGCCACGCCGAACTCGTCGCCGCCGGCGGCCGGTACGCCGAACTGTTCGCCCTCCAGGCCGCCGGCTACGACGGCAGCCACGACGAGCAGACCCGAGCACCACGGCAGCGCTGACTGCCCCGTCCCGCCCGGCGGCGTCGCCGCGGCTCGCGGGAGGCTCGCCGGGCCGGTTCGTCACGGGGCAGCCCAGCCCACCGGGTGCCACCCGGGCCCTCGGTTGCGCTGCCGGGGCCCGGGTGCCGCCTCAGTGGATGATGACGGGAGGCTTCGCCTGCCCCGCCTGCTGGTCGTCGAGCAGGTGCGACGGCTCGCGCCGGCGGGGCAGGAACGCGGCCGGGATGAACGTGACCAGCACCAACGCGAACGCCACCCAGAACGTGGTGGCGAAGGAGCCGGCGGCGAAGTCGAGGCCGCGCTCGATGAGCGACGGATCGACCGGGAACTGCCTGGTGAGCTCCGGCTGCTGCTGGACGGCGATCGCGAGGCCGGCCTCGGTCACCGGTGCACCGCTCGGACCGGTCGCCCCGGGGATCGGCCGCGAGCCGTTCAGCTCGCTGGTGAGGATCACCGACATCGTCGCGGCGCCGACGGATCCGCCGATCTGCTGGAGGATGTTCACCAGCGTGGAGCCGCGTGCCACGTCGTGGGCCTTCAGGGTCTTCAGCGCCGAGGTCATGATCGGCATCATGGTGCCGCCCATGCCCAGGCCCATGACGAACAGCGACCCGCAGAGCAGCACGTACGACGTCTGCGGGTCGATCTGGGTGAAGGTGAAGAACCCGAGGGCGATGAGCGCCAGCGCGAACGGCACGGTACGGCCGACGGGGACCCGGTCGGCCAGCATCCCGGCCACCGGCATGGTCATCATCGCGCCGATGCCCTGCGGCGCCATCAGCAGGCCGGCGGCCAGCGTCGTCTCGCCGCGGATCTGGAGGAAGTAGCTGGGGAACAGCAGACCGGCACCCATGAACGCGATGATGAACACGAACATGGTCACCGTCGCGATGGTGAGGTTGCGGTTGGCGAACAGCCGCAGGTCGAGCAGGGGGTGCCGGGTGGTGAAGGAGTACCGGACGAAGGCGACCAGGAGCAGGCCGCCGACCAGCATGGGCGCCCACACCTCGGCGTCGGCGAACGTGCCGGTCTCGGGCAGCGAGGAGACGCCGTAGAGGAAGAGGGCGAGTCCCGGCGAGAGCATCAGCATGCCGAGGAAGTCGAACGACTCGGAGGGCTCGGGGTTGTCCTTCGGCAGTGCCAGGGCGGCGTAGACGAGCGCCACGGCGCCGATCGGCAGGTTGATCAGGAAGATCCAGTGCCAGCTCGCGACGTCGATGAGCCAGCCTCCGAGGATCGGCCCTCCGATGGGGCCGAGCAGCATCGGGATGCCGAGGACGGCCATCAGCCGGCCGATGCGGTGCGGCCCGGCCGCCCGGGTCATGATCGTCATGCCCAGCGGCAGGAGCATGCCGCCGCCGAGGCCCTGGAGCACGCGGAAGCCGATGAGCTGCCCGATCGTGTCGGCGCTGGCGCACAGCCCCGACCCGATCGTGAACAGCGCCAGGGCGATCATGTAGAGCCGCTTGGTGCCGAACCGGTCGGCGGCCCAGCCGCTGAGCGGGATCACCGTGGCCAGTGCGAGCGTGTAGGCGGTCATCGTCCAGGCGACCTCGGCGTACGAGGCGTCGAACTCGCGCTGGAACGTCGGCAGGGCGACGGTGACGACCGTCACGTCGAGGATGGACATGATCGCGCCGAGGACGACGACCCCGGCCACCTTGAGTACCGACGCGTCGAGCTTGTCTGAGGTCGCGATGGATTGCTGTGTCACGAATTCTCCTGAAGTCCCCGTTGTCGGCCGGCGCGCGGCCGTGCCTGGACCTGACCGTGGCGAGCAGTGTCCGCAGGGAGACTAACGACCGGCACCGACGTTCGGCCTACGGATTTCCGGCCGGCAGCAGACGGATTTGCGACCGGCGAAGCATCGGGAGACGCGCGACGCGTCCGGTCAGCCCACCTTCGGTACGGCACGGGAGATGATCGCGGCGAAGTCGACGCCGCGCGGCAGCGTGCCGTACGCCTGGCCGTGGTCGCCGCCGAGGCGCGAGGCGCAGAAGGCGTCGGCGACGGCGGGGTGGCCGTGCCGCACCAGCAGCGAGCCCTGCAGGACCAGGGCGAGCCGCTCGACGACGCGGCGGGCCCGCAGTTCGACGTCGTCGGGGTCGGACAGGTCGGCCTGCACCTGGCGCACGGCGGCGTCGAGCCGGGCGTCGGCGCCGGCGGCGGCGCCCACCTCGGCGCGGAACGCCTCCAGCACCTCGGGTTCCCTGGCGAGGGCGCGCAACACGTCCAGCGCGGCGACGTTGCCGGAGCCCTCCCAGATCGAGTTCAGCGGGGACTCGCGGAACAGCCTCGGCATGCCCGACTCCTCGACGTAGCCGTTGCCGCCCAGGCATTCGAGGGCCTCGGCGGCGTGCCCCGGCCAGCGCTTGCAGACCCAGTACTTGCCGACGGCGAGGGCGAGTCGCTTGAACGCGCTCTCGCCCTTGTCGCCGCGCGCGGACCGGTCGGTCGCCCCGGCGAGCCGCATCATCAGGACGGTGGCGGCCTCGGACTCGACCGCGAGGTCGGCGAGCACGTTGCGCATCAGGGGCTGATCGGCGAGGTACCGGCCGAAGGCCTGCCGGTGGGCGGCGTGGTGGGCGGCCGTGATCACGCCCTGGCGCATGCCGGCCGCCGCGCCGATGACGCAGTCGAGTCGGGTGAGGTTGACCATGTCGATGATGGTGCGTACGCCGCGGCCCTCGTCACCGACCCGCCAGGCGACCGCGTGCTCGTACTCGATCTCGGCCGAGGCGTTGGAGCGGTTGCCGAGCTTGTCCTTGAGGCGCATCAGCCGCATCGGGTTGCGCGTGCCGTCGGGCAGGACGCGCGGGACGAGGAAGCAGGTGAGCCCGCCCGGGGCCTGGGCGAGGGTGAGGAAGAGGTCGCACATCGGCGCCGACGTGAACCACTTGTGCCCGAGCAGCCGGTAGGTGCCGTCGGGCTCGGGGCGGGCGGTGGTGGTGTTGGCGCGTACGTCCGAGCCGCCCTGCTTCTCCGTCATCGACATGCCGGCCAGCAGCCCTCGCTTGCCCAGCGGCGCACGCAGCCCGAAGTCGTACGACGTGGCGGTGAGCAGCGGCTCGTAGCGCGCGGCCAGCTCCGGGGCGTGCCGCAGCGCCGGCACCGCGGCGTAGGTCATCGAGATCGGGCAGCCGTGCCCGGCGTCGGGACGCCAGGTGTAGAACTTGGCGGCCCGCGCCACGTGCGCGCCGGGCCGGTCGTCCGCCCACGGTGCGGCGTGCAGGCCGTGCGTGACCGCGGTACGCATCAGCTCGTGCCAGGCCGGGTGGAGCTCCACCTCGTCGACGCGGTGACCGTGCCGGTCGTGGGTCCGCAGGATCGGCGGGTGCTCGTTGGCCAGCCGCCCCTGCTCGATCGCCTGCTCGCCCCCGCCGAGGCGGCCCAGCTCGTGCAGCTCGGCGGCGGCCCAGCCGGCGCCCTCGCGGTCGAGCCCGTCGAGCAGCGCCGCGTCGTCGGCCGTGTCGTGACCGACCAGCGGCGGAACCTGGTTGAGGACCTCGTGCGTCGTCACGGCGACACTCCCAGCGCGCGGTGGAGGAACGTGATCAGGTGCGGAATGGTGCGGGGGCCGGCGACCCCGGCGGCCAGGGGGCCGACCATCGCCTCGGCCAGGGCGCCGACCAACGCGGTGGCGGTCAGCTCGGGATCCTGCGGGGGAAGCTCGCCGCTCGCCACCCCCTGCGCGACGTGGCCGGCGATCAGCTCGGCGTACGCGCGACGGAAGACGAGCCGCTCGGCGTCGACCGCCGGGTCGGCCGGCTCGGCGAGCAGCGCGTACGCCAACCGGGGCGAGCGCAGCGCCCGGCCGGAGAACGTCTCGATGACGGCGGTGACCCGCTCGGCGACGGTGCCCTCCAGCGCCGCCGCGCGCGCCACCGCGTCGACCTCCCGCTGCGAGGCCGTGCGGAACACCTCGGCGACCAGGTCGGCCTTGGTGGGAAAGTGCCGGTAGACGCTGCCCGTGGCCATCCCGGCCCGCTCGGCGACGGCGGCGACGGAGCAGCCGGCGTAGCCGTGCTCGGCCATGAGCTCCAGCGCGGCGGTGACGATCCGTTCCCGGGACGCGCTCAGCCGGGCCTTCACGCGCTCGGTGCTCCGGTAGACCACGCAAGGATTGAACCACCATTCAATCCTTGACGGCAAGGGCCCGCCAGGCTGGCGGACGACCCGCCCGCGACGCGGTCTAGGATCCCTCTCTTCGGCAGGCGTACGCCCCGGAGTCCTCGAAGGCGGCCCCGCCGTGACCCCTGATCCGACCGACGTGAGCCGCCGCCTGGACGCGGCGCTGGCCGGCGTGGCCGCCACCTTCCAGGGCATGACCGCCCACCAGCGGGAGTCCAACTGCGCGTGCCACTGGGGCAGCGCCGAGGAGTTGGCGCTGCTCAAGACCCCGGACGCGCCGCTCGACGAGGACCTTCTCCGCCGCACGTACTGGACGACGGACTGGCAGTACCCGGGGCCTCTGCTGCGCCGCATCCTGCCCCCGGTGACCCGACGCCTCGCGGCAGGCGAGGAGGACTCCGCCTCCGGAATGGACCCCCTGGCCCGCCTGTTCGTCAAGGGCCGCTGGCAGGACTGGCCCGCCGCGCAACGCGACGCCGTGCGGGAGTTCCTGACGGCCTGGTGGCAGCACACCCTGGTCGTTCCCGGGGCGAAGGTCCCCGCCCACGAGGCACTGGCCTTCGTCGCCGAGGTCACCGGGCAGCTCGCCCCGTGGCTGGACACGTGGGCGCGCCTGCTGGCCGATCCGACTGCGCGTCGGCGGCTGGCCGCGGCGGCCGACGAGTGGATGTACGACCTGGTCGTCAACCGGCTGCCCTGGTCGAGCTGGCGGGACGGGGAGGACACGGCGTGCCTCGCGCTGTCGATGTGGGTGCTGCGGCACGCGCCGGCCGTGCTGCGGGAACACGGCGCGTCCGCCGAGCTGCGCGACCTCGTACAGCTGCTGGCCCTCCCCGACGCCGACCGGTGGGACAAGCGCGGCTAGCCGCGCGCGGCTGCCGGGAACGGCGAAGGGGCACTCCCGTCTCGGAAGTGCCCCTTGGGCCGCAGCCGGCGCCCGGCCCCGTGGGCCGGGCGGTGCGTCAGCAGCCCTGCCGACGGCTGTAGATCTGGTGGCGCTGGCCGGCCCACCCGATGTAGCCGACCGCCTCGACGCAGTAGGAGTCCGTGCCGGTGACGCCGACCGGGCCGGCGTGGTAGCTGAAGTCGCCCGAATCGGTGTCCGCGCTGCCCGAGCGGGTGCAGTGCGCGCCCTCGCCCGAGCGCTCGGCGCAGCGGTAGATCTGCACGAAGGTGGGCGCCGACTTCCCGTAGGCCGCGCCGCGATGGTAGAAGCAGGCGCTGTTGGTGCCCCCGTTGCTGCTGTTGTAGTAGATCACCAGTCCGCCGTAGCCCGAGGACTGCACCTGGCTGTAGATGATCGTGCCCGAGCAGGAGCCGGCCGCCTGGGCGGCGGGTGCGCCGATCACCAGGACCGACGCGACGGTCACCAGCGCCATCAGGGTTGAGAACACTCTCTTCATGATCACCAAATCCAATCCACAGTCGACTGTCGGCTGTTGTGGATCATGGTGGCACGGAACGTCCCGCGTCCGCCCGCGAGTTTCGGCCGGCCTGCACCGTTGACGCGGGTCGACACGGCCGGCGTCAGGCCGCGCGAGGACGCGGTCGGCGGCGGACGGGACGAGTGCGGCAATGCTCGACGCCGGCTACGGGGCGTGGGGCCACCAGAAGCGTTCGACGACGAGTTCCTCGAGGTCACGGATGTTCTCGGCGATCACCCGTGCGGGGGTGCCCGGGCGTTCGAGCGCGACGCGGAGGTCCGACGCGAGGTAGCTCGCCTCGCGCACCTCGCACTCGCGGCGCAGGGTGGTCGGCGAGATGCTCGTCGCGCCGGCGACGACGTCGAGGACGGCCTCCGTGTGCGGCCCGCTGAACCGGATCAGGAAGAACCAGTCGTCCATCGGCTCGCCGAAGCGCGCCCACTCGAAGTCCAGCAGCGCCGTCACCTGCCGGTCGTGGGCGAGCCAGTTCCCCCAGTGACAGTCCGCGTGCACCGGGACGTCCGCGCGCGCGTGCGACGGTGCGCGCTCCGCGATCGCCGTCAGGCCGTCGAGCACCTGGCGAGGGACGATGCCGTCGCGGTCCAGGGCGGCGAGGTTCTCCAGCTCGGCGAGGAGCGCGGCCTGGCTGACGAGCCCGCCGTGGTCGAGGGTCTCCCCCAGCGTCGTCCGGGCCTGGGCCGCGGGCGTCCAGGCGTGCAGCCGGTGCAGCCGCTCGACGGCCTGCTCCGCCAACCGGCGCGCGGTCGACTCGTCCACGCCGGGCATGCCCATGCCGGGAGTCGCCCCCGGTACGCGGGCGTAGCAGGCGTACCGGACCTTCCTGGCCTCCAGTTCGTGCAGCCCGCTGTCGAGCAGCGGGGCCGTGATGCCGGCGGGCAGGTGGAGCGCGAGGGCTATCTCCCGGTCCAGCCGCGAGTGGCCGGCCGCGTCGATGATCTTCAACACGACGTCCGCGCCGACGAAGACGTGGTGCGAGAGGCTGCCGACGGCGGTCATGGGGCCGACGTCGCGACCCAGGGCCGCTGAGGCGATCGCGTGGGCGACGTCGTCGGCGTGTCGCAGGTCGGTCATCGGCGGCCACCGGACGGCATGGCCGGTGTCCAGTCCGGACTCATCCGCGTGTCCGTTCGCGAGGGCACGACGCGAACCCTATCCCGGACGGCCGGAGGGGTCAGTCCCCGCGCGCGTTGGTGACCTCCAGGGCGGCCAGGGTGGGCGCCGCCCGGCTGGCGAGTTCGGCGGCGGGGACGTCTCGTCGGTGAGTGGCCGGTGCCGCCCGCCGTCGGCGACCATGTCCCCGAACACCGCCAACGCGCCCTCGGAAGTGGGCGGTCGACGCCGGTCAGCCCCGCACCGCCGTCCCGGTCGCCCTCGCGCCGCGCTACGAGTCGCGGGGTGACGGTACGAGCTTCCAGGCGATCACGCCGGCCGCGACCAGCAGGACCGCGGCGATGAGCGAGGTCGACTGCATGGCGTGGACGAACGCGTCCCGGGCGGCGGCCAGGATGGCGGCACCCTGCTGCCCGCCGCCGGCCAGGGCGTGCCCGGCGGTGGCCAGTGACTCGTGCACGGCGTCGCCCGTCGGGCCGGGCAGGGCCGACAGGTCGGGCAGGGCCGACCGGTACAGGACGGTGTGCAGGGTGCCGAGCAGCGCGATGCCCAGGGCGACGCCGAGTTCGTACGCCATCTCGGAGATGGCGGAGGCGGAGCCGGCCCGGTCCTTCGGCACCGCGCCGAGCACCGCGTCGGTGGCGGCGGTGAAGGCGAGGCCGACACCCAGGCCGATGACGACCAGGCCCAAGGCCAGCGGCGCGTAGCCGGCGTAGCCCTCGCCGATCGTCAAGATGATCATGCCGGCGCCGGCGGTCAGCAGCGCGACGCTGAGTGCGCGGCCGACGCCGAGGCGGGTGAGTACGGCGGCGGCGATGGCGACGACCGCGATGGACGCCAGCGTCAGCGGCAACTCCCGGAGACCGGCCTGCAGCGGCGAGTAGCCACGGACGAGCTGGAGGTACTGGGAGAAGAAGAACAGCAGGCCGCTGAAGGCGAAGATGGCGATCAGGCTGGCGACGACGGTGCCGGTGAAGACCGGACGGGCGAACAGCGTGACGTCCACGAGGGGGGCGGCCAGGCGGCGCTGGCGGCGTACGAACAGCACCCCGCCGACGAGGCCGGCCAGGACCGCGCTGACGCCGGCCGGATCGACGCCGGCCTTGGCGGTGTGCTTGACGGCCCAGACCAGGGCCACGATCGCCGCCACGGACAGCAGCGCGCTGAGCAGGTCGAAGCGCCCGGGACGTGGGTCGCGCGACTCGGGCACCAGAACGGCGACGCCGATCAGCACCAGCAGCATGATCGGAACATTGATCACGAAGACGGAGCCCCACCAGTAGTGCTCCAGCAGGGCGCCGCCGACCAGCGGGCCGAGTGCGGCGCCACCGGAGGCGCCGGCCGACCAGACGGCGATGGCGCGGGTGCGCTGGCGTGCCTCCGTGAAGATGTTGCGCACGAGCGACAGCGTCGAGGGCATGAGCGTCGCGCCCGCCACACCGAGCAGGACCCGGGCGGCGATCAGCCAGCCGGCGCTGGGCGCGAAGGCCGCCAGCAGCGATGCGGCACCGAAGCCGGTGACGCCGATCAGCAGGAGCCGCCGGCGCCCGATGCGGTCGGCCAGGGTGCCCATGCTGATCAGCAGGCCGGCCAGGGCGAACGAGTAGGCGTCGCCGATCCAGAGCAACTGCGTGGCGGTGGGTTGCAGCTCCACGACCAGCGCGGGCACGGCCAGTGCCAGCACGGTGCCGTCGACGGCCAGCAGCGTGACGGCCAGGGTCAACGCGGCCAGGGCGGCCCACTGCCGGAATCCGGCACGCCCGTCGGCGGCGCCGACGGGTTCGGGTGCCACGTGCGCCATGCTCATGCCGCCACGCTACGAACCAAATGGTCGGCTGTGCAAGCCGTCTGGTCGGCTAAGGTGGTGATGCGCCCGACACCCCTCCGGCGCGTCGCCAGCCCAGAACGGGAGGACACCGGCATGCCGGCTCGCGAGCGGGACACCGCCAGGACGCGCCGGGTGGTGCTGGACGCCGCCGCCCGCGCCGTCGTCACACACGGTGCGGGCGTCAGTCTGGAGCTCATCGCCCGTACCGCCGGGGTTTCCAAGGGCGGGCTGCTGCACCACTTCCGCAGCAGGGAGCAGCTCCTGCTGGAACTGGCCCGCGACCTGGCGGAGCAGTTCACCGCAGCCGTGCACGCCGCTGTCGATCCGCGCGACCACGCCCGGGGCCGGCTGGTGCGTGCCTACGTCAGGGCGAGCCTCGACGGTCTGGGCGACGGGTCGACCGTTTCGGAGCACGTCGTCCTGGCCGCCTCGCTGGCCGGCGTACCGGGCGTGGCCGAGCTTCTCCGGGAGGACAACCGGAGCTGGAACGAGGCCCTGGAGGCCGACGGCCTGGACCCGGAACGCGCGCGGCTCATCACCCTGGCCGCCGACGGCGCCGCCGTGGCCAGCCTCTACGACGGCGGTACGGACCCGGCTGACGCGGCGCGCCTGCGCGAGCTGCTCATCCGGCTGTCCCGCGACGAGGGCCCTCTCGTCGACCCCACCCCGTGACCGGATCCGGGAAGGGGCGAGCCCCGGTCGACCGCGACGGATCGACCGGGGCTCGTCGGTTGGTGCCGGCTCAGGCGAGGTCGAACCGGTCCAGTTCCATGACCTTGGTCCAGGCGGCGACGAAGTCGGTGACGAACTTGTCGCGCGCGTCCTGGCTGGCGTAGACCTCGGAGAGGGCCCGCAGCTGGGAGTTGGAGCCGAAGACGAGGTCGACCGCGGTGGCGGTCCACTTGACCTCGTCGGTGGCCAGGTCCCGGATCTCGTACACGTGCTCGTCGGACTCCGACGCCTTCCACCGGGTGCCCGGGGAGAGCAGGTTGGCGAAGAAGTCGTTGGTGAGCACGCCCGGCTTGTCGGTGAGGACGCCGTGCCGCGTGCCGCCGACGTTGGCCCCGAGGGAACGCAGACCGCCGACGAGGACGGTCATCTCGGGCGCGGTCAGGTTGAGCATGTAGGCACGGTCGAGCAGCAGCACCTCGGGCTGGGTCTTCTCGCCGGCGCGCAGGTAGTTGCGGAACCCGTCGGCACGCGGCTCGAGGACCCGGAAGGACTCGACGTCGGTCTGCTCCTGGCTGGCGTCGGTGCGGCCCGGGTGGAACGGCACGGTCACGTCGACGCCGGCGTCACGCGCCGCCTTCTCGACGGCGGCCGAGCCGGCCAGCACGATCAGGTCGGCGAGCGAGATCTTCGCACCGCCGGCGGAGTTGAACTCCTGCTGGATGCCCTCCAAGGTCTTCAGCACCGTCGCGAGCTGCTCGGGCTGGTTGACCTCCCAGCTGCGCTGCGGCTCGAGCCGGATCCGGGCGCCGTTGGCGCCACCGCGCTTGTCCGTGGAGCGGAAGCTGGCGGCCGAGGCCCAGGCGGTGGAGACGAGCTGGGCGGTCGTGAGGCCGGACTCCAGGACCTTCGCCTTGAGGGCGGCGACGTCGGCGTCACCCACGAGCTCGTGGTCGACGGCCGGCACCGGGTCCTGCCACAGCTGGGCCTCGGGAACCCACGGCCCGAGGAAGCGGCTGACCGGGCCCATGTCGCGGTGCAGCAGCTTGTACCAGGCCTTGGCGAACGCCAGCGCGAACTCGTCCGGGTTCTCCAGGAAACGGCGGGAGACCTTCTCGTACGCCGGGTCGAAGCGCAGCGACAGGTCGGTCGTGAGCATCGTCGGCTTGTGCTTCTTCGACGGGTCGTGGGCGTCCGGGATGATCGCCTCGGCGTCCTTGGCGACCCACTGCTTCGCGCCGCCGGGGCTGGTGGTCAGCTCCCACTCGTAGCCGAAGAGGATCTCGAAGAACCGGTTGCTCCACTGCGTCGGCACGTCGGTCCACGTCACCTCGAGACCGCTGGTGATCGTGTCCCCGCCCTTGCCGCTGCCGTAGGTGCTCAGCCAGCCCAGGCCCTGCGCCTCCAGCGGGGCGGCCTCGGGCTCAGGCCCCACGTGGTCGTCGGCGACGCCGGCGCCGTGGGTCTTGCCGAAGGTGTGGCCGCCGGCGATGAGGGCGACGGTCTCCTCGTCGTTCATCGCCATCCGGGCGAAGGTCTCGCGGATGAAGTGGGCCGCCGCCAGCGGGTCCGCGTTACCGTTCGGCCCCTCCGGGTTGACGTAGATCAGACCCATCTCGGTCGCCCCGACCTCCGGCGCCATCTCCTTCTCGGAGACGTAGCGCTCGTCGCCGAGCCAGGTGTCCTCCGGGCCCCAGAAGATCTCCTCCGGCTCCCAGACGTCCTCCCGGCCGAAGGCGAAGCCGAAGGTCTTGAAGCCCATCGACTCCAGCGCGACGTTGCCGGCGAGCACGAGCAGGTCGGCCCACGAGATCTGCTGGCCGTACTTCTGCTTGACCGGCCACAGCAGACGGCGGGCCTTGTCGAGGTTGGCGTTGTCCGGCCAGCTGTTGAGCGGGGCGAACCGCTGCCCACCGTCGCCGGCGCCGCCGCGACCGTCGTGGATGCGGTAGGTGCCCGCGGCGTGCCAGCTCATCCGGATCATCAGGCCGCCGTAGTGGCCGAAGTCGGCCGGCCACCAGTCCTGCGAGGTGGTCAGGACCTCGACGATGTCCCGCTTCAGGGCCTCGACGTCGAGCTTGGCGAACTCCCGGGCGTAGCTGAAGTCCGCGCCCAGCGGGTTCGCCTTGGACGAGTGGGCGTGCAGCACCGAGAGGTCGATCTGGTTGGGCCACCAGTCGCGGTTGGTACGCGGACGACCTCCGGTCTTCGGCGTCGGCGAGTCGATAGCAGGGTTCTCGCTCTCGCTGCCGTGCGCGGTGACCGAGTCGTGCGCGACCGGGCAGCCGGCTGCCGCCTTCTTGTCCACGCCCTGCGCGCTCGAGGGACGGTTGTCCTGGGTGTCGCTCATCTGTTTCCTTCCAACCTGGCGGACCACTGGGAGGTGCGTTCGGTCGCGCAGTCGGGGCACGTGCCCCAGTACACGACCTCCGCCTCGTCGACCACGAAGCCGTGGCAGTCGGAGGCGGTGAGACAGGGAGCATCGCCGACGGCGCAGTCGACATCGGCGATCGCGCCGCAGGAGCGGCACACGACATGGTGGTGGTTGTCCCCCACCCGGGACTCGTAGCGGGCGGTCGCACCGGCCGGCTGGATGCGGCGCACCAGACCGGCGTCGGTGAGCGCACGCAGCACATCGTAGATCGCCTGGTGGGAGACGGTGGGTTGTTCCGCCCGCACCAGCGCGATCACGGTCTCGGTGTCGACGTGCGGGTGGTCGCGCAGCGCGGCGAGCACCGCCAACCGGGGCCGGGTCACGCGCAACGAGACCGCCCGCAACTGAGTCTCGAAGTCGGGCGCCACGCGACCAACATAGTCCACTCTTCTGGAATCATTCAAGTTTTCTTCGCGGGTACTTCGCGACCGGCGTCACTGGTCCGATTCACGGCCTGACCGGCGACGATGTCCTGTTCAGGCCCCGTCGGCCGGTTCCGGGAGAGCCCTCGCGCCCCGCCGATGGGCACAGGCATCGCCCGGCTGCGCGCGCTCGACTCAGCGCGTAGCCGGACAGGCGTGCCGAGGCCCGGACCCGACCGGTCGGGTCCGGGCCTCGGGAGCCTGAGCCGCCGGAGGTGTTCGCCGCCGCGGCTCGTCGACGCGGGCCCGGTTACCGGTGGCGACGGTGACCTGCGCGCGGCCCGGAAGCCGGACGATCTTCGAGTGCATCGGGCAAACCCGGTGAACGTCCGCGGCCACGGCGCTAGATTCGAATCACGGGCACAGCTTGCGATCCGGACCACCCGCGCAGGTGCCCGCAGCGGCGGCTTCGGCTTCGTCGCCCGGCCAGTCCGCCAGTTGTCGAACGATCACCAGGACAGTTTCCTCTCCGGACGGGAGATCGAGCGTGCGTGGACTGACAGACAAGGTCGTGCTCGTGACGGGCGGCGGATACAGCCCCGATCAGATCGGTTCCGGTCTCGGCCAATCCATGTGCGTGGAGCTCGCGAAGGAAGGCGCCAAGGTCGTCGTCTCCGACCTCTCCCTGGAACGCGCCGACGCGACCGTCAACCGGATCCGTGACGCCGGAGGCGACGCGACCGGGGTGGCGGCAGACGTCACCGACGAGGACTCCGTCAACGGCATGGTGAGCGCCGCCCTCGACGCGTACGGCCACATCGACGTGCTGGTGAACAACGCCGGCGTCTTCGGGGCCTACCTCCCGCTGCTCGAGATCGAGACCAACCAGTGGGAACGCGTCATGGAGGTCGACCTCAAGGGCGTCTTCCTCGCGACGAAGGCCACGCTTCCGCACATGCTGGAGCGCGGGAGCGGCGTCGTGATCAACGTTTCGTCGGCCTCCGGTCTGGTCGCCAGCGAGGTCGGGGCCGAATACACCACGGCCAAGCACGGCGTCATCGGGCTGACCAAGCAGATCGCCTACGACTACGGCCACCGGGGCATCCGCGCGGTGGGCATCGGGCCGGGCGTCATCAAGACCGCGGCGTTCGAGGGCGCGGAGATCACCAGCGACTTCCCGTTCTACGACCTGACCATGCAGGCCCCCGCGGGTCGATACGGTGAACCCCACGAGGTGGCCCGGACGGTCTGCTTCCTCGCGAGCGACGACGCGTCCTTCATCCACGGCCACACCATCCCGGTCGACGGCGGGTCCCCCGTCAGGTGACCTCGTCGGTGCCCGGGTAATCGCCTTGTCGCCCCACCGGCCCCTGCCTACTGTGAAGCGGTGATCTCTCGCCTGCTCACCGCGACATCCGATGCGCACGACGTGGCCCGCCTGGCGCGGTTCTGGGCCGACATGCTCGGTCGGCAGGTCGTCGAGGGCACCGGCGACGCTCTCCTCCCCGGCGAAGACGGCCAGCTCAGCCTCCGGTTCGTCCCGGACCGCCCCGCGCAGCCGGGGCCGTACCGCCGGATGCACCTTCACCTGACCAGCGCCAGCCACGACGACCAACGGCACACGGTCGCCACGGCGCTGAGGCTGGGCGGCAGCCACCTCGACGTCGGGCAGCGCCCCGAGGAGGGGCACGTCGTCCTGGCCGACCCCGAGGGCAACGAGTTCTGCGTGATCGAGGCGGGCAACGCGTACCTCGCCGGGTGCGGCCCGCTCGGGGAACTCGCCTGCGACGGCACCCGGGAGGTCGGCCTCTTCTGGAGCGAGGCGCTGGGCTGGCCGCTGGTGTGGGACCAGGACCAGGAGACCGCGATCCAGTCACCGCGCGGCGGGACGAAGGTCGCGTGGGGAGGCCCACCCCTGGCCCCGAAAGAGGCACGGAACCGGCAGCGCCTCGAACTCACCCCGGTCGGCGTCGACCAGCGGTCCGAAGTCGACCGGCTGCTCTCCCTCGGGGCCACCCGGATCGAGGTCGACGCGGACGGCACCGTCGTGCTGGCCGACCCCGACGGCAACGAGTTCTGCGTGCGCGGCAGCTGACGCCGCACGGGCGAGGGAGACGGCACGGTGCTGGCGCCGGAGATCGCGCGGATGACACGTTCGGTCACCCCACAGCAGGAACCGCAAGGCCATCGCCGGGACCGGCCGTTTCCTCGCCGGCGCCCAAGGCTACGGCGCGTTCTCCAGCACCCTGTACGACCGCGACGGCCAGGCGACACAGACGTGGCCCAGCCATGGCCAGATGCTCGTCGACCAGCACGGCGTGATCCGCGGTCCCGAATCTGAGAACGTGACGCCGTCCCGGTCGAGATTCCGGATCCTCAACCCTGACGGATCGATGCGCGGCGGGCCCGCCCTCCCCGGCTACCACACGAGCTATCCCGCCCTCGACGCCCACGGGACGGCGGTGTTCTGGCGCGACGGCTCACTCCGCTCCGTCGACGTGGACCTTCACCAGCGCGACCTGTTCCACATCCCCGACGACGACCGGGCCGTCCTGAGCAGAGTCCGTCTCCTCGACGACGGCACCATCGCGTTCGCGATCGACAACGATCTGCTCGTCTTCCGCGACGTCGGGTTGGCACCGCTCGCCGCCGGGCCCTGGCCCTGCGCGGACGGCGGCATCCGCGGCAACCCGGTCATCTCCTGAGGGTGCTGCCGGCCCGCCCCGGCACCGCCTGACCCGCCGCCGAAGTGGCGCGCGCAAGCGTGTCGATTCGGCTCTGTCCCCCCGGTCAACGCCGTCCCGTCAGTGGGGAGCGCTGCCGAAGGCGCTGGAGAGGTACGCCCGGGAGTCGGCGATGGCGCCCTCGATGATCCGGGCCGCCTCGCGGGCCTCCTCGGGCCGGTGCCCGGCCTGCACCTGGAGCCGGAACCGGGACGAGCCGGTCGGGGTCACCGGGAACTCGACCATGAACGCCAGCACCCCCCGGTCGAAGAGCAGGCGGTTGGCCGTACGCGCCAGCTTCTCGTTGCCGATCAGCAGCGGCACGATCGGTGACGGCTCGCCCATGCAGGTCAGGCCCCGGCCGGTCAGCTCGTCGCGCAGGGCGTGGATCGCGGTGAAGAGGCGGGCCCGCAGCTCGTCCCCCTCGGCCGACCGGATGATCCTGGCGGCCTCCCGCACCACGGCGGTCTGCACCGGTGACAGCGCGTTGGAGAAGAAGTGCGAGCCGCCGAACATCTTGATGTACTGCTTCAGCGCCGGCGAGTTGGACGCCACGAAGCCACCGTTGGAGCAGAACGTCTTGGAGAAGGCGCCCATCACGATGTCGACGCTGCCGAGCAGGTTCTGCATCCCCAGCACGCCCGTGCCGCCGGGCCCCATCGAGCCCAGGTCGTGCGCCACGTCGACCAGCAGCGTGGCGTCGTGTTCCCGGCAGGCGCGTTGCAGGGCGACGAGGTCCGGCCAGTCCGCGTCCACCGAGAAGAGCCCGTCGGTGACCACCAGGATGCCGTTGCGGGTGTCCGTGGCCCGGATCTCGCTCAGGTGCCGGCGTACCGCCTCGACGTTGAGGTGCTCGTAGCGGACCACGTTCCGGGTGGCCGCCCGTGCCCCCTGCTGGAGGCAGGAGTGGGCCAACCGGTCGATCAGGACGTGGTCGGACTGCCGGACCAGACCGACGACCGCGCCGAAGCCGGCCGCCCAGCCGGTCGGAAAGAGCGTCACGTGGTCGAGCCCGACCAGGTCGCCGAGGGCCGCCTCCAGGTCGTCGGAGATACGGGTGTTGCCCAGCACCATCGGCGAGCCGGCGCTGTGCGGCCCGTAGTCGTGCATCGCCCTGGCCGCCGCCTCCCGGATCGCCGGGTGGGTGTTGAACGACAGGTAGTCCTGGGAGTTGAAGTTGATGCCCCGGGCCCGCCGGCCCAGGTCGTTGGTGATCTGGGCGACGCTGTCCGGTGCCGCCTCCAGCACCCGGGAGTACTGCCACGTCTCCGTGCGGCGGCGGGCCTGCACCCAGCCGTAGAAGTCCTCGGTGCGGGTCAGCAGGTTGCGGCCGGCGGGTCGGTAGAAGTCGTACGCGTTCTTGTCCAGCGCGTACTCCTCGTCGGGGTCGACGGGGTTGCGCAGGTGGGCCGGCTCCCACATCTCGGTGAGGTCGGCGACCACCTGGGCCAGCTCGTCGTCGGCGCCGTCGAGGGACGCGAGGTCGTCCCACGGGATGTGGGTGGCCCAGTTGCGGGTCATCTCGGAGACCTCGGTCGCGGTACGCGCCATGGTCTCGAAGTCCCGGCAGTGCGCCGCCTTGAGGATGATCCCGATCAGTTCGCCGTCTTCACGCTGGTCCAGCTCGGTGGTCGTCACGGTGTCGTCTCCCTGGTGGATCATCAGGCGAAGAGGTTCTGCTGGTAGCTGCGGGAGGTCTCCGCGAAGTCCTCGAAGACCGCGTGGTCGGCGGAGGACTCCTTCGCGGCGTCGTTGAGCAGGAAGAGGTTGGAGGCCTGGAAGAACTCCGACACCGGCGCGACGTCGGCGTGGGTGGCGATGAACCGGTCGGTCTCCTGCTGGTTGCCCCGGAGCGCGACGAACAGTTGCAACTCGTCGTGCCGATACGGACGCATCTCGGCAAGGGTGCAGACGTAGTCGTGGTAGGCGGCGGCGTTCTGGCTCCGGCGGCGGTCCCCGTAGGCGGTCATCGCCTCGTCGATCGACGCGTCGCCGCGGAGCCACCGGTCCAGTGCGGCACTGACCAGCTCGGCGTCCCGGAAGGCGTGGGTGATGCCGATCGCGGTGCACTGGTCCTTGGCCGACTCGGCGTCACCGACGAGCACCCAGCCGGGCCCGTGCAGCGGCCGGAGGAAGGCCGACTGGTCCAGGGTGCCGTAGATGCGCTCCTCCCTGGTCCCCTTGGTACGCACCACGTCGCCCAGCTCCGGACTGACGAAGTCCAACGCCTTCTGGTAGTTGCCCGGCACGTCGGCGCGGAACTCCCGCGCCCACTCACTCGGCCCCCAGACCAGGACCATGTTCTGGTCGAAGTTGGTCGGCGCCACCGCGCAGGCCAGCCGGCCGCGCCGGTGCAGTTGGGCCGGGCCGAGGTCGAAGCCGGACCAGTAGCTCCAGTAGGCGAACGTGCAGCGGGGCCGCTCGTCGTACTTCGGCAGCGCGAGGGTACGGGCGACGAACGAGTTCCGGCCGTCGGCGCCGACCACGATCCGGGCCCGCTCCTCGACCAGCTCCCCGTCGACCGCGCGCCCCCGGATGCCGACGACCTGCCCGTCCTCGACGATCAGCTCACGAACCGTGAAGTTGGTACGCACCTCGGCACCGGCCTTGGCGGCCGCGCTTACCAGGATCTCGTCGAGCACCCGGCGCCGCACGGAGGCGTAGCTCTGCACCACGCCCGAGTCGTCGCCGTGCAGGTCCCGGAAGTACTCGCGCAGCAGCTCGGCCGGCACCGAGCCGGTCAGCGAGATGCCGTCGTTGACCACCTCGACCGTGGTGTGCGCCGGAGTGACCGCCAGGACCTCGTCCAGCAGGCCCCACCGGTTGAGGTAGGACATCCCGTGCGGCCAGAGGAAGTGCGTCGAGATGACGTCGCTGGGAAACGACGAGCGGTCCACCAACAGCACCCGGTGTCCACGCCGGGCGAGCAACAGGGCGGTGGACGCACCCGAACAGCGGGCGCCGATGACGATCGCGTCGTACAACTGTATCGGTCCTTCGTTGTCGTGGCGGTGGGGGCGCAGGCAGCCGCGGCGTGAGGACCCACCCGAGCGCGGCCCCGAGGTTTCCGGATCGCCGCAGGTCACCCGCATTGCGTTCGACGTCGGCCACGTTGTGGTGGCTGTCTCCGCCGCCCGCACTGGTCGAGTCGGCAGGCCCGGCGGAGAGCCTAGCGTATGTCCACAGTGGATAAAAACCGTCGGCCTGGTGCGGCTGCCGCGGTCGCTGCGCTTCGCCGCTGTACCGCTGGCATCGAATGCGGCGCTGGACGCGGACCATGGGCTGCTCGTTCCAGAGGTGGCCCCGCTTGTGCTGACGGCCCTGCTCGTCCCGGACCTGCTCCTCCGGAACCTCCTGGTCGCAGGTCGGGCCGACTCTCCTCGCGCTGATCGCCCGGGCTACGAAGTCCGGCACGATTCCGCCCCAACCGGGTCGCAGCGAGTCGCGTGCTTCCATGTGGTTGGCGCTGGTCAGCCGCAGCCGAGCCTGATGATCTAGTATCGCGGCCGTTGCGGGTGGCGGGTCGGTCCAGGACTGCGCGCGGCGTACGACATGGGGGTTGGGTTTCATGTGGCCGTTCACGAAACGATCCAAGGGTCCGTTCCTGGACCCGTCCTATGGCGACCCGCACCGGAAGGCCCTGATCCGGGCGTTGGAGAAACGCAGGTGGAAGTTCGCCCGGGAACTGCTCGACATGGCGGCCGATCCGGACGAGATGGCCTTCCTGATGGAGGCGGTCGGCACGGTCGACGGGATCCAGGACTGGATCGGCGAGTGGATCGACGCCGAGCCTGAATCGACGCTGCCCGTGCTGGTTGCCGGCTGTCACGCCGTGCACTGGGCGTGGGAGGCGCGCGGCGGCAAGCGGGCGAAGTACACCACTGCCGCCCAGTTCAAGGGCTTCCACGAGCGCTTGCGCTACGCCGAGGCCACGTTGCAGAGGGTGCTCGAGCGCGAACCCGACAACGTGACAGCGCGGGCGTGGTTGGTCACCAGTTCCCGGGGCCTGGGCGGCGGGGCGGCGGAGGCCCGGCAGCGCTTCGAGGCGGTGACTCGGCTTCACCCGGGACACCTGGTCGCACACGAGCAGCGGCTGCAGTATCTGTGCGCCAAATGGTCCGGCAGCCACGAGGAGATGCTCGACTTCGCCCGGGGCGCCGCAGCGGCGGCCGGACCGAACAGCCTCCTGCACGAACTGGTGGCCGTCGCCCACATCGAGAAGTGGCACGACAGTGAGCGGGAAGAGGGCAACAAGTACATCGTTTCCGACGAGGTCCGTGCCGAACTTCTCGCAGCAGCGGATCAGTCGATATTCCACCCGGACTACGTACCCGCCGGCCCCGGCTGGGCGCCCCGGGTGGCGACGTTCGCGATGGCCTTCGAGCTGGCCGACGAGTTCGACGCGGCAGCGCACGCGTTCGCGCTGTTGGACGGACTGGTTACCGAGTGGCCGTGGCAGATGCTCGGCGACCCGGTCGAGAAGTTCACCGCCTCACTCGACTATGTGACCGAGAACCGCCGGTAACGGATCGGGGCCGCGAGCATCCATCCCAACACGCCTACATGGACAAGTCGCACACCACGTCCACGGACGCAACCGGCAGATGGTGACGCAGGGACGTCAACGACGGTGACAGTCCGGCACTCCAGCGCTCAACGACACATGCGTCACATTACAGGCCACGAAGAACATGCAGGGTTTCATCGTTTCCCACAAGCCCTTCAGCGAGGTGCCCAGAAAAGCTGTCACCACTTGACGCCAGGCGGTCAAATACGCCCTTGGTGATTACTTTGGTGCCCGCGGCAAGCTTTCCCAGAATGCTGAAAGCACCACTGACGAGAGGCCCAGCAACCCCGAAGTCGGGCACGAACAAGTCGCCGCGACAGGTGATGGAGCTGAAAGTCAGCGCACGCCCGGGCTCAACCCTGGCATTATATGCGTCGACTGCCGACTGCAAGCGCACCAAAAAGTCGACGGCTTCCTCTGCGGTGACGTGCGTCGAGATCACATTATCTCCGGCAACCGCACGAAGTCGACCCGACGTCTCTCGCAGGCAGTCCCGATGAGAACCGACCCAGCCCTGCAACGTCCGGTTGAGTTCCGTCAATGACAGCTCGGCGGCCGCTTTCGACATTCCGATCAGATCCGTCACCGTCAGATAGACGTCACGCTCCACACCCCGGTACGATTCGGTCAGAAGTCGATAAACAACGACCGGCGAGGGGATTCCACTGAGGATGAGGTCGTCGACTTTTTCGAACTGAAACTCTCCCATTTTGGCAACATCCCGCACAGCTGATGTCACGTAGACGGAATTCAGGGGCACGTACTTCTCCATGCGGGCAGCGACCACGACACCCTCGCCCAGTATGTCGTTCTCGTAAGAGGTGACGTCGCAAATGTTGAGCGAGACTCGACAACCCTTTATGCTCCCACCCACAACAGACTTCGCTTGCGAGCTGAACAGCCCGACGACCTGCGTCGCGGCATGCAAGGCGCTGGTGGCGCTGCGAAAGGTCGTCAAGTAACCGTCCCCCGTGAACTTGATGACCGTGCCGCCGAGCCTCTCGACCAGCGAGCGGATCGGCTCAGCAGCGTCGCGCATGATTTCGGTCATCCGAACGCTGGGAACTGCCGCGATAGTAGCCGTCGAATCCACGAGATCGACGATCATTACCGTAACAGTCCGAGTGTCCATTCGAAGCCCTCACATCCACGATCGTCGTCAAGCTGAGAGCACTGACAGCTTGCGCGCAAGCCAGAGCAATGTGTGACGTTAACGGCAGACACTTACACGGCGCAAGAGGTACAGCTTTTCAATATCTGTCAGAATTTCGACCGACGAGCTTGGACTAGCATTCACACGCTTTGCCGCCGGCGGAGAGGCTGGGCCGTCCGCCGGCAACCAGCCGAACGGGCCATCTTGGTAGCTGGCCAGCTCAGCCACCCACTACGGTCCAAAACGTTTTACGTGGCTGGAACCAGGGCTGACGCGAGCGCGCGCAGCACTGCGATGGCTGCGATCAGGTAGCGCTCGTGCGAGCCGTCCTCATCTGGCGGGGGAGGCCGCAACTCGCGCGCGACCTCGAAGGCTTCCCAAGCGTCACCAGTGAGGACGGGACCGGACAGTCCGGCGATTTCTGCCGCTACGACGTTTGGCGCTCCGGTTGTTCTGCCGCCCGACAAGAGATGACGATAGCGACAAGCGTCGACAATAAACTTCTGGGCGAGATATGCCACGTATACCGGATCGGCCGGCTCTGCCAGCGGCGCGGTTAGTTGGTGCCAGATCAATGGAAGTGACTGCCAGGTCCAGGTGAGCGCATCCCGTCGCAGTGCCTCGCGGTCCGGCCACCCAGTCAATGCGAGCGGCATCTCCCCCAGCACCAGCAATCGTTCCTGTTGCATGCGCGCGACGACCAGGGGCGAGCGGGCCGCTAGTCCCGCCGGGTGTTCGACGTTCACACGCAGGCGGGGCAATTGCGCGCGTAGGTTACGGATCCGCTCGGCCCAGGTCGTAGTCTGCACGGGCGCTGACACGAGGATGGTGACGTCGATGTCGCTGAACCGGGTACCTCGCGTGGAGTCGAGGAAGCTTCCCGTGATCACCGCAGCGTCAATCTCGTCAGCTGCAGGTGCTAACGCCTCCCGCAACCAGACCGCTACGTCGCCCGGCGCGTCCGGCAGCGGCTCGGCGCGTGCGGGAACGACCCTGGCGACACCAGGGCTGTCCGGCTGAGCGCGAGGTGCCGGGTCAGATCTCCATGTGACAGTGATCGATTTCTGCCTGCCGAGGGCAGACTTCAAGGACCCGACGACAACGGCTTGCTGGCCTTCCGTCAGCGGCCCCCGCGCCCAGTACTGCGCCTCGACGCTACCGTCCGGCGCTTGGTGGAGGTGGGCCCGCGAAACCTGTAAAGTCCGCCACAGCTTCGCGAATCGAACCGTGTGAACAGCGGCCCCACCGTCGGTGACCAACCATCTGGCCGGGCGCACACCGGCTAAACGCACCCGTACGCCGCGCTCCTGGCAGCCGCAGCGAGGCATGCGGGCCACCCGATCTCCGGTGCGGTACCGGACGAGTGGCATGGCCCGGTTGTTCAGCGTCGTTACGGTGAGTTCCCCGATGTCTTCGTCGCGGACTGAGTCGCCGCGATCGTCGAGAACCTCCACTACGGCGACGTCAGGCTCGATGTGGTAGCCACCGTCCGGGCATTCGGTGCCGAGGATCCCAACCTCGCCCATTGCATAGACGCTTGTAACCGGGCAGTTCATCGCGTCAGTGACCTTGTGACGCACGTCTGTCGACACAGGCTCGCCCGACAGCACCACGAGCGCTGGCCGCGACACCGTGCCGACGGTGGTGTCGAGAATCCGGTCTGCGACGAGTTCGAGGGTCGACGGGCTGCCTGTGACGATCATTCCTGCCAGCGCGTCCAGTCGGGACAGAAAGTCCTCGTCATCCAGCTGCCAGGCGCGGATGAGATTCCACTTGGTCGCTGTGGCTTCCGGTGACCATCCGCTACGCGCACCACGCGACCGTCCGCCCGGATGGAGTACGACGTGTATGAGGCCACGCTTGTGCCATGCTTCACCTCCGCCATGGCGCGCTACCAGTTGCGACAGCACCTGCTCTTCCAGTGCCCGAGACGTAGCGTCGTGGGCGACGGACACCGGCTCACCAGTGCTGCCGGTGGTTGCGGTACGCACCCAGCTGCGGCGATCACCAGCAGGGGACAGTAAGCCGTCGCGGTATGCCAGCACGTCCTTACGGGACATCGGTGGCGTTTGCGCGAGGGCGTCCCAGGGGTCACTCGTCAGCGATGGCGGGGGAAGTCGGTCGCGGTGAAAAGGTACGGTCCGCGCGTGCTGGAGCGCAGCCCGCAAAAGGGCACTCTGCTCCGCGTTCCGGTCACCCACTGATGAGCTCGATCGTCCGTGTGTCGACGTCGTGGAAGATTGACTCCACTGCCTCGCGGTCAGCCCCGGTGCCTAGGGCGAAGGCGACGAAGTCACCGCGCAATCTGGTGACATGGTCAGTGCGCTGTTCCAGGTCCGTCAACGACCGATCCTGCCACTCGTAGAGCTGACGCACATCGTCCTCGTAGCTCTTGGCTGCTATGGGCAGGGCATTCGCCGCGCCCGCCGCCCGAATCCCCCGCAGGAGGTCGGACGGAGTGGCGAGAGCGGTGATCACCTGCCGCCACCAAGGCCGCTGCCAACGGCGCAGCAACTCGTATGCCGTGACCCGAAGCCTCGGGTCGGTAGCAGTCACCGTCAGCGCCATCCGCACCGAGGTCAGGGCGGTCCGCCGTTCCCGTCGACGCCACGCGATCACGGCAAGTGCGAGTAGCGCCCGGCAGAGCCCGGCCGGATACTCCTGCGGCAGCCCACGGATCTCGTCGAGGACCGCACGGATCTTCTCGTTAGCCTCGTCCAGTGAACGGCGCCGGGAGGAGGCAAGCGCCAGGTCGATTCGCGCCTCCAAAGCATGTCGGTCGTCGGGTGCACCCTCCGCTGCGGCCACCTCGTAGTGGAGCAATGCTCGGTCCGAGTCCCCGAGCATCTCGTACACGTGCCCCAACTGCTTGTGGGCCACACACCGGGCAGCCGCATCGTCAGCCAGTTCGATGGCGGCCAGGTAGGAGCGCAGCGCCTGCTCGGGGGCACCGCGGTACAACTGAAGAAGGCCCCGCTGACTCGCCAGCCGACTGCGCAGCAGTGGTGCAGGCAGCTGGCCGACCAGCGGCTCTGCCCGCTGTAGCGCCTCCTCGCCACCAGCAACATCGCCTCGCTGCGGCAGCTTGCCGGAAAGCCGCAGCCACATCTCGGCGGCGAGTGCGAGATCGCCGACCGACTCCGCCGCGCGGGCGCCTATCCGCACAAGCGCGAGATAATCATCCCAACGGCCTGTGTGGTTGAGCCGGTCGAGCAGTGAGCGCTTCTGGCAGATCCGCACCACCAGCCTCGAAAACCCTAGCTTCTCGAGCCGGTATGCAAGCGCCGCCGCTATCGATTCCGCAGACGCTGCCTCGTCTGGCCCCGCCTCCAACACTGCGTGAACCATGTCTTGCGCGAGAAGGGCGACAGTGTCAGAGGCAACGGCCAGAGCGGCCTCCTGCACGAGTTCGGAGATCCGAATCTCGGGCTCCAACATTTCGACCATCGCGCTGCGCAGCAGTTCGAAACCGGCGTCGGCTACCTCGGGCCCACTGAATACGGGTGACCATCCGATCAGGCGCGAGGGTGCGATCCCGACGACCGGCAGCAAGCGGAACAACAGGACTCGGTCCGCCTCGGGCAAAGCCTTGATCATTTCCTGCACAGTCGTGGTCTGCGCCTTCATCGCGGCCAGTTGCCGCCGTGCGACGGCCGATGGCAGCCGGTCACACCGAGCCAGAGCGAACAACAGCGACCTTGGATGGCGCCTCACCGCCGCCGGTGCGGCGGCTAGCACGTCTGCAGAGTCGACTGCGAGTCTCAGGTATCCGACGGCCCTCTCCGCCAGCGCCGCCGCCTCCTCGTCGCTGAGCGCCTCGACATGTACGACGACCGCCGGATCTCCAGGCGGTGGCCGCCGCCGCGCGGTCGCGAGGACCCTCAAGCGCGGGAGGTCGGTGAAGGTGCGGAGCAGGACTGAACGGCGCTGGTCGTCGAGCCAGTCCAAGCCGTCGAGCACGAGGAGGACCGGTAGATCCGCCGCCACCGCCGCCAGCTTCTTCAGGGCTACCTCGTCGGGCAGGCGCTGCAGTAGCTCCGCGTCAAGGTTGATCCCGTGCGAGCGCAGGAACCGGTTCAGTTCGGTATGCAGGTACCCAGGCTCCACCGCTGCCGGGCCGTCGAAGCTGATCACGACTGCCTCGGGAAGGCGATCCGCCACCAGTGCGGTGACCTGCGCTAGGAGTACCGTCTTGCCGCTGCCGGGCAGCCCGACCAACACGACCGGTGGACCGCCGGCGAGCAGCTTGTCGATGGTGGACCTGACCACCGCTTCGCGGGTCCACGGAATCCCTCGGTCGAGTCCGACGACTGCCTTCTCGGTGCCGAAGGGAATGGGATCGCGGTGTGGGACGGGTGCCTCGCCGGTGCCGTCCGGGCGTGAGCCGATCGGCCGCTCCGACAACCAGGCCACAAGGACGCTAAGAACGACAACGATTACCAGCAGGATGCCGGCCCACCGGAACGGGTGGCGCCGGATCATCTCCAAGCCGTACGGCCACGTTGCGTCGACGTTGCTGGCCGCGTTAACCGAGATGGCGAGGAGTCCTCCGGCCAGGAATACGGACAGGGCAGTCAGGAGCGACGCCACCACCCACCGTCGCCGACTCGGCACCCTCGACCTCCAGACTGGTTGGCTTCATGGTAGGCGGTCTGCACTCCTCGCCGATGTGGCCGAAGGACCGAGGACGGTAGGTACGCGGCGCAGGCACAGACTCTCGCTGCCCTGCCGACGAATCAGTGGGCGGCAACCGAAGGTGGCACGGTCGCCGCCATCGGCGAGGCAGGTAGATCATCGAGTCGGCGACTGCCGGCGCAGGGTCAGCCGGTGACCGTACCGGTATGGGCCTTATTCGGGAGGGGCGCGCTCGGGCCGGTGTCACCCTTGGCGCACGGTGTCCCACAGATCCGGGTGGCGGTGATGATTGCGGGCACCGGTCTCCCGGACCGCGCGCAGCGGGGAGAGATGCTCGGTGTCCGCGGGTAGGTGGAGGCGGTTCAACAGGGCGAGCGCCGGCCCCGGTTCGAGGTCGCCGTAGACGTCGTGGTAGCTGGTCAGCAAACCTCTGAACAATGCGGGGTGCAGCTCGGGCACGGCCGTGGCGATCTCATAGACATCGTGTTTGCAGGTCCAGCGCACCGGCCCCGAGTGCTCCAGGACCCGGGCGATTCGGCGGTGCACAGGGTCCGTCGCCAGATCGCGAAGACGCTGTCGGGCGAGCATGTCGCGCACGTCGTCGCCGGCCACCTTCGAGAACGCCTCCTCGACGGTGTCGAGGTCCTCGAACCAGTCGACCCACAGCGAGTACAACACCTGCCTGGCCGGCTCGGTGGCTTCCAGGCGCTGTCGGTATCCCGCCCAGAAGACGTCGGTGACCACCGGGTCCGCCTGTTCGGCGATGAAGAGACGCAGCTCGACGGTCACCCAGTACTCGTCGAGCAGATCGAGCAGGCCAAGGCCCGTACGTAGCCGCCGCACCGGGGTCAGCCGGTCGTCTCCCAGCGCCACGGCCGTCCACTCATGGGCGAGATCGTTGTCGGATCGCTCGATGTGACCCGACGGGCTGGACTCCTGCCAGCGTCCCTCACCGAGCGGCGTCACGCCCTGTTCGGCCAGCCAGCTCAGCGCTTCGTCCGCCTCGGGTCCGTGCACCCCAGGATTGTCGGCGATGCGGGACCAGCACCGCCACCACCTGCCACCGGGCATCGACCGACCTGCGGACATGGCGTACGGCGCCGATCGAGGGGCCCGATCTGCGTGCACCGTTCTCGGCGGTTCCGGACGGCCGCCCACCCGGATACCACGAGTGATTGCCTCGCCAGAAGGAACAATGAGACGCACCGCCCGGCCCGTACTGCGTACTGAAAGGCGGCTCCCGTGAAGGGCACACCGGTCACCCTCAGCCCGTACGACCCGCAATGGGCTGTGCTGTTCGAGCAGGAGCGGGTCAGCCTCGAAACCGCTCTGGCGCAATGGTTGGTCGGGCCAGTCGAGCACATCGGCTCCACATCGGTTCCCGGGCTGGCGGCGAAGCCGATCATCGACATGATGGCGCCGGTGGGCAGTCTGCCAGAGGCGGCAGCCGCCATCGAGGTCGTGACCGCTCTCGGCTACCGCAAGGGCGTTCACCGTCCGAAGGAGGCGCACTACTTCTTCAAGCCGGAGACCGACAACTGGTGGGAACGCACCCACCAACTTCATCTCACCGAGCCGACCTCTCTGCTCTGGCGGCGACGAGTCGCCTTCCGCGATGCGCTCCGGTGCCGGGCGGACTACAGGTCCCGGTACGAGCAACTGAAGCGCGATCTCGCGCAAGCTCACGGCGCCGACCTCATGGCCTACGCACGCGACAAGGACGACTTCGTCAACGAGGTCCTCGGCGTACGCGACAAGACGGCGGCTCCGCCCGTCAGCGCGCCTCGGAGACCGTGGCGGTCTCCCTCAGCCGACGGATGAGGCCGAGCGGTCGCCGATCCGCGCAGGGACGTCGTGGCCATCGGCTACCCGATCGCCAGATTCAACAATCCAGGATTTCCCTTCACCGGTTTCTCGTCACCAGTGCCGCGCCTCGGTTACCGCAAGCAGTCGTCGCCGCAGGAGTGGGCGGAGTAGAGCGGTAATGGTCACAAGTTCCGCCATGGGCGCACCGTGGCAGGGCCAACGCGAGTTTCGAGATCTCCTTCCGCTGACCTGATCCCCCTGAAGTGCCTGGTCAGCTGAGGTGCTCTGCGTCCGATCATGACCGCGCCCAGCGGGATCAGGCTAACGATTTCGTACGCGATTGGCGGATGTGGACCCGACCTCGGCGGCAACGCTACTCGTCAGCGGGTCTCGGCATGTCAAGGCGAGGGCGGGGATACCCTGCCTGCGGTGCCTCGCACCGCATGACGGAGGAGTCGATGCTGGGATGACGGCAGGGCGACTGATGCCCACACAGGACGACGTGCTCGGGTACTTCGACGCGCTGTCGAACTGGGGACGGTGGGGCGACGACGACGAGATCGGGACTCTGAACCACATTACCGACGACGTCCGGGTGGCCGCGGCGCGAGCCGTGCGGCACGGCAGGAGCGTGTCGTGCGCATGGGAGATTGCCGTACCGGACGAGATGGAGCGGTCGACGACGACATGCCCGTGCGCGGCCGACATGCCGGGTGCCGAGAACATGCCGTTGCCGGGATTCCGCGCCGATCGGCTCTGGGGCTTTTCGTCCGAGCGGCTGGGCATCACGTTCCACGGCAATACCGTCACCCATGTCGACTCACCGTGCCACGTTTTCTGGGACGGCATGATGTACAACGGGCGGTCGCACTCTTTGGTCGACGCCGCGACGGGATCGGGGTGGGCGGCCGTCACGGCGGCGGCGAACGGAATCGTCACGCGTGGTGTCCTGCTGGACATCGCGAGGGTCCGTGGCGTGCCGTGGTTGGAACCGGGGCAGGCCGTGTTCCCCGACGATCTGGAGGAGGCCGAGCGTCTCCAGGGTGTGCGGGTGCGATCCGGCGATGCGGTACTGCTGCGGACCGGCTATGGCCGCGTCCGGCACGAGGTCGGTGCGGCAGGTGGCGTCACGCAGTCCGGCTGGCACGCGTCCTGCCTGCCGTGGCTGCACGAACGGGAGGTCGCGCTGATCGGTGCCGACACCCCCCAGGACGTTCAACCGTCGGGGTACGAAAAGGTGTTGATGCCGGTTCACGCCGTGAGCCTCGTCGCGATGGGTCTGTGGCTGCTCGACAACTGCGACCTGGAGGAATGCGCGACGACGGCTGCCGAGTTCGGCCAGTGGGACTTCCACCTCGCGGTCGCGCCGGTCCGCTTCGCCGGCACGTCCGGCAGCCCGGTCAACCCGATCGCCACCTTCTGAACCTGAGCACCCCAGCTCGGCGGGCCTGGATCGAACCGCCCTCTCGTGTCCCGGCCGGTACCCGCGATCGCGTCAGGATGCGGTGACGGAGGCATCGCCCTCTACTTTCGTGTGGTGTTGCGGGCAACGTACGGGCTTTCCCCGGTGACACCGGAAGTGCACGCTGACGCAAGAGGTGTGCACCCTCCGTTAAGGACAGCCGTGCGTGTGGCAGGCATCCTCGTTGCAGAACGTCCGCAACAGACAGGGGAAAACCAATGCTAGCTATACGGAAGACCCGGGTCCTGGCGGCCGCCGCCGCAGTCGCCACGCTGCTCACCATCGCCGCTTCTCCGGCGCGGGCGGAAACCACGCTGGAGGTGAGACCGGGACTCAGCCCGTTCTATGCCAACGGCAAGAACAACGGACCCCGGGAGTACGTGACCCGCAACCTCAGCACGGAGGCCCGGAACCAGTACCTGCGCAGCTGCAAGTTGCGCTACTCCTGCTACGCCGTGGGAGAGGGCGACGGCCAGCACACCTTCTTCGAGCTCTACTACTGCGACAAACGGACCCTCGCGAACTTCCTGGGCCGTGGCGCCGCCGTCAACCACCAGGAAGGCGGCGCGGTCGTGGAACTCCTCTGGCTGAACGATGTCGTGGAACAGCGGATCAAGCCGGACAACGTGCCGGTCTCCGTCGAAACCTGGGACCCGATCTGGTACATCGATCCGTGCTGACCCATGAACAGGCCCGCGCCATCGTGGTCCGGGGGCCACGGCGCAGGCGCACAGTCGGCTCGGAGAGGCCGCCGCCGGCACGGGGGTGCAGGAGACCATCCTGCCGCCGACGGCAGACCCGCACGGGCCGTAGCGCGTACAGGTGGTGGAACGATCAGCCACCGTACGCCTCGACGCAGTGACAGGCCGGCCCTCCCGATCTGAGGGGCGGACCGGCCTGTCACTGCGGTCGCCATTAAGCGCCAACGGCACGCTGGACAGGAGCGTCACCGACACCGACACCGCGCAGTCGACCAGAGTCACCACCGAGCCGTCGGCAACGACCGCTCCCAGAGTCGCGGCCAGAGGAGTATCCACTTCTCGGCAAGCCAGCTACGACGAGTGCGGAGGCTTGGCCTTCTGCGGGTAGATCGTCTCGTGGCGGGCCAGCATGGCGACGAACTCGCCGATCTTCCGCTCGCGGGTCTGTGCCCGTTTGACCGCGTTGACGCGGTGGATGAGAGCGAACCGGTTGGTCTTGGTGAGTACGTCGAACATGGCCTGGGCGGCGGGGTTGGCAGCGATAGCGGCGAGGAGGTCGGCTGGCACCTCGGCTTCCGACGGCGGGGCGTAGGCGGCCGCCCACCGCCCGTCCGCCTTCGCGGCTTCCACCGCGACGCGGCCGGGGGGGCAGCATCCGCCCCTGCGCCTCCAGCCGGGTCACTTGGGCGACGTTGCGTTGTGACCAGGAACTGCGAGGCCGGCGAGGGGTGAACCGGATCCAGGAGCTTTCCTGATCCCGCTTACGGGCCTGCCCGTCGATCCAGCCAAAACACAGCGCCTCGTCGACCGCCTGCTGCCAGGTCAGGGTCGTGACCGTGTCTCACGAGGCATTAGCCCACCCGCGTACAGCATCATCAATCCGACGAACCCGAGGACCACGGCAGGGAGCATCACGAGCGCCACGCAGGCGGCCAACACCGCCGTTAGCAGCGGAACCTGGACAAGTGTCGACGCCGCTGCCGACACCAAGACCCAGGCGTCCGACGCCACCCTCCCCCTGCCCGACATCTGCCTGACCGCTCTCAAGCTCCGACAGCAACAACGCGACGAGGCAAGAGCAGCCGCTGGCAAAGCGTGGCACGAGAACGACCTCGTATTTACCATCCGCTACGGCACACCCATCGAGCCACGCAACTTCCAGCGTTCCTGAGACAAGGTGTGAGAAGGCGAAGGTCACGCCGATCACCGTCCACGACGCAAGAAGAACCTGTGCCACGCTCCTTGCCGACCTCGACGTCCACCCCAGAGTCGCCATGCAGGTGCTGAGGCACGCCCGCTTCTCCGTGACGATGGAGATCTACACGCAGGTATCGACCAAGGCGACCAGAGACGCACTCAAGCGCCTCGGTGACTCACTCGGCCGCTGACGGAACTGCTGTACTTCACTGCTGTACGGGTAGCAGAAAGGCCACCTCCCGAACCCGGGAAGTGGCCTTTGACCTGCGTGGGCGATACTGGGATCGAACCAGTGACCTCTTCGGTGTGAAGCAGGACGCTGCACCGATCCTGACCTGCGCAAACGCAGAACAGCAGGTGGGCGCGGGTGCCGTTGAGCGTCGCTGCGTGCGGTTGGGTGCAGTTCAACGCCGTTCAGGACACCCGGCTGCTCCCACCGCGCTCCCTGATCCCCCGACCCCCGCGGCCCACGCCCGCGGGGCTTGTCGGCGTGCCACCCCGCAACATCAGGGGTGCATCCACTCCCAGTCGCTTTCACAGTCATGGGTGGTGAAGATGGCACCCTTCGGCACCGTTACCTGCATGTAGCTGGTCGCGTAGCCGCGGCTTCGTCGGCCTTGTCCGGGCGGTTGGGGCTCAGACGCTGGCGTCGGCGCCGGCACGCCTACCGGGTTACCGCCGACGTCGATCGCGCTGCGACGCCGACGATGGGTCCCGCTGCGGGTGCCCACCTACTATCGTCAACGCGTGCTCGATCCCGTGACGGTCTTCGGCACCTCCGGCCCGCTGGAAGACCCGCTCACCGACGAGGTTCTGCAGGCGGTGCAGGTGCGCCTCGGACGCACGCTGCCCAGGGCGTACGTGGACCTGGCCCGTCGACACAACGGCGGCTTGCTGGCCCGGGACGCCCATCCCGCGCCCCGGCGAACCTCTTGGGCTCCGGACCACGTCGGTGTGCAAACACTGGCGGCGATCGGCCACACCGCTTCCTTCAGCCTGTGCGGCGAACTCGGCAGCGCGTTATGGATAGCCGAATGGGGCTACCCTGACATCGGCGTTTACATCGTCGACTGCCCGTCAGCGGGCCACGACATGATCGCCCTCGACTACCGCTGCCTCGGGGAGCCGACAGTAGTGCACGTCGATCAGGAGTGGAACTACCAGATCACCGTCCTCGCTCCCGACTTCGAGACCTTCCTCAAGGGCGTCGTCGACGGATCCGAGTACCGCGACTGATCACGGATCTGGAAATGAGGCCGTACCGCCGGGCTGGTGCAGGCACCTTTCTGGCTCGGATGGGTAGTAGCGATGTCAGCGAGGCGTCAAGTCCGCGTGCCACAGGATGAGTACGGCAGCTCATGCGCCGACTGTGGCAGGCCCGACATGCTGGTGATTGTGGCTTCCTCGCTCCCGGTCAAGCTGGCGACTGTTCTGCTCGTGGCGCTCGCCCTGACGGGATGCGGGTCCGACGCCCCCACCCCGGAGGGTGCCACCCGGGAGGCCAACTCCGGCGCGGTCCGGCAGGCAAGCGCGTCCGTTGCATCCCAGCTCAACAAGATCCTGACAGGTGTCGCCGAGCGGACACCGGGGATGCGGCCGGTGGCGGCATCGACATCCGACAGCTGCCTAGCCGGCGACACGCACGGCGTCTTCCCGCATGACTCCTACCGCCTGCAGTGCAGCTGGGGTGAGACGAGGTACTTCGCCGTCCGGGGAGACCTGCCCGATGTACGGCGCCAGTTGGATGCGGCGGCGAAGCAGACTGGGTTGACGGCGGTCAACGGCGAGTCGCTGCAGGACGTGGAGGCCAACCTCGCGGCCGGCGGCACGACTGATAATGGGCAGCTCCTGTCGCCGCCGACGTGGACCTACGTCGCGCCGGGGTACGACGGTCCGCTCCACGTCAGCTGGTCGCAGGCGACTGACTCCAGAGCCAGACAATATCCCGTGGAACCCCGCTGGCCCCTGGTATTTCAGGACGACCACCCGGTCGACCTGGACTCGCTATGGAACGGTCCGCTGCGGGGGCAGAAGTACCTCATCTCGATCACTTCGTCGGTGACCTACCACGAGGTTGCCTGGCCCTCCTGACGCTGACGAGGGCGGCGAAGTCCTCACGATCTTGTTCGTAATTGCCGCGGGGCACCGCCGCCTCCTGTCTTGGTTGGCCGCCTACACGGTCACCTCGGCCGCTTCAGGGCGTACGGCTGTCGGCTCCGCCTGAAAACTGGCTCTGGCACACATTTTGTGAGTCGCGCTCGTCGGTAGTTCGGGTTGGGTGCCGGGATGGAGATCATTGCGGCGTTGCTGCCGCACCTGACGGGCCTGCGGCTGGAAGCGGTGGTGGTCCGGGCCGTCGGGGTCAGGATCAACGCGGCGACACAGACGGTGCGGGCACGGTGTGGCGCCTGCAGCGCTTGGTCGACCACCGTGCATGGTCGCTATGTGCGGCGGCTGGCAGATGTCAGTTGGGTGGCCATGAGGCGCTGGTCGCGTTGACGGTCCGCCGATTCACCTGCGTGAACGCCGGGTGCTGTCGGCTCCGCCTGAAAACCTCAGCCGGCGTTGACAGCCTCCCAGCTACCGGGGACCTCACCTCAGAACAATAGAAGCGCGTCGAACTGCGGCCCGTCGTCCTTGCTGGCGATGACGCTCCGCCTGCCGGTCCTCAGGCCGCGGCACCTTCCGCAGCCCTGCCGCTGGATTCGGGCTGAGACCGTTGTCACCCATTCCGTCGATCCACAGCAGGGGCAGTGCCACCGGCAGCGGTCGTGGGATCCGGGGCGGAGCCGATCTGGCCCCCGATCAGGATGGTCCAGGTTCGCCAGGAAGGTACGCGAGATCTCGGGATGTAGGTCGGTCAGCGATCCACCGGGCGGCGGCTCTCGGCGGGACGCGGTACGCCGGCGGATGCCGCACGGCTGGCAACCGCGCCCGGAGGTGCGGCTTACGACCGGGGCCACCCACTCGTGTCCACAGTCGGGGCATCGCCAGAGCACGCGGATGGTCGACCCGCGGGCCAGGTCGAGCAGCTCAATGTCGCGGGCCTTTTCGACGTCGAGGATGCGCACGGCCTGGGTGAGCAGTTCGGGAGCGACGTCACGGACCCGGAGTTTGGCCCGGCTCAGGCGAGCCTGGTAGGAGTGTTCCCGCCGGGAGCATTTCGGGCAGCCGGTTTTGTTGCGGGTCCGGCTGACCACCTGGGTGCGCCAGACGTGCTGGCAGGTTCCGCACCGCCAGACGCACCGGTCCGCGGAGCCGGGAAGCAGCCACTGCGCGCCCATCTCCGGACGAGTCAGGTTCTCGACCAGTTCACTCGCCAGCTCGGGAAGCACGGCGGCCAGACTCTCGCTGGGTGGGGTGATCTGGAAAGCCTTCCACTCCCCGCGCGCTGCGGCGAGACATGCGGCGATCCGGTCGGCGGACAGGGGCGGGCACGGAACGGACTGCGTCTGCAGCCATTTTGCGAGGACCAGAAACCATTCCGTTGCGTCCTTGGTGCCCGCGACCACGGTCTCCCCTGGAACCGGCGGAGTGCCAGGCTGCCGAACCCGCACATAGCGCACGCCCAGCTTGGCCATGACCTCCGTTTTGCGCAGGTCCCGGGCGTGAGCGGCAGTGCCGGCGTGCCACTGGGCCGGGTCCAGGTCGATGTAGATCTCGGCTGAGGGCAGGAATAGGTCAAGCCGCTCCGCCGAGCGCCGGCCGCCGTCGATGCGGACGTCAACTTCCACCTCCTCGCCCGTAGCGGCCGCCAGCAGGTGGGCGAGCTCCAGTTCGAGGAGGCTTCGGCCACGGCGGCGGCACCGGCCGCAGCCGTAGTCGGGCGATTTCGCGCGATCGCGCACGCGCGCCTCGAAGAGCGCACCGCACCGACAGCGCCAAGAGCAGAGGGCGCCAGCTCGCGGGTACAGCGTCGCCGGCCCCTCCCCGGGCCAGGAGAGGTTCGCCACGAAGGACGAGGCAACCTCCGGCATGAGCGTGGCGAGCGACTTCTTCTCAGGGGCGATCCGCTTGGCGGCGCCCAGAGCCAGGTACGCGCATGTGGCGCAGAGCAGCCGGGTTGCATGGGTGACGACCGAGCGTTCGAAGTGCCGGGAACACTCTGGGCAGCGCCAGACGCAGATGTCGTTGGTCCCTGCGGTGAAGCTCTGCGGCCCCCGGCCAGGATGGGACTTGTTGGCGACGAACGTGGCGGCCTGCTCCGGATGCGTGCTGCTGAACAAAGCGGCTTCACCAGGATCCCGCAGCAGCTCACCCGCGCGTCGGCGCCCGCAGGGCGGGCAGCCACGGCCAGCGGTCCGATTCGTCACGGTGGACACCCACTCGTGCGCACAGTCGCCGCAGCGCCATAAGCACCGGTCGACCGAGTTCGGACGCAGAAGGGCCGGGCCGCGCTCGGGACGCCGCTGGTTGGCGACGAACTGGGCCGCGATCTCGGGGGACAGGTCAGCGAGCGATCGGCCGGGCTGCGGCGCGCCGACCATCAAAACAGCGCATCGAGGGCAGGGCCGGCCGGCGCCGACCACGTTAAGCACCGTTTGCTCCCACTCATGATCGCAAGCGCTGCACCGCCATCGGCACCGATCAGTCGCAGATTTCGGCATGGAGTCGGGGGTGCGTTGCGGATGGGTGAGATTGCGGACAAACATGTCGGCGACCCTGGGGTGGGTGCTGCGCAATGGCGCTGTGGTACGCGGCCGCCGGTTCGCGGCCCGGCATCGTGGGCAGACGCTTCCGGCGACCCGGAGCCGGACTCTCGTGTGCCAGGTGTTGCCGCAGGCACAACGCCACCACGCCACCTTGTCGGAGCGGACGCTCACCTCGGCCACCGGCGCCTGCTCGGCCGGGTCCTCCCAGCGCAGGAAGAACTCGACGATCTCCGGGCACACGTCGCCGACCCGGTTGACCACCCGCCGGGAGTTGGCGTCGGACCGGCGCTTGCCCGCGCACGGCTTGCAACCGCCGCCCCCAGACCCGGTCCGCCGCGAGATTGGGCCCACCCAGGAGTGGCCGCATGCCGAGCAGCGCCACCGCACCTCGGCCGCAGACTGGGCGCTGATCGTGTCGGGTGTGGCGGTGGGGTAGGTGATGCACTCCAGCCACTCGGGGGCCAGCTCCGGCATTACTTCCCTTAGGCTACGGCCCGGCCCCGGCGTGTCAGCCTTGCGCCGCAGACGGCTCCGGCAACCCTTGCAACCGGGTGCCGCTCGCACCCGCACCGCGACCGCCTGCCACCACTCGTGCCCACAGGCCTCGCACCTCCACCGGGCCTCGCGCTTCGAGCCGCGGGGAAGGTCTCCCAAAGTCCCCGTCCAACCTTTCACCTCAAGCAGTTCCAGCAGGAGTTCCGGATGGGCGCTCGCCACCGTCTCCCGGGTCTTGGCAGCCACACCCGCATCATGGCAACCGAGTACGACACCTTCGAATCCTTCCGCTCATGGCGGTGGTGCGGGGACGCAGGTCAAGGCCGCAAGCGTGTCGACCTTCCGTGTCCTCTCGTGGCTGTTCATGGAAGCGGTTACTGAAAGTAAACGACACGGTGATCCACGCGTGCCTGAGGTCGTCCGGCCTCACGATGGGTTGACAAATGGCTCCGTCGTGAGGAGCAGCTCCTCGGCGATGGCCCTCAGGGCCTCGGGTGCGGTGGCTGGAAGGATGTGCGCAGGCCTCAGCGGCAGATCGTTTTGCAGCTCGGACGGTTGGGTCAAGCAGCGACCGGCTGGGGTGCCAGATTGGCGACCAGTCCGTGACCCGCGTAGGGCGGAGGCGACCGCAGCACGCCGCAGAGCGGGATCTTGGGTGGATCCAGCGATTGCCCACACCCGGTCGTGGAGACTGCGGATCGTGGTGGCGAGGTCGGCGTCCCGAGTAAGTTCACCCAGGCAAAGCATCGCGCCGACGAGTAGGACGAGCGCCAGGTCATGCCACAGTTCAATATCCGTGGCGACGACTTGGGCCGCCGCGAGGGCGAGTCCGAGGACTCGCGGAGCTCTTCGCATCCGCCGAAGAGGTCACCGCTCACGAAGCCCTGCTCAGAGGTTTGCCGGGTGGGATTCGGGTCTCAACTCGCGGGATTCATATCGCCGCCGCCACGGCGGCGCCCAGAGCCGTACGTCGATGCGGTATGGCCCTCGTGATCGGCGCTGGCAGGCCCTAGGCCGACAGCCGGCACCAGCCAGGCGGGGAGCAGCGAACCCTGACCACTTCGAGGTTCTCAGGGTGGTCACGCCGGGTTGCTCGCCGGCATCGTCGCAGGTCACAGCGCTTCCCTATGCGCGGCGCCGATGAGCGCTTCGGACGCGGTGACCACTTCGCCCATTCTGCACCCATTCTGCACCCACCCGTAAGGCCCGCTCAGCCAGCAGACCTTACCGCTCTGACCTGCGGATACTCGCCTACCAGGCGATATAGAGTGCCGTTGAACGCCGTTCGTTGCCGTTGAGTGCAGTTGTGTGAAGCAGGACGCCGCACCGACTCTGACCTGCAGAAACGAGAACCCGCAGGTGGGCGCGGTTGTAGTTGAGCGCCGTTGCGTGCTGTTGGATGCAGTTCAACGCCGTTCTGCGCACCCGGCTGCTCCCTACGTGCTCCCCGATCCCGGCGGGCGACCGCGGCGTCGCCCGGCACTTCGGCACTTCGGAGGTCTAGGAGACAGCACCGCGGCGCGCGCACGGTCAGCGGCATGAGAGTGAAGGCAATCGAGGATCACTGCTCCGAGCAGCGGACAGGCACGACGGGCGACAGAGCTCTGCTCTGGCGATAGACTCACCTGTGACCTTGCCTGTCTTCTATGCGCGCCCAGAGTCCATGGGAAGCGCACTGAGCGTTCCGCCTGCCCTGGCCAGTTGGGACACGGCTGGGTCACCTGGCCAGGTTCGCTCCGCCGCGTTTGTCGCCGAGGTTCAGGCGGCCGTCGCCGTGCAGTCACGCGTCACACCGGATCCGCTCGCGCTACGCGTGGACATCGGGCTGCCGGACAACGTGTCCCTGCTCGCGCTCAACGACCTCGACAACTACCTGTTTCCGCTCGTTCCGAAGCTGACCAAGGGCATCGGGCGGCAGTTCGCCTCAGTGTGGGCGACCAAGCGGCATGCAACGAGGTCCTCGGTCGCGGTATGCCAGACGCACACTGTCCAGGATCCCGGCGGACTGTACTCGCTGCAGGTGCGCACGACTGCGTCAGCCAGTACCACCGCCTACAAGCGGCAGATCCGCGACCAGATCACCGCCGCGCAACCACTTCCCGGAGGCGGTATCGCCCTCCAGCTTGCGTTCGTGGTCGGGCCCCGCCGCGCCTGGCCGAACCTCTGGAAGGCCACGATCGACTCGCTCGGTCCAATCTTGGGACGTGACGCCGGTGCCCGCGAGTGGGACGCACGCGACGGCCGCATCACAGACCTCGGCCTGCACTGCGTCATCGACCCCGCCGCGGGCGACCAGGTCACCATCGCGATCCGAGCCTGCACAGTGGGCAAGCAAGCGGCCCACTAACGAGACGCCGATGCCGCCACAGCGGCGCACAGGTGATTCGGTAACGCAGGAGGACTCCCCTATCTCGGCGCGACGGATCCTACGACCCCTCGTCACGCCTCCTAACGCTCGGACGGCGGCAGATCCGGATGTTCAGTCGCGAGGCCAGCCGGGCTTGTGCTGCTGTTGGCTTGGGGAAATTACGACGGCAGCTCGTACTCCTCCGCGAGCTGCTCGGCGTAACGGCGTACCAGGACTTTACCGGTGGCGCGTACCCGCCGGACCAGCTCAGCTGCTTCACCGGTCGCACCTCGGTCCAACAGCAGCGCAGCGAGCAGGCATCGGCAACGGTTCTCCAACAGCGCGGCACCCTGACGCAGTATGGCCTCCGCTTCGACCTGTCGGTGCGGCACCTTCAGCAACAGCGCGCCGAGGATCGGCAGGGAATCGGTGTCACCGGCCGTCACCTGGCGACGGCGATGATCGATCGCTTCACCGAGCTCGTCGGGCTCGCCGTGGTTGTGCAGGAAGGTCGCATACATCGTCAACGCGTTGACGCTGCCGGACTCGGCGGCGGCCGTGAACAACACGCGAGCTTCGGCCGTGTCGCCCTGCCGGGCGCGCAGCGCCGCCAATGACGGCAACGATTGAACGTCACCGGCTGTGATCGCCGCTCGATACACGGCCTCCATCGCAGCCTGGTCCTCCCGGATAGCCGGCCAGTTGACCAGCTTGACCACGGCCCGGTGGTCTCCGGCTCCTACCGCCTTGCGGTACAGGGCCTCTGCCACTGCGTGTTCGCCCTTGGCCGACATCTCATCCGCAGCCTGAACCAGCGCAGCGCTCGCCCGTGACCGACTCGAACTGCGAAACGCTGCACGCGCGTACCCTGCGGCAAACGCTTCGGCGTAGGAGGACGACAAGCGATCCACGATGGTTGTCCATCGCGCCCGTAAACCCATACCGCCGATTCTGGCAACATCACGCACGTCGCAGTTATCCACAATCTTGCATTCCAGATGGATGTGGACGATCCCCGATGCGTCCAGCGGCTCGGGTCCTCGACACACTCATCTCGGCCATGAGCGTGTGTCACGCGACTGACAGGCGGAAGCCTGCACGGCTCACGCCTTCGGATCCGTCGAGAGGTCACCGTGACGGAGGCCCTGTTCAGGACGCTGCGCTTGGGATCCGAGCCTCAACGCGCGGGATCTGCACAACGCCGGCGCGGCAGACTCCAAAGTTCTACATCGATGCGGGAAGTGCCAGCCCTTCCGGACCCTGACCGTCGCCCACCCGGCAGCAAGACCACCCTTGGTAGCCATAAAAGCATCTCAATACTTTACACCTCCTCTCCCCATCCGCGCTTCGCGACAAAGCTGAGAAAGTCCGACGCATCGAAATGAATACTGCCATCTTCATGGTCGCGGAGGCTCACAGCAATTTCGCACTCCCCGTTACTGGAAGCGAAGCCCCACCAGTCTCCCGTACCAACGGGGGCAACGGCTACGAAGTTCTCGAACGCTCCACTAAGGTTAACGTTTACCAGGTCGTCACGAGCGTCCGCTGATCCGACGGCAAGCAACTCGAGCCTGAAGATGGAGCCGCCACCGTAGGCCTTCATAAATCTTCTATATGATGCAGGCAAAATAACGCCAAGTGTCCGCTCTGCGTGGGACAGGTCACGCTCGGCGACAGGCTCGAGATCCACTAGGTCGAACTGGGATACCATGTCTGCGCCTTGCTGATCGATATATCTCTGCAAGCGAGCCTGAAACTCTTCCAGATCCATATTTTCCACCTATCTACGCTGGCCAGTTATCGTACCAAAGTCGAGGATTATAGTGGCCCCAGCCTCGCTCCTGAGATCGATACCACCAGTGTAGTTGGGTGTCCTCCAGTCTCATTGCAGGACTTACGCCCTGGTTCCTGTAATTACGATGCAGCGTGGTCCCGGCGCCGCGATGCACCACCTCGTCCAGTTCGTGGATGGCTGAGCCCGGCATCTGGTCGGCATGGTGGATCTCAATCCGATCCCCTAGATGCTTAGGACGTTTACCATGTGCGCCCTTGCCAATGTCGCCTAGCGTCCAGGGCCCTTCGACTCTAATGGGATCAACTGAAGGTCCGGCTCCTGTTTCGTCCCGCCAGTCTACATCCCGCACGCCAGCCTTCCCCTTCGAAGGCTTACCTCCTCCTGACTTTGCCTTCGGCTTTTGGCTGGACTTGGAGCTCCGCTTACTAGCACCGCCGCTGCTGGATTTGGCAGGCTTGCTCGGCTTGGCCGCTTTGCTCGGCTTGCTCGGCTTAGGGGGAGGGGCAGGCTTAGGCTTCTTGTTCTTGTTGGGGTTCCTGCGGATCTCGTCTTTGATCTGCCGCATTTCGTCGCGCTCAGTAAGGCGCTTGGGGGTACTTTTGCGTCTTTGTGCTCGACGTTCGTCGAGGTCGTCGTTGCGGGTCTTGGTAGGCTTCTTGACCTTTTTCAGGATGGCGCTGGTGGACTTTTTGACTGCTGTCTTGCCGACGATGTTGCCTGTGCTGGCGTTGCGTGCGGCTCCTCCGGCGGCACCGCCGCCTCCTGCGCCGCAGTCTGCGCAGACCATGAGGCCGTCGGGGTCGGTGTAGGTGATGGGGCTGTTGTTGGCGTAGGCGTAGCCGTGCAGGGTTTGTGGGTCGCTGTAGTTGATGAGGGGGTCGACGGAGGTGAAGCGGCCGGTGGTGGGGTCGTATTGGCGGGCGCCGAGGTGGGTGTATCCGGTGGGGTCGTTGGTGCCGCCGACGAGGCCTTTGTTGTCGGGCCAGGTGGCTGGTGGTGCGCCGCGGTCTTCGCCGAAGGGGGTGAGGCGTCGGCGGGTGGTGGTGAGGGTGGTGGCGTTGATGGCGAGTTGGTTGGTGCCGTGGTGGTTGGCGGCCATCCAGGTGAGGCCGTCGGTGGTGGTGCGTACGGCGTTGGGGTAGTAGCGGGTGGCGGTGACTTGGCCGGTGGCGTGGCTGAGGTGGTATTCGGTGTCGCCGAGGTAGAGGGTCTTTTCGGTGCCGGGGTTGTCGGCGATGAGGCGGTTGCCGGTGGTGTCGTAGATGTAGGTGTGAATGGTGGTGCCGTTGGCGAGTGCGGTGAGGTTGCCTTCGGCGTCGAAGGTGAGGGTTTGGTTGGGCTTGCCGGTGCTGGTGCGGGTGCTTAGATAGCCGCCGTTGTCGTAGGTGTAGGTGCTGCTGGGTCCGCCGCCTCGGGTGGTGGTGCCGGTGAGGGTGTGGGGGCGGGTAGTTCCAGCGGTGGGGTAGGTGTAGTCGCGGGTGGTGTCGCCGGTGGCGGTGTGGCGGGTGTCGGTGAGTCGGTTGCCGGTCTTGTCGTAGGTGTAGGAGTGCCAGTAGGCGTCGGCGCCGCCGACGATGGACTGTGTGGGTGTGGTTTGGCAGGTGGCGGCGCTGGTGGTCCAGGCTTCGGTGAGTCGTTGGAGGTAGTCGTAGCCGAAGCACTGGTTGGCGACGGTGGTGGTGCCGTTGGTTTCGGTGATGCTGGTGACGTTGCCGGCGGGGTCGTGGGTGTATTGCTCGGTGAGTTTCTCGACCCACGTGTCCGGGGTGGTCTGGTTCTCGGTGTGGACTTCCGACTTGGTGAGTCGGCCGGTGGCATCGTCCAGGGTGGTGGTGAGGCGGGCGCGGGTGGTGCCGGAGCCCAGGGTTTGTTGCTTGATGGCGCCGTGCCAGTAGTACTGGGCGCTGGCGAGGTAGGTGTCCAGGCCGGTGACGCCGGCGAGGTATCCCTGGTCGGTGAAGTTGTATGTCACCGTTTCGGCGGGCAGTCCGCCCTTGGCGGGCAGTTCGGTGGTGGCGGGGGTGCCGTTGGGGTGGTAGCCGAAGCCGGTGCTGTAGGTGCCGCCGAGGAGTCCCTGGCTGGCGGGGATGGTGTCGGTGTTGCCGGTCGGCTGGTAGAGGTCGGTGTATGCGGTGACCTGCTGGACGTAGGCGCCACTGGTGTGGTGGCGGGTCGCGGAGGTGGGGTAGCCCTTGGCGAGGGTGTCGTAGACCCAGGAGGCGCGTAGGGCGCCGCTCGCGTTGTCGTCGCGCAGCTCGGTGGGTCGGCCGAGTGAGTCGTAGGCGTGGTGCAGGACTTCACCGCGGCCGTCGGTGGTGGTGGTCAGCTGGTCGTTGTTGTCGTAGCCGAAGGTGCTCGTGCCGGCGTCCGGGTCGGTGCTCTGAGTTTGGCGGTTGAGGCGGTCGTAGGTGTGGGTCCAGGTGTTGCCGGCGGAGTCGGTGACGGAGGTGAGCCGGTCGAGGCGGTCGTAGGCGTAGGTGGTCTCGTCGTAGTCGCCGGCTGGACTGGTGCCCTTGTACTGGCGTTGGGCGATGGTGCGGCCGGAGGCGTCTTCGATGGTGGTGGTGGGGATACCGCCGGTGGGTGGGTCGACGTTGACGCGGTCGCCGTCGTAGGTGATGGCGGTGTGCCACTTCTCGACGTTGAGTGACCACAGGGCGTCGTGGGTGAGGTCTTCGGTGCCGTCGTAGGTGTAGCGGCGTTGCGTGGGAACGGTGGCGTCGGTGAAGGTCACCAGGGCGCTGGTGGGGGCGCTGGCGCTGTTGTAGAACGCTGATTCCTTGACGACGAGGCCGCGGGAGTCGTAGCGGATATCCGAGATGACGCGTTTGCCGTCGGGGGCGGTGGCCTGTGTCTGCCGAAGCCGCAGGTGTCCGTCGTAGATCTCGAAGCTACTGATCTGGTTGCCGTTGGGCCCCAGCTGCTTGCTGTGTAGGTAGTTGGCGACCGCGCGGCTGTCGGTGCCGTAGACGTACTCCTCGTTGGCAGTGCCACTGGTGGGGCGGCCGGGCAGCCAGAGCTTCAACTGCCGTCCGAGGGGGTCGTAGCTGGCGGTGGTGGTTTTGCCGTTGGCGTCAACGACGGTGGTTGGTGCGCCTCTCAGGTTGAGATTCGCGGTGGTGGTGTGTGATTTCGGGTTGGTCTCTGTGACCTGGGTTACCGGGCCGCCCGCCGCGGGCGTGTAGGCGATGGTGGTGATCTGGTCCAGGCCATCGGCGGAGGTCAGGATACGGCCGAGGGCGTCGTAAGTGGCGGTCGACCGCTTCAGGTATGTGGGGGTCGTGCCGGTGAAACCCGACAGCGCTTCCGTACGGGTGGGCAGGCCCCGGCTACCGATGGTGCCGAGCGGGTTGTTGTCGTAGTAGGTGCGGCTGCCTGACAGGGTGTCGTCGGGGCCCGGCGTGGCGGCGCAGGTCGTCGTAGTGGCCTGTGACGGGAACTCGATCAACCAGGCCGTCGTGTTGCGGGCGTACTCGTAGGTGGTGCAGGTGTCGTCGGTGGCGACGTTGATGTCGCCGTGGTCGGCGACGCCAGTGATGGTGCCGTAGGTGGTCTCGTAGGTGTTGACCGTTCTGGTTGTCCGCCACGTCGACGACGCGGCCAGCCAGGTCATGGACCTGGTGGTGCCGGCGTCGGTGTAGTAGGCGTAGGCGCTGGACGGCTGTGCGAGTGCGGCGGCGGACTGGCGGTGCGCGGTTTGATGCTGCCACGGTGCGGTGATCGACTTGCTGCGGGCCGCACCGGCGGCGCCGTCGTATTCGATCTCCTCGTGCAGGATGCCGGCGAGGTGCGAGTGGTCCTCGGTCACCTCACCCAACGAGTTCGTGATCTTCGCGTCTCGGGTGCCCTCGCCGTTGTCGGTTCGGTCGCCGTCCATCCCGCGGAAGTACAGAGACTTGGTCTGTGACTGGGGCTGACCGGTGGCACCGGCGGTGACGGTCACGGTGGACCAGCCACGAAAGTCCGACCAGGTCCGCTTGTCCAGCGGGCTGGCCCAGGTGGCGGCGCCGTCGCTGTGATGCCACAGCACCGTGGTGGAGGATCCGTCGGTCGAGTAACTGTAGGTTTCCTCGAGGTCCGGGTTGCCGCCGACGAGGTCCTTGTCGACGACCTTCGTGACGCGGTACTTGTTCCACCAGGACCAGCCGGGGGCCGGCGCGAGCGGCGGGTAGTAGTACTGGGGGAAGCAGCGCTTGGAGTTGACGTCGGGGTCTGCCTGCGAGGTGACGGTGCAGTCGGACCCTTCGTAGGTCACGACGGTTTCGCCACCGTGCTCGTCGCTGACGCGGGTGATGCGGTAGCGGTTGACCATCGGCACGCCGGCGGACAAGTTGTAGTCGGTGCGGTTGGCGTAGCGGGTACCACCGAAGTCGATCATCGGTAGGGCTTTGCTGCCACCGTCCTTACCGGTCTTGACGATGTTCGCCAACCACAGTGCCGGGCTGACCGACGCCTCACCCGTGGCGGGGAACTGGTGGGTCAGAGTCCACTCGTCGATCGGAGCGTGGGTGGAACCGTCCCACACCTGGGTGGTGACCTTCGCCAGCCGCCTCGTCGTCCAGAACGACGGGCTGAGGTTGCTGGCGCACGACGTGGCGGTGATCGCACAGTTGAGATCCCATGGCGTGTCCGGCCAGTTCGCCACCGTGGGCGTCGTCCCGGACCAGCAGGACGTCAGACACCGGTCACCTGGCGAGAACACCACCCGCATACCCGGCGTGCCGGTGGTTTCCTGGCCGACGCGGGTGCCGTACTCGATGCGCTCCAACCTGCCGCCGCGCTCGTAGACCGCGGTGGTGTTGGCGTTGTTCGCCAACCCTGTGCGGGCCTGCTCCCGGCTGTACCAGTAGGACATCGAGTTTTGGTGCGGATCCACAACGTGGTCGAGGTTCCACCGCCACCCCTGCGAACAATAGGAAGATGCGAAGCCGCCATTGCGCCAGCAGGGCTCAGCCGCGCTGTTGCCGAACACCGGGGCGGTCCACACCGATGCGGTTTCTCGCTGGTTCGCGGTCCACCCCGGCAGGCGGGTGCGGCCGAAGTAGTACTGCACCCCGTCGGTGGTGGTCAGCCGCCAGTGCTCGCCGTTGTCGTCGCCGTTCTTGAGACGGACCGGATCTGTGATGTTGACCGACACGCCGGTCTTCCATCCTCCGGTGCCGTTGCCCGTGAGCAGGTAGACGTCCTTGCTGCTGGCTTGGCGCCACATCACGTCGGGCTTAGCGTCGCCGTCGTGGTCACCACCGGAGAAGACGATGTCGGCGCTGCCCGGGCCGGAAGCGATCTGCGTACCAACGCCCGAGATCCACCCGCCGGTGCCGTTGCCGGTAAACAACATCAAGTTCTTGGTCGTGCCGTCACGGGTGATCACGTCGACCTTGTTGTCACCGTTGAAGTCACCCGGCGAGAGCATCAGGTCCTGGCTGTTGAAGCCCGTACCGATCTGCTCGCTTTGGGCGGTCACCCAGCCGCCGGTGCCGTTGCCGCGCATCATGAACAGCACGCCGTCAGAGGCCCGGCGCCACAGCACATCGACCTTGCCGTCACCGCTGAAGTCACCGCGGCCGAACATCACATTCGCGGTGCTGAACGTGCCGATCTGCTCGCTGGTGCCTGAGAGAAAGCCTCCAGCGCCGTTACCACGTAGCAGCCACAATGTGCCATCCGACGCCTTGCGCCACAGCACATCCGGGTTTCCGTCGCCCGTGAAGTCTCCCGGAGAGAAGACGATATTCGCGGAGTCGAACGAGCCGATCTTCGTCGCCGCGCCGTTGTTCAGCCAACCGCCGGCTCCGTCACCGCGTACCAGGTAGAGATCCGCGTCGGCGGCCCGACGCAGAAGCACATCCGTCTTGCCGTCGCCGTCGAAGTCGCCGGGTGAAAACATGTCGGTGGCGGCGTTCCAGTCCGCGCCATCCTGCAACAGCTCGACACGACTGCCATCGTCGTCGGCCAACCGCCACGAACCGCTGGCGGTGTCGCGCACCAACTCCGTGGAGCGGCCCTGCCACACCAGCGTCGCGTTGTCCTGCCTCCAGCACAGATCCCCGGTCGCGTTGGTGTAGGTCGGGGCCGGCAGCTGGTCGTCCTTGCACGAGCGGTACGACCGCTCGACATAGCCCGGCTCGAAGCCCCAGCCCTCCCCCAGCCACGACGTCTGCCCATTCTCACCGTTCGTGCGGCCGTCCACCGCCCCGGACGAGTAGCTGAACTCCACCTCCGGCTCCACGCCAGCCGGAGCCGCCGGAACGTCCACCTCATACGAATAGCTGAAGTCGCCCGATGGCTTGCCTGCCTGCCACCCCGACGATCCGGCCAACGAAGTCTTGGCAAACGACCCAGTCTCGCCATCCGTGCCGGCCACCAACGCCACCACCGCATCGGCAGCGATCTCACTATCGGCCGAGTTCAGGGAGTTGAAGTCGCTGCCAGTACTGGCAGCGAGATCCACGCCTGCTGACAGCACACCGGAGGTCGGGTCATTCGTCGACGGAAGCACTTCCTCAACACCGCAACCCGCAGCCGTGCCCGCCCGCGCACCGGAGCACGGCGTCAACCGCGCCAACCGCAGCCGTGAAGCCCAATCCGCCCCGTACGCATCCCGAAAACCTGAGTAGTCCACCTCAAGACGCACACGCGCACGACTCTCGCCGTCGTCCACCCGGTCCAACCGCAACAACACCGGCACACCCGACGCCGTCGACTCCGCCCGATCAGCCACCTGCACCCGCATCTGCGCAGGCGCCGGCAACGGCACAGCCGCATCCGCCGTAAACCGAAGCGGAAGATCCCCCACCAGCTCACGCTCGCCCCCGCCAGGATCGGGCGAAGCCGGCTCAACATCCAACACCGCAGACGCAGGCCCCGGCAAAGAAGCAGGCTCCGTCTCCCACTGCTGCCCGTCAGACGCAGACACTCCACGCTCCCGCGCAGCCAGCCTCTGCACCGGCACCGAACGATCCTTCACCGCCCCCGGCGAAGACGGACGCGCCACCGCAGGCACAGCCGGCAACAACGTCACCACCAGCAACGACGCCACCGCCAGAGACCCCCAGCGAACCGCCTTCTCCAGACGGACAAACACAGACGACGCACCAACGCCATCAACCACTCGGGGCCTCCCCAGCCACACAACACGTGATCGCGAACGCTAGGGAGATCGACACACATGGTCAATATCGATCACAAACTGCAACCACAAATGATGCCAAAGTCACCCCAACGATCCATCAACAGCACACTGCGTAATCACTAAAGCCTGGTCAAGACCGACTTGCGACTGATGTTCACAAGCAATAGCAAATCGGATGCCGCCGCGGTCCAGACCGAACAGAGTTGCCACTGGCGCAGACGGCAGTCCGCGAGCTGTCGGCATGGCCGCCGGCAGACGAGGCCGAGTCAGCGGGATCGCCCGCGACGTCGCAGCAGAGGCATGCTGTTACGAACAGCGGCACTGTCCCATGCTCGATACAGCTACCCCGCAGGACGGGCAGATGTCCGCGCGAGATTGCGGCGAAGCAGTTGCACCCTTGGCTCTGTGCCCCGACTTCGCAGCCCTGCCCTTCCAAGCTGCCGTTCGAGAGGGTTTGCGGTCCGGGCTTGGCGCGGACATGAACGATTGCAGCACCTTGCGGACGTCGTCCTCGGTGAACATGGTCCACCCGCGTCCGTGCAAGAGCCTCGTCATCGCCTGAACGCTGAGATCTGGCGCCTTGATCCAGCGATTGCGCACTGCGACTACGAAGTCGCTCATTCGGCCGCTTGTAGCGGGTTGGTCTACGGGTACGGGGAGGTTGCCGGCTCGCCTGGCCTGATTTCCTCTGTTGTGACGCTGGCTGGGTGTCGGGGCAGGATCCCGTCGCAGGGCCTTGCGCACATCGGATTGCTTGACGCTCGTATACCCTAAGGGACGTCTCGTAACCCTGGTGTCTGTCTGTTGAGGATGGCCGGGCAGGATGCCGGGGTGCAGGTGATCACCGCTGCCCACTCTGAGTGGATTTTCCCGTTCACCGGGTTGCAGCCCGCTCAGTTCCGCAAGCTGGTCCGGCTGGTCGCCGAGCGTGGCGGTGACGGCATCGCTGACGGCCGGCCGGGCCGGCAGTGGGCCCTCGACCTGCCGGATCGGGTGTTGCTGGTCGCCGCGTACTGGCGGACGAACCTGACGATGCGGCAGATCGGCCCGCTGTTCGGGGTGTCGCACTCCGCGGCGCACCGGGTCATCGACACCCTCGCGCCGCTGCTGGCCTTGGCGCCGGTGCGTAAGCGGCCGGTTGAGCAGATCGCGATCGTCGACGGGACTCTGGTCCCCACCCGCGATCACCGCCTGGCCGCTCGGAGCAAGAACTATCGGTACTCGACGAACCTGCAGGTCGCCATCGACGCCTCCACCCGCCTGGTCATCGCCGTCGGCGACCCGCAGCCGGGCAACCGCAACGACACCATCGTCTACCGCACCTCGGGCATCCAGGAGAAGCTCGACGGGCGGCCGGTGATGGCCGACGGCGGCTACCGCGGCAACCCCGAGGTGATCATGCCGTACCGCAAGCCCTCCGACGGCACCGACCTGCCCGCCTGGAAGGAGGCCCTCAACGTCGAACACCGCACCGTCCGAGCAGGGATCGAACACGCCCTGGCCAGGATGAAGTGCTTCAAAATCCTGCGTGACTACCGCCGCGCCGCCCACACATTGGCCGACGCCGCTTCCGGCATCGCCAACCTCCACAACATCATCCTCGCTGGCTGACCGCCGGCCGATGCCGGACAACGCCTTCACTGAGTTACGAGACGTCCCTTAGTGAAGGCGAGCAGGTCGTCGCGGGCGGTGTCGAGGTGCTCGGCCGCGGCGGGGAACTTCGCTTCGATCGTGGTCACGACACGCTGGAACTGGGCTCGGACGGCGTCGGCGTCGGGCTGGTCGAAGATTGTGCGCACCAGGGTCGCGATCCAGGGCTGTGCGGACTTCGGGACTTTGGTGAGCAGGTTGCGCAGGTAGTGGGTGCGGCAGCGTTGCCAGGAGGCGCCGGGCAGGGCGGCGCCGATCGCCTGCACGAGGCCGGCGTGGGCGTCGGAGATGACCAGACGGACGTCGGACAGGCCGCGGGCGGTCAACGACCGCAGGAATGCCAGCCAGCCGGCGCCGTCCTCGTCGGAGGCGACGTCGAGGCCCAACACTTCGCGTTGGCCATCGGCGTTGACGCCGACCGCGATCAGGGCATGGACATTGACGGTGCGCCCGTGCTCACGGACTTTCATCGTCAGCGCGTCCATCCACACGAAGGTGTAGTGGGCGGCGTCGAGGGGTCGGTTGCGGAACGCCTCGACTTGGGCGTCGAGGTGGGTGGCCATCTCCGACACCTGCGACTTCGACAGCTGCCGGATGCCCAACTGTTCGACCAGCTTCTCCACCCGCCGCGTCGACACCCCGAGCAGGTAGCTCGTGGCCACCACCGAGACCAGGGCCTGTTCCGCCCGCCGGCGATGGGTCAGCAACCAGTCCGGGAAGTAGCTGCCGTGGCGCAGCTTCGGAACCGCCAGATCGATCGTGCCGGCGCGGGTGTCCCACTCTCTCGGCCGGTAGCCGTTACGAGAGTTGACCCGCTCGTCGCTGCGCTGCCCGTAACCGGCGCCGCAGATCGCGTCCGCCTCGGCGGACATCACCGCCTGCGCGAACGTCTTGATCATCGCCTGCAACACATCCGGCGACGCGCCCGCGATCTGCTCGCACAGCAGGTCAACAGGGTTCACACTCTCAGATGCGGCCATCGCGCATCACTCTCCTTCGTTCGACTTAGCCGTCTCGAAGGATCGCGCGGTGGCCGTCTCTCATCTACGCAACACGCCCATCACGGGCAAGTCGTACACCACTTCCATGGACGCAGCCCTGCAGTCTGGGTCGTTGGTCCGCTGCTTCCCTGGCGCGTCAGCGCTGTCGCTTTGCCACATAGGCCCGAAGTCGTCTGACATCAGCAGAAACCGCCTCAGTTGGCCTTCGGTCTCTGGATCGTGGCGCGTCGGAGGCGACGCCGGCGGTGGCGTGGGGCTCGCCCACGACTCGGCGACAGTTGGCGACGCGCTAGTTGCAACAGGCGACGAGCCGCTCTCAGCCGTGGGCTTGCTCTCGCCGCACGCCGCCATCGCGAGTGCAACGACGGCGACGGCCACGGCCACGCGGGTGAAGCTTCGGGTCATGCCTACGATCATGCGAGCCAAGTCAAGCCGGTATACGCCGCCAATCCGGAACGGCGCCGCCCCGACCGCCTACTCCGGTGGTCCCGAAGCAACGTTGATGCCGGCCCTGGCCAGTAGGGTCAGTGCGTCCGGGAAGGGGCGGTTGAGCGGGCCGTGGTTGATGCGGACGCGGCTAGCAAGTTCAGTGTCCCGGGCGATGCGGGTGGCGTCGCCGAGCACCGTGAGCCGGTAGTGCCACCATCGCACCGCTCCGTCGTGCTGCTCTACCCGGATTAGGTCATCTGCGGCCCGGGCGGCGATCGCCCATCTACCGTTCGCGCCGGTGGCCCACACGGCGACGACGTCGGCGCCGTCGATGGCGTCGAGAGCCTCGGCCGCCACGTGGAACGGGTTGGTGAAGGTGCCGCCGACGTGGAGTGCGGTGTCAGCGTGCCGGCTCACCCGCCAGGCCGGCCGGCGGTTCTCCAGTCTGTCGATGGCGGTAGCGAGCGGGTCGTCGTCGACGATCATCGCCACGGTGCGCATGACGTCGTCCGGGTCGATGGGGAAGCCGCGGCTGTTGCTTATGGCCTCCGCGTGGTCGGCCACGATGGTGACATCGGCGGCGACCACGAGGTGCGCGGCCCGTTGGGCGGCCTCCTCGTAGCGCAGGTACTCGGCGGGGCGGCCCGCCGTGGGTAGGTGGTCGCGAATGAGGTAGAGAGCGACAGCGGCCACGCTCGCGACGTTGGCCTCGATGGCCGGTGGTATGTCGTCCAGGTCGAGCGTCTCGACCACCTGGGCGAGCACGGTGATCCACCCTTGCTCGCCATGCGGCGTCTCCCAGGCGCCCAGTTCGACGCCGACGAGCACGAGCGTCCCGACCGCCAACCGGTCGATGGCGGGCAGGTGGGCGAGGTCGACGCGAACGGCGCGGGTGAGTGCGCGGCCGATGCGGCGCAGCTCGCGCAGCGCTCGCTCGTCGTTGTCGTCGTTCGGGTCGCTCTCGTCGTCCGCGTTAAGGGAACCACCGAGGTCGGCGTTCTGCCCGGTCGAGGGGTCGATGTCGTCGTTGACGGTGTTCGCGTCGTCTCCGTCGAGTCCGGCGGCGCGTTCGTCGCTGAGGAGGTCGGTCGGCTGCAGCAGGTCGCTGCCGTAGCTCGTGCTGGCGGCGGAGAGGGCCGCAAACCCGCCGAGTGAGAAGTGGAACATGGCTGTGCCGAGCCGGCTTTTGGCGTCGTCGCTGTAGCGCAGCCAGTCCTCGGGGTCGGTATCGAGCCTCGGCGTGCCGGTGGCTGCCTCCGACTTGCCGGTGTGCCCGCTGGTGCCGCCCGCGGGAGGTAGGGCGATGCTGGCGCGGGCGGCGGTGAGCTGCCGGACCCCGTGGAGCCACCGTTCGGCCAGGCGCGCGTCGGCGAGGATCTCGATCGGCCCCTGGGATCCTCCCTGCGGCTCGTCGCTCACCCGGAACATGGTCCGTGCGGGATCGGTGACGAACACCAGGTTTCCCTCGCGCGTGACGCCGTGTTCGGTCCATGCCGTCCGCACCCGGGATCCGCCGGGCAGGTCGACGCCGGCGATGAGGTGTTGGACGGCGCCTTTGGGGACGGCGCCGACGTCGGCCCAGGTGTCGAAGTCGGTGTTGGCGGAGGCCACGATCCATACCGGGCAGGGTGTGGGGTGCGCGAAGGTGATGTGCAGTCCGCCGGCGACGCGGGTCGCCGCAAGGAGCGTGGCCCCGGTGGCCCTGTCGACGTGGTTGGTCGTGCTGATCCGGACGGCGGGCACCTCGTCGAGGCGGATCGGCACGCCTCCGGGAAACAGCGGTGTGGCGGGCTGGGCGAGGACGCCGAGCTCGACGTTTCCGCCGTCGGGGACGGGCTTGAGCAGGGCCGCCGAGGATAGGTTGGGGCTGCCGGTGAGCGTCCAGCATGCGCCGTCGTAGCCGATGGCTTCGACGAGCTTGCCGTGCCGGTAGGAGCGGTGCCGGTCCTCCACCACCTCGAGGTCGATGCCGAGGTCGCCGATCACACGGGCTATCGCCTCGGGTTGCACGACGGTCCGGTGCCCGGATTGCACGGCGAGCGTGACACGTGCGGGGGCCAGACGTAGTGCCAGCTCCTGGATTGCCTCGGCGCGCGCGTCGTGAAACGGCGCGTAGAGCCGCAGGCACTCCACGGGCGTGACCGGGAGCTGGTCGATGATGGGGGCGTCGGAGCTGTGCACCAGCCGGTGGCCCGTCTCAACGACCTGGCCGCCGCTCAAGGCCTCGAGGGCGGCGGCGGTGCGACCCATCGCGTCGGCGGCGGGCGGGCTGATCGCGCAGAGCCGGGCGACGCTCCGCAGCCATTCCGCCGCGTCGACGACCAGCCGGGGACACCGGTCCCGATCTGCGGCGGCGATCGTCCAGATCTCGGCGTTGAGGTGCCAGCCGCCGACCGAAAGGTTGCCCGAGCCGACGGCCACCAGCGCCCGGGCGGGCCCCACGATGACGGTGAGCTTGGGGTGGAAGGCCCTCCCCGCGGTTGGGGGTGCGGCGAGGCCGTGCACGTAGCGGGTGCCGGCGTTTCGGGCGGCGCGCGGGTCCGGATTGGACATGCGCAGGTCGCCGACGACCGTAACGCGGGCACCGGTCGCCTGGGTGACGCCCAGCACGGCGCGCTCGAAGAAGCCTAGGTCGGCGTTGAAGGTGCAGAACAACGCCTCACGGGCCTGCCGGTCGGCGTGTTTCTCCTCGGCAAAGATGTACGGAAGAGGCGACGGCACTGTCACGACGTCGCCGGCGTTCTGGTCGTCACCGCCGTCGATGTCGAAGGCCTGGTCAGGCAATGAGGTCACCCCGGTCACCGATCCCCCACACGTCGTCGGTGCGGACGAGCAGGCCCATGCCGGCGAGGATGCCGGCCAGTTGGTCCCACCGCAGCGAGGCGGAACCCGCGGTCTCGTGGGAGTCGCGGAACAGCAGGTCATCGCGAAGATGCACCCGGGTGGGAATCTTCAGAACGCCCTTTCGGGGATCGAGGCGTGCCTTGGCCAGCGCGAGCCGCTGCGACCGGTCGACCATCGTGTCGGTGAGCCATCGGGCGAAGTCGCGTAGCGACCTGTCGTGCCATCGGTCAAGCTGGTCGGCTAACCACCGCGGCGCCAGCTCCTCGTAGCGGTCCTGTGCCTCGTGTCCCTCGAAGCCGTGCAGCTCCCGACCGGCCAACTCACGCACACGGCGGGCGCCGAGGGCCAGCACGCCGAGGTCGCGCACGGGAGTCTCCAGGCCCCACAGGCCCGGATCGTGCTCGGCGGGCACCGGCCGTCCCGTGCTGTCCATGGTTCGTGGCAGCCCGTCCCGGAACGCTCCCACGGTGCTGTCGGGTAGCAGGTCCGCGAGGTGTGCGGCCAGCTCCGCGCGGGGCGTGAGCCCTTGGATGCCGTTGACAAGCCAAGCCCAGAGGCTCCGCCACGCCGTGACGGAGTAGTTGCGCAGAATGAGGCCCCGCCACTCATCGGACAGTTCCAATGCGGACAGCACCGGGTCGTTCATCGCCTCCGGCTCGTATGCAAGAAATCGCGACACGTCACGGGTTACCCGGCGGACCTCCGTCAGCTGAATAACGCGGGCGATCATGCGCAGCGTTTGCCGGCGGACACCGGCACGCGTCGCGGGCGTCTCGACGTCCGAGGCGGCGAACAGTCGGGCGAGCCAAGCGCCGTCCGCGCTGGTGGCCGAATGGCAGATGCACAGCGACTCGTAGGCGTCGAGCGTCGCGTCGTCCAGCGTCCGCCTGCTGACCAGGTCGAGCACGTCGCCGAGCCCCTGAGCGACAGCGCCGGTATCCATCTGGTCACCGGGACCGATGTTGTCGGCTCTGGTCACGATTCGAAGCAGAACCTCGGAGCCCCGGTACGCCGGCCAGAAACCCCAATTCGGCTTTGCGTAGACACCCGGCGCGGCCAACTCCGCCACATCCACGCCGCCGTCGGACGCCCGCCTCAGGATCTCGTCGTATCCGTGCGGTCGGGACAGCGCCTCGTGGGCGAAGCTGGCGGCGCGGTAGTGACGCGCCGACACCGCCCCAACGACGACCTCAGCCCGGCGCAACAAGCCCTGTGCCGCGCTGCGGGACAAGCCCCGCCTCTGCGCCTCCGCGGAGATCAGGCCGTGAAGCGCGTAGTAGCGGGCGTTGAGAGTAACCGTCGTGACCCCGGGGACAAGCCGATCTACAACGTTCATGGTGAACCGCTCCACCGACAGCGGAAACCGGCCCGCGTAAGTCCTTGATCCTGAAGACGACCACCCAGGACCAGTCACCACGGCCGCCAGTCTGCCGCCGGCTCCGACTCGGCGCAAGCACGGACGAGCATCGAGGCGATAGCCAGGGTGACGACGTTGGAGACAGCCTCTCCGGCTGGCCGCCGCCGACGCCGTCTATCCCGCGGGCCAGCTCGTCGGGTGGCCTCGGCACCGGCCCTCGTCATCGCGCCACGGACTGCGGGAGGTATCCACCCTGGAGACATCTCAGTCAAAAGCGGCAAGCCGCCTGTGGCTTCGTCCTCCGGCACTCCAAATCACTGATCTTTCGGCAGGTGACACGAACACCGGGGCGGAACGCGCGATAGGTGCATGGGACCATGGGGCGCCGCGCTCTTGTCCTAACGGCACAAGAGGGTCGTTGAGCGCCATACTCGCTGCAGAGACGACTGCCTCTTAGCCCCAGATCGCTATGGCCGACGGGTGGTGGGTGGTGGGTGGTGGTCCGCGTGCGGATGCGGCGTCTGGTGTGCCCCACGCGCGGCTGCCGCCACACCTTCCGGGAACAGGTTCCCGGAATGTTCAGGCGATACCAGCGCCGCACGGCCCGTCTGAACAGGCAGGCGCGTCCCATACTGGCGGACTGGACGCGGCTGACCGGGCGGGCAGAGCCGGTGAGCGTCGACACGATCCCCGACCCGCCCGCCCGCGATGATCTACCTAGCCAGCGTGCGTGCGGAACAGAATGAACCGAGCGACACCGAACTGACTCAGGATGTCACCAGCCAACTCCCGCGCAACATCGCGCAGCACCTCAGTGTCGGCAACCACCGGCACCTCACCGAACACCGGCACGAACCGACGCACCCGCCCGGATCCCGGAACCTGCTCGTACCGTCCGCTAGTGAACCCCCCATGCCGACCCAGGTCGATGGCAACCAGCGGCTTGCCGGGATCATCCCGCCGTATCTCCGCCCGGTACATCAACGGTGCCTGCCCGCCGAGGCTGCGTGCGTACACGTCGACCAGCGCCACGAAGTCCGACGCGAAACCCTCCACCATCGTGCACACAACCTGATGTTGATCGTCGGGAAGTGCGCGCGTGCCCCAGCCTTCCGCCTCGAAGGCCATCACAAGCGAGCCGTCGTGGTGAAACTCGACGTGCACGTACACCGACAGGTCGGGGTCCCCCTTGACGGGGGCCACACGCATCACCCAGCGACGCAGTCCCACCCTCGGATTGTGGACCGAGTCCCCCAACTCGTGGGACGGGATCCAACGGTCGCCGGTCATCTCATACGGCAGCACGTGCAGGGTTCGCCCCAACGCGTCTTGCATGAGCTTCTGCACGTCCTGTCGGGTAGGTGGCGCGCTGATCGCAGCTAGCGGTGCGGTGGGACGCGCCGCCGCCACCACCCACGCCTTCGACAGGTCAAGCTGTTCGGTGGTCTCGTCCACCAGTTCGGCGAGCCGCTTCGACTCCGCCGACCTCCGACCGAAGCGGTCCGCATAGGCCCGCTCTATGTCCCGTTCCCGCATCCAGTCAGTCTCAGCACCCGACCGGTACGGCACCCCAACTCGATCCTGCTGGCCAATTAGGTGCGGCGCGTCCGCGCTCCGCGGCACCGACAACACCAGCACCGACAAGGCTCCGTCAGGGCTCGTCAATGGCAGCAGGTCGAGGCCGGCAACGATCGGGTGAACCCGGTTCGCCGCCAGCTTCCTGAGTCGCCGCTGTGCACCCTCCGAGGCGTCGACGCCGAGAATGCCTGCCGCGCGGCCCTTGCCGCGTTCCTCGGCGACCCCGTAGACGATCAAACCGCCGCGGGTGTTCGCCATGGCTGCCACGTCTTTGGCGAACTCCTCAAGCTGCTTCTCTTCCTTGCCAGGCAGGGTTTGCTTCCAGTCCAGGCTTTCTGTCTCAACCACACCATGCTTGACGGCTGCTTCGATGAGGTCGTAGTTCAGGTCGCGGGGCTGCTCGCCGAGCTGTTCGTGTATGGATGACCATCTGACTGCCACGGTGGCAGGCTACTCGCCGCGTACACGCGTGCCTGGGCTTGAAACAGGATGTGGTGCGGTCGCGCCGAATAGACTGCCGACGGTCGCCCCGTCGGGGGGCGGCGTTCAGCAGGACCCCTGTCGGAGGGATGAAATTACCATGGCATTGAGCCGCTTAGCGCAGCAGTTCGCCGACGAGATCCGCCAACACGACTGGTCCGACGCCCCCTACCGGGCGGACCGGGCCGGGCACCGCCGCCAGGACGACAAGCAGCCGTCCCAGCAGCTTGAACCAGCCGAAACGAACCGCATCCGCATGAACGTGATGTGGGTGACTGCGCAGGTTGTCGGCTACAACGACCCCAACTTTGATGTGTACGAGTTCGCGGAGGCGTGCGGGGTGAAGACCACCACCCGCAGCGGCAGCCGCGACGGCGGTATCGCTGCCGGACTGCGACGGTTCCAGGACGGCGGCTACGTTAAGCCGGGTACGTGGGCGGAGCGCTAACGTCGGTTGCCGCCGCAGGCGATCTGTGACCCTGCGGACGAGTGAAGCCCCGACGCCCATCCTGTGCCGGGGCTTCCTTGCGCTGCCGGTTCTACCTACTCGCAGGCCATGCCGTCGCCGTCTCGGTCCAGCCGCCGCGAGTAGCCCGGGTCGCCACGTCTGATCGGATCCTTGCTGGCAGCCCGCACCGCATCACACTTGGCGTAGTAGACGCCGCCGTCGTTGTTGTTGCCGAGCTCGCCGCAGTCGCCGTTGCCGCCGTCAGGTTCGCACGCCGCCCCGTCGCCGGCGGGGCTATACCGGCTGGTTGCCAGAGCCGCGGGATGCCCCGCCCTGCCGAGTCGGGGCATCCCGATCCCCGATCAGAGGCCAGCCACGGCTGCCTCGATCTTCTTCGCCTGCGACGGCTTCACCTTGCCCGACACCCGCACCAACACCCGGCCCTCGTCGGCGCGGTAGTGGTACTCGGTGCCGAGAATCGGCACCGACTTCAACGACTCCTGGATGTACTGCGACCGCCGGTCCACGTCAGCCGCCGCCGGAAACACCTCGATCACCAGCCCCCGGTCGACGCCGTACTTCTCCGATTCCAGGTCACCGCCAGGTAGGTCGGCTGATGCCCGCGACAGGTAGCCGTTCGGGCGGCCGAGGAGATTGTTCGGGTCGGTGTCTTCGTCCTGCACTGCCCCGGCGGTGACGCCGACCTTTGCCGCGGTGAGCTTCGTGAGGACCGTCTTCGCGTCCAAGGGGGCGGCGGGCGCTGGTGCAGGGCTGCTCGGGGCGGACGCCGGAGCTGCCGGGGCGGTGGGGCTGCTGGTGGTATCGCCGCCGCAGCCCGCCAGGGTGAGGGCGGCTATGGCGATGACAATGATGCTGTGTCGAGTGCGCATCCGATCGATGGTGCCGCCCGCGGGGTGCGTCCGGGTCCGGCGTGACTGTCGAGTCCCTGACAGATCCACGCCGTGGGCGCGCTACCTCCGGCTGCGGGGCAAAGCTGCTGCCCGAGGGCGAGGTGGTGCAGTGCCTCGTCGACGCCGGCACCGAATCGTGGGCTCGGGTGCTGTGTCGAGACGAGGTGGTGACGGTGATACCGGACGGCCTGCGCCGGATATTCAACCGGGCGCGGAATTCGCCTTCGGGTCGGCGTGGGCCGGTTCCGTTCGGCAGACGGTTGGATCAAGCACAAAGGACTCAGGCGAGAAGACCCGATGACCATGGAAGCCGCGTCCGGATCCAGTTGGCCGCCGTACAGCCCTCAGGGGTGTCAGGCGACCGGGCGCAGTTGCCGGACGGTGCTGTCGGGGTGGTCGGGCTGGGTGGTTTCCCAGCGGCGCTGCAGGGCGTCGACGAGGTTGATGATCATCGGTTCCGTGACGTGGCTGTAGATGCCCCTTACGCCGCCGAGGCGGTGTCCGAGGCGGCGCGCTTGGGCGATCTCGGGGATGCCGTCTTCGATGAGCCAGGTCTTGTGGGTGTGGCGCAGGTCGTGGAAGTGCATGCCGGGCAGGATCGGCGGGGTGCCGCGTTGGGGGTTGCCTGCGACGGCGGGGGTCCAGGCGCGGCGGTTGAAGTTGGAGCGGCGTTGGTGGTAGCCGCGTGCGCCGGGGAAGACGATGTCGTGCGGGCTGTCGCTGAGGTGTATGGCGAGGAGATTGGTCAGGAAGCGGGGTAGGCGGATGTGACGGACGGAGTCGTTGGTCTTGGGTGGGCCGAGGAACAGTTTGCCGTCGACTTCGTGCAGTGCGCCGATGTCGGGGTGGATGTAGATGCTGCCGGTGGTGAGGTCAAGGTTGCTGCTGGCGAGGCCGGCGAGTTCTCCCCATCGCATGCCGGTGTAGGCGGCGGTGAGGATCATGAGTCCGTCGGAGAGGCGGGCTTGGCGGGCGGCGATGGTGGCGACCTGTTCGGCGGTGGCGTGGGGTCGTTCGGCGCGGATGCCTTTGGGGATGCGGATTCCTCGGCAGGGGTTGAAGGGGAGTCGGCGGTCTTCGACGGCTTCTTGCAGGACCATCGACAGCACCACGATCACGTCTGCGACGGATCGGGGTGCCAGGCGCTTGCCGAGGGTGACGGCGAGGGTCTTGATGTGTTGGCGACGGATGTCGACCAGGGGTAGGTGGCCGAGGGCGGGCAGGATATGCAGGCGTAGGTGGCTGCGGTAGGCCGACCAGGTGGCTGGGGCTGCTTGATGTGTTGACTCCCAGATTGGTACCCATTCGGTGAGGGGGATTCGGCCGCCGCGGGGGTCGATGAAGGTGTCACGGGCGAGTTCGACGTCGATTTCTTTGGCGCGGATGACGGCGTCGGCGCGCAGGTCGTGCACCGAGTCGGTGGTGACGGTGCCGTCGGTCGTGCGGAGGCGGACGCGGAAGCGGGTGCCGCGCTTTTCCACCCAGGCCATCGGGTTACTCCGTTCGGTGTGGCGGTGATGCGTCGCTGATTGACGCGTGACTCTTGGGGTGCGGCAAGTCGGTGATGGCGGGGCGTGGGGCACGGCGGGTTCGCCGTCGTCCGGTGGCGGGTTCGGCGGCGGCGGCGATGATGGCGGTCAGGTCGGCGGCAGAGAAGCGCAGGTGTTTTCCGAGGAAGGTGCGGGGGATCTGGCGGCGGCTGGCACGGCGGCGCAGCCAGGATTCAGGGACGCGCAGCAGCGCTGCGGCTTCGGCGGGGGTGTAGAGGCGAGGCTGCTGGTCCTCGGTGGGGATGTTTCGGTGGGTTGGGCTTGCGGGTGGCGGTAGCCGGTGCCGGAATCGGGGCGGGTTGGAGGGCATGAGGGCTCCGGGTGGTTGGGGTGGCGATGGCCTGCGGGGTTCTTCGCGGGCAGCGGTGTTGGCTGCCCGCGAAGAACCCCGGGTGGCCGGGATCAGTGATGCCGGCAGAGCAGCAGACGGAGTGCGGTCGCCGCTTGGGCGGGGACGACGCCGTTGCCGAGCACGCGCAGCGCGGCGGTGCGGGGCAGTGCGAGGGTGGGGTCGGTGACCCAGCGCGGGGGTAGTCCCATGAGCCTTAGGGTTTTCGATCGTCCGGGTGAGATCATCTGGACTACCCAGAGGGGCCGGGTGTGGCTTGGCCCATGACGCCGTCTGGTGGCCTGAGTGGCATGGCCGCCCGGCTCCTTCTGGACGCCCTGGCCGCTGGATTGAGAGCCGCGAGCCGTCGCTATCTAAGGCTGTGCAGGCGGGGTGGTCCGTTGGGAGATTCGTGACGTCGAGTTGAGGAGGACGGGTGGAGAGGGCCTGGATCGGCATCGATGCAGGGAAATCGGCGCATCACGCGACGGCGGTCGACGACGGCGGCCAGGTGATCTGGTCGCAGCGGGTGGCCAACGACCAGGCCGCAATCGAGGAGCTGATCGGCAAGGGTCTGCGTACCGCAGAGAACGTGACCTGGGCGATCGATCTCGCGGGCAGTCCGGCTGCGCTGGCGATCGCGCTGCTGTTGTCCGCCGGTCAGCGTCTGGTGTACGTGCCCGGCCGGACGGTGCACCGGATGTCCGGTGCGTTCCGCGGCGAGGGCAAAACCGACGCCAAGGATGCCTGGGTCATCGCCGAGACCGCCCGCTTGCGCAGGGACCTCACCGCCTTGAGCATCAAGCCGGAGTTGATCGCGGAACTGGCCGTGCTGACCGCCCACCGCGCCGATCTGACGACCGACTGGACCCGCACGATCACCCGCCTGCGGGACTACCTGACCGGCATGTTCCCTGCCCTGGAGAAGGCGTTCAACTTCGCCAAACGCGGTCCGCTGATCCTGCTGGAGCTCTTCCAGACTCCGCAGGCAATCCGCGACGCCGGACGCGAAGAGATCACCGCTCAGCTCAAGGCCCGGCAAGCCCGCAAGGCCACGATCCTGGCGAATAAGGCCTTGGCCGCCGCCCAAGCCCAGACGGTCACACTTCCCGGCCAGAACGCGACCGCTCGGTTGATCCAGCAGATGGCCAGCTACCTGCTGGCCCTGCACCGCAGGATTCAGGAGCTCGACAACGAGATCGCTGAGCTGTTCGAGCAGCACCCGCAGGCACCGATCATCTTGAGCATGCCGGGGATGGGACCCGTGCTGGGTGCGGAATTCCTTGCCGCCATCGGAGACACCGGCAACTTCCGCGACGCCGACCACCTCGCCGCGTTCGCAGGACTGGCGCCGGTACCGCGCGAATCGGGTCGGCGGGTCGGCGTCATGCGCAGACCGAAGCACTACAGCCGTACGCTGCGCCGGGTCTTCTACATGTCGGCGCTGACCAGCCTCAAGTTCGCCGGGCCCAATCGTGAATACTTCGACCGCAAGCGGGCCGAGGGCCACAAGCCGCGTCAGGCGCTGATAGCACTGGCACGCAGACGCGTCGACGTGCTCTGGGCGCTGCTGCGCGACCATCGCTGCTTCCAACCAGTCGCCCCGACTCCAGCGACCTGACCGTCTGCGCTGGGCCAACCCGAGCATAACGGCTCAAGCCCACCACATCGACCCCACCGACCGTCGGTGCCGCGAGGTTACCGATGGCTCAGTTGGTCCTCCTCGACGCGCCGCCGGCCGATCCGTCGTAAGGTGCGGCGGTGGACCTGCGCGGCGTGTTGCTGGACCTGGATGGAACGCTCATCGACCACGAGGGTGCCGTGGCCGACGCACTGCATAGCTGGCTGCCCACTCTTGGTGTGTCGGCCACGGCTGAGGTTCTCCAGCTCTGGTCAGCTGCACAGGAGCGTCATCTGATCGGCTGGCGTGAACGACGAATCAGCTTCCAGGAGCAGCGACGTCGCCGACTTCGGGACTTCCTACCCGCGGTCGGTGTGCCCTTCGTCGACGACGAAGCACACCTGGACGACGTCTTCGCGGGCTACCTGCGCTGGTACGAGAAGTCCTGGCGCGTTTTCAACGACGTCGAAGAGACCTTGACGGCGATCCACCGCGCAGGTCTGCAGACCGCGGTGCTGACCAACGGAACGATTGAGCAGCAGAACGACAAGCTGGCCAGGGTGGGACTCGCCGGCCGTGTCGGCCCGGTGTACACCGCGGAGGAACTGGGCGCCGCGAAGCCGGCCTCCGAGGCATACCTGGCCGCATGCCAGCGGTGGGGGCTGCTATCGGCGGCGGTGCTACACGTCGGTGACCGCTACGACCTCGACGTCGAGGCAGCGCGCAGCGCCGGCCTACGCGCGGTTCACCTGGACCGCACGAACGAGCGCCCCAGCGACACGCCTGACCGCATCGTGTCGCTAAGCGAACTCATCCGTCTGCTCTCGGCCCCCTGTTGACAGCAGACGAGCCGATGCCAGCGTGCCGCGCAAGAGAGCAACCACCTTGACTTCGTCATTGAGATGCCATTCCACGAACGGCGGGGCCAGCACTGGCTTGCCGTGCCGACCGGTTTGGGTCGGGTGGGGTGCGGGCCGGTCCAGCAGCAGTTCCCAGCGGGCGACGGCGGCAGCGTAGGCGCCCCACCGCTGCTCGTCGGGTTGCCCGAGGCAGGCGATGGTGGTGCGCAGGTCCGCTCCCCCGTCGCCGTGTCTGCCGGGTCCTCGCGCGTCGGATGCGCGGGGTGTGGGCAGGACCCGCACCGCCGCTGAGGGCAGGGTGAGGTCGCCGTGAGAGCCCCGTTGCCCGGGGCAGCCTTTCGCCCCGTCGGTGGCTCGTGGTGTCGGTAGTAACACTTGTGACAGCGGCGGCCGGAAGCCCGTGCCGGCGCGTCGCCCTGACGTGCCGGTGTCGCTGGCGCGTGGGGTGGGCAGAAGCCGGGCGGCGTCGGTCACCGTTCGCCCGTGGTGATCTCTCGGGTTCGTGTGGGCGGTGGTGTTGGTGCGGGTGCGGCTGTCGGTCATCGTTGGTGTGGGTAGCAGGTTGTGGCGGGTGCCGCCGGGTTCGACGAGGTCGGGCAGTCCGTGCTGGTGGCCGGGGCCTTTGCCGTCACGGGCGCACGGCGTTGGCAACGTCCGCACCTCGCTGCCGGGTGATTGGGGGGTGTGGCCAGCAGGAACAGGCGGTCGCGTCGGTGGGCGGCGCCGATGTCGGATGCGCGTAGGCATATCCAGCTCGTGTCGTACCCGAACGCGGCCAGGTCGGCGTGGACGACGTCGAGTCCTCGTCTGAGGAGGGCGGCCACGTTCTCCACGAAGACGAGCGGCGGTCGAAGTACGCGAATGGCGTCGGCGACGCTGGTCCACAGGCTGGAGTGTTGTCCACTGATGCCGGTGCGTTTGCCGGCGTTGGAGATGTCTTGTCGCTCCAATGTCAAGCTTCGCCTTCTGGCTACCCCGGCCGACTCTGAGGGCAGTGCTGCCGGTAGCGTCGTTTGCGCAGCTGGTGACGGAGGCGGTGCGGTGGCGCGGACATGGTTGTCGATCCGGGTCGAGTTGGTGTCCGGCCGTGGCGAGGACTTCTGGCCACGCCCAGGGCGGATCTTCGCCGTAGCAAGAACCCATACGTTTGAGCAGCTCGGCGCGGCGATCGACGACGCTTTCGCCCGATGGGACCTGGCCCACTTGCGGCTGTTCACCCTCGCCGACGAGACACAGGTCTGCTCGTTCCAGATGTGGGAAGAGCCCCCGGACGGTGCGGTCGACAGCGACAAGACCAAGCTGAGCCGGCTTACCCCGGGTGATCAGTTTGCCTACGTCTTCGACATGGGTGACGACTGGGCGCACCTGTGCACGGTCGACAAGCAGCGGATCGATCCGCTGGAACAGCTCGGGTTCATCCCGACGGAGCCGACGCCGTACTGGGGCTGGGGGAACCTTCCCGACCAGTACGGCCGACGGTGGGACGGCGACGATGGCGAGTCGCCGATGCCGAAGCCTGCCAAGAACCTGCTGCGGGATCTTCCACCGATCCTGCCCTGGTGGGGACCGCGGCGCCGCGGATAGCACTGCCGCCAATCACACGGGCGTTCAGGCCACGGCTGGCAGGCTGTCCTGCCGCGGGACGGCGATCTCGCCGGGCAGTCGCTTGGCGGTGATCAGAAGTCCGTAGACGTGTCGGGCGAGGTGGCGCTTGAGAGCGCGGATCGCCTCTGTGCGGCTGTTACCCATCGCCTTGCGGTTGTCTAGGTAGCGGCGGGCCCTGTCGTCGACGCGGGCCTGGGTGATCGCGATGCGGTGCACTGCGGCGTTGAGACGCCGGTTGCCGCCCCGGTTGAGCCGATGCCGGTGCGTTGCCCCGGACGATGCCGGAATCGGTGCGGTTCCGGTGTGCATGGCGAACGCGGCGCTGGAGTGGAACCGGCGCACGTCGCCGGTCTCCGCCACGATTCTGGCCGCGGACAGCGGCCCGCACCCAGGCAGCGCCAGCAACTGCGGCGCCTGGTCCTTCATCAACTCGTGAAGTTCACGTTCGAGCTGATCGGCTCGCCGGGCCAGCTCCTCGACCCGGTCGAGCAGTTCCGCAGCGATGGACAGACCCACACTTCCCGCCTGCGCGGCGAGGTAGTCGCGCACATGCGTCACCCAGCGGCGCTTGTGCAGCTTGCGAGCCGGAATCGTCTCGGCAAAGTCCGGGTCCAGGTCGTGCAGCAGCCACCGCAGCCGCGAGCACATACGCACCATCTCACCCACAAGGTCCTCGCGATGGTCAAGCAGCATCTTCACCACGCGTGACTCGTCCTCCGGCAAGGCCGCCGGCAGGTCCTCCCGCAGCGCGGCGCGGGCGACGGCGAGAGCGTCGATAGGGTCGCTCTTGCCCTGGCCCCGACCGAGCCGCCGGTAGCGGGCCGTCAACTGCGTCGGCACCCACACCGCCGGCTCGCCGGCCGCGAGCAGACCCCGCATCAGGCCGCCGGCGACATGCCGGACGTCCTCGACGGCCCACAGCCGTTCGCCGTACTGCCGAGCCCACCGCAGCAGGGACTTCACCCCGCGTGGCCGGGCCGGGGCGGACGTCACGTCGAGCTGACGGCCGTTGCTGTCCACCGCGACAACGACCAGCAGGTCCTTGTGGGGGTCGACACCAAGAACGATCACTTCTGCTGAACTCCCAGGTCGTGACGGCCAAAGGTGAACCAACCGGCGGACATGCCTCAATCGGGGATAGGGACCAAGCTCCAATCAAGTCACGCCGGCAGGTCGACACGGCGGCGGACGACATGACAAGACCTCGTCAGCCCACAGGGCGACAACACGGAAACGAGTCAGTCCGCCACCGTGGCGTATCTACCACGGCGACGGACCAACCCACTCCGCGCCCCCAACGGGCGACAACACGGGAATGAGTCAGCCCGCTACCGCGTCGGCACCGCCCAAAGACGGCCCACCCAGCGTGTCATTGAGGCAGGGGAAACCTGCGGTGAGGATGTCGACGGGCTCGATCTGGGTCCAGTTGATGGTGCGAATGTCGCCGAGGTTGGGCACGTCGGGCCAGTGGTGGGCGAGGACGGTGCGGGCGTGGCGGTCGGTTTCGGCGTACCAGGCGAGCCGACCACCGAGCACCAGCTCGACGGCCATGTCGAGGCCGCCGTACCCGCTGCACACCGATCCGATGCGTGGCCCGGGAGACTCACTCACGCCCCCACCCTGGGCGGAACTGGGGGTCACTCATTGGCCGCCGCCATCGGTTGGGACTCTGGGGGACGGCGGAAGATCAGCACGTCCTCGTGCGTGATCAGGTGCAGGGGTGTGCCTCCGGCGCGGGCCTTGCGCACGGCTTGAAGTTGGAAGAAGGACGGTCGGGCGACGAGGTGTCCGTCGCGAACTGCCGCGAGCAGCGCCACGCACCGCTCGGTCGGGATCAGGCCGGCGCGCACGCCGGCGGCGATGACCGCCGACGGCAGGTCGACCAGTTGGCCGTTCTTGCGCCATGGCCGGGCGGTGACCACCACGGTGCCGCCGGGGCGCAGCAGGGCCGCACAGCCGGTGAGGATCTGCGCGAAGCCGTCGGCGAGGCCAGTGAGGTCGCGGTAGGCGAGGTTGCCGCGGTCGGCGCCGTCGTTGTAGGCGTTGTCGAACTTCGCCACCCCGTCGGCTCCGGGCCGGACCAGGCCGTGCACGGTCGGCCCATACGGCGGCGAGGTGACCACGAGGGCCACCTGCCCGGTGAGGGCGGCGGGCAGCAGGGACCGCAGGCGGGTGGCGTCGCCGCGAACCACGGAGGCCCGCCCGGTGGCGCCTAGGTGATGGGCGTGGGTGATGTTGGCGTCGGCGATGTTCGACCAGCGGGACTCGTACTCCACGCCGACGGCGTCGCGGCCGGCGTGGATGGCCTCGACCAGGGTGGTGCCGATCCCGCACATCGGATCCAGCACGAGGTCTCCCGGCTGGGTGTAGGCGTGCACGGCGTGCGCCGCGATCGCGGGGAGCATCCGGGCGGGGTGTCTGACCGACTCGGGCACGTAGCGGCCGCGGCGTTGCACCGGCCCGGTCTGCTGGGCGGTCGCCCATACCGACAGGCCCTGCGGCTCGTCGGGCGTGCGGTGGTGTGTGTCGGTATCGCGGTGACGGGCCCCGTCGCCGCGGATGTCGGCCGCGCTGACCGGCTGGGTGGGCTCGGTGGGCGATGGGGTGTGCTCAACCACGGCGCTCACCGCCGTTGCGCTGCCGCGGCGCCGGCATCGTGGCCGGGCTGAATACGAGAAGGTCCGCGTGAACTTTGAGGTGCGCGGCCGACCGCTGCTGGTCGCTCTGATGGGTGAGGGTGAGTAGCTCCTCGTCGGTGACGTGGTAGACGAACGTGTCGCCGTCGGTGTCGGCGCTAACGGCGACGATGTGCTGCAGGTAGCCCAGGCCGACGGCTGCGGCGGCGGTGGCTACCGGGGTGAAGTCCTCTGGCCCGACCGTGGCGGCGGGGGCGGTGACGACGAGGACGAGGCAGCCGCCGGGGCGTAGCAGCCGCGCGCAGGCGGTCAGTAGCCACGCCAGCCGGGTCCGGTTGGTCGCGTCGGTGGCGTCGAGGGGCCAGCAGGCCACGACCAAGCTGGTCGCCTCCGCCAAGGACGTTCCCTGCGGTGTGGAGTCGGGGGACGGGCGCAGGTTGGGGTCGGTGAGGTCGTCGCCGAACCAGGCGCTCATCTCCGGCAGGCCGCTGTCGTCGGACAGAGCAGTCGGGGCGGGACGGATCGGCGGGGTGGCCGCTTCGATGATCAGGCTGGAGGCGTCGGTGAACCAAGCGGGGTGGTGGCGGCGCCCGCCTGCGGCGCAGAAGGTGGCCAGGGTGTGGCCGGCGGTGAGGTCGACGACCGCCTCTCCGGGGCGGCTGTAGGCGGCGACGAGGCGGTATGCCAGTCGGGCACCGATGCTGCGGCCGGTATCGGCCTCGGTGCGGGAGGTACGCCACACGGTGACCGGCACCGGCGGATCGCCGGCGACCATGTCGATCAGGGTCGGGTCGACGCCGTGCGGGTCGACGAGGTGGGCAGGGGCGGGGTGGTGCTGCGGCATGTGCTCGCTCATCTGGATGTGGGCTCCGCGCCGCGCCGTGATGCGCTGACACCCTCAAACCGGCGTTTGTCAGCTCTGGCGGACACCCCCGTTCCTGACAGGCATCTGACGGCACCGCCCGCTGGTCCCGCCGTCCGGCTCGCGACGCGGCTGGGACGAAGTGTCAGGAGCAACGCCAACCGCCGCTGTCATCACGATCAGTAACGAACCAGCCAAGCCGCGTCAATGATGGTGGTCGATGACATGGGTGCTGCGGCCAGCGCTGTCAGCCCACGGCACACTGTGACACGGTGCGCGTGTCAGAACCGCGAGTGCCACCGGTGACAGTGCCGGCGCCCCGTCGCGCCGGCCGACCGGAGCCGCTGTAGATCCGTTTTTACCGCCGAGGGCGTCGCCCTGAAGGCGGTGTCGCCGTGGCGTTGTCAGGCCGGCCGTGTGTCTGACAGAGCCCGCGCTGGCAGCCGTCCCCGTGCGGCACGGCGAATGGCACCGGCCTGTTGTCAGAGCCTTGTTGGACGACTTTCGTGGGCTCCGGCACCGCGGTAGGCGGGTAGCAGAGGCGTGTCATCCGCGACGTCCCGGGCGTCAACGCGCAGGCCAAGGCCGGTTTGTCAGACCGCTGTCAGAGTCGACCCGAGGCCGCCATGGCGCGGAGGCGATGGACGGGCCCACAGTCATCGCCGGTGCTGGCCTGGGCTGTCGGAGGCCTGCAAGGCGGCCGTGGCGCAATCGAGGCTCCCCACGCCGGGATGGCACCACCCCGGCACGCCATCGATGATCGCCTCTGACAAGGAGTGTGCGGACATGACCGTGTCCGACCCGGACTGGCCCGACTCACCGCTGGACGCCGTCGACGCCGCCTTCACGGCGCTGACCACCGGTCCCGCCCCGATGACACTCGACCTGGACACCCTCGAACCTGACACCGGCCTGCCGCCAGGTGTCATGACACTGCCCGCGCTACGGAACTGGCTCCTGTCCCACCCCCGCGCCTACACGGCCCGTGACGCGGTGTGGCGTGACCTCATCCGCCGCGCCCGCCTTGACGGCTCCTCCTGGGTCATCGCGGCGGTGGCGATGGCCATGCCGGCACTGCGCCGCCACGCCGGACAGCTGCACGCCGGTTGGTCCGGCGACGCCATCGACCTCGACGCGGAAATCCTCACCGGCTTCCTCACCGCCCTACGCGACCGCGTCGACCTGGCCAAGCCTGCCCCGTACGCGTCGTTGTGCATGGCCGCCTGGCGTGCCGGACACGAACTGCTGCGCCGCACCGGCACCGCGGTGCCGGTGGAGGACGTCGAGCATGTCACCGGCCCCCGCACACCGCACGTCCCCTACGGCCACCCCGACCTGCTCGTCCGCCGCGCCGCCCGCCTGGGCCTGCTCGAGGACACCGACCTCGACCCCTACATCGACCTGCGGCTGGGGCACCGGGCGATCGAACCCATCGCCGCGCGAATGGGCATCACCGTCGACGCCCTACGGAAGCGAATGAACGGCATCGACGAACGCCTCGCTGACGCCCTCGCCAAGGGACTACTCACCGGCGTGGTGTCTCCGCAGGCCCGCGAGTACCTGCAGAACCAGTCCGTGCTCCGCACACGGACTCGCCTCGGCCGCGCCACCACCCTGCCCAGACGGATGACGCACCCGGCAGTTGCCGCTGCCTGACCTGCGTGACATTGCCGTAGCGGGGTTCGACCATGACGGTCGGACCCCGCACGGATGATCGGTCCTCATGGCAGCCAGTCTCTGTGTGACGGCATGACCGGGGTCAGGGCCGATCGGACACCACGCGGTCCAGGGCGGGGCGGCTGAACACCACCGTCCCGGCGATCCTCCAGAGCCTGTGCAGCAGAGATGGGGCGTTCCGGATGACCTCGACGCGACGGGCAATCGTCTTAAATTCGCGCCAGCCGAGACGGTTCACGTCCAGATGCCAGCTGAGGAAGATTTTGAGCAGCAGGAACCATATAAGTGGATTGGGAAGGTCGCGGTTGCGCACGACTGCGGAGAGGGAGCGGCGCCCCCAATCCGGGCTTGACCCTACGAGGGCATTGATCGCCTCGAAGCGGACCAGGAAACTCATCGCCGGATTGTCCGCAATACGGGCGAGCCGGTCGGCCGAGTCGCCGAATGGCAGAAGGAGCGTCAGCGCGGCGCGCAGCGAGCGGGGCGTGTCCGGGTCAGCAGCCAAGGCGGCGCAAAGGTCGAACGAACGCTCCGGCACGGTCGGAATGGAGGAGGTGTATTGGATCGGCGTCGCGGGGATCCCGCAGACGGTTTCGTAATGCAGCTCGCCAAGACGTTCGAGCTGCCGTAAGGGCTCATCCGTGGCGGAGCCGAACAGCATCGCTAGGGAGGTCGCGGCCGCCACCCGGAAGCGGGCCGGCACCCCGGGATCGGCCACGACGCGTTCAAGCTCCTCCGGGTCGCTGAAGTGTCGGCCGAGCCAGGTCGCCGCCTGTAGCCGCGGCTTCGGCCTCCCCCGTACCGCGAGATCGTGCAGCGCGTCTCGGCCCTTCGCTGCTGCGGCCCGCACGTGCGCCCAGGCTCCCGTCTCATAGCCCCAGCGCTTGGCCAAGCGCGGCTCACCGGCGAGACGCCGAGCAGCGGCCCGAGAGAGATTCGCCCCGACCGTAGGCGACTGGAGCCAGGGTAGTTGGGAGACCGGCTCCCGCCAGAACTCCGTAGCATCCGCTGCCGCCAAACTCGCCAGCTCGGTGATGCTCCCCGCCTCGGCAAGACGGACGGCGCAGCCATATGTCCGAGGCAACGGCTCGTGCCGGTCAAAGACCGCCCGCAGGATCGGCACGCCACGGGCCGGGTCGCGGGCGCACACCTCGGCCGCCGCGAGGTATTGGAGCCAGTCACTCCCAGTGTCCGCGGTTCTTTCCTGCCTCGCGGTCATCGTCACCAGCGGTTCCAGGTCACCTAGGTCGGCCAGAATCTTCCCGCCTGCGAGCTGGACGAGCCGGCCCATACCGGCTTCCTCAACCAAGGCCCGTAACGGGATGAGGTCACCGTCATGGGCCAAGCGCTCAGCGGCCCCCAAGCGCTGCATGTCGCTGAAGTCGGGGTTACCGGCCTGCTGGGAGAGTGCCTGCCGACCCAGGCCGCCGAGCGCTCCGCGGTCCCGGCCGGAGGGGGGGCCAAAGAGGTTCTTCGTACGCGGGTCGACCTGCAAGCCCCGGGCTCGCAGAGCGTCCGCGGCCCAGGTGGCCGGTTCGGACGCGAAGTGTTCGCCAGCGTGCCGGAGCTGAGCGACGCCGACCGGGCGGTCGACGTCGATGACCACGTCGGCCAGCACCACCCGCGTCCACTCCGGCACGTCATTGTCCCCTGCCATGGTGGTCAGCCGCCGCAGTACGTCCTGTTCGACGCTCAGCTCGCGCAGCACGCGCAGAGCTTCCGGCGCGGTGGGGGTGTCGTCGCCCAAGTGAGCGAAGAGACCGTCCAGCACTGTGGCCCGTGTCGGGTCATCTACCGGGACGCCGTCGGCAATCATGTCGGCGGCCGTGATGATGCCCTTGTCAGCGACGAGAGAGCGGACCATCGTGTCGGCGTCGGGGCGGCGGGCCGCAGCGAAGGCGGCCAGGCTGCGGGCCGCGGGGTTGGCGGCCATGACACGCCAGCGCGCGGCGTCGAAGCTGTCGGCCATAGCCCGCGCGCAGAGGAACTCAGCGAAACTCTGGTGCAGAAACGCGAGCTGCCCGTGCCGCATCCCGAAGAGCCCGGTGCTACGTAGTAGGTCCTCAATCTGCCTGCGGGCGTCGGGAACGGTGTCGGTCAGACGGTGGGGCGCGTTTGAGTCAAGACAGGCGAGGGCGGCGGCGCACAGGTCGGCGTTCGGCCGGGCGATGCGGGCCACGCCGACGGCGTCGAGCATGCGAGCGATCACGTCGTAGAACTCGTCTTTCAACCATGTGGCGATCGCCAGGCCGGCACGGCCCCGTCCCTGCAGCGCGTCCACCAGGGACGCTTTCGCCTCCGAAAGTTCGTGGCGGCCGTCGAGGAGGTGCTCGACGAACCTCGCGTAGAGATGAGCGCGACTGGCCGGCAGGGCACCCCCGTCGGCCTGCTCGTAGACCATCGCCGCAATCGTGGCAAGCAGCGGAACGCGGGCCACCGGGCCGAGCCGGGCGCCCGTCACCCGGGTGAGGAAGAGGGCGGCCTCGCGCGCGGCGGCCTCCGGGTCGTGCGGCAGGCGAGCGGTGAACCAGCGCCGCGCGAAGTCGGCGAGGTCAGCCCGGTCGAAGGGACGCAGCTCGTACTCGGTGACCCGCGTACTCCTCAGCGTGGCGAGTTCGGCGTCGGGCAGAGGGCGGGACGTCACCAGGAAACGATGAGTGACGTCGCCCTCGCGGAGGAGGCTGCGCAGTTCCCAGAGCAGTCGTGAACGATCGTGGGCGTTCACCACCTCGTCGACGCCGTCGACGATCACGTGCCAGCGTCCGCCGGGCACCGGCGGCTCCGCGAACAGTTCGGCATCCGCGGTGATACCGAGGTCGCGGGCGCAACTTAGCGAGAGCGCCTCGGGCAGCGACCGCCCCACCAGGTCGGCGGCGGTGACCGAGATCGCGAGCGCCCCGAAGTCCCCGGCGGTCAGGGCCCGGCTGGCGATCGCGGCCGTAACGGTCGCGGCGAGGGTGGATTTTCCCGATCCGGCTCCGCCGAGCAACAGCCCGTGACCGTCCCTGGTAAGCAAGTCGTCAACGCTCACGAGCGCCCGGTGCTGCCCCCCACTCACACCGCCGACCGCGGGACGCTGCCGGACGTACACGTCGGACAATGCAGGCGCCGACCAGCCGACGAAGAAGCGGTATCGATGCCGGGCAGCGTCGTCCTTGAGACGCCGCATCAGCCCCATGATCTGCGGATTGACTACCAGAGTGGGACCCGAAGGGCCACGCCGCACGGCAACCATCAGCGCCGCCGCACCCACCGCCGAGGCCGCCCACGCCGACGGCTCGACCAACCAGGCCGGCATGGCCGGAACGAAACGAAGGGCGAACAGGGCGACGCAAAGCGTCAACAACGACCAGGGCATCCGGCGCCGACGACCGGTAGCGCCACGGGCACGGAGCTCAGCGCGTATTGCCACGAGCAGCGCGGTGACTCCTGCGGCAGCGCCCACCATGGATGCGATCTGGTCGCCGGTTTCCAGCCAAGCGGCCGCGCGATCCATGACACGGATGGTAGCCGCGCAACAACGCGTAGGCTTCCGCCGCTTGGCGGGCTCTCCGCCGAGGACAATGACAGCAAGTCAATGACGGCCAACTCCGCTCAAGATCGAGGGCGCGCTTCTCCGCCGAGGCGCATGGGTTGTCGTTGAAACCGAAGGCTGGATCGAAGACAGGGCACCCCGGTCCTCCGTTCCCACCGATGAAGGTCGTTACGTACCTGTGCACGTTCGGCTCGACCCGATTGGGCCCGTTGACCCATACGTCGACACCCCTCGGGAGCAGCACCGGGCTGGGCCCGCGCGTCACGGTCCACTTGTAGGACACGGTGTGCCGGTTTGCCAGAACTCGATAACCGGCGATCCGCGCTGTCAGCACCACGCGCCCGGCCCGTGAGGTTCCTACTGCGCCACCGTCTCATCTGCGCTGTCAGATGCGGGGTTTCGCTGTCAGACCCGTGTCAGGTCGAAGGGTGTCCGTCAGAGCTGACAAACGCCGGTTTGAGGGTGCGGAACTTTTCCCGCGACGCTGATCGAGGCGTTGCGGGGGTTCCGCCCGCCGCCGGGCCCCAAGGTTGGGGTCGCATGCGAGCCGAGCGCCTCGGGTGCCGCGTCGTCTTGGTGCGCTGACACCTCACCGATACCCGCCACACCCGACAGGGAGGACGTGCTCCTCCCGAGGACCTGTCGCGGCTCGAAGACGTCCCTCGCCTCCCGCCCGGCGGCGGACCACACCCGTTGCGACGCTCCACCCCTGGCAAGGGGTGGGGCCGGAGGTGACACCGCCCATGTTCCGTATCCCGGCACGTCTTCGTGCCCTTACCCGATCCCGCACCGCCCGCCGCGTGGGCCGCGTCGCCGCGGTCGCCGGCGAAGTATTGATGTTGCTGTTGGTACCCACCGCCGCGCATGCCGACTCCGGCGGTGCGGTGCTGGTGGCGCACTCGCTGCCGGTGGTCATCAACAACCTGCAGCTGTGGCTGATCGGCATCCTCGCCGCGTTGGCCACCCTGTATCTCGTCGTGGCCGGCGTCTACTGGGCCACAGCCGGCGGTGACCCGACGCAGGTCGAAAAGGCCAAGGGCGCGTTGAAGAGCGCCCTGGTCGGCTACGCCCTGGCCATCCTCGCACCTGTCCTGCTGCAGGTCGTCCGAGGCATTGTCGGGGGCTGAGCATGGGGTGGCTGTTCGACCAGATCCTGGACTGGTTGGCGGCGGCGATCCTTGCGACCCTGGACGCGCTGATCGGGGTGATCAGCAGCGCGCTGCTGATCACCCCGAACGTCACCGCCCTGCCGCAGGTGCAGGCCCTGACCGGCCGTTCGGTGCTCGTCGTGGACACCGTCTTCGTCCTGGCCTTCGTCGCCGCCGGCGTGCTCACCGTGACCGCCGGTGGCGACGAACGCTCCCGCTACACGATCAAGGACCTTCTACCGCGCCTGATCGTGGGGTTCGTCGCCGCGCATTTCTCCCAGCTGTGGTGCGGCATGCTCATCGACCTCGCCAACGCCCTCACCGCCGCCCTGACCACCGGCGAGGGTGACAGCGACGGCACGTTGCGGGCGCTCAAGACGCACACCGCCGCTGGGCAGGACAAAACTGCGGTGCTGCTGTTCGTGGTCTGTGTGGCGATCATCGCCGTGTTGCTGGCTGGTACCGCGTTCAGCGTGATCGTCCGTTTTGCTGTGGTGCTCGTCCTGACCGCTTTCGCCCCGCTGGCCTTGGCGTGTCACGCGCTGCCGCAGACCGATGCGGTGGCCCGACTGTGGTGGCGCTCCTACGCCGGCATTCTGGCGGTGCCGGTGGTGCAGGGCTTCACCCTCTACGCCGGGCAGTGGATGCTCACCGACCCCGACAACCTGCTGCCCGCACTCGGCCTGCCGGCCGATCCGGGCGGGGTGATCAACCTGTTCGTGGTGATGGTCCTGCTGTGGACGACCCTGCGGGTGCCCGCCCTGATGAGCCGCATCGTCTCCGCTTCAGGCGGCGGTGGCTCGAACATGATCGGCGCCGCGGTGCGGGTGATCCTGGTGCAGCAGGTCACCCGTACGGTCCCCGGCCTCGGCCGGGGCCTGCGGGCGGTGGGCCGATGAACGAGCGCACTGACACCGGCCGGGCGCGGATGCCCGCCGACGTCGACGCCCCCGACAAGATCGCATACGGGCTGACCTTCCGGCAGCTCGCGATCCTCGCCGTGGCTGCCCTCGCCTTCTACGGCGCCTGGCAGGCCCTGCACACCCTCGTGCCGATGCCGGCGCTCATCGCCGTCGCGGTTGTCGTCGGCGGGCTGGCCTTCGGTGTCGCGGTCGGCCGCCGCGACGGACTGTCCCTGGACCTGTGGCTCCTCGCCGCCGTGCGCCACGCACGGGCGCCGCGGGCGCTGTCGACCACCGACACGATGTCGAAGACCCCCGACTGGGTCCAGGCACCGAAGACGCCGGTGATGCTGCCGGCGCCACTGAAGTTGCCCGCCGACGCCATCGACGACGGCGGAGAGATCCGCCTCGGCGGTGCCCGGGCGGCGATGGTCGCCGCCACCAACGTCAACCTCGCCCTGCGCACTCCCGACGAACAGGCCGCCCTGGTCGACACCTTCGGCCGCTGGCTCAACAGCCTGTCCACGCCGACGCAGATCGTCGTGTCGGCCCAGCCGGTCGACCTGCACTCGGCCGCCCGCACCCTCGCCGCCGCCGCCGACGCCCTGGCGCACCCCGCCCTGGCTGACGCCGCCGCCGATCACGCCCGTTTCCTCGACGACCTCGCCACCCGCAGGGACCCGCTGCGCCGGCAGGTCCTCATCGTCACCCGCACCAGCACCGGCGAGCGGGGCGAACACGCCGCGCGCCGCCGCGCCGACGACACCGTCCGCGCCTTGTCTGGCCTCGGGGTGAGCACCCGCGCTCTCGACGGGGCGGCGGTCACGGCCGCCATCGCCGCCGCCGCCGACCCCTACCGCCCGCCCCGACCCGGCGGCCTCGCTGCCCCCGACACCGTCATCACCGGCCCGGACACCCCCACCAGCAGAAAGAGGCGCCTGCGATGAAAGCCCGCATTCGTCCCCGCACGTTCACCGGTGGTGGCCGCCAGCCCTCTGCGCTGGCGGCTACCGTCGCTCCCGCCTCGGTCGAGGTCACCCCGCGGATGCTGCGCGTCGGCGACGGATACGCCGCGACGCTCGTCGTCACCGGCTACCCGGCCGAGGTCGGCCCCGCCTGGCTGGAACCGTTGTTGTCCTGGCCGGGGCGCCTCGACCTGGCGTTGCACATCGACCCGCTGCCCGCTGCGGTCGCCGCGTCCCGGTTACGGAGCCAGCGCGCCCGCTTCGAGTCCTCGCGGCGCGCCGACGCCACGTCCGGCAAGCTGTCCGACCCCAACGTGGAAGCCGCCGCGGACGACGCCGCCGACCTCGCCCAACGGCTCGCGCGTGGCGCGGCCAAGCTGTTCCGTGTCGGCCTGTACCTGACCGTGCACGCCCGCACCGAAGACGAACTGCTCGATGCGTGCGCGCAGGTGAAAGCCGCCGCCGCGTCGACGCTGATCGAGGTGCAGCCGGCCACCTGGCGGCACCTCGCCGGCTGGACCACCACCCTGCCCCTAGCCACCGATCTGCTGCAGATGCGCCGCACCATGGACACCCAAGCCCTCGCCGCCGCGTTCCCCCTCGCCAGCGCCGATCTGCCCGCCCCGCTGCCCGGCGACCCGCCCGCCGAAGGCGGCATCCTCTACGGCGTCAACCCCGACTCCGGCGGCATCGTCTGGTGGGACCGCTGGGCGCAGGAGAACCACAACTCCGTGGTCCTGGCCCGCTCCGGCGCAGGCAAGTCGTACTTCGTGAAGTTGGAGATCCTGCGCAACCTCTACCGGCGGGTGCAGGTCGCCGTCATCGACCCCGAAGACGAATACCTGCGCCTCGCCGACGCCGTCGGTGGAACGGTAGTCCAGCTGGGCATGGCCGGGGTGAAGGTCAACCCGTTCGACCTGCCCACCGGCGACACCCGCCCCGACGTGCTCACCCGCCGCGGCCTGTTCCTGCACACCCTCATCGCGGTGCTGCTCGGCCAGCAGCCCCCGCCAGCGGAACGGGCGGCCCTGGACCGGGCGATCCTCGCCGTCTACCGGGACGCGGGCATCACCGCCGACCCCGCCACCCACCACCGGCCCGCCCCGCTGCTGCGCGACCTCGCCGACCGACTGCGCGCCGACCCCGACCCCGCCGCCGGTCAGCTCGCCGCCCGCCTCGCCCCGTGGGTGCAAGGCTCGTTCTCCGACCTGTTCGACGGGCCGAGCACCACCCGCCCCGACGGGCACCTGGTGGTGTGGTCGCTGCGGCACCTGCCCGACGAGCTGCGCACCGTCGGCACCCTCCTCGCCCTCGACGCGATCTGGCGGCAGGTCGACGCCCCCGACCGGCTGTCCGCCCGCCGGCTCGTCGTGGTGGACGAGGCGTGGCTGCTGATGCGCGACGGCGAGGGCGCCCGGTTCCTGTTCCGCATGTCCAAAGCCGCCCGTAAACGCCACGCCGGCTTGACCGTCATCACCCAGGACGTCGCCGACGTCCTCGGTACCGACCTCGGCCACGCTGTCGTCGCGAACGCCGCCACGCAGGTGCTGCTCAAGCAGGCCCCGCAGGCTATCGACGCCATCGGCGACGCGTTTGGCCTGACTGCCGGTGAACGACGTCTCCTGCTCGCCGCCCGCGTCGGTACCGGCCTGCTGATCTGCGGTACCAACCGGAGCAGCTTCGAGGCCATCGCCTCCCACACCGAGCACCAGCTGTGCACCACACGCCCGGCCGAACTCGCCGATCTCGACGAGGAGGCAGACCTGTGACCCTGTCCACCACCACCGCCGCCGCTATCGCGGCTGTCCTTCCGCCCACGCCCACGTCGGTGCCTGGTCCTTCGGGGCCGGGCGCTCGCGTTGTCGTACCCCCGACCGGGTCGACCCGCTGGATTCTCGACGCCGCCGCGTGGGTGGGGCAGCGGCCATGGCTGTTCGCCGTCGCCGCCGCCGTGCTGGTCTCCGTTGTTGCCGGGCGCAATCTGCTCGGCCTGTGGCGGCACAGCCGGCACGCCGACGGTGCCCGTCTCGTCACGATCGCCCCGCCACCAGAGGTCGACCCGCGCAGTGCGGCAGCGTTGTGGGCGAACCTCGCCGGCACCCTCACCCCGTCGCGCTGCAGGCGCCTGCTCTACGGCAGCCCACATGTCGTGTGGCAATACACCTGGACCGGACGGCGGCTGCTCATCTGCGTGTGGGTGCCCGGCACCGTCCCACCCGGCGCCGTCGAAGCCGCCGTCCGCGCCGCCTGGCCGGGTGCTGCCTGCACCACCGACGACACACCCCCACCGCCGATCCCGAAAGGCGCGGCGGCGGTGGGCGGGCACCTGCTGCTCACCGCCGCCGAATGGCTACCCTTGCGCACCGACCACGACAACGATCCGCTGCGGGCGCTGATGTCCGCCGGCTCCCAACTACGCGCCGACGAGTACGCCTGCGTGCAGGTCCTCGCCCGCCCCGCCGCACCACGGCGTGCCCTGCGTGCCCGGCGGGCCGCCGCCAGGTTGCGCGACGGCAAGGTCGCCTTCCCCAGCATCAACCCGGCCACGCCACTGCTCTTCCTCGTCGGCCTGTTCCTGCCCGAGCGCACCTCCAGCACTGCCCGACCCGCCGCAGGCCGACGGGACCCAGGAGTGGAACGCGACGTGCGGGCGATCCTCGACAAGACCGCCCATCCGCTGTGGGAAACCGCTGTGCGCTACGCCATCGGCAAGAACAGCCGGCGCGCCAACAGCGACCAGCGGCCCCGCCTACGAGGCATCGCCGACCCAGTCGCCTCGTCCTTCGCCGTCTACTCCGGCCGCAACCGCCTCACCCACCGCACCCGCATGCCCCACCCCACCGTCGTGCTCACCCAGCGGCGCCTCAGCGGCGGGTTCCTCACCTGCACCCCCGAACTGGCCGCCCTCGCCGCCCTGCCCCAAGATTTGGCCGTGCCGGGCCTGGACCGGGCCCGCGCCAAGTCCATGCCCGCCCCGGTCGCCGTTGCCACCGGCGGGCGCGGCACGAAGATGATCGGTGACGCGCAGGTCGGCGGCCACAGCGTCGCCCTGGCCGTGCCTGACGCCCGCTACCACCTGCACGTCGTCGGTTCCACCGGCAGCGGAAAGACCACACTGTTGGTGAACATGGCCGTCGACGACATCAAAGCCGGTCGCGGCACCGTCGTCATCGACCCCCACGGCGACATGGTCCTGGACATCCTCGACCGGCTTCCCGCCTCCGTCGCGGACCGGGTGGTGCTGTTCGACCCCGACCAACCCAACCCGCCGACGATCAACCCGCTCTCCGGCGACGACCCCGACCTGGTCGTCGACAACCTCGTGTCGATCTTCGGGAACATCTTCGCCAAAGCGTGGGGACCTCGAATGGACGACGTCATGCGCGTCGCCTGCCTGACGCTGCTGCGGCACGCCAACGTCACCCTGCAGCACATCCCACCCCTGCTTAACAGCGCCCAGTTCCGCTCGGCGATGACCGTCGATCTCGACGACCCGGCCGGCTTGAGTGGCTTCTGGCAGTGGTACGACGACCTCAACCCCGCCCTACGCTCCCAGGTCATCGGCCCCGTCCTCGCCCGCCTACGAGCCTTCCTGCTGCGTGACTTCGTCAAACGCACCATGCGCTACCCGAAGTCCAGCTTCGACATGGGCAAGGTCCTCGACGGCGGCGCCCTGCTCGTCCGGATCCCCAAGGGACAACTCGGCGAGGACACCAGCAAACTGCTCGGTTCCCTGATCCTCGCCCAGGTGTGGCAGGCCGCCACCGCCCGCGCCAAGATCGCCCACGACAAGCGCCGCGACGCCATGCTGATCATCGACGAGGCGCAGAACTTCCTCACCCTCGCCAACAGCCTCGACACGATGCTCGCTGAGGCCCGTAAGTACCGCCTGTCGTTGGTCCTGTCACACCAGGACCTCGCCCAGTTCCCCAAGGACCTCCTCGCTGCGGCGTCAGCGAACGCCCGCAACAAGATCTACTTCTCGTGTGCGCCCGAGGACGCTCGCGTCCTCGCCCGCCACACCCTGCCCGAACTCGACGAGCACGACCTCACGCACCTCGACGCCTATACCGCCGCGACCCGCCTCGTCGTTGACGGCCGACAGACACCAGCGTTCACGTTACGCACCCGACCACCCCAGCCAGTCGTGGGAGAGGCCACCGCGATCCGGGAAACCGTCGCGCGCACCGTCGAGGCACAGAACACCAGCGCCATCGACGCACTCGTCGACCGGTGGTCGTCTCACAGCCGCGACGGCAGAAGCACAAGGACCCGAAGCGACAACAGCCGCTCCTGACAGCCCGACCCCGACGGCGAGAACACGGCGGCGATGCCAGCGCCTCAGCGTCTGTCAGCGCCATCAGAGCGAGCCCTGATCGCCCCTTCCGCCGGCCCTTCACCACCTCTTCACCAGCGGTCAGCTCCGCCCGCCGACACCACGGCGCGCACGGGCCTGTCAACGCCGCGCACCGCCCCTGACCACCCACGGTCACGGCCCTCGCACATCCCAGACACCCCTCCCTCAGAGGGGATCCTCCTTTCCCCTGAAGGAACCCACCATGACTGCCGACCACTCCGCCCCACAGTCACTCGCGCTCTCCACACCGAACCCATCCGCTCGCCCCTCACCGCTTCGATCCCGGTCGGCTCGCCGCCCATCCCGCCAGGAACGCCTCGACCTGCTAAGACGGCTGACCCTGCGCGACCGCCAACTGCTCAACTGGCTTGCCGAGCACTACCTGCTATCCACCGACCAGATCGCCCACGCGCTGTTCCCGTCCCGACGAGCGGCCCTGCTACGGCTGGCGACGCTGCACTGCATCGAGGCCGTCACCCGCTTCGTCGACGTCACCACCGGCACCAGCCAGTACCTCTACGCCCTCGGCCCTCTCGGCGCAGTCCTCCACCCCAGCGCCTACACCGACCCCGACCGGCCCTCCGCCCGCCCACCACGCAGCAACATCGAACGCACCGAACGCATCGTCGGCAGCACCAAGCTGCGCCACCTGCTCGGCGTCAACCAACTCTTCGTCGACCTACACGCCCACACCCGCACCAACCCGAACGCCAAGCTGGCGCGGTGGTGGTCCGAGCAGCACGCCACCGCCGCCTACGCCGCCGCCGACATCCGCCCCGACGCCCACGGCATCTGGACCGTCGGCGACCACAGCGTCGGGTTTTTCCTCGAACACGACAACAACACCGAGAACCTCAACCGTGTGCTGCGCAAGCTGCGCGCCTACGGACGTCTCGCCGAGTTCGGCCCCCGCTACCCCGTCCTGCTGCGCGTACGCAGCCGCCGCCGCGAGGCGAACCTCCTACGCGCCCTCGCCGGGCTGCCCACCACCATGCCCGTGGCCACCGGCATCCACGGTGAACACCCCGCCAGCCGGACCTGGACCCTCACCACCGACCCCACGCCGCGCCGCTGGCTGCACGAACTGCCCAGCGACCACGGCCCCGACAACCCCGCCACCAACCCGCACCGCTTCACCCACCCCGACGCCGACGACCACCCCGACCCCTCACCAGCCCGCCCATCCGCCTGACCGGCTCAGGCCACCACCCGTCACCACCGGCACCCGCACCGATGGCCGCCTTAACCCGTCTGTCAGGACAGCGAGTCGCCTGTCAGACCCACCAGGCTCTGACAGGCGGTGATCCTCAATCACCCCGCAGGCCAGCGCGAGCGTCTGACAGTGCTGGTCAACGGCAACTTTCGTCCATCGCGCGGACGTGAGGCGCTGACAGACCACGCCGCTACCGTTTCCGGCAACACCACACCCCACATTCGCTCCACCCCGGTTCGGTCCCACCTCAGAATCCCCGCCGCATCCAGCGGTACGCGACGCCCACCCGCTTCGGCCGGTCGGCACGCACTCCGCGCATCGGGCCCCTCGAGGTCGCACCCACCACCCGCGCCACCTCCGCTTCCCTTCCGCACTGACCCGACCCACACCCGGTGGGCCGGGCACCCCCGCGTGCCCGCACACACCCAACGCAAGGAGGACCCACATGTCCACCCTCAATGGCACCCCACTGACCCGACACGGCAGCCGAGTGCCCGCTGTTACCTCCCGGCCGGCCCCCACCCGGGCTGCCACCGTCACGGCCACACCGGCTCCCATACGGGCCACCACCACGCGGCCGGCCGTCACGCCGGCGCCGACCATCGCCACGATGGTTATCTGCCTGCCCGACGACCTGCCCGCCGACGCGCTCACCGCACACCACCTCGACAAGCACTTCGGTGTCACCGGCACACTCACGCCCCTGTTCTGGGCAATCCCGCAGCTACGGCTGTGGCAGCGCCACCACATGATCGGCCTGCGCAAGGGCCGCCCCGCCCCCTGCGCGGGCGGACCAGTGACGCTGCTCGACCTGGTCGGCATGCGCCACGCCGCCGCCGTCGGCGCCGGCATCCGCCACCAGATCTGGCAGCAGGTCGTGCACGGCACCCGACCGGCCATCCCCTGGCCGGTGTTCGAAACCCGCCACCTCACCGACCCCGACCGATACCCCTACGACACCGCGACCGCGGACTTCCACGCCCAGCCCCGTGTCCACGCGATTCGCCTACACGCCGCCGCCACCCCCGGCACCGGACAACCTGGCGTCGGAGAGCTGGAGATGTACCAGGCAGGGCAGATGGCCTACCAGCACTACCGCGCCGGCAGCGCCGTCGCCGGCGACGCCATGCTCACCGCCGACGGGCGCAAACTCGCCCCGGCCAGCGACGCCCTCGCCCACCGCATCACCTACCTCGAGCAGGCCCTGGCCCACCTCGACACCCTCGATACGAACCAGCGGCTCCTCGCCGTCGCTCTCTAACCACCGCCAACTACCAGCCGGACGGCGCGCCCCTGCACCCGCCGAGCAGATCAGGCGCGCCGTCCGGCATGCACGCGTGCCCGCAGAGCAGGGCCGGCTCCTCGGCCCCCACAACTTCACCCCCAATGCGAGGAGGCACCACTGATGAGATCCCGCCACCGCGCCGCCGCCATCGCCGCAGCGCTCACAGCCGTCGAACACGCCGCCAACGCTCAAGGCTGGGACGCCCTGCCCGTCCTGCTCGGCCTGTTCGACACCACCATCCATCGCCACCAACCCCGCATCAACGCCGACGAGCTCGGCATCGACCCGGCCCTCTGGTGGCTGCACTCCCAAACCGTTCCCGGTATGCGGCTGCCCTACTGGGTGGGCCTGAAAACCCTCACCGCCCACCTCACCGCCCCCGACACCCCGCCGTGGCTGACCCGACGGGCACCCTTCGGGCATCGGCGCCTTGCCGGACTGGCGTTCCTCGCCGAGGGCCTCGACACCAGCGAGACCGGCCGCCGCGACGCCGCCGCCCACGGCCTACCCGCCAACCCCGACGGGACACCAGTACGGGCTCTGACGGCCTGCGACATCGACGGCCGGCACTACCAGATCCTCCGCATCCGCGGCAGCGCCACCACCACGACCGTCGTCCTCGACGACCCGCCCGCCCTGGTGCGGGCCACCGTCATCCCCACCTGCCTACGCCGCCTGCTCACCGCCGCACGCGATTGAGCTCGAGCCGGCCACCTCGCCACCAGCACCGCGCCTGAGGCAGGCGAATAGCGGCCAACCGCACCCACCAGCAGCGGCACCGACGCTGCCCGCACCACCGGCCATCCACCGCCGCACGACATCTGTGCAGCACGCCGGCCTCCGACCGCCGGTTGCCAATTCCCGGCGGCAGCCCTGCGTTGGGGACGCGTCCACCGTCGCCGGGTCCCTCGGGCCGAGGCGCCCCGCCAAGCCCGGCCAGCAACAGGCCGCCCTTTACCTCTTCCTCCATCCAAGCCCCTGCGGAGATCCGACGCAGCAGGCAGCAGGAACCCTGCCGTCCCGAGATGCGGTCCCTGCACTTGATCAATGCCGCTGTCGAAGCGTGGATCAGTGCGTGGACCTCGCTCCGCACCAACCCCTACGACGAAAGGACACCAGCATGACCGACCCGCACGAAGGCGCCGCACCGGTGCACAGCGCGTTCAAGGTCCTCGCCGCGCTGGCCGAACTTGGCGAGACCACCGCCGCCGCGATCGCCGAGCACGCCGGCCTCGGCTACTCCACCACCACCCCGAAGCTGCGTGCGTGGGAGGGATCCGGACAGGCCGAGCGGTTCCGTACCGATGACGGCCGCACCCTGTGGCGGCTCACCGACTCCGGCCGCGCCGCCACCGCCACCCCACACCCCACGACGGCGCCCGAGAAGCTCCAGGCACCCGCCGACCCTGGCACCAACAAGCAGAACCCAGCCAATGACGGACCCTCGCCGACCGCCGCAGCCGACGATCCGCAACAGCCCAACGACAGCGCATCGCCGCTGCCGCACCCTGACCAGCAACCGCAGGCCGCCCCGGAGCCCACCAAGCCCAATGAGCGGAGTGAGGAGAAGGCCGAGGCGCCAGCCGTTGCCACCTCTACTCCCATCGCCCCCACCGACCAGGACGTGCCGGGGAAGCCGACGTCCGCGCACGGGCAACCCGACGCCGAGACGACGGACGTACCAGCGCAAGACAGCCACCCAGGCACAGCGCGCCGGACCGGAGGTTCGCTGCGCGGGGCGGTGCTGGACATCCTCGAAGCCCACCCCGACCGGGCCTACAAGACCAGTGAGCTGTGCAAGCTCATCGACGCCGCGAACGCCGGCACCGGCGCGGCCAAGGCCAGCCCCGGTGCGGTCGCCAACGCCGCGACCAAACTCGCCGCCGCCGGCACGGCCGTGCAGACCGTGGAGCGCCCCGCCACCTTCCAACTCGCCCCCGCCACCGTCGGCCAGTAGCCCATTGCCAGGCAGCCCGAGGGCGGGCGTCGAAGTTGGCGCCTCACGCCCGCCCCCGGTGCTCCTTCACGTCCAAGGAGCGTGTCCGATTGTCTTCCATCCTGTACACGATCACTATTGCCGTCGGCGGGATCCTCGCCGGCCTCGCCCTTGCCGGCGCCCTGCTCTGGCGGCAGCAGCAGGCCCTGCGCGTGGCCCGCTACCAGGCCACCCACGACGAGGTCACCGGCCTGCCCAACCGGCGGCTGTTCCTCGCCCGTCTGCGCGCCGCCCTCGCCGACAACGCGCCGGTCGGGGTGGTGCTGCTCGACCTCGACCGGTTCAAAACCGTCAACGACACCCTCGGCCACGACTCCGGCAACGTCCTGCTCGACCAGGTCGGCCGGATCCTGACCCGCCTGCCCACCCCGGTGCGGATCGCGGCCAGGCTCTCCGGCGACGAGTTCGCCCTGCTCGTCGACGGCGACGCAGACGACACCGCCGCCGTAGCCCACGCCGCATGGCATCTGATCGCCGCCGGCCCGATGCGCGTGATCAACGGCGACATCGGCGTGACCGCCTCGGTCGGCTACACCCACACCCACGACCCGCACGCCAGCCCCCGGCAACTGCTCGCCGAAGCCGACACCGCCATGTACCAGGCCAAACGCTCCACCATCGGCGTGTGCGACTACCGCCCCCACAGCACGCCGTCCCCGCGCCGCAGCCGCGACCGCCACCACCGCTGACCACAACCCCTCGCATGAGCAGAAGGACCCCGCAGCCGCCGGCTGCGGGGTCCTTCCCTCTTTCCCCTTTGCCTGACAAGGGAGCCTCTGTGTTGTCCTTCCGCACCGTCCACACCCTCGCCCGTTGCCTCCTGACCACCGACGCCGACGCCGAAACGTTGGGCTGGGGCCAGCCCGTGACGCTGCTACTCATCCACGACCAGCCCCAAACCCCCGCAGGGTCGCAGCGGATGTGCGAGACACGCAGCCTGGAGTTCCCGCCGCACCGCGACGACCTGCTCACCGATGCGGCCGGTCTGCCCGCCCTGCTGCACCGCCTCGCCGCCGCCCTCGACAACCCAGATGCGTCGACGCCCTACCAGGCCACCCTCGACACCATCATCGGCCTGATCAGGGAAACCGAGCCTGACGCGCGGCTGCTGGCTTGGGCTGCCTGCTACGACACCATCGTCACCACAGTTGGGCAGCCGCGGCAGGCCCGCCGCGTCGACGCCGTCGACGCCGTCGACACCGACGGACGCCGGTACGAGGTCACCCACCTGCACGGCGAGGAGCATGCGCTGCTGCTCGTTGACGACACCCCCGCCTCGGGCGACATCCCCGCCACCTACCCGGGACTGGCCGCCGTGTTGGCCGCCACCGCCCGCTACAGCCACCCGAGCACGAGCGCGGGCACGGCATGAGCGGCCCTCAGACGCGGCCCCACACCGACCCCGACGAGCCGATCTTCGGCATGGGCGGGGCTGACGGGGCGTCTCTGCGCTGCCTGGTCTGCGACGCGGTCGACGAGATCGTCCAGGACGAGATGCCGTCGATGGCCGGTTACGGCGAGGACACCTACATGCGATGCACCCGCTGCGGGTCGGCGGAGATCACCGACCCGATCTTCGGCTGGCGCGCCAAGCCCGCCACCTGGCCGCCCCACCCAGAGCACGAGCAGCCGTAACAGCGCGCTGCCGGTGCCATCAGCCCCGGCCCGTCACGCACCGGCGCGCACACGGGCAACGGCCATCGCGATCGTGTCGGGCAGCCGACGGCCACGTGCCGCTCAGGCCATCAGCCCCACGGGGCGTCGCGTCCCGCGGATTGCATGCGCCCGCCCGCCTGGACGCGGGCGGGCGCACGAACCAACCACCTGAAGGAGCCCTGTCTCGTGAGCATCCACTGCTACGTCGGCGCCACCAACCCACGCCAGCCGCACCTGGTGAACGCCCGGTTCGTCCTCTTCGACGGCCACCCGAACGCCGCCCTACCCACTCTGGCGGTGATCTGGGCCGGCCACGCCCACTACGACACGCAGACGCTGGTCACCACCATTCTCGCCGACGACTGGGCGTACCTCGACCCGGACATCACCGCCACCACCCCCGGGTTCGCCGGCCAACCTCCGGTGCCCGGCGTCGGCATGACCCTGGCGGCCACCACCGACGGCACGGCCGGCCCGGAACCGATCACCGTGTTCCCGCTGCGCCAGGCCCAGCACCTCGACGTCGACTGGATCTACCTCATCGACTCGGCCACCGCCACGATCGCTGTGCACACCGACGACGGCAGCCGCACGGCCCGCTACCCACCCACCGCGTTCCTGCCCCCACCCGCCGCCGGCAACCGCCTGCCACAGCACGACAGGCCGTATGTGGCGGGAGCGCCGCGATGACGGCCCGTGCTCTCGCTGCCCTCAGCACTGCGGTGATCGCCGTGCTGGTGCTGTGCGCAGGTGGGACCGGTGTCCTGTTCACCGGCGGCGGCACCGCCTCCGCCGCCTGCCACCAGACGGGCGGCTCCAACGGGCAACCGCTGCTACCCACCCCCGTGTCTCCGCCCCAGGGCGGCGCCAGCGGGTGGAACAGCGAGCAGACGGCCAACGCCGCCGCGATCGTCGCCGTCGGTGCCGAGCTCAAGGTTGCGCCGCGAGGGTGGGTCATCGCCCTGGCCACCGCCATGCAGGAGTCCACCCTGCGCAACCTCGCCGGCGGCGACCGCGACTCGATCGGGTTGTTCCAGCAGCGCCCCTCCCAAGGCTGGGGCACACCCGCACAACTGCGGGATCCGCGTTACGCGGCCGGGAAGTTCTACACGGCGCTGCTGGCCGTCGACGGCTGGCAGGCCATGGCGCTGACCGACGCCGCCCAGGCCGTGCAGCGATCCGCCTACCCCGGCGCCTACGCCAAGTGGGAGGACGACGCGATCGCCCTGGTCCGCGTCCTGGTCGGCGGCACCCCCGCCGGGCCCGTCGCCGGTGACCTGGAACAGGCCATGAGCAACCCGCTGTGCCTGTTCGACGGCGGCGACGGCCAGCCCGGCAGTCAACAGGTCCCCCTACCGGCCGGGTTCACCCTCCCACCGGGAACCCCGCTGCCGGTCGTCACCGCGATCGGCTGGGCCCTGGCGCAGCGCGGATCCCCGTACACCTTCGGTGGGGACTGCACCGCACCCCACTCCGGCATCCCCGCACGCCAGTGCGACTGCTCGTCGCTGATGCAGCAGGCATACCGGGCCGCTGGCATCACCATCGCGCGCACCACCAGCGAACAGGTCCACGCCGGCACCGCGGTCGGCGACTACTCGAACCTGCGGCCCGGGGACCTGCTGTTCATCCCGGGCAGCCGCGGCAGCACCAGCCGCCCCGGCCACGTCGGCATGTACCTCGGACAGGGACTCATCGTGCAGGCCCCGCACAGCGGTGACGTCGTCAAGACCAGCCGCCTGTCCGCGTGGGCCAATCAACTCGCCGCCGTACGCCGCATCGTCCACTAACCACCAATCCCGTGAAGGAGAACAAGTCGTGACCCCACGATCGCGAGACGACATCGCCGCCCGGGGGCGGGCAGTCCGCGCCTGCGGCGGGGGCCCGTTCGGCTTCCGCGAGCAGGTGCAGCTGCAGACGCTCGAGATCGGCGTCAATGTGCCCGACTGGCAATGGTGGCTGCTGCCCGCCCCGAGCGAAGGAGCCGACCTGTGACCTACCAGCCCGGTGATCGCGTCGCTCTGGAACACACCAACGACCCGCACACCCGGCTGCGCCCGGGTGACGAGGGCACCGTGCGCCGCTACGACCCGCTGCTCCAGGTCCTCGACGTGACCTGGGACAGCGGCTCACAGCTGTCGCTGCTGCTCGACGAGGGCGACCGCGTCTGCCGCGTCCCCGCTCCACTAAGTGACGCCAGTTGGGAGCGGGTGCTCGACGCGCTACGTACGGCCGGGGAGACAGCCGGGAGGGACGCCGCCGGGTGGTGGGCGCAGCATGTCCTGGGCGGTCGGGCACCTGGTGATGTCACTGCGGCGGCTCGGCTGGTCCTGGCCGGCCTCAACGACGTCGACCCGCTGGCGCTCGACGGGCTTCCCACCGCCGACCGGTTCGGCCTGGCCGACGACTCGGACCGGTACGCCGAGCACGCTCCACCCGACGCCCCGCCGTGGGAGGAGTTGACCGCGCGGCAGTGCGACCAGTCGCGGTGGGCGTGGTGCGACGGCTACGACGACGCCGTCGAGGCTGAGGCGGCCCGCCAGTGCCGCATCATCTTGCACCCCGACGGCGACGACCGGGACCTCAGCCACGTGCACCCCGACCGGGTGCGCCTCGGCGGGCCGGGGGTGTTCGCCGGCGACTGGGCGTGGACGCCCAACCCGGAAGGTGAGCTGCGCGTCTCGGTCGGGTTCGTCGGCATCCTGGTCGACACCTGGAACGGGTGGGCGGTGTTCACCTGTACCCGTGAGGTGGCGGAGGCGATCGTCGCCGACCAGGCCGACGCCCGCGACCGCTACCGGCAGCGCCTCGCCGCCGACCACATCGCCAGCGAGCGGCTTGAGCAGGTGGTCGACGAGTCCATGGCACGCCTGTGGTTCGACGGTGATGTCCTCGTCGCCGACTCCTCCCGGGTGCACGGCGACCCGGACGCCATCGACCGGATCACTCCCGACCCGCAGGGCCGGTACACCGTGATGGGCCGGGCCTGGACCTGGACCGCCGTGCACCCCTACGACTGCGACCGCATTGCCGGCCACATCCCCGGCCCGCCAGTTCTGACCGCACCCGAGGCCTAACCCCCGCCCCACACCACGCCCAGCTCTGAAAGGGACCCACAGCCATGCTCGACAACGGCCTCGACGAGTACGCCCACGAGGAGATCCTGCAGGCCCTCGTGACACGCCTGCTCACCACCGCTGACCTGGACCAGCTCTGCGACGACGCCGACCTACCCCATCTCGTGCACGACGACGGCACCCCAGTAACCATCACCTGCGCGCGCGTCTACCGCGACGCCGGTGTCATGACCCTCGACCGCGGCGTGTGGTGGAACTGTCCGACGGCAGCGTGTTTGGCCTGACCGTGCACATCTCCCGCCGCCCCCGCCACGACATCACCCTGCACCGCCGATAGCCCCAACCCGGGCAGCGACTTGATCAATGGGTCGGTCGGTGCGTTCCTTGTCGTCGCCCACCGGCCGGTGACGGCGACACCAACCGGCAGCCCCCTGCCGGGCTGACGTTTGTCGCACAACCCTCACGGAGGTCGTAGGCCGCCCCTGTCGCAGGGCCGCGCCCGCCACCGCCGTCTCCGCCGCGCGGACACCGCACCACGTCTGCCCGCGCACCCGGAGACCGGTGCGCGGGCCCAACCCCTGATGACAGGAGATCCCGCATGCACACCGCAACCCCGCCCACCAGCACCGGACCCACCGATCCGGGCGACGGGCGACGGCCCGGCTACCTGTACCGGCTGGTCGCCGCCCACCTCGCCGCACACCCCGACCAGGTGTTCAAGGTCGGCGAGATCACCACCGCCATCGGCGCCCCCTCCACCGGAGCAGTGTTCGAGGCGTTGAAGAAGATGACCGCCGCCGGCTACGCCACCCACCACACCGGCCCGCACCGCTTCCAGATCACCCAGGCCGGCATCGACGCCGCCGGCACCATGCCACCACCGGCCCCTCGCGCGCCCGGCAACCCCGTCCGGTCCACCCGGCGGCAGCCGGTGATGCGACCCAACGGCGAGCTGTACTTCCCGCGCAAGCTTGCCGGCGCCACCGACGTGGACGTGCTGCGCCGGCTACGCGACAAGCGCATCCCGGTGCTGCTCTACGGCCCACCCGGCACCGGCAAAACCGCCCTCGTCGAAGCCGCCTACCCGGACCTGCTCACCGTCGCCGGCACCGGCGACACCGTCGTGGAGGACTTCCTCGGCAACTTCATCCCGCTGCCCGACGGCGGCTTCGAGTTCGTGTTCGGACCCCTCGTCACCGCGATGCGCGAGGGCCGGGCGCTGCTGATCGACGACGCCACCCTCATCGCCCCGAAGGTCCTCGCCGTGCTCTACCCGGCAATGGACGGCCGACAAGTCATCACGATCCCCGGCTACCGCAACGAACGCGTCGAAGCCGTGGACGGGTTCTACGTCATCGCCGGGCACAACCCCGGCGTGCACGGCGCCATCCTCACCGAAGCGTTGGCGTCCCGCTTCGACGTGCACATCGAGGTCACCACCGACTGGGACCTCGCCCGCCACCTCGGCGTTCCCTCCCCCGCAGTGCAAGCGGCGATCATCTTGAACGACGACCTGACGGCCGGACGCGTCAGCTGGGCGCCGCAGCTACGCGAACTGCTCGGCTTCGCCCGCGTCCGCAAGACCCTCGGCTTGCCCGCCGCTGTGGCGAACCTCGCCGGCCGCACCCCAGAGCAGGACCGCGAGGCGGTCACCGCCGTCCTGCGACAGCAGTTCGGCGCCGATGTTGTCGCGCTGACCCTCGGCAAGCAGCGCTGAACCCAGGCGCGCCCGATCAGCCGCGCCTGAGGACTCACACCAGCCCTGACGGGAGACACCATGACTAACCCGAACCACCCTCTATCGATCAGCTCACCTGCCGACCTGCTCACCGCCGTGCCATACCTGCTCGGCTTTCACCCCGCCGACAGCCTCGTGATCGTCGGTCTCACCCATACCCGGGTAGCCGTCGCGGGCCGCGCTGATCTGCCCCCGCCCGCCGACACCCCCGGCTGGGCCATCGACATTGCCGCCCCGCAGATCCGGATGCTGCGCAACGCCGCGGCCACCCGCGCCATTGCCGTCGGCTACGGACCGGCCGCCACGGTCACCCCGGTCATGGACATCATGATCCCGCAGTTGGCTGCCGCCGGATTTACAGTGTTCGACGCTCTTCGGGTCACCGACGGCCGCTACTTCTCCTACCTGTGCGACGAACCTGCCTGCTGCCCCGTCAACGGCATGCCCTTCGATCCGCACCACAGTGATCTGACGATGCACGCCATCGTCGCCGGCTGGCATGCCCTACCTGACCGAGCCGCGCTCGTAGCCAGCATCGCCCCCACCGGCGGGGCTACCCGCGCGGCCGTCGCCCGCGCCACCGCGAAGGCCCGCGCACATCGGCGCGCCCTGATCAGTGAGGCCGGGCAGGCAGGGCTCATCCGCGCCGGCGACGACATAGTGCGCACCACGTTCGCCCGCTACGCCGACGGTCACGTGCTCACCGACGACGAATTGGCGTGGCTCACCGTCCTGCTGAGCACCCCTGCGATCAGGGACGCCGCCTGGCGGGCCACCGACAACCTGCCCTGGCACGTCGACCTGTGGGCCGACGTCACCCGCCGCGCCCACCCGCCGCTCGTCGCCCCACCCGCCAGCCTGCTCGCCTTCGCCGCCTGGCGCTGCGGCGACGGCGCACTCGCCTGCGTCGCTGTCGACCGCGCCCTCGCCGCCGACCCGGGCTACACCCTCGCGCAACTCATCGACGAGGCCCTGCGCGCAGGGCTGCCCCCATCCGTGCTCGACGACTGGCCCAATCCCGGCAAGCAGCGATAACCCTTCAAGGAGAACCGATGCCCAATCCTCACCACCTCCAACACGGCCCCGCCGCCTCGGCCGCATACGCTCCCGCCTGGCAGGAATGGAGCGACGCCTGGACCCGGCACATCCCGGTCCTGACCGGCCGCACCGACCTGACCGTCACCGTCGCCCCCGGCGCCGGCGGCGGTGCACCGGCCTGTTTCTACCCCGCGGCCCGCCGTATCGAGGTCGATGCCATCCACATCGGCGCCCCCAACATCACCGACCCCCGCCGCGCCGGCCACAAGAAACTGGTCCCCACCGCCTATGGGCTGCTCGTGCATGAAGCCGCACACGCCGCCCACAGCCAGTGGACACCCCCGCCCGACACCCCACCGGTCGTCGCCACCGTCGCTGACCTACTCGAGGAGTCTCGCGCCGAGAACCGGCAGCGCGGCAGACGACGCGGCGACCGCCGGTGGCTACGCCACACCGTCACCACCCTGCTCAACCCTGCCGACGCACCCGTCGACGACGCGTGGCACGCCGCGTACCTCGCCGGGCTCCTCCTGGCCCGCGTCGACGCCCGCATCATCACCACCAAGGACATCAAGGGCGTACGCGCCGCCATCACCGCTGTCCTCGGCCGCAAACGGCTCCTGCAGCTACGCGACGTGTGGCGACAAGCGCACACGACCGACGACACCGACGCCGAACAGATGATCAACCTGGCATGGCGGTGGTGCCGCATCCTCGGCATCGACCCTCACCAGCAACCGCAGGCACCGGCCGCTGACCCTGGGGTGTTCCCCGGCCTGCTCGCCCAAGCCCTCACCGACTACCTCGCCCACACCACCGGCCTGACCCCCGCCCAATACCGCGACCAGCAGATCACCACCCGGCACTCGGCACCCGCGACGTGGACGCGCCGTAACCCGACCGACGACGAACGCGCCGCCGCCCGCACCCTCGCCACACGGCTACGCCGCGCCCGCACCCACACACCCGAACCCGACACCCGCCCCAGCACTGTCCCGCCAGGGCGGCTACGCACCCGCCACGCCATTACCGCGAAGGCACAGATCGCCGCTGGCGCCATGCCCACCGCCACACCCTGGCAACGCCACCACCACCTGCCCCCACCCAAGCCGACCCTGCACCTCGGCGTCATCGTTGACGCCTCCTTCTCCATGCACCCCTGGGCGGCACCGATGTCCTCTGCCGGGTGGATCCTCGCCCACGCCGCAGCCACCAACCAGGCCGTCACCGCCACCATCGCCTTCGGCAACAACGCCACCCTGCTCATCGGACCCCGACAGCACCCCACCCACGTGCGGGAACTGCGCACCAGCGGCGGCAGCACCGCGTTCACCGACGCGGTGAAACTCGCCGACGAACTGCTGCAGCTACGCCAACCCGGCCGGCTGCGGATGCTCGCCGTCGTCTCCGACGGCGACCTACCCGACATCGACCCCTCGCAACGGCTCATCGCCACCCTGCACCGCGCCGGCTGCCCGGTGCTGTGGTTACGCCCCGCCGACCTCGACGGGCACACCTTCACCGACACCACCACCCTGCTGGTAGCCGACCCAGTGCACGCCATCGGCCACATCGCCGACGCCGCCACCATCGCCCTCGAACAGGCCTAACCAACACCCGGAACCTCGGCGACGACGACTTCGCCGAGCACCGGACCTGCGCGACCAGCCCGCCCGCAGCGACCCATCCCACGCGGGCTGCGGCTGCCGGCCACCGTGGCCCACGCCTGTGTAACGCGGCCCTCCACGCTTCCGCGTCAGCCGCACCTGGCACCACCAGCCCTGACTCCGCCCTCACGGCCCCGCCGCATGCCAAGGCGGCGGGGCCGCTCTGACTCGAGGAGCAATCCGTGATGACCACGCCTGAGGCGACCAGCCCGCACCCGCCAACCCTGGAATCCGTCCTGCGCGACGCCTGGGACACGTTCCACCCGGCCCAGCCCGCACCGCTGGGATGGCTCACCCACACCACCGCCCAGATTCACGCTCACCTGCACGACCAGCACACCCCGCCATCCCCGTCATCCGTCGACGGCACCGACTCGCTGACCCGCCTGCGCCGCGAGGTGTGGCGAGCGCTGCGCGAAGCCGCCAGCACCCACGACATCGACGCCGACGCCGCCGATGAGATCCTGCGCGCGCTGGACCTGCCGACCCTGCCCCGCCGCTGGCGGGTCCGCCTCACCCTGGCCCTCCTCATCGAAGTCACCGCCACCAGCCGCGAGGACGCCTTCGACACCGCCGAAACAGCCGCCGAGACCGCCCTCACCGCCGCAAACGTCCAAGCGGAGGTGGAGTGGGACGGCAGCGAACGCGACGAAGCCGACCCCGGCGACCTCGACTCTGCCGCCGGCGAACCGACCGACCTGAGCTGACCCGCACTCCAGGCACCGCACACCCCGCAACGGGCGCAAACGGCCGCGCAGTCACCCACGGCGCAGCGCCCAGCCGCGCGACTGCGACTTGATCTATCCGGAAAGTCGAGCGTCACTGCACCCGGTCGCCGCCCCGGGCGAACCCGACAGCGGCATCCCCACACCGCTGGTCTGGGGCGGCGACTACCCCGTGCCGACATCAACCCCGAAAGGACGCCCCCGACATGCCGCACCGCCACGCCGTACCGCGCACCGTCAACGACGTCCCGCTGTGGCTGCTCGCCGCCGACGTCGCCGACGCCCACCCACCGCACCCCACCAAAGCCAGACGCTGCGCGAACCTACGCTGCACCGACGAGACGTACCCGTGCCCACCGGCACGTGACGCCCAGCGGGCCCGCCACGCTGCCAACCGGCCCACCCTGCTGGCCCGCGGCCGCGCACGGGTTACCGCACCGGCCACCACCGCAGCCACCCGATTCGCCGGCTGGTTCCACTCCACGACACACCAATCGGCACGACCACCGCGGCAGCGGTCGACGCCGTCACCGCGTGCCGCGTGACAGGAGCCTGCGCGGCCGACCGCCGGGCCCACACCGGCCACGACGCCCCCGGCGCGTCGCCGGGGCTACTCGCGCCACCGGACGCACCCCCGCGGGCCGCCATTACGCCAGCCGCCGCGGCGCCTGCGGCTAGGCGCGCGTGTTGCCGGCTCGCACCGCGCCATCATCCGATCGAGGTCCGTCCACGCGCAACCGAAACCAGCCCTCCCTCGCGCTACGGGCAGTGCCCGTGGCGACGTCCGCACCAGGGGTGCCGCTGTCTCGGCGGCACTCCCGGTGACCAGTAGCAGGAGCAACTCATGGAACATATGCCTAACTTCAACCAGGGCAGCGCACACGGAGGCGGCGAAACTAACCTCAGCGTCGGCGACCAGGCCCTCGGCAAATCCCGGCTGCTCTCGCGACAGTGCAGCACCTGCATCTTCGCTCCCGGCAACAGGATGCACCTCTCAGCCGGCCGGCTGCGTGACCTCGTCACCGAAGCCCGCCACAGGGAGTCCTTCATCGTCTGTCACGACACGCTCCCGCACTACCTGTATCCCGAGGCCAGTCCGGCAATCTGCCGCGGCTTCGCCGACCGCTACCGCACCCAGGCGCTGCAACTCATCGAGCGGCTTTTCGGCTTTGTCGAGGTCGACCCACCGCAGCCACCTCACGGCGACACCGCACCTCCGGAAGGAGCTGACCGGTGACCAGCCTGCAGGACTTCATGCGCCGCCAGAGTGAAATGATCGACCGCGTCGGTTGGTCCGTCACCCTCGTCCACCCTGCCGACGACGGCCACGGCCACGACGTCCCGTTCGCCTACACCGTCGGCTTCACCGCCCACGATCACCCGGAGTTGCTGATCGCCGGGCTCGACGCCGCGACGGCGCAGGCGCTGCTTAACGAACTCGCCGGCCGCGTCTACGACAAGGCCGAACGGTTCAGCCACGGCCAGCGTGTAAGCGACCTCATCGCCGACTACGACGCTGTCATTGTCGACGGTCCCGCCTGCGATGCGCTCTACCCGGGTGCCGCGTTCGCCCGCTACGGCGACACGCGAGTACGCCTGCAGCAGATCGTGTGGCCCGACCCTCGGGGATGCTATCCCTGGGACGCGGACTACACCTACGACGCGGACGTCCAACCGGTGATAGGTCACCCGTAGCAGCGCATCACCGCCGCTACTGCCCTGCCCTGAATCGTGTCAGGCCGGACGCCGGTGGTGGCCGGCCCTGGTCAGGGCAGCCGACCCCTTGACGTCACGTGACCCCTGTTCGGGGGTCAGCCGCCCGTCGAGACTGTCACGGCTGAACACCCGGTGTCGATCACGCTTCGCAACCGGCGACACTCACGCGAGTGACCACCTATCCAGCGAAGAAGCGCGTCGGCAAAGTCGGCGCCGCTGGCATCAGCCTCGCCGTCGTCCTGCTGTTGTGCTGCGGCGTCGGCGCGGTCGGCGCCCTCGTAGACGGCGGCGGCACCAAGCCGCGTCCTGCGGTGAGCGCGTCTCAACAAAATGTCGCCGACGGACTCGAAGGCACTGCGGATGCGGCTCCAACTGCAGCCGATGCCACAGCCGCGCCGTCGACTACGACCACAGGCACGCCGCCATCTGGGGCAAACTCGCCCGCACCAGCACCTAGTCGGTCGGTGAAGCCGTCACCGACTCGCACCGTCAAACCCTCGCCGCGTCCAGAGGCTAAACCCACCACCGCGAAGCCAAGGCCGGCGCCGACCACCACGAAACCGAAGCCGCCCGCCCTACCGGTGGTGCACCCTGGATCGTTTTGCTCGAAGCAGGGTGCACGGGGTGTGAGCAAGACGGGCAAGCCGATGGTGTGCACCACCACGGCCACGGACGACAGGAAGCGGTGGCGGGCAGCCTAGCCGAGAAGTTCCGCCTGCCCGCCCGCCTGACGGGCGGGCAGGCGGGCGGGCCTGTCGACGCCATGAAGGTAGGCCATCGCCTCGTCGCCCTCGTCCGGGCCGAACACCACCATCTGCCTCAGTCCGATGGCGTCCGCCAGCATGGGATACCGCGGCGCAATCTTCATGCTGGGGTAACGAGGAAGTGGTGCGAGGGCCGATCGGCCCTCGCACCGTCCGGTCAGCGGGCTTCCACGAAGATCTTGGTGACGTGGCTCCACGACGGGCAAGACGAGTACTGGGTGTGTGTGCCGCTGGGCCAGCTGTACCAACCCGAATTGGTTGATCCCGTGGCGTAGCACCAGGTCACGACTCGCCACTCGCCCGGTCCGGTGCATGTGCCCCAGGCCGTGTTCGCATTGTTGTAGCCCCGGGGGCAGCTTGCCGGGTCGACGGCGAAGGCGGGTCCGGCGAGCGCCACGGCACCCATCGTCGTGCCGAGGGTCGCGGTGGCGATCAGCGATCCCATCTGTAGCAGACGCCGGCTGGCGCGGGCGGCGGGTCTGGCAGTTGTGTTCACGGCTGCTCCTCGGTGTCCCTTGGTGGCCGCCCTCTGGACCGAGGGCGTGCGAGAAGAATGGACTCTGGTGTCTGATGGTGGCGGGTGTGTTGCACTCGGTTATGGGGCCTGCAATAAATAGCGGCGTGGGATCCGGGATTAGCGCCTCCGGTCGCCGCGGTCGGCCGTACCAGGCAGGTGCCGGAACGACAGACCGTCCGCACCTGCCCTCCCAACAGCACAGGGTGGGCTGGCTGCTGAGGGTGAACCGCCTATACGGGCCGAACGAGCGGTGGACACGGTCGGCAACCTTCGCCGAGGCATTCCAGGGCGGATGCCTGGCTGAGCCGACCAGCATCTACCAGATCTCTCGCTGGGAGACGGCGTCGGTGCGCGCTCCGTACCTGGCCATCCGCAGGTACGAGGAGTTGCTAGACCTGCCACCGCACGCCCTCGTCGCGCTCGTCGACACCATCTACCGCTACGACAACTCCACCGGGAACGCTCTGCCGCTGCTGACACGAGCAGTGGACCGTGCTGCCGCAACGGCCCGCCTTGACGAACTAGTGGACAAGGCAAGTTCCTCGACCGCTCAGATGACCGGCGTCGAGTGGGACGAGCTGACCCGACGATTGGCCGCCGCACCAGAGATCGTGATCAGCCCGCAGCGCGCATGGAGCGACGTCGCCGAGCGGCTGCTCAGTGAAACGATCGTTGCCGACGGGATCGCTTGGATGCAGCGGTACGAGGCTTTGAGTCGGCTGCTCGCTCACCCCATCGGTCAGCGGGCGGCAATCGCCGCGTGCGCCAGCCTGGCGGAGGATCGCACGAACCAGGTGTTCGTCGAGACAGTAAGCCTGTTGGATGCCAGCAACCACTCCGACGCCAACCGGCACGTGCTCCATCAGCTGAAGCATCCGACTAATGAACGCGCGCAGTACGGCGCCCTGCTGGCGAGCGTCCGCAAAATCCGCTTCGGACACTTTGTCGCCGCCGAGATGCCCCAGTTGGTGGCGATCATTGACGAGCTGGCCTCAGACCCGAACCGGCAGGACGACGTCCAGCCCTTGGCTGCCGAACTGCTGCGCCGCCTGCCAAACACCGTCTCGGCGCCCGCCCGCAAGCGGATGCGCGCGATAGCCGGCGACCTGACGGTGCAACAGGTCCTCCGCGTAGGCCGGTTAGCCGATCAGGAGACCAGCCAGCGGTTGGTCGCCCGGCTCGCCGACATCGTAGTGTCCATGATGCCCCGCGACATTCCGAACTTCCGCGACCATGCGCTACCGGTCCTACTGGACGAGATGTTGTTCAGCCCCGTGTTCGACATCCGGATGCAGGCAGCCATAACAGTCAGCGGCACACCGTACCGACGACCCCTTGCCGCCGGGCTGGCCGCCGAACTCACCCGCCCGACGGTGCTGGGCGCTACGGTGGCGCCCTACCTGATCGAGGCGCTGCGTCTGGTTGGAGGAGCGGAACAACGACCGGTCATCGAGCGGCTCATCATCGCGCGCGGTTTGCCAGCACCGGTCACGATCGCCTCGGCACAGGCGATCGGGCACATAGGCGGGCGCAGTGAAAACCTGTTCTGGCGGCAGGCCCTCGCGCACCACGCCCAACTGTGGCTGCATACGCGCCGGCCGGCCAACGCCGCAGCTCTGAACGGGCTGACCTACGGCCTCGGCATGGCGCGCAATCGCGCCGTGCTGCACGAGTTGCGGGCCGACAACCGGATGCCCGAACAGGTTCGGGCGGCAGCCACATGGTGGCTCAGTCTGCCGCTAGCGATGTACGAAAGTGCCAACCAGTAGAGACCTGGGTGCCGTGCCGGCTTCGCGTGCCGAGGCCCACGCTTGCTGCGGGGCCGGGCCGACAACCTCGTCCGGGCCCACTGGCGACCTTGGGAGGGTCAGGGACTTTGCCCTCACTCAATACACGAACACGGCCTTTTCGTCGTTGGGGCCACCGGACCGGTTAGCGGTGGTGCCGATTTGAGTGTTGCCTGCTGCACGCCTGGACCGTCACGCGGTACGGCACCCTTGGCCGGGTAATCACCGCTAGGCAGTGTCTCGAAGTCGGGTGCGGCGTGTCGGTGATCGATAGACGGCGAGGTCTCCGGTAGAGGGTTTTTCGACCAAGAAGAACCTGAATACCGGAGACCTCGTGGCCACCGTAGCGGTGACGAGGCGGCACGACCTGACCGACGCGCAGTGGGCGGTGCTGGCGCCGCTGCTGCCTGCGGGCAAGCGGCCAGGTCGGCCGTCGCAGTGGAGCAAGCGGCAGCTTATGGACGGCATCCGGTGGCGGTTCGGGTCGGTGCGCCGTGGCGGGATGTGCCGGCGTGTTACGGCTCCTGGCAAGGCGTGTACGCGCTGCTTCGACGGTGGCAGCGGGCCGGGGTCTGGCAGCAGATCGTGACTGGATTGCAGGCTTGCGCCGACGCGGCTGGGTTGATCACGTGGGAGGTCAGCGTCGGCTCCACCATCGCTCGGGCCCACCAGCACGCCGCCGGCCACGTCGGTGCCCGCAGCAGCAGGCCGAGCCGCCGGGCGGGGTGGTGACGGAGCCAGTCGACCACGCCCTCGGGCGTTCGCGCGGCGGGTGGACCACGAAGCTGCACCTGGCGTGTGAGCAGGGCGGCAAGCCGCTGTCGATGCTGCTGACCGTCGGGCATCGCGGTGACAGCCCGCAGTTCGCCGCGGTGCTGGCCGGTATCCGCGTACCTCGGCTTGGTACTGGCCGCCCCGGGGTGCGACCGGACCGAGTCATCGCCGACCGCGCCTACACCTCCCGCGCCAACCGCGCCCACCTACGCCGCCGTGGGATCAAGGCATGCATCCCCAGCAAGGTCGACCTAGACGCGCACCGCCGTGCCAAAGGCTCCGCCGGCGGCCGGCCACCCGCCTTCGACCCCGAGGTCTACCGGCAGCGCCACGCCGTCGAGTGCGGCATCAACCGACTCAAATGCCACCGCGGCCTGGCCACCCGATACGACTGTGAGGATGATCGGGTGCTGCCCGGTGCTCGGGTCTGACCCGCGTTACGACCGGCCCTTTGGTGCCTTGAGTTTGATCTGTCGGCTCGGGTCCCGGGTGGTGCTTGCTGCCGCCGAACCGGCGGGACGTGTCCCGATAGGGGCCTTGCCGTTAACAAGGCGCCCTCACAGTCCTGACCACCCTTGCCGGCCCGGCGATGGCCATCCGTTCCCGAGCCGTCAGGAGCCGAACAACCGTGTCCAGCATGTCGCACCCGCCAGTGGCCCAACAGCGTGACACCGCCGATGAGGTGATCCTTGGCGTCGACACGCACAAGGACGTCCACGTCGCGGCGGCCGTCAACATCCACGGTGTCCTGCTCGGCACCCGTAGTTTCCCCACCACCGCCGAGGGCTACCAGGCGATGTTGGACTGGGCCATCGCGCTGGGCCCGCTTCGGCGAGCTGGGGTGGAGGGCACGCATTCCTACGGCGCGGCGCTGACTCGCCACCTACTGACCGCAGGAGTCGGCGTCATCGAGGTCAACCAGCCGGACAAGGCCCACCGGCGCCGCCGCGGCAAGACCGACGCTATCGACGCCGAAGCAGCAGCTCGAGCGGTCCTTTCCGGCAGGGCTACCGCCCTCGCCAAGGCGGGCAACGGACATGTCGAGCGGATACGGCTGTTCAAGCTGGCCAAAGCCTCGGCAACCAAATCGCGAGCGCAGGCGATCAACCAGCTCAAAGCCGTCCTCGTCGGCGCCGACCCGGCGCTGCGCGACTCGATGACCGGGCTCAGCAACCCCAAACTCATCCGCCGATGCGCCGACCTGGACCCGGGCCAGCCGGACACCCCCGCAGCAGCCGCCGCATACACCCTGCGCCTACTGGCTCGCCGGATCATCGAACTCACCATCGAGGTCGACGACCTCAACCAGCGGATCACCGAGGCCATCAACGCCCACACACCCGAGCTGCTCCAGCGCTACGGCGTCGGCCCCGACACCGCAGCAGCTCTGCTCCTGGCCGCTGGCGACAACCCGCAGCGCCTCACCAGCGAAGCGTCCTTCGCGGCCCTCTGCGGAGTCAGCCCCATCGAGATGTCCTCCGGCAAGACCCAACGACGCCGGCTCAACCGCGGCGGCGACCGCCAAGCCAACTCAGCCCTCTACATGATCGTCATCGCGCGACTTCGCTGGGACCTGCGCACCCGCGCCTACATCGACCGACGCGTCAGCGAAGGCAAGACCAGACGCGAAGCGATCCGCTGCTTGAAACGCTACGTCGCACGCGAGCTCCACGACCTCATCGCCCGGACGCCGCAGCCCGGCAGCCTGACATCGACCGCTTGACATCCATAGGGGCATCAAGCTGGCCGTCCGCTACGAAGCCACCATCCACGTCAAGGCCGTCAACGAGTGGCTACATGCACTTCGAGACACGACCTAGGTGGACCATCCTTCGTGGTCCGGCTGGAGGCATGTCGTTGAGACCTACCTCTTCCTGCCGCCGGCAGGACCTCGGCCAGGGTGGGGGCGTCGGCCAGCCCGACGTCGGTGATGCCGTCCCACCTCGCGTCGGCGGCCTGGACCAAATCGGGCTCTACTGTTAGTAATAGAGCAGTGACTATTGGCTGCCTGTTGGGGTAGGAACTACATGCCAAAGATCGACATCCATGACACCGTAAAGCGGAAGCCGGTCCCCGCATCGTTGGTCCTGCTCGGCTGGCATCTGCTGGTAATCGTCGCCTACATCGTCGTACTCAGTCGGCAATCTCGCGAACGAGTGCACTATGTCGACTCACTGTGGGACAGGATGTTGGTCTTCGGAATTAACGTCGGTGCGCCGTGGCTGCTCGTCACCCTGATCGCCGGTTTGATCCTGCTCTGGCTCTTTCCGAGCAAGAGGGGCCAGATCGGCTGGCCCTTCCTCCGCGGGAGCCTCGCCGCCGTACCGCTACTCCTGTTGGTGGTGGCGATCATCCGCTTCGTGCCGCGCTGAGTGCACGTCGCGGTCGCTGGACCTGTCCCTGGGGTGCCGCCACCCATCACCCGAGCCTGATCGGCCCAACGAGCGCCCATACCCAGGCATCACCGACCTGACGGCCGCCAACACCCGCAGCCTGGACGGCGACCTCAGCCTGCCCCAGGTACGCACGCGATGGCCCGAGGCCTAGGTCGTGTCGGAGACCTCGCCGTCTATCGATTGCCGACACGCCGTACCCGACTTCGAGACACTGCCTAGAGGCTGGCGAGCAGCCTCAACGGCGTCGGGCGTTAGGTAGGTTGCCGTTGGCGCGGGGGGAGTCGCCGTCGGGTGGCGGCCAGTGGCGACGCACGGTGCGTTCGGACCTGCCGATCCGCGCGGCGATCTGCGCTGGATGCATGCGGGGGTCGCGGCGGTGCCAGTACGCCACTGCGGCGGCGGTGCCTGGGGGCACCACGTCACGGTCGCTGCCGGTACCGCTGTGTGGGTGTTTCCTATCCGCGGGGTGGCCATCAGGTCGAGGCGGTGCCTGGTCGGCAGGACCGGTGGCGGGCGCTGCAGCGAGTTGTCGGTCCTGAGTGTTTGCCTCGGCGTATGTGCAGCGGTGCGCGTCGGCCTGGCTGCCTTCGGGCCGGTCACCTGCACGAGCGGGGGTGGCCTGGTCAACGGACGCCGGTTCCGGCTGTCCGGCACCATCGACCCGTTTGTGGTCGCCGGCCAACGGCGGGTCCTGCATAAGCTTGGACGCCTTTTGCGCGGCCGGAACGCGTGGCGGCGAGGCTGCGGGTGACATTGCGGGTTGGAGCTCTCCGTCCGGCTCGTCCGTGAAGGAGGGCCTCGCCGCAGGATTCGTGACCGGTGACGCTGCGGAGGTGGTGGTCAGGACGGTACAACTCGGATGGTCGGGCTGCGGACGCCGGCCGGGGCCTGGGACCGGTTCGCTAGTTACGCGGGGTGTGGTGGTGCGGAGGCGGCCGGTGATCTCGACGAGGCTGACGCTGGCGACTACAACCAGCCCGTCGACGGACAGGGGCAGAAGGTACGCGGCGGCGGCTTCGGTTTCCCCGTAGCGGGCGGCGACGCCGACCAGGTGCCAGTACGAGACCCACGTGGCGATGCCGGCGATGACCGCCGTTGCCGTGATCCGGATGGTGCCGAGGGCACGGCGGTGGTGGGGGACGCGGGAGATCAACTCGACGGTGAGCAGCAGGGCCAGAGGCGGCCACGCGGCGATGATCTGGCTGATCGGGTTTGGGCGGGCGTGTAGGACGTTCGCGGCCACCGACGCGGCGACGCCGAGGGTGAGGGTGGCCCGCACGGCCCACCGCAGCCGCCGCAGCTGTGCGACAGCGTCACCAGACAGCGGGCCGGGAGCGGTCGCCGCGTTGCTGGTGTTGCTGGTTGGCGTGGTCATGTGAGGGCTCCGTCGGTCTCGTGCGGGCGGGGTGCACCGGAGGCGCGGCCGGGGTGACGCAGGTCGGTGACGAGCCGGTCGGCGAGCGCGAGGGTGTCGTCACTGGGTTCGGCGTCGATCTCGGCGAGACGGCGGGTCACGGTTCGACGTAGCGCGCGGATGCCGTTGATGTCGCCGAGCTGCGCGCGGGCGCGCATGGCCGCCTGGTAGAGCGGCTCGTGATGTGGGTTGTGGGCGATGGCGGCGTCTAGAACGCGCAGCTGCTGCGCGGGTTGTCCGATGAGGGCGTCGGTGAGGGCGAGGTAAGCGTCGAGGGCTTCCTGGCGTACCGCTTCGCGGTAGGGCTCGACCCATTCGTAGTCGCAGCCGTCGGCGAGGGGACCGTTGTAGGCGTCTACCGCGCGGCGTAGCGCGGCGGTTCGGGCCCGCGGGTCGGTGGCCTGCGCGGCGTCGCGGATCTCCTTGCGCATGCGCCACAGGTCCACGTCGAGCAGGTCCTGGTTGAGTTGGTAGCGGTGGTCGGGGTGGGTGACGTAGTTGCCGGGCCCGCCGTTGTGGCGCAGCAGCGCCCGCAGTCCGGACACGTAGGTGTAGAGCCGACCGGCGGCTTTGCTTCTCGGCGCGTCGGGCAGTAGGTCGTCAAGGATGGCCTCGGCCGGGGCTGTGGCGTTGTGGACTGCGAGGTAGACCAGCAGTTCCAGGGACTTGGCGCGTGGGGTGCGGTGCGGGTCGCCGTCAACGACGCCGGGTGGGCCGAGCACCCGCACCGGTAGTGGGTTTGCGCCTTTCGCGTCGCGTGCTGTCTGTTTCGCCGCTGCGGCTTGTTCACCGCTCGATGCGGCAACGACGGGTGACGGGTGTTCCTCGGTGGCCGAGTGCGAAGCGGTGCCGGCGGTGCCGGCTGTCCGGTCCGCTGGTGCCGAGGGGACGTGCCTGTCATCGGCACCGTTGGCGGTCGTGCGGGTGGCGGGCAGTTCGGCGGCGGTGGTGGGGTGCGGCGGGACGCTGTCTGCGGTGTCACCGGTCAGGGGTGAGCGGGGCATCGTGGCGGTTGTTCGGGGCGTGGGTTCGGTCGCCGCGCGCTGGCCGGTGTGGGCTTCGGCCAGCGTGGTGAGCAGGTCGGTGGTCTCGGTGGGGTTGAGTACGGTGAGGCGGCCGACGTCGGCGGGGTGGGAGCCGTGCCGGTTGTCGCTGTCGGCGGGGGTGGTGGTGCCGTCGGCGGCGACGTCGATGGTGTGGCCGTCGGGCCACGGGCCGAGGAGCACGCCGTGGATGTCCAGGCGTTGGCCTTGGGTGAGCAGGGCGGCGATGCGGGCGCGGTCGGGGTGGCCGGTGGTGTCGGTCAGCAGCATGACCGGTGCGAGGGGTTCCTCGTGGGGGTCGGTGGCGCGCAGTTCGGTGATGGTGTCGACCTCGTGGCGGTCGACCAGCCGAGTGCGGTGAAGTGTCTGCTCTTCGAGGATCCGCAGGGCGTCGTCGAGGCCGGCGGTGACGGTCAGCCTCGGGGTGTGGGGCAGGTCGACGGCGGCGCCGAGCAGGGTCGCCGCGGTCGCCGATGGCATGACTACCTGGGTGCGCGCGTGGGGGTGGTCCGCGCCGTCGGCGGCGAGGGCGGCGGTGAGGAACCCGCGGGCGGCGGCGTGCGCGCCGGGTCCGGTCAAACCCAGCCCCGCAGGTGGCCACACCGCCGACAGCGGGTGCGCCATGGCCGGTGCCACCGGCAACGCGGCAGTGTCCGTGATGTTCTCGTCGAAGGCGGCCGAGTGGGCAGCGTCGCCGCCGCCGCAGGCTCCGTTTTCGTCGTCGACCTCGTCGTCGCCCGGGTTGCGGCTGTCGTGGGCTGCCGTGTCGGCTTGGAGGGCGGCGCGGCGTAGGGCGCGGCGGATCTGTCCCACCGCGCGTGGCATGGGAGCCAGGTCCGGGTCGTCCAGGCGAGGTGTGGTGAACGGTTTGCGGGGCATGTGCCGGCGTTGCCGGTGTGCCCAGACCAGCGCCACCGCGGCGGCGATGGCCAGTGCGAGGCTGACGTCGACCCAGCTGCCGCTGGGCAAGGAGACACCTCGTGCGGGCCGCTGCCCAGTGGTGTCGCTGTCTGGGACTGCACCGGTGGTGTTGGCGTCGCTGGCAGCCGGCGCGCCCGTCGTGCTCGAGGGCGACTGACTGGAAGCGGGCGCCCCCGAGGTGGGGGCATGCGATGTGGTGGCTGACGGTCTCGCGCTCGGCGGGGCGTCGGTGCTCGGCGGTACGGGGTTGGTCTGCGTGGAGGTGGAGGGTCCCGGCGGTGCGGGACGGGGTTGCCGGCCTGCGGGTGCGGTGGCGTCAGCGGGCAGGTCGAGGGTCCACCCGGGATGAATCACGTCGGGGTCGCGCAGTGTTCCGCCGACGTCGGCGAAGTGGGTGCCGCGGTTGAGGGCGAAGATCTCCGGCCAGCGGCCGTCGTCGCCGAGGCAGCGCTGGGCGATCGCGGACAGGGTGTCGCCGCGGGCGACGGTGTAGGTGCTGGGCGAGTCGCCGGTGCGGGTAGTCGTGGGCGCGTCGCTGGTGCGGGTAGCGGCCTGTGTCGCGGCGGGCGCGCTCTGGTCGGCTGATCGCGTGGATGGGTGGGGTGTGTCGCTGGTCGTGGCGGGGGCAGGTGCGGCGTGCGCGGGTAGACCGCCGGTGGCGGTGACGGCGGTGGCGCCCAGCAGCACTGCGGCCAGGTGTTGCAGCGGTCCGGGTAGGCGTAGCGCCGGTAGCCACCGCAGCGCGCGGGTGAGCCGGTGGTAGCCGCGTATGGCGGTGGTGGCGGCGAGTAGCGCCCAGATCAGCCACGCGCCGCCGTGGGCGAAAGCCAGGATGAAGCCGCGAGTCAGGGGTTGCCGAATGAAGGCCTGTACCGCGTCGGCGGATGGCAGACCCACGTCCGGCGGGCCGGCTTGGTGAATCAGCGTGGTCGGCACGGCGGCGAGGAAAGCGCCGTAGGTCAGCGTGGTGGCGATCGACGCTACGCGGGATCTCATCGCCTGCCTCCTGTCTCCCCGCCCGCCACGCCTCGTCTGGTCGCGTGGTGGCGAGTTGACGGTATGGGCGGGCGACGTCGGCGACGGTGCGGTAAGGGCTGACAGGACCTCACACCACCTCACACCACCTCACAACCGCAGGTCACCCGCCTAACGGCAGCAACACAGACGCCTGACACGAGACGCGGCCCGTGCGGTGGTACCGGCGACGGAATGCGGCGGTGTGGCGCTATCGGCCGGAGACCGGCTTCACGCCGGCGTGTAGCGCGGCATGGTGGGCGTCGGTGGGTCGGAGTCCCGCGGCGGTGAGACGACGGTGGTAGGTGTCGGTCAGTTCGGTGGCGGTGTCGTGTTCGCCGAGTGCGGTGAGGATCTTGCTCGCCTGCTGGTGTAGGGCCTGGTTGTAGGGGTCGACGCGGATACCGGCCTGGAGGAAGTCGAGGGCGCGTCGTGGGTCCGGCTCGGCGGCGGCGAGGGCGGCGTAGGCGTCCAGGACGTGGCGGCGGGTGGCCTCCCGGGCCGGGTCCAGCCACGGCCACTGGTGGCCGGCGGCGAGGTCACCGCTGTAGGCGTCAGCGATCGCTTGCCAGATGGTGGCTGGGCTGGTGACGGCGGTGGCGGCGTGCGCGGCCAGGGTACGCAGCCGCCACAGGTCGACATCGCAGAAGCCGGGGTTGAGGCGGTAGCGGTTGTCGATGTGGTCGATGACGACCAGTCCGCAGGCCGCCCGCACCGTTGTTCGCAGGTCGCTGAGGGTGGTGTAGAGGCGGCCGGTGAGCCGATGGGCGGGCAGGCCCGGCCAGATGGCCTCGACGAGCTGCTGGCTGCTGCCTCCGTCGGGGTGCACGGCGAGGAAGACCAGAAGCTGCAGGGCGGCGCTGCGTCGGATCGGCACGGGGGTGCCGTCGGCGATCAGGGTCGGCTCACCGAGAACCCGCAGATCAAGCTGTCCGGCAGCGGCGCGGTCGGGTGGGTGGTCGAGACGCTCACCGGTCGCTTGGCGGGGGATGCGTGGTCGCTTGGGTGTAGTCACGGTCGCGGCCGTGGACCCGGCGCCGGGGTGTACGTCAGGCGGGTGCGCCTGGGTGATCACGGTGAGCAGGTCGGTGGCCGCCACCGGGTCGAGCACGCACAGCCGAGGCCCTACCCAGTCGGGTCGCTGCGGATCGTGAGTGTGGCCGGCCGCGTCGACGTGCAAGATCACCTCGGCCGTACCAGCGTCAAGGAACACAGCGGTTGCGGCGCACGCCGCTAACGCCACCGCAAGCGGTTCGCTGCGTGGTGCGGACTCGCAGATCAGCACCGGCCGGCCGGTGTCTTCTCGCTCGGAGCTGTACCGGGCTGCGGCCGATGACGCGAGTAGCACCCCGGCGTCATCGGCGCTGCCTGCCACCTCCACGCCGGGCCACGGCCGCGCCACAATGTCAGCGTCGAGCAGCATGCGCGTCGCGGCACGGGTGATCACAAAGGGTGCCGACACCGTCGGCTGGCGCAGACCGACGAGAGCAGCGGTGACCAGCATGCCTCTGGCTGCGGCGAGGGCACCCGGGCCAGTCAATGCGATGCGGCCCGACGGAAGCGACGCGATCGACCCTGCGGGCCCGTCCGGTACGGTGCCGGTGGCCGGGGCCGGTCGTGTGGGGGCGGCGAGGGCAGCCTGGACCGTGGCGACGGTCTCCGGCAGCGGCGCCAGGTCCGTATCGTCGCGTGCATCTCGTGGTTTGTGGGGTTGGTAGGTGCGTCGGCGGCGCAGCCACACCAACCCGGCGGCGGCAGCGACCTGCTCAGCGACATCCCAGGGCAGCCAGCCTTCCCGCAGCACCACCCCACCGGCGTTGTCGACCTCCGACACCCCGTCGAGACGCTCGACGCCGTTTGCATCGGGATCGGTTGACTGGTAGAGAGTCCCGGCGGCCACAGGCAGCGCAACCTGCGGCCCGACAGCGGTAGCTCCGGTGTGGGCGCCAGCCCCGAACGCGGCGGCGCCAGCCAAGCCGGTGGCGGTGGCCTGCAACGGGGTGGGCAACGGAACCCTGCGCAGCCACCGTGCACCTACCCAGGCCCGCGCAGCCACTCTAACGGCGACCGTGGCGGCGAGCATCAGCCACACCGCCCACGCCGCTACGGTCAACGCCACGGCCAGGGTCTGCGCGGTCAGCGGCTGCGACACCCACTGCCGCAGGTCCGGCCCACCGTTCGCGGGCCAGCCGACAACCCTGACCAGCACCACCGGCGGACCGACAAGCAGCAACGCAAGAACCAGCAGGTACGCCACCTGCCGCGGCCAGCGCACCTCACCCACCCCCACGACACGCCGCCACCCTCAGGAGCATGGTGGTGGTCACGGTGTGCGCACCGGCGGCCGGGCAGGCCGGATGACGCGCGCCCACACCTGGCGGGCCCACCACACAGCGACCGCAGTCGCGTAGATGATCCCGAGGATCCCGGATGCGGCCTGGCTAACGATCGCCGCGCTGATAACCCCCAGCGGAGCGGCAAGGATCAGCCGCAGCAGCGGCGTGGACACGACCGCCATAACCACCCCGACACCGAGCAACAGCCCACCAACGCGGCCAGCGGCATCGATCCACAACACCAGATCCGGCCACCGGTCCGCCGTCAGCGAGTACTGAATCAGCGCCATCCCCACCGCCGCGCACACCACCGAGCCGATCGGAAACGCCAGCACCTGCGACCAGCCGCCCACGGGCTGGCGCCACTGCCGGGCGGCAACCACGGCCATCACCGCAGCGACCACGACCACCGGTGCGATCGGCAGCAACGCCCACCGGAGGAACGAACCCACCTCCTGGCCGATGTAGACGCTACCCACCACCGCGTACAGCCCGGCCACCGCCACACCCAACGACATCGACGCCAGAATGCCCGTGCCGACCTGCCCACCCGCAGACGCCGGTGCCTCGCCAGGGCGGGCGGCGAGCGCGGACGCGATCACCGTGCCCGCCCCAAGAGCAGCGACCAGCGCGAACACCGCCGCCATCGCCAGCTCACCCCAGTTGAGCAGCGCCCACCGGTGCAAGTACCAGCCATTCCACTGCGCCGTGAGCAGGAACTGCGCCACTAAAACCAGCGACGCGAAGCCCGGCACCGCGATCGCCACCGCCCGCCGCACCGGCGGCACCGGCGACTCCACCACATCCGCCCCGACCCCGACGCTCGCCGCGCCCGCGTCCGCCGCTCCGCAGACGGCGGCCAGCGCTGGATCGGCGAGCACGACCGGCGCCACACCCACACCCTCGGCGAGAGCCTCGGCCACCGACGGCATACCAGCCATACCGCCCACGACGTACAGGCCGGCGACCTCAGCCGGATCCACCTCCGCCGCGGCGACCGCCTTGACGGCCAACTGGGCGACGCGCTGCGCGATCGGCCGCGCGGCCTGCTCCAGCACGCTGCCGTTCACCACCACCGCAGGCCCACCCGGCAGCGGCACCGTCACCGCCGGATGCTCCCCCAGAGCATGCTTCGCCGCGCGGACACTGGCCAGCAGCACCCACCGCGCACCGTCCGACGCCGGCCCGTCCGGAACAGGCGCGTTCGGCTCACCGACGCAGAGCGCGCCGATCAACGCGTCATCGACAGCGGACCCGCCAGCGGACGCATCGGACAGGGTGGCGAGGACCTCGAACCCGGCCGGCCCGCGCCGCAGGACGCTCACCTCCGCGCCGCCACCCACATCACACACCACGACATAAGACCCGACCGGCAACTGCACACCTGATGCCAGCAACCGGGTCGCCACGGCCACCGGCGCCTCCACCAGACGAGGCTGCGGCAAGCCCGCCCGATGCGCCGCGTGCCGCAACCAGGTACGCCGCCGTGGCCCCCAGCCAGCCGGCACCACCAGGCGCACATCCTCGACCTCGCCACCGGCGACGGCGCCAGCCCGCTCAGCCACCTGCCGCAACGTCGCCGCGACCAGGTCCACCGCGTCGGCCTCGCCACCGGGCAGCGCCACCTGCTGCTCGATCGAGCGGCGCGGAGCCGGAATGAAACGCTCCGGGCACCCGGCCGCAGCCTGCCAGGCCAACTGCCCCGTGATGACACCGCCGTCCTCGGACAGGAACACCGCGCTGGACAGCGCCGATTCGACCCCGAACGTCAACGGCGACCATGTCCCGTCAGGCCACGCCAACACCGCCGTGGTGCTGGCACTGCCCCAGTCAATCGCCAGCCGCGCTTCCCCCGACCGCATAGGCCCCAGTCAAGCACGATGATCACGGGGCTGTCACCCACACGTCACTGCCCGCGACTGCCATGAGGTGAGGGTGGCCCTCGGTCAGCGGATCAGCGGAACCTCAACCGAACCACCACGGCATCTCCCCCAACGAACGACTCTTTCTAGGCTGGGCTGCCTCACACTTCCGCATGCTCGGTTACCGGTCACCGCAGTACCGCCGCTGCGGATGCTCGACAAACCAGGCCCGCTCGCCCTCGTCTGCCACCCGATCAGGGCCTCCGGTCTGCAGCAGGCAACTACCGTCGAACTCGATCTTCATGTGATTCACCGTGGTCCGCCTCCGCGACCCGCGCCGCGAGGTGCGCGAGTAGATGTACCGCAGCCGAACTCGTCGTGATGTCGGTGGATCCAGTCAAACCCTGGTCACTGCGCCGGAGGTTCCGGCTCCATGAACTTCTCCACAGGATGCTGCGTTATCCACAAATTGCCCCTTCGGGGCAGCGTGCCCGCGCCGGTTGCTGGTGAGGTACGGCAGGGCCATCACCACGGCGTCGGCCCGCAGAAGTCGAGAGGACACGAACATGACCAGCGTTGACGGACTGCGGGCACGTCGAGCGCGAAGATGGACAGCGCCGGACCACCCTGCCCGGGTGGCCGGTGTGACCGCAGCCAGAGGCCCCATCACGGCGGTCGTGGGACTCATGACCGTGATCGTCAACATGGCGGGCAGTCGCTGATGTCCGCTGTCGAGGCCTGGTTTCTGGGTGGTCCGGCCGACGGACGCCTCGCACCGGTCGAGGTGGGTGAGGCGGGATCACTGCCACAGGTGGTGCTGCTCCTCCAGGTCGGCTTCTACTTCGGCGCTGCCGATCACCCGAGTCAGCCGGTCGAGCACCGATACGTCCGCGACGACGCGGAGGACCACCCACCGGTGTACCGCTATGCCGGGCCCGCTGAGGACTGACGAGGGCAATGCGCATGACGTTGCGGGCAGGTGCGGGCACGACGATCGTGTGTGACGCCATCGGTGCGGGAGCCGACACCAATCCGGTCCCCGCACCGTTCCCGCGCACAGACGACAGTCACCTCAACGCCTGTCGACCTTCTGCCGCAGGAGGGGTTCGTGTCACGACGAGCAGGTGTTGAGCATGCTCTGCAGCGCGGACTTCTCCGACGACTGCAAAGCCAAACCCCAGCTGTACTTCACGGTGATCCACATCTTGCTGTAGGTGCACCGGTAGGTCGACTGCGGCGGCTGCCAGGTCGACGGGTCCTGATCGCCCTTGGCCTGGTTGACGTTGTCGGTGACCGCGATCAACTGCGGACCGGTCAGGTCGTTGGCGAAGCTCTGCCGCCGGCTGGTCGTCCACCCGCTCGCCCCGGAACGCCATGCCTCGGCCAACGGCACAACGTGGTCGATGTCGACGTCGGAGGCGGCGGACCAGGTAGCTCCGTCGTACGGGCTGTACCAGCGCCCGGACACCGCCGCGCAGGAACTGTCCACGACAACGGAGGTGCCGTCGCGCTTGAGAACCTGCTCCCGGGTGTTGCAGGGGCCACTGATGGTGATCCAGTGCGGGAACTTGTCCCGCGAGTACCCGGTCATCGAGCCCTCGGCCCTGACATTGAGAGCGTTGAGCCGCGACTGCGCGGTTGACTTCGTCGGGATACCCGGCGGGGTCGCCGACGCCGGCGCAGCACTCACGACAACCACACTTGCGCTGACGCCCACCGCCATCATGATCCCCGCGGCACAACGCACGACGCGGCCAGGCTGGGAAAGGTATCGGGAGATTCGCACGGTAGGTCTCCTCGGCGTCAAGGGTTGAGACGATGACCGTCTCCTACGAGCATGTCCATCGAACGCCATCCACGTAAAGAGGCGACGGCGCGCCTCAGCCGATCCAGCCACAAAGGTCCGGATTCCCACGCACGCCGCCCGTTCCGGATGCCGGTCGAGAGCTTGCGGACCGTGCGGCACGCGTGCCGAGCAAGGTTTACGACAACGGGGTCTGCCTGAAACGGTGCGTAGACTTTGACCACCAGGAGGGATCCCGCCATGACTGAAGTCTTCGAGGTCCACGTCCCGCAGCACGCTTCGATCGATCTCGTCTTCCTGCACGGGCTCGACGGTGATGCCCGTCAATCCTGGTCGACCGGGGCGCCCGGCACCTTCTGGCCCCAGTGGTTGGCCGAAGACATCGATGGCGTTGCGGCATGGACAGCCGACTACGACGCCTGGTCGAGCCGCTGGCGTGGCCACTCGATGAGCATCCCGGACCGGGCGATCAACCTGATGGCGCTGCTGCGGAACCACGGTATCGGCGACCGGCCGTTATGTTTTGTCACGCACAGCATGGGCGGCCTGCTAGCCAAGGAGATGCTCATGCACGCATCGGAGGGCCGGGATGACTTCGCCGTCTTCGCCCGAGCCGTGCGGGGCGTGGTGTTCCTAGCGACGCCGCACACGGGCGCCGGGATCACCAAGGCAGTCGACGCCCTCGGCAAGGTCTACCGCGGCACGCCGGCCGTAGCCGACTTGCGCCGCAACGCACCCCACCTGCGCCAGCTCAATGATCGCTATCGCGACTGGGCGAACGAGGCCGGACTGCGCCACCTGGTGTTCTTCGAGACGCGGCCCACATTCGGAGTCCGGATCGTCGACGAGACCTCCGCCAACCCGGGCTTGCCCCGCGTGCGGCCGGTCCCGGTTGACGCCGACCACATCTCGATCGTCAAGCCGGTTAGCCGCCGTGACCTCGTTTACGGCCAAGTACGTCACTTCGTGGCCGATCTGCTGCGGAGCCCGGAAACCCGGGCCGCACCGAAGGGCGTCGAGGTGCACGGACCAAACCACGGGACGATCATTCTGGGCAGCGGAAACACCGTCGATGGCTGACCCGCGCGTCGAGGTCCATGGCCCTAACTACGGCGTCATCATCGCCGGCGACGGCAACACGGTGCGCAGCGCGGCATCCGAGATCCGGCTGAGCCCACTGGCTCCTGCGCCGCCGCTGCCCGACGGCGCGGGACCAGCCGCGTGCCTCAACCCGATCTTCGAACTGGTCCCGTTCGTCTCCTCACCGGACTACACAACACTGCTTGGTTGGCTCGACGATGACGCACCACGAGGCGCCCTCCTGCTGGCCGGCCCGGCCGGTGCCGGGAAGACCCGGCTAGCGCTGCAGACCTGCCGCGTTGCTGCCGGGAGAAACTGGCGGGTCCTCGTTGCCGGCAGCGCCATCGAGCTGGACGACCACGAGCACGTGTCAGAGCCGTCCGCACCAGCGGGCACGCTGGTGCTTGTTGACTACGCGGACCGATGGACCCGCTCCGGTCTGCAGGAGCTAACTCAGCGGGCCCTCACCAGCCCGGCGCCGGTCCGCCTGCTCCTGGTGGCACGGTCAGAGGCGTTCTGGCCGGTCATGTCATCTGGCTTGCGCCGGGCAGGGTTCACCTTAGTGCGGGTACGGGTCGGCGACGGCGACGGCGACGCCACGGTCATGTACCGGGCTGCCCACCAAGCTTTCGTCGCGCACCTCGGCGCGCCGGTCGGTTTGGCCCCCGGCTCGCCGCCGGAGACCGGTCACCCGCTGAGCGTCCACACCAAGGCCCTGCTCGACGTGTTGGGGGTCATCGAGCCTTCGCACTCGACATCGTCGGGCTCGACTTGGCCGCAGCTGTCGGCGAGCCTTCTCGACCGCGAGCTCGACCACTGGTCCCGGATGGCCGCCGATGCCGTGCCGCGCTTCGAAACGCCGTTGGAGCGAATGTTCCGCTGCGTTTTGCTGGCGACCATGCTCGGCGGCACCAGCCATCAGTTTGCTGAGTCTGTTCTGACCCATCTGAACTTCTCCGATCGCGACACTCTGCTGGCCGACCACGCCCGGCTGTACCCGGCGCCGAGGCGAGACCGGATGCTGTGGCCGCTGCTTCCCGACCGACTGGGTGAAGACGCGCTGGCCCGTGCCCTGACGACCGCTCCGGACGCTGATCACCTGGGCGGCTGGGGCGGCCCGGCCTGCGATCACCTCGTCCGGACGCTGCTGGCCTGGGAACTCCGGTTTGAGGTCGAGGGCACCATGCGGCCGGTCCCGCATGTGCTCCTGCGCACGGTCTTGACGGTCCTGACCGACACCGGTGAGCGTTGGCCGCACGTGCGCCGGATGCTCGTCGAGGCGCTCGACCGGCAACCGCTACTCAGCTGGGTCAGCGCTCCGGGCGTCGTTGAGCGGCTGGCTCCGGACCTGACCTTCGATCTCATGCGCCGGCTCGCCGACGTGATGGATCAGGTCACCGGCTACGGAGCCAACCTCGATATGCACGACGGCCTGGTCGCGGTTCTGCGGCGGGTCTGCGCGGACCCGCAGTTCTTGGACCTTCCCCCCGACAACCAGATAAGTCACCTGATGGCTCTCGGGCGCAGCCTCGGTGCGGCTGGTGATCGGCGGGAAGCGGCGGAGTTCACGGGACGGGCCGTCGCGCTGCTGAGGCCACAGATTCTCGTCACCGAGGACGAGGTGACGACCGTTCCGGGCGTCGACAAGTCCGCCGTCGGCGTCATCTTCGCCACCCACGCTCAGCAGTTGTCGGCGCTCGGGCAGGCCGACGACGCCCTGGCCTTCAGTCATGTCGCGGTGATCCTCCTCCGGCAGTGGATTGACGAGGGCGGGGACGAGACGGCAAGTGCACATATCGCCGCACTGAGCACATATGCCACCGCCCTCGCCGACAACGGCCACATCGAGGAGTCCGTGGAGCTGGAGAGACGCCTGCTGGCCGTGCAGACGCGCGACTTCAAGGCATTGGACCCCGAGCAGCAGGCCGACGCCAGCATCACGATGAACAACCTCGGCCTTCGGCTGCGGGAGATCGGCCGGCTCGAGGAGGGACGACATCTGCTGGCTCAGACGGTGGCCATCCGCATGCCTCTCGCCCGGGACCTGTCGCCGGTCTACGCGCCGCTACTCGCCGAGGCGCTCAACAACCTGGCTTACGCCGAGCTGAAGGACGGGCTGGTTGAGGACGCCGTGGAAACCGCCGAGATCGCCGTCGACCTTAGGCGGAAGTTCGTGGAGCACGTCCGCAGCGGCTACCGGCCGCAGCTGTCCCGCTCGCTTCGGCTCCTAACCGCAGCCTACATCGAGCTCAAACGATGGCTCGACGCCGCCGCTACCGCCGTTGAACACCTAAGCACTCTCGAGTATGACCTCGTCACACTCGACCGGGAGCAGGCAAAGGAGATCCGGGACGTCCTGCGCACGCACGCGTTCAGCCTGTCCCGCGCCGGCCGGCCCGACGAGGTGCCCGCGACGATCGGTCGCCTCCTACCAGCGCAGCTACCGCCCGCGCCGTCATCTGCCGCGGACCTGGTCGGCTGGCTAGCGATTCAGCACGCCGCTCGACTGCTCGACACCGACGACGGCACCGCGACGGCGACCATCGCGAAGTACGGCCCGTTGCTGAAGCACGCGGCAGACGACTTCCGTGAGCCCCAGCTAGCCTTCAACCTCGCGTACGGCCTGGTGACGAAAAACCGCGACTTCGCCGCCTCCGGACACGCGGTCAACGCCCTTCTCCTGGCAGCCCAGGACGACACCGCGCTCGAGCAGAAGCATCGCGAGTCGGCGACCATCATCGCCCGCACCTGGGTTGACCAAGCCGACACCGGCAAGCCCGAACATCTGCGCCTGGTGGTCGAAATCGTTCGGGATTGTCTGCCGACGCTTGAGACGCTGTCAGAGCTCGGCGCAGATCCGGCAGCTCAAGTCGCCGCACTCTGCAGCAACGCGGTGGCGTACGGCCAGATTGCAGGCGATCACGCCGGCAATCTCGGCACGGCACGGCTCGCAGTCCGGGCGGCGACGGCACTCTGCCGTGCCGCGCCGGACGGCAGGCCGCCCGCGGCATACAACGAAATCGCACTAAACGCACACAATGGTTTGGCACTGACGATTGCGATGACTGGCTCCTCCGAACTTGTGGAGGCGAGGTACTCGGCCATGGAGGCCGCTCGGATCACCGGAGCCCGCATGCGGGAGCAACGCCCCACCGTGCGCGCCGCCTCCGACGACGCCATGTGTCTGAGCACGCTGGCCGAGGTGCAGTCACAATCAGGCAACCCCGAGGTTGCATTCACGCTCGCGCTCGGCGCACTCAACTACGCCGTGCAGTGCGCCCGCGTCGGCGGTACCTCGAACGTGCAGCATCTATGGACGATGTGGCAGGTCTTCGAGCGGCACGCCAAAAAAACCGACCAAAAGCGGATTTTGCCCACGGTGATCGCCGAGGTGCGCGCGACGCTGCCCGTCGAGCGCCGCAGAGAGTTTGATGGAATAGCAGGACGCATTAGCCCATCCGAGGATTCGCAGTGAGATGGATCTGCAGGTGGCAAGATTCGCTGACAGCTGGGTGTGCACTGACCGGCAGCGCCTGACCACCGCTCCATAGTGGCGGGAGGAAGTCGACCTGACGCCTGCCGGCCTTCAAGAGGAATGAGATTCTCGGCCGGGAGCCGATCAGCCATTGGTTGTGTTCCACCGATACTCGTCCCTACACTGCCACGGTTCGGTATGGACTCGGAGCCGGAAAGTGGTGCGATGTCGCTGATCGACACCATTGGCGCAGGTTTGCAGGCGATGGCGGCAGGTGTAGACCGAGCGCAGCACGAGGCCGCAGCTGTCGACCAAGCGATCGAGCAGATCAGCGCCCGGGCGGTGGCCTCCGGCTTCGCCGGCATCGCTGTGGGGTTGGCTCGCGCCCGAGAAGCGCTCCGGCCGGCTCGGTCTCGCCTGGCGGAGGCCGACGGGGCTCTGGGTGAGGCGTTGCGGGCGTTGAGCGCCGTAGCGCAGCAGCCATCGCCGCAGGAAACAATCGCCGCGCTCACGCCGGTGGTGGCCGCGCTCACCGCCACCGACGGTTACATCACGGCGGCAGCATCCGCGTTAAACGACACGCGACGACTGGTCACAGCGGCGTTGCAGGGAGGACAGCCCGGTCCGACGCTGTCGCGCCTACAGCAGATGCTGCAGGTCCTGGCGGCTGTCCGGATACGTGGGACCGAGGCTCGGCAGCACGTCGAGGCGGCGCTGGCGCAGGCTAGGCAGGTGGGTGACCTGGGACTATTGATCACGGACGGTGGTAGCGACATCGGCCGGCCATCCGCCGCACGCGACTCTTCTGCGAATGCAACGAAGGCGCCTGCTCCAGCCGATCCGTTGCCCGAAGGGTTGACGGATGCCGCTCGGGACCTGCCCCGACGGCAGGCCAAGGATCCTACCTCCGGTGTGGCGTTGATCGGTGGTAAGTGGATACCCATGAGGTCTGGCCGTGACCCGGCCGCCGCCGCAGATCTGAAGCCGGCCTACAAGCTCATCGCCACCACGACCGACCATCTGGAGGCCAAGCTTGCCGCCCGGATGCGCCGCGACCACGTCACCGAGGCGGCTGTCGTGACGAACAATCCGCCGTGTGACTACACCCCCTATGGCTGCGAGAAGATCCTCTCCCGGCTGCTGCCGGCCGGCGCACAGTTGGCTGTCTACGTACGCGACGATGACGGGCAGGTACGCCATTGGCGTACCTACACCGGCAACGGAAAGGCGATCGCATGAAGGTGACCTGGACCTACGACCGGGGCGACCAGCGCGACAACCACGAGGTCGAGCTGACCGACCCCCACGCCCTGGAAACGCTCCTTCGCGAGATCCAGCAGGCCGGCGAGCCCGTCGTGCTGACCATCTTCAGCGAAACCAACGACGACCCCGACGACCTGCCACCTGGCATCCAGATCGGGCTCGGTCACCCCACCCACGCCTTCGCGGTACACATCGCCGACGACGGCGGCTACCTCAACGACCCCACAGCGGAAACCCCAACCGAGGGACTCCAATACGATTTCGGCGGAGTGCCCACCGAGTACCCGGCCGAGTACCTACAACTTCGGCCTGAAACGGCTATCCAGCTGGCAGTTGCCTTTCTCATGACTGGCGGCGAACCGCCGCGCCTGTCGGCCGTCAGCGAGTGATCGCGTGGCGAGGGGCAGGTCCCGGGCCCTGGCGCCACCGCCCGTGACGCCGAAGGTCCCCTGTGCTCGCTTGCGGATCCCGCTCAGCCCGGGACTGCAGTGTTACGCCGCGCACTTGCACTGTCAGGGAGAGCACAGGCGAGGCTCCCGGCAGGATCAAAACAGTCCGGGTTGTTGCTGTGGCGGGGGGCCACCGGCTGTTCGCATGTCCATCGGTACGCCGGCGGTGGTAACGAGTTCAACCAGCGTAGGTGCGTGATTCCATCGCTGCTTGATCAGTGCAGGTAGCAGCACTGCGGTGGCGATGGTGTCCCATAGTGCCCGGTGCGGCTGGCTGTCTGGGGCGGCGGCGTTGACAGCCGCGGTGAGTTTCAGTCCGTCGACAAGGGCGCTGAGGCTGTGTCGGTGGCCGTGGGTGAGTGCGCGGGATAGACGCAGTGTGTCGATGAGGCCGGCTGGGCGCAGCTCGGGAAGGCGTCGGTGCAGCAGCCGCCAGTCGACGGTGACGTTGTGGCCGACGAGGTAGTTGCCGTTAATCCGGGTGGCAAGGGCCGGTGCGATGTCGGCGAGGGCCGGTGCGGTGCGCAGTGCGGTGTCGGTGATGCCGGGTGACAGCCAGGGCCGGCGGCCGATGGGTCGGCCGGGGCTGATGAGGGTGTTCAGTGCGGCGGGCAGATGCGGCAGCCCGGCGACGATGGGAACGACCGCGATCTCCACAATCGCCTCGTTGCCGCCGTCCTGGGGGCCGGTGCCTTCCAGGTCGATCGCGACAAGGTGTGCGAGGGTCCAGGGGTCGCTCGGGCTGCCGCTCATGCTCGTCTTCCTTGGTCAGTCGTCTTCGTACTGCGCGCTGTGTGCGAACGCTGCCCGCACGTTCTCGAACTTCTGTGCTTGCTGCGGGTCGATCTCGTGGCCGAGGAGTTGACGGCCGTGGGCGTGCAGGAAGTGGGGCTGGTCGAGTTCCCAGATTTGGTGGCGCATGGCGTGCTGGACGGCGTAGCGGCGTTGCTCGCCCAGGCCGTGGGTCCAGACGTGGCCTGGCTCGACGAGGACGGTGCTGTCGTAGCCGAGTTGGGCGAGGACCTGGAGCACCTCCTGTTCGGTGGGTTCCTTGTAGTCGGCGATGCACAGGTCTTTCTGCTTCTGCGGGCAGATGTCGCAGATTTCGCGGACGCCCCAGTGGCCGTTGTAGTCGGCGACGCCGTGGGCGTAGGCGACGCCGCAGGAGGTCTTGCGGAACAGCGGGGTGCTGATCCCGGATGCCTGCCAGGCGTTGACGATCAGCTCGTCGATGTCGGCGGGCATGGTCTTGCGCCGGGCGTAGTCGTCACCGTACGGCACGTCTACGCCGAGGGAGCGCAGGTACTCGGCGTTCTCCGGCTTGTGGTAGTAGCCGGTGAACACGATCGCGTCGACGTCGCCGCCGACTTCCAGGACGTGGTCGATGTTCTCTGGGGCGGTGTTCCAGCCCGGGACGATGGGCCGCCAGTACAAGACCACGCCGGTGCGCTGCTTGTTCGCGATCGCGGTGTAGATCGAGTTGATCGTGATGGCGCTCTTGGTGATGGGCTCCACCCGGTCGTCCTGGATGCCGGAGTACGTGAACAGCAGGGTGACCTTCAGATACTTCAGGTCTTCCAGCGCTGCCATGTCGGAGGCGGTGACCTTGAAGCAGGTGATGATCAGGACGTGGTTGGTGTACTCGCGGTCGTCGAGGGCTTGGAGTACCTGGAAGAGGTGGGGTTTGACGCCGGGCAGGAACGGGTCGGTGGCCTTGTTGAAGAGCTGGATTGGGGTGATGTGCGGCCGGAATGCCTCGTGGGTGATCAGTCCGAGGATGGCCTCGTCGGTGGGTACCAGCAGGTGCGGTTTCTTCACCTCGAAGTTGCCCCAGAAGTGCCTGACGCAGTAGCCGCAGTCCAGTGGGCAGCCGATGATGTGGTTCAGTGACAGGCCGGACTTGCGGTAGCCCACCCACTGGGCCATGTACGGGTCGAGCGTGGCCTGTTTCTCCGCAGCCAGCAGCGGGAGGTGGCGGGGGCCGCCGGTGAGGTCGGCGGGCGTGGGGGTCATCGGGTGCCTCCTTGGGTGGGCTCGCGCAGCAGGTGTACGTGCTCGGGGCCGTACCAGATGTGGAAGTCACGCTCGACGACGTCGGTGGTGTCGGACGTGTGGATCAGGTTGTCGACGAGGCGGCCGTCGGCGATGGCCTTGTCGAGGGTGTCCTTGGCGTACCGGCCTCGGACGGTGGTGGCAGCGGCGCTGGCAGGGTCGGTGGGGCCGACGATGCGCCGCAGTCTCGGCGCCGCGTCTTGGCCGTAGCCGAGCGCGACGCCGACCCGGTTGCCGACGAAGATGCGGCGTAGCTCGGCGGGCACGTCGCGGCCGAGCTGATCGGACAGCGGCAGCATGTCGTCGTAGTGGGCGAAGACCTGGTCTTCGGTGGGGATGACGATGCGCCGGTCGACGATGGCGACGAGTTGGCTGCACCAGTTGAGGACCTCGTTGGTGAGGCCCCGCCGGATACAGTCGGGCTTGAGCAGGATGACGGTCCACCGAGACCAGTCGACGTTCTCGAGGTTGCCCATCACGGCCGCCGGGTGGACACGAACGGTGGCACGCGGCCGGGCCAGCGTGCGGCGGCCAGCCACCAATGCCCGGGGTGCAGCTCGGCGACGGCTTCCTGGGTCACCGCCGTGCCGGGCCGGTGCACGATCTGCCGGTACACCTCGAACAGCGCGAGGATGCGCCGCCAATACGGTGCGATGGGCAGGCTGGCGAGCTTGTCGGGGGTGAGCTGATCGTGGTCGGTGCGCAGGAGCTCTTCCCAGCGAGCGACCTCGCGGATGTCGTCCCAGCTGGTGGGAGGCATCGGGTCGACGTGGAAGTGGCGGCGGGGCGCGGGTCGGGCGGCTTCGTCGATGATCGCGTGGACCTTGTCGACGTCGAGTTTGTTGACGTGCATCGACCCGACGTGGTGAGCGTAGGTGCCGACGGGCACGCCGAGGCGGGTAGCGGTGAATTCCTGGATGAAGGTGAAGGCGAAGGTGTCGCCGAGCAGGCCGATGACGGCGTCGTTGCCTCGCATGTAGGCCGACATGTGCAGCTCGCCGCCGCGCAGGAGGAACTGCAGGCCGAGGGTGCATGCGACGTCGGGGTTGGCCGGGTCGACCAGTTCGTCCGGGCGCATGATGGGCATGGCGGCCCGTTTGGTGTCCGGGTCGTTGCGCAGCAGTTCCTCGATGCGGTCGAACTGGCTGCGGGTGTCGGGGCGGGTGGGGCGGAACAGTCTCGGCCCGTACGCGGTGCCGGTGAGGCGGATGCCGTCGGCGGACAGGGCGTGCAGCTTCGGTGCGTAGTAGCCAATGAAGTCGACGTCGTCGCGGCCGGTCAGGTACCACAGGGCTTCGGCGTGGTTGAACACAATGTTCGCCTTGCGGGCAGCGAGGTACAGGATCCGGTCGGTCGGGTTGGTGATGGTGAAGCTGCTGTTGATCACCTCCAAGGCGTCTTTGCCGCGGCCGGCGGTATCGAACTGATGCCGGTTGACCACCTCGTTCAGCACGGCGAGGTACGCCTGCTCGACGTTGGTGTACGTGGGCCCGGAAACCATGGGCGTCTCCCCTACTCGGCGATGAGGTCGGACATGACCTGTTGGAGTACGGCTGCCTGGCGGGACAGCCGCATCGGATGGAGGTACTGCAGAGCGCGCCACAGCTGACCGGCGTGCTCCAACGTGCCGGCAATGCGCTGCAGGTGCTCGACGCGCTTCACGACGTCGCGGCTGTCGGCGACGATGAGTTCGCGGGGCACGAAGTCCTCACCGTCGACGACGTCGGCGGGCATCAGCGGCAGGCACCCTGCCACGAGAGCCTCGAACAGGCGTTGCGTGATGTGCCCGGCTCGGGCGTACCGGTGTGGCAGCAGCATGACCGTGGCGAGGGCCCGGCGGTGGATGGCGTCGACCTCGCTGAAGGCGCACCGGCCGGTGAAGTTGACGTGTGGCCACGCGTCGACTCGCGTCCACTTCCCCGCGACCTGGTGGCCGAGGTGTGCGGCGGCCTTGGCGAAGTAGCGGTCGAACGCGTCGTCGCGGTCGTACTGGTTGCCGATGTACACCAGTGACAGCGGGCGGTGCATCCTGGCCAGTTCGTACGCGTCGGCCTTGTCGAGTAGCTGGTCGGGTACCGGGCACAGCATGGTGGTGGCGCCGGGTGTGGGCCGGACAGCGAACTCCAACACGCGAACGTTCGGTAGTCTGCGCAGTGGGTCATCGGCGCGGAGTTGCCGGTCCAGGTCCCAGATGACGGTGGGTACGCCGGCGAGTGTGTAGCGCTCGATCAGCTCGGTCTGCCGGTGCAGATCGCAGGTGTGCCCAGGCGACCCGCACGCGGTGGTGTTGCGCCCGGGCAGGGGCCACCGCCATTCGAACATCACCACGTCGAGGTCGGGCGCCGCGTCGCTGAAATCGTAGTAGTTACGAAGGTCCAGGCCAGCCTCGGTGAGGTCGCGGTTGGCCTGCAGCAAGGTGACCCGGTGGCCGGCGGCTTGCAGCTCGTCGAGCAGCGGCCGGCGATATGACCGCGAGCCGTCGGGCGTATCCACCACGCCGTCGCCCAGAAAGCCCCAGCAGCTGTAGCCGATACGTAGCCGCTTCATCAGACCAGCCCTGCGGTCCTGGCAGCGTTCTGGGCAGTGCTTGGCAGGACGTCGCCCACCTGGTTTCCGGGCAGGTCAGCGTCGGTGGTGGTGTGGCCGCGTTCGAGGATGAGCACGTACGAGAACAGGCCCGGTCGTTTGCCGGTCACACGTTCGTGGGCGGCCAGGAGTTCGCCCGTGCGGCCGTCGAAGATCAGTTGCCAGGTTGACCCGTCGCCGGTCACTGCGAAGCCCAGGCCTGTGCGGCCGGCGATGTCGGTGGTCTTGCCCTGGTAGGTGATGGTGGGGATGCCGGCCAGGAGTCGCAGGGTCGCGGTCCGCTGTTCCTGGTTGAGGTATTGGCTGGTAACGAGTCCGACGATGCCGGAGGCGAGCAGGAGGGGGTACGCGGGTTCCTTGGCCAGTATCGGTGGCGCGAGCGCGTGGGCCAGCGCGGTGGGGTCGGTGGGCGACGGCTCGGGCAGGTAGTGGCGCAGCGTGCCCCGCCCGTACTGGGTGGTCTTCTGTGGGGCGTGTGCGAACAGTTTCCGCTCGTCGGGGTCGGGGTGGTGGTCGACGCCGAGCAGGTCCGGTAGGCGGCGGGTGGTCTCGCGTCCGGAGCTATCCGCGCCGCGCCGCCAGCGTCGCACGTCGGTGCGGGTGATCGCGTTGGTGGCGCGGTTCCACATCTGCAGGTGTAGGTAGGTGTAGGGCCGGTCGGTGGTGTCGTCGGCGGGGGTGGCGGCGATGCTGGCGGCCAAGGCGGTCAGGCGTTGCTGCGCGGTGAGACTCGGTCCGGCGTCGACCGAGGGCGGCAAGAGGGTGGGCGGTTGCGGTTGCGGTTGCGACGGCGATGCTGGTGTTGACGTCGACCGGCCGGTTGGCGGGCCCGACTGGCAGGCGGTGAGCAGGACGCTGCCGAGAAGACCCACCACAAGGCGGGTAGGAGCGTTTCGTCGGGGCATGAGCATGCCGTGTGGTTCCTCCCTGGGTGGCGGCGATACGGCGCTGGATCGGCGCCGGAGCATGTCGGCGGCCTGGCGCCGATCGGCGGGACGCGTTGATCAGCAGTGGCGGCAAGCGGCTATCGGGCGGACCGGGCGGACCCTTCTGCTCAGGGGCCAGAGCTTCGGTCCGCGGGGCAGGTTCAGCGGCATGGCGGCCTGGTATCCCTGCTGGCTGAGCGAGTCCCGAGCCGCTTCGGTGGTTACCACGGTGTAGACCGGCCATCCGGTACCGTCGACGACGGGGTGGTGTCGGCGCAGCAGTTCACCGGCGAGGCCCTGTCGCTGGTAGGCGGGGTGCACGGCGAGCCACGACAGCCAGTGGTGTGGCGCCCAGGACTTGTAGCTGTCGATGGCGGAGTTCAGCGTGTCCAGGCGGTGGGCTGCGGTGCCGGCGAAGGTTGCCAGGTGGTGGTCCCCGAGCGGCCATCGCGGGGCGTCCGGGTCGTGGCTGCGCCATACCGCGACCGCCGAGAGGTTCAGCGTCACGTCGACGGTCCCGGTCTCAATCGCGTGATCGACGTTGACGGCGAGCAGGCGGTGCAGGACGGTGATGCGCTCGGTGGGGTCGGGCAGTAGCCACTGGATGACGGGATCGCCGTCGAGTGTGCCGGCCAGCAGTACCGTGATCGCGGCGACGTCCTGGGGTGTCGCCGGGCGGATGGTCGTGCCCAGGGCGGGGCCGTTCACAGTGGCCGCCTGCGTGGCAGGAGGTCCGTCGGGAACGGCGCGGGGCTGCCGTCGGTCGGTTGGCCGCGCCACATTCGCCAGATGAGCGGTCCTTGGGTTGGTAGGTGGATCGGGGCGCCTTGGCGGTAGCCGAGGCGCAGGTACAGGTCCCGGCTGCGGGTGTTACTGGCCTCCAGGTACGCCGCCCGGTTAGCTGCGTCCAGCGTTTGGTGTGCGGTGGTGAGCAGCGCAGAGCCGACGCCACGGCTCTGGCGGCGTGGGTCGACGGCGACGTAGGCGAGGTAGTCGTGTGGGGCGTGTGGGTGGTGTGTTTCGAAGATGGCGTCGAGCAGCAGGAACTTCGGCGCGTACTTGCCGGTCGCCTTTTCCACCACGTAGTAGTGGTCGGTTGACGCCAACAGGGGGACCTCGTCGCGGGTGTACCAGATCGCGACCGCCGACAGGTCGGAGGTGGTGTCTACGCGCCCGTACCGGAGCCCGTGGTGGAGAACGTGCTTGAAGTAGCGGAAGTAGACCGTGCGGCGGTCGTTCAGGTCGGGAACGAGCCAGTCGGCGACAGGCCCGTCGAGGAACGCCTCCACCAGCACGGTGATGAGCGGGCCGGCGTCGTCGGGTGTGGCCCGGCGGACAGTGAGGGTGCTGTTCGATTGCATGGTCGCTCCTGGTCAGGCCGGCTGGCGGGTGGCGTCGGGGGTGCGTACCGGTGCGGTGGCGCTGTCCGCGCCGAGGCCGATCGCGGTAAACACGTCGGGACGGGTGGCGCGCACGATCACCGCCCATACGGTGCCGAGGACGGCGGCGATGCCGTAGGCGGCGGGGAACCACCAGCGCAGCGGCGACGTCGCGGAGACACCGAGCAGGACGTCGAACTCCTGGATGGTGACGACGAGAATGGCGCCCAGCGCGCCAGCAGCGGCCAGCGGCGCGATCGCGGTACGCCACAGGCCGTCACGGTGCGGGGTGCGGGCGAAGAATCCGACCACCGCGGCGGAGGTGACGGTCATCAGAATCAGGACGCCGAGGCCGCCGGTGACGGTGATCCAGAAGAACAGATGCACGATCGGGTCGGCGCCGGCCACCGCGTAGCCTGCGAGGACGGCTACCGCGATGACGCTCTGGACGATTGAGCCGGCCTTCGGTGCGCCGGTGCGGCGGCTCGTGCGGCCAAGCCACGCGGGTAGGACCCGCTCGCGGCCGAGTGCGAACAGGTACCGGGCGACGGTGTGGTGAAACGCCAGCAGCGCGGCGAACAGGCTGGTGATGAACAGGACCCGGCCGACGGTGACGATGCTGGCGCCGAGGTGCGGGGACACCAGGTTGAACATGAGGTTGGTGCCGTCGGCGCGGGCGGCGTCGACGATCTTGTCGGGGCCGGTGGCGACGGACATCGCCCACGCGGACAGCCCGTAGAGCAGGCCGATGACCGCCACCGCGATGTATGTGGCTCGCGGCACGGTGCGGCGCGGGTCCTTCGTCTCCTCAGAGAACACGACGGTGCCTTCGAAGCCCACGAAACCCGTGATCGCGGTGACCAGCGCCGCGCCGATACCGGCGGCGAAGATGTGCGACGGGGCGAGCGTGTCGAAACTGACGCCGGCGGCCGGGTTGCTGACCATGACGACGTCGAAGACAACCGCGACGGCGCACTCGGCGACGAGCACCACGGCCAGCACCTTGCCGTTGAGGTCGATGCGCAACAGCCCGAGAACGGTCACGGCAGCCCACGCGGCCAGGGCACACAGCCACCAGGTGGTGTTCCAGCCGTAGCGGCCCTGAAGGAACTGGGCCAGTACCGCGCCGAACCCGCCGTAAAGGCCGATCTGCATCGCGTTGTACGCCAGGAGCGCGACGAAGGCGGTGGCGACACCGGCCGGCTTGCCGAGGCCGTGCGTCACGTAGGTGTAGAACGCGCCGGCGTTGACGATGCGCCGGGACATGGCCACGTAGCCGACAGCGAACAGCGCCAGGATCGCGGCAACGACAAGGTAGGACACGGGGATGCCGACGACGCCGGTGACGGCGTACCCGGTGGTCGCGCCACCAGCGACAACGGTCAGCGGCGCCGCCGCGGCGATGACGAAGAACACTACGGACGGGATCCCGAGACGGCCGCGTGCCAGCACAGCCGAGACGGTGTCGGGTTTCGATGTACGCATCGGGTCTCTTTCAGCAAAGGGTGGTGGGGATTGACCGCGCTCAGGTGCGGTGACTCAGGACGCTTCCGCCGACCGCGCTGCTGAGGTCGGCAAGCAGGTCGCGCACCGGTTGTGGGGTCTGCGCGACCACCTGACGCAAGTGGGTACGGACGGCCAGCGACGCACCGTCGAGCAGGGCCCTGTCCAGCTGGGTGTGCAAGGCCAGGCCCGCGAGCACCACGTCGAAGGAGTTGAGGCGGCGGGTGAAACGCAGGTCGACCGACAGCCGCGCCCACGACGACGCAGCGACGTTCACGTCGGTCGGCACATGGATGGTGCGTTGACGCCACAGCCGGCCAACCTGTTCCTGCCGCAGCAGCCCGACCTGCCACATGCGGTCGATGACCTGCTCGCCGGCGGTGGCGGCCAGGAACGCCAACCACGTCCGGGTGTCGCTGTGCTGCGGCTGTGCGATCAGCCGGTCAAGCACGACGTGTTGCAACCAGTTCCTCGGCGGCCAGGGCTGGAGCAATTCGATCTGCCCCTGCTTGAAGGTGATCCGGCCTTCGCCGTACAGCTCGGCGAGTAACGCGGCGGCTAGGCCGTGGTTCAGCGCGGACTCGAACAGGCGTGGCCGGCCGGTCTGGTCGTCGTGGGCCATGAACCAGAACTCGTCAGCGAGCAACGTGGGTCGAGCGGGGACGGTGCCTACCGCCCGCACGAGACGCTGCGGCTCGGCGGGCTGGATGTCGACGGGCCTGGCAGCGTCATCGGGGGCACCGGGGTGTGTGTGCACGGCGGCGGGCCTTCCTGCGTCAGGTGCTTTCAGCGGGTGCGGGGTTGCCGCCGGGTCGCGGCGGGCATGCTGGGTGAGCTCCTGTTGGGCCCACAGGTTCTGGTCGCAGCCGCTGGGTTTGCAGTGAAAGCAGGTGCCGCCGTCGGCGTGTTGCCGGGCGGTCATCCGCGCGGATTCGAGCCTCTCCGCGAGCCCGCAGCCTTCGTTGTTACGGCTCATGCCGGACCCTCCCGTAGCGGCGCAGCGTAGCCAGCCGAACGCGCAACTCCAGGCACGGCACGTGCTCGTCGACATGCGGGTAGGAGCACCCGGGGCGGTGACCGGTCACCCACACCCACTGGTCGCTGCCGTCGGTGTGCAGGCCGGTGACGACGACCTCGACCCGGCCGCCGGGAGCCAGGTCACGGCTCTCGGACCAGTCGTCACCGTCAAGCGTCAGCAGGACGCCCGGTTCGACCTGCGGGATCGACGCGGTCGCGTTCACTCTGACCGCCCCTTCGCCCGGACCGGGAGCAGCCGCCGCCAAAGAGCCGGCTTCGTCGTAGTCGTGACCCGATCGGCCGCCATCCAGAAACCAGGGTTGCGCTGGGCGAGATCATCGGTCTCCTGGTCGGCTCGACCTGGCCCGGGGAAATTGCAGCCGCCGCGGTCGCCGTACAGCGTGGCCGCGCCTTCCCAATCGAGGCCGAAAAGGCTGTAGGGTTCGCCGTCGCAGGCGGGAGCGAACCGCTTGCGCCGCATCGGCGCTACCTCCTCCAACGACGGTGCACTGCCCGGTCCTCCCCTCGGCACGCACCACTTCATCCGGCGCATTTACCCTTCCTCGCGCATCTCTGAAGGTTGACGAATAGCTCGCTGCAGATCAACGATCGCGGAGTCGGGCGGAGCTGGGAATGCCGACCTTCCGTCCGACTTCACGTACCGACTTTCGGTCCGACCGGTGTGTGACCTGCGAAAAGGGTCAATCCGCCTACTCCCCTGAAGAACATCTGCCGGGCTGGCGGGGGTTACATTGGCCACTCCCCGGCCAACCGACCGTCGACCGGGTCCGAGTAATCCTTGGAGGCTGCCGATGAACCGCTTCAGTCCGTGCTTGTCCAGCACCCGTTACGCCGAGATCGGCTTCCCCGTCTCGGCAACCACGCCTGATGCTTCCTTGACTGGGGTGTGCACCTCGCCACGATGACGGCAGTGGCTGGGCAAGCGTCGCGGCTCGAATGGAGACCGTCGGGCTAGATACGCCGTACCGTCCTGCCTCGGTGACGCCAGCGAGGAATCCCTTGACCTCACGTGTGCCTACCGCAACGATGGCGGTAGTGGGTGGCGCGAGGCCAATACCGCCGTAGTGGCGCGCCCGCGCATCCATCCAACAGCCTGGCCTACCCGGGGGTATGCGACGGTGCCTCGTCATCCGGAGACGTTGATCAGGCCGAACACGTTGCTCGCCGAGAGACGTGTGGGTTTGCCGTCGCCGCGTCGGCCCGGGCAGCGGATGTCCCGAGCCGAGCTGGCGGATGCTGTTAACGCTGCCTTGCATCGGCTCTACCCGAACCGAGACCTCGCCGCCGACTATGTCGGCCACCGCTGGGTCGGCAAACTCGAACGAGGGGAACACCGATGGCCAAGCCGCAAGCGCCGAGCCGCTCTACGCCAGGCGCTAGAGGTCAATACCGACGCCGAACTGGACCTTTATAGCCCACGGCGCACCCCTGACACCGCCCCTCCCGGGCTGCTACAGGACTATCTAGCTGCAGACCGAACGACCCGCGCTCCTCTCAACGATGAACTAGTTCACGGCGATCCCGACGCTTGGCTACGCGAACTTGGTCGCCTCACCGCACAACCCACCTGCACATGGCCTCAACTCAGAATCCGCGTTCGCGAATACCTCGATGTCCTCGACCATCTCCAACGCGACCGTGCCCAGCCGCACCTCGCGCGCATTGACGCCCGCTTGTCGGAGTTCATGAGCTGGATCGCCGACAACACCACTTCGCCCGATGGTGCGATTTGGCTGGACCGCTCACACCGCCGCGCGACCGAGGCCGACGACCAGTCGTTGAGCGCCTACGCCCTCATGCGACAGAGTCAGCGCGCTATCGACAACGGGGACATTCGCATGGCGATCGCCCTCTCACGTCGCTCCTTGGCACCCGGCCCAGTATCCGCCCGCACCCGCGCATTGTGCCTGACCCGCATGGCCGAAGCACTGGCCGCCAGCGGCAGCGATGATGACGCCTCCACAGCAATCGCCGCTGCCCGCCGTGAACTAAAGGGCGCCGCGAACAACGTCAGCGATCAAGACGACTTTGCGGCGCACTGCGATCTGCGCTACGTAGCCGCTGCGGACGCCCGCTGCCGGCATTTGCTCGGCGACTCGACCTCCGCCACCCTGATCTTCGAGGAACTCCTCAAGGACTTAAGCAACATTACGCGAGTCGATGGCGGGCTGTGGTATACCCACCTTGCCGAGTGCTACCTACAGCACGATCCGGAACGCGCTGCCCATTACGGCATGGCTGCGCTGCAATTCGCAGACGAAGGATCTTACCGTGTCGTCCGCGCTACCCAGCCACTCGCGATAGCGCTGCGCCGGCACAGCGCCATGCCTTCGGCGCGCGCCTTCGCAGACAGGCATCGAGCCGAGGTGACAACCCAGTGACACAATGGCCGCGTGGACCTGCTGCCAATCATCACCAGCACCGACGTCGCCACCCACGCTCCTGACGTAGCGATCCTACCCGTCGGTAGCTACGAGCAGCATGGATCCTTCCTGCCGCTTACCACGGACACGATCGTCGCTACCGCAATCACCGCAGCCATCGCGCAACGGCACAACCTTCTAGTCCTGCCACCGGTCACGGTGTCTTGCTCGCACGAGCACGCCCGCTGGCCCGGCACCGTCAGCATCAGCCACCAAACCCTCTCAGCGATCATCGAGGACATCCGAGCCTCGCTCGCCGCGAACGGAATTACGCGACTGGCCATCGTCAACGGCCACGGCGGCAACTACGTGCTGTCGAACATCGTGCAGACCGCCAACGCCACGGCACTGGGCTCAATGACGCTGTTCCCCACACATGCCGACTGGCGCAAGGCCCGACAGGACGCGGGCCTGAACAGCGACGCACACCGCGACATGCACGCCGGTGAGCTGGAAGTATCCATCCTGCTGCACGTACAGCCTCACGTGGTCGGCGGGCACTTTGTGGACGAAGACCACGTCGCTGATGAGCGACCGATGTTGCTGGTCCACGGGATGGGCGCGTACACGAAAACCGGAGTCATCGGCCGTCCCTCGGCTGGCACCGCAGCCAAAGGCCGAGCTCTACTGGCAAGCCTGGCCAAGTCGTTCGATGACCACCTCACCATCCTGCAAGCCAGACAGTGACCCGAGAGCAGCAGCCCTGACCGCAATACGGCAGAGACGAACACGCATGCCCGCACTCCCCAGCGAGCTCTCGGTCGACTCGAAATCCGACGGCATGAAGTTTGCGGTGGCGGCCGCAAGACCGCTTGCGGAAGGATCTTCGCACGGCGACCACGAGCTCATCGACGCAGTCCGCTGGTGTCGTAGGAGCGCCCTCGCCCTTTGGTTTACCAGGGCAGCGGTCTGCTAACGCTCGCTGGACCAGCGGTACCGCTATACCTCAGCGCACCGGCTGAACGGCAGCCGCGCGTAGTGGTCGCGGACTTCGCGGACTGGGAATCTGGCGAGTTCCGCGTTGACTACCTCGGCCTACTCGCTACGGGACATGCGCGGCCCGATGCTCGTCGATCAGATCACCACGACCCACCGCAAGACCATCGACTGTAACGAGCTCGTGTCTCCAGCCGTTCTTCGAACCTATCAAGCGGTCCTCGGCGAGCAGGTGCTGCGCGTCGGGCCCGGCCTGGACCGCATCAACCCCCTGGATGCCGGCCCGTGGCGGCAGGTCCTCGACCGCGTCAACGAGCGCACCGGCGCCGTCGTGCGCGCCGCGGTGACCGACCGGCGGCTGAACATGCTCGTCGCCCTGGCCACCCTCGTGCGGCGCAGGCCCGTCACCTCGGATGAGACCACCGTCCTGGCTGCCGCGCTGCGCTACCTCGCCGAGCGGGAGACCGACACCCGGCCGGTGCTCTCCGATGTCCTGCGCGTCATCCGTGACGCCCCCGCCGAGGTCCGTGCGGTCACGCTCTGGCAGGAGGATGGGGACGTCCCCCGGTTCCGTGAGGATGTCGCCAACCTGCACCGCACCCTGCTGGCGCTGCTGCACGGACCGCTCGGCGACACCTTCGAGGGGCAGACCACCACGCCGATCCGCCTCGACACCCCGGCGGTGTGTGTCGACATCTTCAGCATCGACGACACCGACGAGCTGCGCACGGCCGCGACCCTGCTGTCGACCTGGTCCTACGGCTTCGCCCAGGTGGAGGCCGCGCACCTGATGGCCGACCTCGGCCTGGCTCCGCCGAGAACGTTCTTCACCGTCCTCGACGAGTTGTGGCGGGCCCTGCGCGTCGGGCACGGCCTGATCGCCCACACCGTCGCCGGCGGAATGCCACTACGCCAGTCCTGGGAGGACATGGCCGTCGACATCTGGGGCCCCCGAACCGGCATGACCACCTGCCGGGCGATCCCCGCCATCGTCGCCGCCCCCGGCCCGACCCTGGTCACCAGCGTCAAAGGCGACATCGTCGACGCCACCCGCGACATCCGCGCCGCACGCGGCACCGTGTGGGCGTTCGACCCGCAGCACATCCTCGGACCCAAGCAGGGCATGTGATGGAACCCGCTGCGCGCCGTGGCCACCATCACCGACGCCTGGCGCCTGGCCGAGCATTTCGCCTCCGCCGAACGCGAGCCTGGTGTCAGCCGCGACGCCTTCTATGACCCGAGCTCCGAGGAGCTGGTGGCGAACCTGCTCCTCGCGGCCGCCGTGTCCGGCCGGGACATCCTCGCCGCGTACCGGTGGGCCGTCAGCCCTCGCGACGACGAACCCGCGATGCTGCTGCGCGAGCACGGCTTCGACCTGCCCGCCGACACGGTCGCCGGGGTGGTCAACATGCCCGACAAGACCCGCGGCGGCATCTACGCAGGCGCGCAGAAGATGCTCATGTGCCTCACCGAACCCGCCGTCACCGCCTGGATCACCCCACCCACGCGCGGCGGGGTCCTCGAGTTCGACCCGGCCGCGTTCGCGGCTAGCACCGACGTGCTGTACCTGCTGTCCCAGGGCGGCCCCGGATCCCCCGCCCCACTGGTCGCCGCCCTCACCGACGCCGTCCTACGCGCCGGCGAACTACGCGCCCGCACCTGCCCCGGCCGACGCCTCGACCCGCCACTGCTGAGCATCCTCGACGAGGCCGCCAACATCTGCCGCCTCCGGCAGTTGCCCAACCTCTACTCGTACTACGGCTCTCACGGGCTGCCCATCATCACGATCCTGCAGTCCTACCCCCAGGGCGTCGACGTGTGGGGACGCGAGGGCATGCGCAAACTCTGGTCCGCGGCGAACGTCCGCACCTACGGCGGCGGCGTCGCCGACCCCGACTGGCTGGAAGAACTGTCCAAGCTCATTGGCGAGCACGACGTCACGACCAGGTCGACCAGCAGCAGCGGATCCGGGTGGGGCCAGCGGTCCGTCTCCCACGCCACCCGACGGCAGCGAATCCTCGACGTGTCCGACCTGCACGCCCTGCCCCGCGGCCGGATGGTCGTCTACGCCTCCGGCGCCCCGCCCGCACTCGCCCGCACCGCCCCCTGGCAGAACGGCCCACACGCCGAAGCGATCCGCGCCTCGATCGCCCGCTGGGACCCCCACGGCCGCACCGACTGGACCCTCACCCCCGACGACGCCCCGCCGGAGCCGACCCCATGACCCTGCCCCAGCCCGGACCGGCCAGCGACCCGATCGCCGACCTCAGCGCCCTGCTCGGCCAACTCGCCGGCGACCCGGACGTGACGCCGCCGGCCGCCACACCGCCAGCCGGCAACGACGACGCCCCAGAGCCGGCCTACCGCAACATCGAGGCATTCGTCGGGGACTACCTCGCCCACGTCGTCGAGCGGCGCCTCGCCACTGGGCCGACCTCTGGGGTGAACTGGTGCCCCCGCTGGTGGGCGCACCCGGAGGCGATCTCCCGCCTGTACGCGCTGTGGCGAGCCTGGGAAACACTACGCATCAGCGACCCACAGACCGGCATGAGCATCTGGTGGCGCGACCACCTCGACCCACACCTCACCGCACTCGCCGCCGAGTACGGGCCGTTCAGCCGATGCAGCCCAGACAAGCACACCGATCCCCGGCCGCTGCCCGTCGAGCCAGCGCCACCGGAGGTGCTTGCGCAGCTCCCCGACGCCGATAGCCTCTGATCCCGTTCAGGCCGTGGCGTGAGTCGCAGTCCTTAGTTGTTTCGGGCCGCCGGGGCAGGTACGCGACGGTGGCCGCCCCGGTGTTGCGATCCTCGCCCGGCACGGAGCCCGGGCGCAGCCTCGGCGCTCGTGCTCAGCTCGTACTCCCTCGATAGGTGTTGCGATCCTCGCCCGGCACGGAGGCCGGGCGCAGCGTCCGAGCGCAGGCGCGCGGCCCAACGCTGGTTTGTGCCGTTGCGATCCTCGCCCGGCGCGGAGGCCGGGCGCAGCGCCGCGTCGATCGCGGTGGCTGTGTTCGCTCTGCTGGGGTTGCGATCCTCGCCCGGCGCGGAGGCCGGGCGCAGCGCGCCAAGCCCGGGTGCGTGGACGACGACCCACTCGTTGCGATCCTCGCCCGGCGCGGAGGCCGGGCGCAGCCGGCTGGTCGGAAATCAAGCTCGGGCCCCGCCTCAACGTTGCGATCCTCGCCCGGCGCGGAGGCCGGGCGCAGCTGGATCATCACTTGGGCCAGGGGCGTCACCTTCCCCATGTTGCGATCCTCGCCCGGCGCGGAGGCCGGGCGCAGCGCGTACGAACAGCCCTATCACCCGTCGACCTGGTCGGCGTTGCGATCCTCGCCCGGCGCGGAAGCCGGGCGCAGCGCCAGCTCCGAGCCGGTGCCGGTCGCGGCCGTCGGGAGTTGCGATCCTCGCCCGGCGCGGAGGCCGGGCGCAGCGGACGCGCCGGTCGTCCAGGTCCGCCGTGACTTCCACGTTGCGATCCTCGCCCGGCGCGGAGGCCGGGCGCAGCTTGTCGACCGCCTCCAGGCCGATGTTGCCGGAGGCGGGGTTGCGATCCTCGCCCGGCGCGGAGGCCGGCGCAGCTGCAGAACCGTGACGCCCTGACCCTCGCGGATGTAGCGGTTGCGATCCTCGCCCGGCGCGGAGGCCGGGCGCAGCGTCCCGTCCCTGTTCACGCGACTGCGCGGCATGTTGCAGTTGCGATCCTCGCCCGGCGCGGAGGCCGGGCGCAGCCAGCCAGGGCGCGAACACCGAGTACAGCCCGTGGACGTTGCGATCCTCGCCCGGCGCGGAGGCCGGGCGCAGCGTGTTACACGCCATCGCGCAGCGCGACCCGGCGGAAGTGTTGCGATCCTCGCCCGGCGCGGAGGCCGGGCGCAGCGCGAGCGGATCACGTTCGCCGACGCGTACGCGGCCGTGTTGCGATCCTCGCCCGGCACGGAGGCCGGGCGCAGCCTGTGAGCACCACGATCGAGTGGACCGAGGAGACCTGGTTGCGATCCTCGCCCGGCACGGAGGCCGGGCGCAGCGTGTGACCCCGCCGACGTGCGCGAGTTGGCCGCGGGGTTGCGATCCTCGCCCGGCACGGAGGCCGGGCGCAGCGAACCGCCACGACATGTTCCTCCCCATCGCCGGCTCGTTGCGATCCTCGCCCGGCACGGAGGCCGGGCGCAGCATGCCGGCGGCGGGGTTGCGCGCGGGCGCGTCGTCGTTGCGATCCTCGCCCGGCACGGAGGCCGGGCGCAGCTGGCCCGGGTCACCTCGCGGCGCCGGTCGAACGCGCGTTGCGATCCTCGCCCGGCACGGAGGCCGGGCGCAGCCAGCCACCCCGAACAGACCGCACCACCGCATAGATCAGGTTGCGATCCTCGCCCGGCACGGAGGCCGGGCGCAGCGGGCCACGTTGTCGGTGAGGGAGTCGGCGGCGGCGAAGTTGCGATCCTCGCCCGGCACGGAGGCCGGGCGCAGCGAGCGGGACGCGTTCATCGCGCACCTAGACCGCCTGTTGCGATCCTCGCCCGGCACGGAGGCCGGGCGCAGCGCTGCTCGACGTGGGCGATGAAGTCGCCGAGGGCGCGGTTGCGATCCTCGCCCGGCACGGAGGCCGGGCGCAGCCTTCCTGATGGGACCATAGTGTGGTCCTGCCCGGATGTGTTGCGATCCTCGCCCGGCACGGAGGCCGGGCGCAGCTTGGACATGCTCAGACCTCCGGTCGGGGCGAGAAACGGGTTGCGATCCTCGCCCGGCACGGAGGCCGGGCGCAGCTCTCGGCGCCGTTCGCCTGGTCCTCGTACCCGACGTAGTTGCGATCCTCGCCCGGCACGGAGGCCGGGCGCAGCGCCGCCGACGTGTACGGGCTCGCCGCGCATTTGGCGGTGTTGCGATCCTCGCCCGGCACGGAGGCCGGGCGCAGCGCGACGCGGTCGCCGCGAAGTTCGACGGCTTCCACGAGTTGCGATCCTCGCCCGGCACGGAGGCCGGGCGCAGCACGCAACGTCTACCTGGAGAACCGCAACCAGGAGCTGGTTGCGATCCTCGCCCGGCACGGAGGCCGGGCGCAGCCGCGGTACCGGCGGCTGCGGCGCGCGTTCACGATGACGTTGCGATCCTCGCCCGGCACGGAGGCCGGGCGCAGCCACCAGCGCCGCCAGCAGGAGCGCCGCGAGCGCCAGGTTGCGATCCTCGCCCGGCACGGAGGCCGGGCGCAGCCATTGAAACTCGTCCCCTTTCAGGTCGAGGCATGAAAGTTGCGATCCTCGCCCGGCACGGAGGCCGGGCGCAGCCCCAGGCGCGCAGCACCAGGACGATGACGCCGAACTCGTTGCGATCCTCGCCCGGCACGGAGGCCGGGCGCAGCTTCGACAGGTCCGCCCGCTCGGGCTGACCCATCTGCAGGTTGCGATCCTCGCCCGGCACGGAGGCCGGGCGCAGCTGAACAGCACCTGCCACATGCCGGCGGCGGTGAGCTGTTGCGATCCTCGCCCGGCACGGAGGCCGGGCGCAGCCGGCGGGCCACCGGAGGCGGCGTCGGCGGCGAGCGGCAGTTGCGATCCTCGCCCGGCACGGAGGCCGGGCGCAGCCGCCGCGCACCTGGTGCGCGGCACCGTCGATCAGGTGTTGCGATCCTCGCCCGGCACGGAGGCCGGGCGCAGCGGCCCTCGCGCTACGCGGGCTGCCCTTGGCCGTCCTGTTGCGATCCTCGCCCGGCACGGAGGCCGGGCGCAGCACCCCCGGGCGACTGGTGATCATCCCGTGCGGCGGTAAGTTGCGATCCTCGCCCGGCACGGAGGCCGGGCGCAGCAGGGCGCGCTGGGCAACATCCTGGAGTACGGGACGGTGTTGCGATCCTCGCCCGGCACGGAGGCCGGGCGCAGCGAGCATCCGCACGACGCCCTAGGCGTCGCGGTTCGGGTTGCGATCCTCGCCCGGCACGGAGGCCGGGCGCAGCGGGGCCGTTCCCTCGAGGGCGCCTTCGCTTGGTACCGGTTGCGATCCTCGCCCGGCACGGAGGCCGGGCGCAGCGCAGCACCTTCTCCTCGCGCTCCAGCAGCATCCTGACGTTGCGATCCTCGCCCGGCACGGAGGCCGGGCGCAGCCGCCTTCGACCCGCCGACGTCCTTGCCGATGACGTTGTTGCGATCCTCGCCCGGCACGGAGGCCGGGCGCAGCCGGCCCGGGGCATGGCCGATCGGGCGTACCGGCAGTGGTTGCGATCCTCGCCCGGCACGGAGGCCGGGCGCAGCCCGCCCGCGTACAGGCGGGCCGGCTCCCCACACCCGGGTTGCGATCCTCGCCCGGCACGGAGGCCGGGCGCAGCCCAGCTCGGCGGGCTCGTACCACCCGGCGAACCGGGGGTTGCGATCCTCGCCCGGCACGGAGGCCGGGCGCAGCTGTGATGGCCAAGGACATCATCGACCGGCTGATCAAGATGTTGCGATCCTCGCCCGGCACGGAGGCCGGGCGCAGCGACCGGACTCCCGGTCCGAAACCGGTCACCGGTCGATGTTGCGATCCTCGCCCGGCACGGAGGCCGGGCGCAGCCCTGCGCCATCGTCTGCGCGAAGCCCCACCACGCAGTGTTGCGATCCTCGCCCGGCACGGAGGCCGGGCGCAGCGGCCGTCACCGACCCGGCGTTTCTGCGCGTCGACGCGGTTGCGATCCTCGCCCGGCACGGAGGCCGGGCGCAGCTCGCGGTTCTCTCGCTCTCCAGCGGCGATCCTGACGGGTTGCGATCCTCGCCCGGCACGGAGGCCGGGCGCAGCGTGACCCCTCCTGAGAGAGTGAGAGTGCAGAGCATGTTGCGATCCTCGCCCGGCACGGAGGCCGGGCGCAGCGGCTCGCGAGCAGCAAATATGGCGATCTGACGATGCGCATTTGCTTCATCTGCGGTCCGTTTTGTTCATCTGTTCCGGATTTCTTGACTCCGAACCCCCTGGGGTTTCCGCGTCTACTTGGGGTTCCTAGATCACCAACACTCCCCGTGGGTCGATCAGCCGTGGCTTGCCGAGGTGTTCGACATCGTCGAGCGCGTGGGTCGGCAGTCGGTAGATCCGGATGCTGTCCTGGGTTGGGTCGATGGCTTCCTGGAGCGCGGCGACCATGCGCACTTTGTCAGTTTCGCGGCAGACGACCTCGAACACCGATTTCTGCACGCGGTGGCCGTATGCTTCACAGATCTTGGCGACCTTGCGCAGTCGGCGTTGCCCCTGTGGGGTGACGGTCTCGACGTCGTACGTGACGAGCAGGTCCATGGGTCAGTTCACCGTCCATGGCTGGTATGCGGTCAGGTCTCCGCGGAGGTGGCGGGCGAGCACCCGGGCCTGCACTAGCGGAAGCAGCGCGGCGGGCACCTCCCGCCCGAGCTGCACGTGGGGCCAGTTTCGCTGTCTGCTCTGCTGCCAGGCGGCCAGCACGGTCTTGCGTCCGCTGTCTGTGAGCCGGTACGCCTTGTTTGGTAGTTCCTCGAAGTCGGTGGGGGTTAGCTCGCGCCGGTTGAGCATGGTGAGGGCGAGCCGGTCGGCCAGTAGTGGCCGGAACTCTTCCATCATGTCTAGGGCGAGGGCGGGTTTGCCTGGCCGGACGGCGTGCAGGAAGCCGATGTACGGGTCGAGTCCGACTTGGTCGAGTGCGCCTTGCACGGCGACGCGGAGCATGCCGTACAGGAAGGAGAGCAGGCAGTTCAGCGGATCGGTGGGTGGCCGTTTGTTCCGTCCCGAGGCTTTCCAGTCTTTGCTTTCGCTGAGCAGGTACGGCATGGCGGCGAAGTAGTCGCGTGCGGCGATGCCCTCGACGCCGAGTACTTCGTTGGTGGTGGCTGCGGTGGTGAGCAGTTCAAGCCGACTGGCCAGTAGTTCGGCGCTCGCCCGCAGCGCGGTCTGCCGGTGTCCTTTGGTGTCTCTGGCGGTGCGTAGGAGCACTTGTCGCGCGTTGTGTATCTTGCCGGCGACGACGGCGGTCGCGATTGGCAGTTGTCGGTCTGGGGAGTCGGCGGCCCGGTGCTGGGCTTGGCGGAGCAGTGGATTGCCGTGGGTGGGGCCGACCAGGCCGGCCCGGAACCGTCCGCTGCCGGTGAGCCAGCTGACCGAGCGGCCGTCGTCGGCGCATCGCAACAGCAGGTCGTCGCTGGGTGTCACACCGCCGAACAGGACCAAGTGGTCGAGCCGGACGAGCGGCAGCAGCCGGCGTCCGGGCTGGTCGGGGTGGTACACCCGGACGGTGTCGCCGTCGAGGTGCAGGCTGGTGCCGGGGGTTTGCACGTAGAGGGTGTTGAGCAGCTCAGTCACGCCACTGTCCCAATGGTCGTGGGGTCAACAGGTCGGGTGTGGCCTGCCGCCGGCCGTCGGTCAGCTCGGGCAGGCAGTCCTCGCGCAGCGAGCATCGCCGGCAGCGGGCGTCGTTGCGTGCCGCCGGCAACGCCGGGGTGTCCAGCAGCCGGCGTACGGCCGCGGCCGCGGCCACGACCCGGTCGAGCAGGTCGGCGTCGATGGGTATGGCGTGACGGCGCCGTTCGGCGACCGAGTAGATGTAGCCGGTCGGCACGTCGAAGCCGGCTTCGAGGAGGCAGAGTGCCTGGCCGCCGAGTTGCAGCTCGGCGGGCCCGCCGGTTCTATACCGTCCGACCTTGTATTCGACAGGTGTGGCGGTGCCCTTGTCGAACTCGACGATGTCGCAGATGCCACGAAGGCCGTGGATGTGGCTCCACACGGGTAGTGACCGGATCACGGTCAGGCCCCGGCGGCGTTGGATGCCGGGCAGGTCGACGGTGGTGTGGCTGAGGTCGCCGCGTACTGTCTCGGCGCTTTCCGACCAGACGCCCTCGACGTGGATCAGCGCGGTCTGCCGGTGGCAGTAGGCGTAGTGCTCCAGCGCGGACAGCGGCACCTCCCGCAGGTCGGTGCCGCTGTCCGTCGGGTGGCCCTCGGTCACGTCCAGAGGTCGACCAGCTTGGTCAGCTCGATGCCGTCGGGTAGTCCCGACTCGTCGATGGTGCGGGTGTAGTCGGTGTGTGCCCGCGCTGCCTTGTCCTCGTTCTTGCGCTTGAGCGCGATGCGCTGGGTGAGTGCGGCCGACGGGGCCACCCCGAACGCGTCGGGGTGGCTGAACACGTAGAGCCCGCACAGCTTCATCTCGCCCCGGGTGGCGGCTCGGTCGTGATCGAACATGACCGTGATGGCCTGCCACAGAGCGGCCAGGTCGTCGCTGGTCACGCCAGTCTTCGTGGCGCGGGGCGCGGAGTAGAACGCGTGCGCCCGGTACAGGCCGTACGGGACGGTCCACTTGGAGCCGATTTCCGTGCGCTCCCCCTTGTCGATGTCCTCCTGTCGGGTTTGCGTGACCCGGGTGATGGTGTGGTCGGTGGGCAGGATCGCATCGATGCTGCGGGCGAAAGTGAGCTGGAGCGGGCCGCGGACCTGCCCGGCGCCGCCGCTCTTGCCGGTGCTGAGGACGCCACCGAACATCCGAATGTCGAAGTAGTGCTCGCACATCCACCGTTGCGCCTCGTCGGCCTTGCCCGGATTGGCCTTCAACGCCGCCTCGATCCGGGTGTTCAGGGCGAAGCCGGCCTCCACGAAGATGCCGTAGCGCGGGTCGTCGCCGCGCAGCAGCGACACCGTGTCGCGGATCTTGCGCTTGATCGCCACGTCGGTGACCAGGCCCTGTCCGGTTTCGTCGTCGGTACGTGGCTGGTTGCCGGCGTCCGGGTCACCGTTGGGGTTTCCGTCGCTGACGTCGAACAGCAGGACGGCGTCGTGGCGACGGGCGGGGTCCAGGTGTGCGGCGGTCATACGTCGTCTCCTTCGTCATCGGTGGCCGGCGCCGCGTCGTCGGGCTCCGGGGGCAGATCGGTCTTCTTCTTGTTCGCGGCTGCCGCGAGTCGCTCGGCCCGCATCTCGGCCCGCTGCTGGTGGTAGCCGAGGATGAACTGGGCCTTGTCGGTCAGCACCGCACCGCGGGGAATCGCGACGCCGAGCTGGACGAAGAGGTCGTCGAGTCGACGTTCGTACGCCTCGGACCAGTTCGGCCGGCGCAAGGGCCCGCGTAGCCGTTTGAGCCACGCCTGCACGTTGCGGCGGCCAGAAACGATGACGACCTGCGGGTTGTCGATGGCCCGGCCGAAGTAGCGTTCGGCGAAGGTGGTGTTCAGCTTCTGGTCGGCGACCCGGAACACGGTCCGTTGCAGGTCGTCCATCACGGCGAAGATGCGACCGGACACGTAAGCCGGCGGCTTGTGTTCCACACTCAAGGTCGGGGTCAGCCTCTCTCGTTCATGCTCGGGCAGGTTCGGGTAGCGGCGCAGGGCAAGCCGGATCAGTGCGGCTCGGGCCGCGTCGAGCCGGCCGTCGATGCGGATCCGGTTGATGACGTGGTTGAGCAGTTTCGGCGGCAGCGGTCGCTTGAGCAGCGCGGCGCCGAGTAGCCGGTGGAACAGGTCGGGTGGTCGGTGCTCGCCGGGCGCCCCGAACTTGGTCCAGGTCCCAGGGCCTCCGTTGCGTCCTGCCTCGAACCGCCCGGCCGCCCGGGCCAGCTGGGACACCTTGATCTCCACCACCTCACCGGTCCAGGCGTCGACGATCCTGTGGTCGTCGAACCAGGCCCGGATGTTGTCCTTCACCTGGTGAACCGGTTGCTCGACCCAGTCCCGTACGACTACCCGGGCGACATTGCCGCCCACGGTCACCGAGCAGTACCGGGACAGATCCTCGACCGCGGATCGCTTGCCGCCGGCGGGACCCGCGATCAGGCCTTGAATCTGGGTTGGGTCCAGCTGCTCGACGGTTGCCCACGGGTCGAACGTCGAGCCGCCCAGCACCCACCAGGCGAGCCGAGCGTTCTGACCAGACAAGGCAGTGCTGTGCAGCGGGTTGGAGAGCAGACCAGTCAGCGCGGTCATGAACTTCAGACCACAGGCGGCGCAGATCGGGGTGTTGGTGAGTTGCTTCTGCAGCTCGTAGCCGTGCGCGGCCTCGTTCATGCTGACCAGCGACGCGCTTTGGGTGGCGCCGGGCAGCCACCGCCGAGGAATCTGCTGCGGCACAGTCTTGAGCAACGGCTGCACCTGCCCGCAGACCAGGCACAGGCCCGAGCGCCCCGAACCCTTCCGGTCGCCGGCCACCCCGGCCCAGAACCGTCGCGCCGTGCCGGTGTCCGCCGCGTAGACCCCGTCGACCCAGAAGCCGATCAGGTCACCCCTGCTCCAATCGGCTGGCGGTTGGAGCGCACCGGCGTGCCCATCCCGGTAGAAGGCAGCAACGGCCGGGCCGAGGCCGTCAGGTTCGGCGGCGGCCCAGTCGGCGATCAGGGCGCGGAAGGCGGCGTACTGCTTCGCAACCCGCTCCGGCTTGGCACCCTCCGACAGCCAGCCGAAGACGTACTCACCGTTGTCGACAGCGAGCACCGGCGAGATTCCCACGGTACGAGTCACCGCTGGCACCAGCCGCTGCTCGCCGAACCGGCGCTGCGGGTCGTCCTTGTCGGCGGTGTCGACGAGGTTTCCCCGGGGTATGCCGTTCGCGTCGATCTCCAGGCTCCACCGCACCGGTTTGTGGGCGTAGAACGCCGGGACGGCGCTTCCCGGGTTGGCGTCCGCGATGGTGTCGGCGTACTCCACCAGCCGTTGCAGCAGCACTAGGCCACCTGGCCTTCCACCGGGAGCGCCAGCTCGATCCCACGCTCGGGCACGTAGAGCACCCCGTCCACGACCCGAGCCGCGAACCACTCCATCCTCGGCTGGGCGGATGTTCCGTCCCGATGGATGGAGTGCAGCATGACGCCGATCTCCTCGTTGACCTCCGCACGTCGGGTGTCATCCGGCCAACCGAACTCCGCACTGAACTCGCGAGTGCCGAGGTACGGCTGCTGGAAGCACGCTCCCCGGCGAACCCGGCGACGAAGCTGATCCCGGTACGCCGCGACCGGCTTGTTTGCGTGCGCGGCCACCTCGATGTGGGCATGGATCCGGTACGCCACGTCCCGCAAGCAGACAGCGTTGCGTTGATCGCGGTGAGCGGCCGTGTCCACCCGGCGGCTGCCCTTGATCGCCTCGGCCAACGGCGCGACATCGGAGGTCTCATTACGCCGGAGCGAGAACTGCTTCACCGGCTTGAGGACCTCGATCGCGACAACCTGGTACCGCATCTCCGGCTTCCAGAAGATCGATTCGAGTACGCCCACCGCAGCCGACGGAGTCATCACGGGATAGCTGACCCGCTCCACTTTCAACTCCGGGCGAGAGAACAGCGCCGCCTCACCACTGACCTGCACAACCACCGGCAGATCGCCCTCCGCGCTCCGCCGCAGAGTTAACCCGTTGACCACATCCGTCGTCACAGCGCAAATCCCTCCACCTCAAAAACCATAGGTGCGATCGAACATACGATCGAATATTTCTGAACCATGGGTCGACAGAACCCTCACCAGCAGGTGGGAGCATTCACGATCGGTACGACAAAATCGGCTGATGGATCAACGAGATGATGCTCGTCGCCAACCAGTGCCCGGGCATGCGCTGGAACTCGCCCAGCTCATGCCCGGGGCGGCGGCGCATGCCTTCCGGTCACCATCCAAGGTTGCGATCCTCAGCGCCACAAGGGGCTGCAGATGCTCAGGCTCACTTGGTGCCGGCTCAATGTATCTGACTTCCTTGGATGCTGACCGGACGGAACACCAGTCAGTATTTTGTCATTGACAGCATGTCAACAGGTGAAGTAGAAGGCCACGCGCCCCGGCTCCGAGTGATGGCGCCGCCTCTCGCAATAGGTGACGACTGCTGCGTCAACTGCGGGCCACCCCAGATCTCCCTACTCGTCAGGTCGAAGGCAGGTCGATGTACCAGGGAAGCGCGATTCGCGTTTGCGCTTTCCTGGCGCCCTCGGCCAGTCGTCAGAGAAGAAACTGCTCCAGATTCGGGTCGAGATTGATGCCGGTGGCGTCGTCGTACTCGCCAACCCACTCGACCAGCACGCCCCGCCGTACCTCGTTGCCTCCGAGGATCGGCCGCATCAGCGCCATCACGCCAGGCTGACGCAGTGCGCTGGGGTGAAGGTTCGTCGTGTACGCCTGCAACCGCCGCAGCTTCGCCAAGTCCGGAACCGGCGCCTGGCGCAGTTCCTCAACCAGTTGCTCCACTTCACGCCGCAGCTCAGGTGTCTCGGCGCCCTGGGGGGTGACCACGCTGATCCCGTCATCGTTGATCATCCGGAACGCGAGCTTCCGATCGCGCCGCCTGGTGCTCGCGTCCATGGGCCCCTCGGCCACGGTCTCGAACTCCCACCGCCGGCGGGCCTGCTGGATGCGCTGCCCAACATGCTGGCTGTCAGCGAGATTGAGCAGGTCGTACACGTTGCGGTAGTAGCGTCCGAGCGCCGCCAGGTCGTCCGGGTCGGCCTTGTCCGGTCCGAACTGGCGCCCGGTGCAGCCGACCAGTGTCTTGTAGGTGGGCGGCTGCCCGCCGTCCTCCGGCGCGAACACGACCACTCGGCCGCCCTCCGTCATCTGCCCCTCGCGGTTGGCTCGCCCGGCTGCCTGAAGCAGCGAGTCGGCCGGCGCCAACGCTCGGAACACCACTGGGAAATCGACGTCCACCCCAGCCTCAATCAGTTGGGTAGCCACGAGCAGGACGCGCTCGCCTCGACTGAGGCGTGCCCGCACCTTCTCCAGCACCCTCCGCCGGTGGTCCGGGCACATGCGGGTCGACAGGTGCCAAGCCACACCATCCGGGGCGGCAGCCCGCCACTGGTCAAACACCGCCTTGGCGTCCGCGGTCGTGTTGACCACGACCAGCGCCGCCGGCTCCGACGCGGCCTGGTCTGCGATGCCAGCCAGCGTCGGCTTCGGGTCGACCTGCCACTCGTACCGCACTCGTCGCAGATCACTGACCAGCTTCGGCGTGTCGTGGATCAAGTCGGTACAGGGCACGTCCTTGAACTCGTCGAGCGCCCAGAAGCTCGGCTGTGTTGCCGAGGAGAGCAGCACGGACGCGCCGAAGTGCCGCACGAGCAGCCGGAGTCCGTCGAGTATCGGCGCGAGCATCGCGTGCGGCAACGCCTGCACCTCGTCCAGCACAATCACCGAGTTGGCCAGCCGGTGCACTCGGCGCATCGCCGACGGCTTGCGGGCATACAGCGACTCGAAGAGCCGGACGAAGGTGGTGACGACGAACGGCGCGTCCCAGTTCTCGGCCGCCAGCCGCGCCCACCGGCCGGCTTCCGGGTCGTCGAAGTCAGCCTGGCTGTGGTGTTCAAGGACGACCGGCTCGGCCCCATCCTCGTTGAGCAACCGGCGGTAGACGGCGGCGTTCTGCTCGGTGATGGTGAGGAACGGGACCGCGACGATCACCCGCTGCAGGCCATGCGTCTCTGCGTGCCGCAGCGCGAAGCCACCGCTCGCGAGGGTCTTCCCGGCCCCGGTCGGCGCACCGAGGCGAAACACTCCACGATCCCGCTCAGCCGCCGCGAGGCAGTCCGCATATACCTGCTCCCGCAGACGGCCTATCGAAGTACCGCCGCGCCCAGCGAGTGCGTCAGAACGCCGCTGCTCGAACAGCTTGTACAGGTGCCCGAAGTCGACGTCCGAACCCACCCGTGGATTGGCCAGTCCCTGAAAATGCGCGCTGGTGTCCAGGCTGTCCGCGTCGACCAGAGCGCTGTAGCACAGACGCAGCGCCATCTCCCCCACCAGTGGATCTGCCCGCCAGTCCGCGGGCACCAAATGGTCGAGCCGCTCTGGCAGGTCCGGCAACAGCCCGGGCAGTTCCCGCTCAGCAGACGCCACGTTGCCGGGTGCGTCAGCAAGTCTTTTCCGGAACGCGTCGCGCAGGCTAGGCGTATCGATCAGTCCGCCATGGTGGCCGAAGATCGCACCGGCGAACCCGCCGAGTCCACGATCGTACGCGGCCCGGGTACCGAGGGACTTGTGGTCGATGCCGACTGGACCGCCAGTGGGCGCGACAGCAGCAAGCTTGTCCTGCCAGGCGCAGGACGCCTTGCCCACGTCATGCAGCGCACCAAGCCAGTACGCCACGTCGCCCCCACCGAACGAAACGGTGAACCGTCGCGCCAACTCCGCGGTGCTTCGAAGATGCTCGGCAAGAGAATGCCATTGGGTACGGCCAGGAGCAGGGCTGTGTGCCCAGAGAGACCTCACATCAGCCACGAAGACTCCTCACCAACGTCGTAGAGGCTCGTACCTCACTACAGATCTTCAATGATTCGGCCGGCTCACCGGCCTCTGAGGGCGACCTGTTCGCGTTGGGCCGGGATGAGGCCAGGCAGCGCGCTGTACAGGGTGCTGCGCGAGACGCCAAGCAGCTTGGCGATCGAGGTCATCGTGCGGTTCGGCTCGGCGAGCAGCTGCAGCGCGTACGCGACCTTCTCCGGCGTCATCACCGGCGGCCGGCCGAGGCGTTGCCCGCGGGCGCGAGCGGCGGCCAGGCCCTCTTTGGTGTTGGCCACGATGATGGTCCGGAGGAACTCGGCCAGCGCGGCGAAGACATGGAAAACGAACATCCCGCCTGCGGTGGTGGTGTCCAGCTTCTCGTGCAGGGACTGGAAACCGACGCCATGGCGCTTGAGCCGACCGACGATGCCGATCAGGTCCTCCAGCGAGCGGCCGAGTCGGTCGAGCGAGACGACGGTGAGCACGTCGCCGGGGCGGATGTACTCGAACACCTTGGCCAGCTCGGGCCGGTCAGTGTTCTTACCGGAGGCCTTGTCGAAGAAGCACTTGGCGCAGCCGGCCGCATACAGTGCGGCTTGCTGGCGGGCGAGATTCTGCTCGCGGGTGGAGACTCGCCCGTAGCCGACGAGCACGCCTGCAAGCGGAGTCGGGGCGAGCAGGTCGCCCTCGGCGGGCATGGGGGTGACGGTCACGCGTCCAGAGTGCCCAACAAACCCGTCGTCGCATTGTTGGACACGCCGACTTTCCGGACGGGTTTTTCGGACGTGATCTACCCAACCCGGCGACCTGTCTTGATCTTGTCCGGAAAACGATCGTTTCCTGCACAGCCGCCCGGCATCCCCGGCGCTAGATCAACTCCTTAGCGTTTCTAACTGAAAGCTACGGGCGGGCCCCACGGTGTACGCCGTCGTCCGGGGCATCGACCCCGCGACTGCGGACCTGGCCCTCTTGGTCGTCCTCTATCCGGCAGACGAAAGATCATTTCGCTGGGGAACAATGCCAATCCAGCAAACGAGGTAGATGTCTTCTGCGCTAATCGGCGGTAGGGGCGTTACGGGTGGCGGCGGAGTCAGGCCGAGCCTGGTGGCTACGTCCCGCAGAGCTCCGACCTTCTCGCGGATCGAGACGTCCGGGGTGTTCAGGACGTGGCGGACTTCCCGTTGGACGCGTAGTGCGTACGGCGCATTAAGACGCGTGGCGAGCCAGTCTTGGGCCTCACCCAGGAAGCCGCCATGCTCGGCGACGAGCGCTGCAGCATCACGCATGACCCGCGGAATTGGTGGGGCGAGGTTAGCTGGGTCCGTTTGCGCTGTCCATTTCGCGTAGATATCGGCCTGGGCCGCGGCCCAGGCGTCGAACGCCGCCTGGTAGGCGGTCTCAGGCAGGTCGGCCGGGATTTCGGGGCTACGCGGGTCAGCATGAGCGAGGCAGGCCAGGGTGTCGTCCACGACGTACGGAACCCGGGTGCCGTCGCCAGCGGGAAGCAGTTGGATGGTGAGGTCGGGGTTGAGCGGGACATAGCGGTACCACGGTTTGGGGTGGTCGCCGATGCGGGCGCAGAAAACAAATCCAGGCTCGGCCCCGTCGCGGATCATCCCGGTACCGCTGCCCCATGGCAAAGCAAGGACTCGGTCACGGGTGGTTCGTTGCTGGAAGGCGTTGGCCAGCTTGCGCCGGTATTCCTCGCCCGAGAGAGCAGCGTTGCCACCATCGTCAAACAGCACCGATTCCTCGCGGCGGATCTGCTCGATTCGTTCTCGGGTTTCCGTGATAACCCGCTCAACCGGATCCACGCCGGGTAGGACATGCCCAATCCCAACCGCCGCAGCCGCCGCCTTCAGCTTGCGCTGAAGGCGCTCTTCAAGGCCCAGCAGCCGGTCGAGATCCTCGTCTGGGAAGAAGCAGCGCATGAACACTTCGCCGTGCGGTGAACCGATTCGGTCGATCCGGCCGTGCCGTTGGACGAGCCGCATCGGGTTCCACGGGAGGTCGTAGTTGATGATGTGCCGGGCCTGCTGGAGGTTAACACCTTCGGCGAGGACATCGGTGGTGATGATCAGGTCATACTTGTCCTCTTCGGCGCCGGTGCCGGCGGTCATCGGCGCGAAACCGATAATCACGTCGGCCCTGTTTGCCTTATCCGAGCCGGCGACCATCGCCAGACGGTCACGGTAGGCGGCGAGCCGCGGGGCGGTGGTCACCAAGTTGTGCAGCGCCCGGTGGAGGTAGTCGGCAGTGTCCGCGAAGTAGGTGAAGACCAAGACTTTGCGTTTGTTGCGGGTGTCCTTGTCACCAACCCCTTCCTGTTCGGCGTCGCGGCTAATTACTGCCAGCTCCTTGACGAGCGCATCGACCTTCGGGTCACGGTCCCAGCGGAGGTCGCGGACCTGCTCGTGGAATCGCGTAAGGAGGTCTCGGTCGGCCTCGACCGCCTCTTGAAGCCGCGTGACGTCGTAGTCGGCCGCGTCGGCCACGCCATCTATGTCGTCGAGCGAGTCGATAAAATCGTCGATGTCGTCGCTGTCCGTCGCGGCCCACTCCCGTAGCGCGTCGCCAGTAAGGACGAGCCCGGAGTCGAGCGCGGAGAGAAACCGGTCGTGGGAGGTAATCATTTTAGCGACGGTGCGCTCGAAGGCGTACGACGAAGACTCGAATCGCTTGAGCAGGTTTGATCGAAGCAGGCCAGCGTTCTGTGCCTCGTACTGTTCGGTCTCACCGCCGATGCGGAACCGCGATGGCACATAGCGTGCCATCGTAAGCACCGAACCGGGGTCGGCGAGGATCACCCCGGCAGCGAGTGACTCGCTGAGAGTCTCGTCGGACACGTCCGCGCCAAGCGCCGTTGCAAGATCGTCGAACACGCCGGGCAGGACCTCGTCAAGGTCATAGTCAACGCGGACAACGCGCGGCGTCGGAAACCTGATAATCTGCTCGGCCCCGTTGATAACGACCTTGTCGCCGACGTAGTGATTCTTGACGAACCGGCGCGTGCGCCGTACCGCCACCTCGTCGAGCACGTCGAACAGGTGCTCCGGAGACAGGTCATCCGGATTCAGTGCCATCGCCCGCTGGAAGTACCGGCGCAGCGACGGGACGCCCACGTCCGCGAACGCCGCGTCGGACGGGGCGAAATAGGAGATCAGGTTGTACAGGTCTTCCAGGCTGTTGTTTACCGGCGTCGCCGTCATCATCACGACGTCCTTCGGCACCGCCCCAGAAAGCACCTTTCGCAGCGCCTCCGCCCGCTGCGTTGCCGCGTTGCGCAGCGCATGCGCCTCGTCCACGATAACCATCGCGTACTCGTCCGACGCCTGAAGCTGGCTCGTACGTGACCCCGCCACGTCGATATCGGCGACCAACTGCTCGAACGACAACACGTCAGCACGCAGGTTCTTCTCCTGCAAGAACGGGCGCCAGGTTGAGTCGCGCAACGTTGCCGGCGCAATCACAAGCACCTTCTGGCGGCGGTCGAACACCGCCTCATGGATGAGCTCGCCAGCGATGAACGTCTTCCCGAGACCCACCTCATCAGCGACGATAACGCCCTTACGCCGGGCCAGGATTCGCTTAGCACGCCACACACCGTCAGCCTGGAACCCAGTCAATCCCATCCGAGAGGATGCCGCCGTATCAGTGTCCAGGTCTGTGCCGTAGGACTCCCACAGCATCCGCAAGAAAACGTCCCACGGCTGATGTGCGGTCCACCGTGCCTCGTACAGGGCAGCCAGGTCGTAAGGGCGCGAGGCTTCCCACTGCTCGTTGAACCAGTCAATCACCAACTGCACGGCGCTCGGCTGGTACTGGCCAAGGTTCAGCTCATTGTTCCGAGCGAGCCCAGCGTAGGTGAAGTTACTCGACCCGGCGATCACTCCGGTCGCATCCGTCTCGACGATGAACGCCTTGCCGTGTAGGAATCCCGCCTCGTAACGGCGAACCCACACGTTCGGGTTGCTCCGCAGCCACGTCACGAGCCGCCGGGCTTGGGCGTCAGCCTCACGAGTGAACCCGAGCAAATTCCGGTCCTCCTCCAACGAGCGGGCATGCCCCGCGAGCGCCCGCTGGACCTCCGGTGACGGACCCCGCCGTCGCCGCGGTATCGCAAGAGACCGCACCCTCGGCCGGTCATCGGCCTCCAGTGGTTCCGCACCAAGCAGCAAGCGCACTCCACCAGCCTGCTCCAACTCGTCAGCGAGCAACTTGAACCCGCCCGGGTTGAAGTAGGCCGTCGCGATAGCCACCGTCGGGGGCCGAATCAGCCGCTCTCGCAGACCGCCTAGCAAACTATTGATCGCTCCGGCAACTGTCTCGCTCGTCGTTGGCCGGTTCGTCGCAAACTCGACGCGAAAGCTGTCGTTGGCGATAGTCATTCTCGGTTGTCCGATTGCGTACCGTCGGTGAGGAGCTGTCGAATCCCGTCTCGTTGTTCGTCCGGCAACGCATCCGGCGTATTCTCAAAGTCCAAGAACATCGTCTCAGCTTGGTCCGACGACAACCCCAGGCCCCGAATCGAAAGCGCGTCAATCTGAGCCTTGATCAGAATCGCGCTTTGGGAATTGCCCGACGAGGGAGGCAGCATTCGGCTGCCCGCTAGATTTACATACCCATTGGACCGCAGGAGAGCGGCGACAAGCCCAGCCACCTTCTCGCGGTCACTGATGGACCAATCCGGAAGAGGCAGCCCGTCGATGATGCGTTTGCCCAAATGCCGGTCTACGAACCGCCGCGCCCACCAATCGGCAGCGATGCTGTTGAGATATCCGAGAAGCGCTAGGATGTCCATCGCCGTGACTGCTGGATCCATGCGCACACCATGCGCGTACCCCTTACTGAAGAGCCAGCCAAACTCTGGAAGCGCGGTCGCTATAAGTGTGCGGCTGTCATCATTGCGCACGGGAAATCGGAACACGAGCGGCGGGTGGGTCTTGTCGAGAAGAACTTGACCATTCAAAACAGATATTCCGCTAGCTGTCGAGACAAGATCGGCTGGCCTCGGAATGTACTTTCCCTCCACGTCATCCGTGAGGTCGTAGGCGTCGACATGACGCGTCATAGTTACGCGCCACTCACCGCCGGTTGTTACCTCGGTAGCGAAGCTCTTGTGTTTTCCGCTCCCTGAGAAGTCCCAACGTGTGCTGTCGGCCGTTCCCCTCACCCAGCCACGACCGCTCCCAAGGCGTGGATGACGCGACATCGCGGTGAAAGTTGCGGGATCGTCAGGGTTTTCGAACCAGGGAACATTCAACTCGTCACTGAGGTCGGCCAGGTCCAGGACCGACAGGTGCAGGCCCTCGATCTGCCGCTCGGCCTGAAATCGGGGAAGGGAGTCGGCAGCAGCGTGAACGGTAACTCCCTCGCCCCGGGTCAGCGCCAGTAGGCAGATGGTCATGCGGACATCTACGCCATCAAACAACCACTCTGCCCGGTTACGCAGCGGGAATACGACGACTCTGTGCCGACGAATCATGTGTTCTCGGATCGGCGCCCATCCGCCAAGCATGAGGAGCGCCTGCGGAAGTACAACTCCGACTGACCCGTGGGTTCGGACCAATCTTAGGTTGCGCTCAGCAAATATCTTTGCAAGGTCGTAATGCTGAGACTTCTGCAAGCGATAGCTGCGAGCAAGTAGATCCTTCATAGCGTTACGGTAGGCGCTCTCGCGCTCTTCCTCCGCGGCGTCAATTGGCCGGTTTCGTCGAAGCCATGCGATCCGCTCCTCACGCCTTTTTCCTTTAAGGGCGACAAGTCCTGGATCGCGTATCACCCAAAACTGATGTGGTTCATGCCGCACCTTCTCCCACGGCGGGTTTCCAATAAGAACATCAAACCCCGGGTTATCGCGGAGGAATACCTCAGGAAATAAATAGGGAAGCTGTGCCACTTGGAACTGCTGCACCTTGTCCTGCAGCTCAGACTTTTGTCCGGCGGATAGGGCCTCGTCCGCGCTCGATGGCAGCCCGATAATGCCCAAGCGGACGCCAACCGCAGCGTCCATAAGGGCCTTCGCCCCCTTGGCTTCCTCCATAGCCTTGAGGTGCGCTCTTGCGGCCTCCCGGACCTCCGCTTTGGTTGCCTCCGCAGTCTGAGCCACACGCAACAGCCGATCCCTCGATAAGGCCAGCGCGGTTTCGATCTGCGAAAGGAACAGGCTGTACTGGCCAGGTACGCGTTGCGGTTCGAGAATATCGAGGACCTCGTCGATAGTGCCGATGCCGGTGAGGCTGTTGCCGACCACGAGGCCGTGGTCGAGTGCGCTCATCGGGAGGCCCGGTACAAACGTATGGATCCAGATGCCGAGCCGGGCAAGCTCTACGGCCATCAAGTTGAGGTCGAGGCCGTAGATGCAGCGACGGGCGATTTGTCTGCGTAGGAGCGCGGAGGGTTCGATCTCGATGTCTGGGGCGCTATCGCCGAGCGCGTCATGGGCGGCGGTGGCGAGCCGATGAAGCTCGTTCGCGACGGCCGGGATCGGATGGGTAACTAGGAAGGCGGAGAACCGGTTTTCGATCCGGTCGATGGCGGCGACAAGGAAGTGGCCTGATCCCATCGCCAGGTCGGCGACCCGGAAGTCGAAGAACACGTCGGCGGCCTTGGCGTCGTCGCCAGCGTCGAGTGCGGCTTTGACGCGGTTGAGATGGTCGATGAGGGCCGGTTCGAGGGCAGTGTCCAGAAGGTGCTCGACCGCGAACTGTTTGGTGAAATACGACCCGGTCGATTTTCGTGCCCCGGAGGCGTTGTGGAAGTACACCTCACCCGCGCGAACCTCAATTGCCTCAGCCCGCTTGGCGGGCAGGTACGCCTTGGTCCTTGGATCGACGGCCAGGTCGGATGAAGCGACGGACAGCGACGACTCGAGTAGACCTTCGTAGATGGTGCCGAACTCACGGACGGACAGCGCCCGGAAGTCGACTGGGCCACGGGTACCGTCGGGTCCGGTGTCGACGAGTAGGGCGCGCAGCGCCCGGCCGATCTGTGCGTTCGTCAGGCGCATCGCGGCGATGGCCTTCCCGGAAGGATGCGCCTCGTCGGCGGCGAACAGGCCGCCGTTGTAAGCGGGCACACCCCACTCACGGTTGCCGTCGTCAACGGCGCGCCACACACCGAGTAGGTCTTCCCACCGGTCCGTGGCGTCCGGATCGAACTCTAGGTCTGGGTTGTCGGCGAACTCGCGGGCGAGTGTCTTGAGTGCCTTCTTCGTATACCGCGGGTTACGTAGGTAAGGCAGCAGCCCACGGTCTTCGGCGTAGGCGATGAACAGCAACCGGAAGAGGATGATGAGGGTGCGGTGGTAGGCCTCCGCCAGATTCGCTTCGCTCGTAGCACCCATGTACCCGGCGACCGCCTTGGCAAGATCGGGTACGACGTCGACGTAAACCCGTTCCCGCAGGCGCTCGCCGAGCGCGGCCGCGTGATCAGCCGAGGCGCGCAGAATCTCCGCGACCGTGCCGTTTGGAGCTAGGGCGTCGACAGAGAACAACAGCGCCAGGTAGGCAGCGTCGTCGGCGGACAGCAGCGCCAGGTCGAGCTCGAGGAAGGTCTCGGTCTGTCCCTTGCGACCGACGCCGACATCCGGTTTTGCCGAATAAAGCCGGATCTGGGCGCCGCGAAGTACGACTAGCCAGGGCACGTCGTTTGCCTGGGCCGCTGCGATTCCATGCGCCACCGGGCTGACCGCCCCGAATCGGGCGGCTGGCCGATCGAATACGTCCTGTTCGTCAAGGAGGACGGCGACCGCCTGCTGCGCGCCGTGAGCGCTGAGGAGCAGTGCGGTGGATCCGTAGGCGGTGGCGGTGAAACCGAGTCCGTGGATGAGATCGGTGCCCCGCAGCCTTAGCAGCGACTCGGCAGGCTTCCTCTTCGTTGTCCAGTCACTCCGAGTGGGAACACCGGTCCGAAGTTCGTGAGATGCGAACAGGCCAGAGTTGGTCAGGCCAGGAACTAGCTGATCTTTCTGACCGACCAGCAACCGGTGCAGCGTGCGATCAGCGGTAGCCGGGTCGGGGGCGGCAAGTGCGGCGGCGCAGATCCGTTCAACCTGGCCCAGATCTAGATTGGTAAGCACTGCCGGGTCATCCCGCGTGCCGCAGATCGCCGCCTTCCACTGGCCACCCGCGGCATAAGCGACGACCAGCACGACAGGAGCCGCTCGACGGTTCCACCGTAGGCTCCACAGCCGCCGAACATCCTCGGTTTTAGGAGCAGCTTGCGCGGTGGCCAGCAGGACCTCGAACGCGTCAGGCCCTTCGGCGATAAGGACGCGGTCAACCGTGAGCGCACCGGGCGCTCCGGCTGGTTTGGGCCAGATGATCTCCCGTGCATCCGCATCGTCAAGGAAAGTGTCTGCGGTTACAGCAGTCAACGCCGCCCCCTTATCCCCCACTGGCGCCGGTGCCACTCACTCCTGCGAGGTACAGGGTGGGCCGGCGGAGGATGAGCCTAGTCGTGGTCGCCGCGCCGATCGAGGGGATGGCTCGGGGCATCAGAAGGCAGCGCGCCGGATAAACCCCCCGCCCGCATGCGAGGACGACGGGGCGATGCCGTGGACCCCCCGGCCATCCGCGAGCAGCGCGTCGCCGCCGGACTGGCCGACATGGACGGCCGGGCGTGCGTCCGGGGGTCGGTCGGGTCGTGCCCGACGCCGGCCGGGACGCCAGCCTCGTGGGCCAGAGCGAGCGGCGTCCAGACCAGCTGGTTGCGGTGGACGGGCGGTGATCTCCGGGGTGTCCGGGCCGATGTGCCGTGCCATGCCGGGACGGGTCGGTGGTGGCGATGTCCGCCAGGATGGAGGGCGAGCTGAATTCGGACGGCGGGCGGGGCCTGCGGTTCCGCGGTCATCTCGGCGGCTCCTCACCAGCACCCGCAGCGCGTCGTCGCCCCCGATCGCCGAGTTCCCACCGCAGCGCGTCGACAACCCGGACGGATCGGCGACCTGGTGGCGGATCAACGAGTCGTGTCTTCGCCCTGCTCTTCGTCGCGCTGGCTGATCAGCCGTTCGGGCAGGCGAACCGCCGCTTTGACGCCCTGAGTTCGCAGCAATTGACGCGTCAAAGTGGTCAGCCAAGGCCCGCCAGAGCACCGAGAAGTGGGTACACGACCTAGCCCGGTGGACCGGCGTGTGGGCGGCCCACCGGACCAGCAGCCGTCGGCCAGGCTGCTGGCCCGTAGCCGGGGAGCCTTGTCCTAACCTGGGGCTGTCAGCGGCATGTCCAGCTCCTTGATCAGGTGAGGAGCGACGATTAAGCCGTTGCCCCGGTAGTAGTGGCCGCCGGCACGCCTGCCTCGGTCAGCCACCAGACGAACGCCTGCTCCCAATCTGCTCCCAAACTAAGGGCCGAACGCCACGAGGCCCGTTACCGGAGTTCCGGTAACGGGCCTCGTGACCTGCACATACTTACGGTGGGCGATACTGGGATCGAACCAGTGACCTCTTCGGTGTGAACGAAGCGCTCTCCCGCTGAGCTAATCGCCCTCAGCGCCGATGACTCTACCTGATCGTGGGACCGGACCGGAAATCCGGGGTCCGCGTGCCGCGGGCGGTCGGTCGACCAGGCCGAGCCGCCATGTCGGACCGGTCAGTGCGTCGCCAGGTAGTGCAGCGCCTCGGCGACCACGTCGATGCCGAAGCTGTACTTGAGCGACAGCCAGACCACCGAGCCGACGAAGACCAGGCCGACGGAGCCGAGCAGGAACCGTACGGTCAGCGATCGCTCCTTCACCCACTGCGTCCAGTTGTGCACGTGTCGGCGGGTGAAGCCGAGCAGTCGGCGGGCCCAGTGGAACTCGACGGCCCACACGCCGAGGCCGGCGATCACCAGCAGCCAGCCGGGGCCGGGCAGCGGGATGAGGGCGATGCCGATGGTGACGACGAGGGCGCCGGCGATGGCGATGAAGATCTTGAGGGTGACCCGTCCGGTCGGGTTGGCCCGGATCAGGGCGAGGGTGGTGCTCAACCGCTGCCGCCAGCGCGGTCGCTGCCGCCGCTCGGCCAGCGCCGTACGGCCCGCGCCGCCCTGGTCGGCTCCCGGCCGACCGGGCCGCTCGTGCTGTTCCATCGGCACTCCGTACCCCCGCTTTTCGGCTGTCCGGGCCGCGACTTTCGGCGGGTCCGGCACTGCCATCGGATCCACTGAGGATCGTTTCGTAACCATTTCCTCCCCCAGTGTGGCTCGCGCCCGTCACTGGAACGGACGACTGGACGTTACCGGAGTAAGTCGACGACTGAACCACCCGATGCCGGGCGGGATCACGCACTGGGCAGAACCGGAAATCCTACATGAATCTTCACATTCACGCGGCCTTTCCGACCCCCTTCCCACCACTGGGTGAAGTCAGCGTATGGCGGAGCGTAGCCAGGAGTAGCACCTGAGTATGGGAAAAGCGGGACACGCGCGTTCCGCAGCGGTGCCGGGGGGAGATCGTCCATGAGTGTCATCCGACCGACGACCGTAGAGGTCGAGACGTCGCTAAGGCTCGTCGCACCTGACGCCACCGCCTTGCCGGTGCGTGCCAGTCTGCGTTACGACCCTGCTGATCCGTATGCGGTCCATGTCCTGTTCCACGCCGAATCTGCCGGCGGCGAGGCGGTCAGCTGGTCGTTCGCCCGGGAGTTGCTGGTCACGGGTCTTGACGAGCCGGCCGGCATCGGGGACGTGCGGGTCTGGCCCTGGGCCACCCCGCGCGGGGACTTCGTCGCGCTGGCGCTGTCGTCGCCCGACGGCAACGCCCTGTTCGAGGTGCCGCGCAGCGTCCTGGTGCGCTTCCTGCGGCGGACCTACGTCGTCGTCCCGCGCGGTCGCGAGGCCGAGCACCTAGACGTCGACACGGCGGTGACCCGGCTGCTCGCCGGCCGCTGAACCACCGGCCACACCGGCCGTCCGGGGCCGCGCGGATCTGCCGAGTCCGCGCGGCTCCGGCCCACCAGGGGGTACGCGCACCGTCTCCCGCCCTTCGTCAGGCTCAGCCGTGGGTGGTGATGCCGCCGTCGACCGGGATCACCGCACCGGTGAGGTACGCCCCGGCGCGCGACGACAGGTAGATCGCGGTGCCGGCCATGTCCTCCGGCCGGCCGATCCGGCCCAGCGGCACCTGCCCCTCGATGGCGGCCCGGGACGCGGGGTCGTCCAGCGCGAACGCCATCATCCTGCTCTCGAACGGCCCGGGCGCGATCGCGTTGACGGTGATCCGCTCGCCGGCGAGCTGGTGGGCCAGGCTGCGGGTGAGCATGTGCACGGCGGCCTTCGTCGCCGAGTACGCGTACACCTCCATCATCGGCACCCGGATGCCGTCGATGGAGCCGATGTTGATCACGCGGGCCGGGTCGTCGGCGCTGGCTGACGCGCGCAGCGCGGGCAGCAGCGCGGTGGTGAGCCGGAAGAGCGCCTTGACGTTGACGGCCCACAGCTTGTCGAACGCACTCTCCGGGTACGACTCCAGCGGCGCGCCCCACGTGGCGCCCGCGTTGTTGACCAGCACGTCGAGCCGGTCGAACCGCTCCCGTACGGCGGCGGCCAGCCCTTCGGCGCCGGCGTCGTGGCCGAGGTCGGCGGGGATGGCCTCGCAGCGCCCCTCGGCGGCGAGTTCCTTGGCGACGGCCTCGCAGACGTCCGCCTTGCGCGACGAGATGATCACGTGAGCGCCGGCCCGGACGAAGCCCTGGGCGATCATCAGGCCGATCCCTCGCGAGCCACCGGTGACCAGGACCGTCTTGCCTTCGACCGAGAACAGATCCGTCATGCCCATCCCATCGCGAGTCGGCCCGGGGCCGCCGGGCGGGGCGACCTGACCGGCGTGGGACCGGCTCCGGCCGTGCCTGGACCGGACGGCGCTACCGTTCGGTAACGTAGCCCGGCCCGCAGGACCTCGACAACCCCCGACCGCCGAGCTGGGAAGCCTTCCCGGGATGCGTTGATCGTCGCTGCGGGCTACCGTCGCAGGCGATGGTCTCTTCCGGTCAGCTCTCCCCCGCCCCGCCCGACAACCCGGCGACCGCCCCCGCCGAGATCGACACCGTGGCCCTCGGTGACCTCGCCTCCGAGCCGCGCTGGCGGCGCCCGGTGCTGCTGGAGAGGGACCTGCTCGTGCTGACCACGGGCGGACACGGCACCGCCGAGCTGGATTTCCGCGCGCTGCCCTGCCGCCCCGGCACGTTGCTGCGGGTACGCGCCGGGCAGGTGCTGCGCTGCGCCGGCCCGCAGCTCGACGCGACGGTCGTGCGCTGGGAGCCGGCGGCGCTGCGCGGGCTCGACGTCGACCCGGACGCCGTCACGTCCTGGCTCCAGCTCGCGGGCGAGGACGAGGACGCGGTGATCAACGAGGTGAGCCAACTGGCCGTGGACTGCCTGCGGCACCGGGGCGTGGCCGCCGCACGCGGACTGCTCCGTCACCAGCTGGCCGTGCTGCTGCTCCGGCTGTCGCTGCTGCCCGCTGGCGCCCAGCGGGCGACCCGGGCGGAGGCGGCCACGTTCCACCGGCTCTGCCGGGAGGTCGAGCGCGGCTACCAGCACACCCGCCGCGTCGAGGACTACGCCGCCCGGCTGGGCTGCTCGGTGCGTACGCTCACCCGGGCCTGCCTGGCGGTGACCGGGCGCAGCGCCAAGCAGGTGGTCGACGAGCGGGTGGCCCTGCAGGCGAGCCGGCTGCTGGCGGCCACCGACGAGCCGATCGCCCGGATCGGCCGGCGGCTGGGTTTCTCCGAGCCGACGAACTTCGGCCGGTTCTTCACCCGCGAGGTCGGGATGAGCCCGGGCGCGTTCCGCGCGGCCCGCGAGCAGCCGGTACCCGGGGCGCCCGTCCGGCCGCGCCCGCCCGCCGACATGGCCGGTCGCCCCCGCGGGGCATGATGTCAGGGTGCAGATCTCCGCACGCGGCGACTACGCGGTACGGGCGGCGCTGAGCCTCGCCACCGCGTACCCTCAGCTGCTCTCCACCCAGGCCATCGCGGCGGAGCAGGACATGCCGCGCAAGTTCCTGGAGGCGGTCCTGGCCGACCTGCGGCGGGCCGGCATCGTCCGGGCGCAGCGCGGCGCCGAGGGCGGCTACACGCTGGCCCGCCCTCCACGCGAGGTGACCGTCGGCGCGGTGCTGCGCGCCGTGGAGGGCCCGCTGGCGGGGGTACGCGGGCTGCGCCCGGAGGAGACCAGCTACGAGGGCGCGGCGGAGAACCTGCCGGGGCTCTGGGTCGCGGTGCGGGCCGCCGTGCGGCGGGTCGTCGACGAGGTGAGCCTCGCGGAAATAGTCAGTGGCCGGCTGCCGGCCCACGTGCGTAGGTTGACCGCGTTGCCCGACGCCTGGGAGCCGCGCTGATGCCCACCCCCGTCCTGCGTACCGACCGGTTGCTGCTGGAGCCCTACCGGCCGGACGACGCCGAGGACTCCATCGCCCTGCTCACCGACCCCGAGGTGGGCCGGTTCATGGGCGACGGCCCGCTGAGCGCCGAGGAGGCCGGCGCCCTCTTCGGGCGCGTGTTCACGAAGGTCTACGCCGAGGAGCTCTTCGACGTCTGGGCGGTGCGCCGGGACGGTCGCTTCGTCGGGCACGCCGAGATCAAGCGGACGGACCAGGTCGACGGCCACGAGATCATCTACGCGCTGGCGAAGCGGGCCTGGGGTGCGGGCCTGGGCACCGAGCTGGCCGGGGCCCTGGTCCGCTACGGCTTCGACACCCTCGGCCTGCCCCGTGTGTACGCGACGGTCGCCGACGCCAATCACACCTCGCTGGCGCTGCTCGGCAAGCTCGGCTTCGTCCACGAGCGCGACATCGCCGAGGACGACGGCAGCGTCACCCGCGTGCTCGTCGTCGACCGCGCCGGCGCCTGACACCCGCCCGCCCTCGCCGGAGCGTCACAGCGTGGTGATCACCTCGGCGGCGTCCAGCCGGGGCAGTCGGTCGTGCCACGCGTGCGGCCCCGGGCGGCCGATGTTCATGAGCAGCAGCACCTCGTGCCGGCCGTCCGGGAAGAACTCCTGCCGTACGCCGACGGGATCGAAGCCGGCCATCGGACCGGCGGCCAGCCCCGCCGCCCGTACGCCGACCACCACGTAGCCGATCTGGAGGGTGGCGTTGAACCGGGCCTGCGCGACCCGCTCCGCCCGGTCACCGAGCCAGTCACGTGCCCGCGGCTGGTGCGGGAACAGCTCCGGCAGCCGGTCGTGGAAGTCCACGTCGGCGGCGAGCACCGCCACCAGCGGCGCGGCGGCGGTCTTCGCCCGGTTGCCGCGGGACACGTGCGGCAGCAGCCGGGCCCGGGCGGCCGGCGAGCGCAGCAGCAGGATCCGCAGCGGCTGGGCGTTGAGCGCCGTCGGCCCGTACCGGACCAGGTCGTGGATCGCCCTGACCTGGGCGTCGGTGACGGGCTCGTCGGTGAAGGTGTTGGCCGTGCGGGCCGCCCGGAACAGCAGGTCCTGGGCGGCCGGTTCCAGCGCGAGCAGATCCTGGGCGGCGGGATCCAGCGCGAGCAGGTCCCCGGCGCCGGTCGGACCGCCCGTGGGGGCCGCCTGCGGCTGATCGGCCGCCGGGCGGGTGGCCGTCCCGGTCATGACGGCATCGCCGCGCCCGTCGTGGTGTAGTCGCCCCGGTGCCGGACCAGCGGGTCGACGTCCTCGCCGCCGCCGAGGGCGAGCGGCTCGGCGATGAAGAGGGTGTGGTCGCCGGCCGGCACCCGGTGCGCGATCCGGCAGAGCAGCCGGGCCGGCACCCCGGTCAGCAGCGGCACCCCGAACGGCCCCGGCGTCCAGTGCGGATACGCGGCGAACCGGTCGATCCCGCTGGTCGCGAAGACCTGGGCGGCCTCCCGCTGGTGCGCGCCGAGCAGGTGCACGGCGACGTACTCGGCGCGGTCGAGCACGGGCCAGCTCGACGAGGCGACCCCGAGGCAGAACGAGACGAGCGGCGGGTCCAGCGAGACCGAGGTGAACGACGTGGCGGTGAAGCCGACCCGGACGGGCTCGCCCAGGCCGCCGAGGCAGGCCGGATCGACGGTGCCCGGTGCCACGGCGGTCACCACGGTGACGGTCGCGGCCTGTCGGCGCAGCAACGCGCGGAACAGGTCACCGTCCACCGGAAGCAGGTCGGTGGCGTCCGCCCGGGGGCGCGGCACGGTGGTCACGCCGGCACCGGGGGCGGGCAGGGGCCGGTGCGCCAGCGGGTGCCGGCCATCGGCGGTCGGGGCGGTGGCGGCGACGGGCGCCGTCCGGGGTGAGGCCATGAGGGCTCCTGCGGTGTCGACGAGGGGGGACGGCCCACTGCGGGGGCGCGGCACGCGGCCGGGCGGTGCAGGGGTGCGGCCGGGCGGGGACCGCGACTCGGGAGGACCGGGTCGGATCAACAGAGGGCGCTCGCGTGGCGGACCAGGTCGACGTGCACGCGGGCCGTGAGGAGATGCTCGTCCCGGTGCGTCATGATCCCATGCTGCCGGGGCCGACCGCCGAGGTCAATGCCCTACCGAGGGATGGGACCCGCGCCCGCGGGGCCCACCGGAATGCCCACGTCACCTGCGAAAAGTCCTCCGACATCACCTATCTGGTTGATAGGACTTCACGTCGTGTTCGGCCGCATCGTCCACTGGGGAGAGGGCGGGTTTCGCAATTCGTCGTTCCGGGCATGTTCGGGTTCGACAGGGCAGGGAAGGGAATCGAAAGGAGCCCCGCGATGGGTCTGATGTTCCGCAAGCGCAAGAAGTACGGCCCGATCATCCTGAACTTCACCGAGAACGGCTTCTCGTCCTGGAGCATCAAGATCGGTCGCTGGTCCTGGAACTCCCGCGCCAAGGCGCACCGGGTCGACCTGCCGGGTCCGCTGTCCTGGAAGCAGGACAAGTCCCGGGCCTGACGCCCCGAGGTCGAGCGGGGTGCCGGTGATTCACCGGCACCCCGCTCGACGTGTGTGCGGGTGGGCGTCGGTCAGGTGAGCGGGCGTGTCCCCAGGACGGAGATGAGCACGTCGCCGCCGAGCCGACCGTCTTCGGGCTCGCGGGCAACCTCCCCGGCGGCGAGCAGCCCGGTCAGCGCCCGGACGGCGTCGGACGACCGGTAGGCGGTCGCGGTGAGGGCGTGCCGGCGCAGCTCGGTGACCGTACGCGGGCCGGAGCGCGTCAGCTCGGCCAGCAGCTCGTGGCCCAGTGGGCCGGTTTCCGGGGCCGGTACGACGTCGAGGAGCCGCCCCGCCGCGTCGCGGTAGCGCACGCCGGCGGCACCGTCGACGGCCCAGAGCGCCTCCTTGAACGCCTCCAGGCTCTTGTCCGACCCGCTCGCGAAGGCGACCAGCCGCGCCGGGGCGCCGTCGGCGGGCACCAGCTCCACCTCGGTCGTCAGCCGGAACCCGGCGTCGGCGAGGGCGGCGCGTGCGGGGGCCCCGGCGGCGGTGGCGAACAGCACGTCCGCCGGCTTGCCGGTCGCCGCGGCGGTCAGCACGGCGGGATCGGCGGCGTCGGCGTCCACGACGGACAGCAGGGGCGCGCCGGCCGCGCCGGCCGCCTTCACCGCCACCGGCAGCCGGGCGGGACCGCCGGGCACGAGGTGCACGGCGACGCCCGCCGGCAGTCCCGCCTCCACGGCACCGAGCCGGGCCGGCAGCTCCTCCGAGCCGTCGGCGAGCACCAGCACGGTGAGCTGACGGCCCCGCAGCCGCTCGGCGTGCCCGGCGACCACCCGCAGCGCGGCCTCCGCGCGGCCGGCGTCGCCACCGGCGTACGCCAGGGCGAGGGTGGCCCGGCGGGCGCGGTGCAGCGCCCCCGGCAGCCAGGTCTCCAGGTGTCGGACGAGCAGCTCGCGCAGGACGGCGTCGGTCGGCATGCTGCCGTTCTACCGCACCCCCGCCCCGGGCCGGGCACAGCTCCCCCGACCGGCCGGCCATCGGGGCGTCGCCGGCCCCCGATGGCCTGGCTGTCGGCGGGGCGGCGCCGCGCCCAGGGGCGGGTCAGGCCGGTACGGAGACGCCCACGCCGCCGCGGGTCTGGCCGCCGTAGCGCCGCCGCTCGGCGTCCAGGTCGAGCCGGCCGATCCGCTTGCGGGCGGCCAGGGCGGCGTCGTCGAGCCGGTCCGCCGGCACCAGCCAGACGATCTCGAACTCCAGCCCGTCCGGGTCCTGCCCGTAGAGGCTCTTGGTGGTGCCGTGGTCGGACGCGCCGACCAGGGCTCCGGCGGCGGCGAGCCGCTGCGCGGTGGCCTCCATCTCGTCGAGGGTGTCGACCTCCCAGGCCAGGTGGTAGAGCCCCACGGTGGCGCGGCCGGCGGTGGAGCGGCCGGCGCCCGCGCCGATCTCGAACAGGCCCAGGTCGTGGTCGTTGGTGGAGCCGGGCGCCTGGAGGAAGGCGGCGCCCTGGAAACCGTCCGGCGTCATCGGGATCGGCCGGAAGCCCAGCACGTCGCGGTAGAAGTCGACGCTGCGGGCGAGGTCACTGACGTAGAGCACGGCGTGGTTGAGGCGGTGGATTCCCATGCCACCGACGCTAGCGCGGTTTTGTTGAACGTTCAACTATCTGCCGTATGATGGCCGTCATGACCCGCTGGCTGGATCCCGACGAGCAGCGCACCTGGCGCGCGTACCTGACCGCCTCCCGGGCGCTGATGGAGGCGCTCGACCGGGAGCTGCAACGCGACGCCGGGATGCCGCACGCGTACTACGAGATCCTGGTCCGGCTCTCCGAGTCGCCCCGACGCCAGCTGCGGATGAGCGACCTGGCCGAGGCCAGCGGCTCCTCGCGCAGCCGGCTCTCGCACGCCGTCGCGCGACTCGAAGCGGCCGGCTGGGTCCGCCGTGACGAGTGCCCCACCGACCGGCGCGGGCAGATCGCCGTCCTCACCGACGAGGGATTCGCCGCCCTCGCCGCCGCCGCGCCCGGCCACGTCGAGGGGGTACGCCGCCACCTGTTCGACGCGTTGACCCCCGCCCAGGTGGACCAGTTGCGCCGGATCAGCGAGACGCTCGCCGCCCACCTGACCGGTTCCTGACCAATACACTCCCATTCGGGTCTTGTACTTACCGTCGTCGGATGAGCACGATGGGGCGTGCCTTCCGGCTTCGGGGATCTGACTGACCACGCACACCACCTGGTGTCCTCCGGCGACCTCGCCGGCGCCCAACGGCTGCTCGCCGACGCGCTGACCGACGCCGACCCGCGTCCGGCCAACGCCACACCAGAGCTGGCCGAGGCCGCCAGCCTCCAGGCCCGTGTGCTGGTCGCCCTCGGCGAGCCGCACTCGGCCCGGGGCTGGGCCGCGTTCGCGTACGCGGCCACGACCCGGTTGCACGGGCGCTCCGACCAGCGCACAGTGGCCGCCGCGGCCACCCTCGCGGCGGTGCTGCACCGGGTCGGCAGCTGGTCTCGCGCCGCCCGCCTCTACCAGGAAGTGATCATCGAGCTGACCGCGCTCGACGGCCCCGAGTCGCTGCGGGTGCTCGCCGCCCACGCCGACCTGGCCACCGTGGAGTACGCGCGCGGCCAGTGCCAGGTTGCCCGCGACCGGTTGCAGGACGCCTGGGAGCTGCACCGCGAGGTCTACGGCGACGGGCACCCCAGCGGCATCAAGATGCTGGCCCGGCTCGGCGCGATGCAACGCGACTGCGGGCAGTTCACCGAGGCGCACGACAACCTGGCGCTGGCCAGGGAGCTGTGCCGCCAGCACCTGCCGGCGGACGATCCGCTGGCCGCGCAGGTGGCGGGGCTCGCCCGGGCGGCGGCCAACCCGGACCACGTCTGCGCCGACGCCGCACCCGTGGGCCGGGACGGCCCGATCGTGCCGTCCGCGCGCACCCCACCCCCGGGCGACGGACCGTCGACGGCGCAGCACCCCTCGCAGCCGGGTTACCGCCCGACGGATCCGGACCCGTACGCCGCGCCGCCGCACGCCGACCCGTACACGGACCCGTACGCCGGAGCGCCGCACGCCGACCGGTATGCCGGAGCACCGCACACGGTGCCGACGCCCCGGCAGCCGACGGAGGACCCGCCGCCCGGTTGGTGGCCGCCCGAGGGCGACGCCGGGGACGGGCCGGCCGACAGCGCCGTGCCGCCAGCGGTCGTGCCGCTGGCCGGCGGTGGCGGCGAGGAGGCCGACGGGGTGCACCGCGTCCGCCGGCCCGACGCACCCGAGGAGCCGTACCAGCCGTCGCGGCTGCTGCCGGTGCCGGTCCACCGGGCACCGTCGCGGCGCGACACCCGGCTGCTGACGCTCGTCGTCGGTGGCGTCGTGGTGGCGCTGCTGGGCACGGCGGCGGTGATCGCCGGGGTGGCGGCGGTCGACGGTGGGTCCGATCCGGCGCCCCCGGCCGCGACCGGCGCACCGGCCTCCACGCCGGCCGGCGGCCCGACCGGCACGGGCGCCCCGCCCGCCGCCGGCCCGACGACCGGGGGCGCGGCCTCCCCCGGCAGCCCGCCCAGCGCGGTGACGCTGCGGGACAACCGGGACAACGTGGCGTTGCGCTGGACGTACCCGGCCGGCGGGGAGGGCCCGGTCGTGATCTCGGGCGGCCGGTCCGGCCAGGCACAGACGGCCTTCGCCAACCTGCCCGCCGGCACCACCGCCTTCGTCGTCTACGGCCTGAACCGCAGCACCGACTACTGCTTCACCGTCGCGGTCGTGTGGTCGACCGACATGATCGCCCGCGCGCCGGAGGTCTGCACCCGCCGGAGCTGACGGACCGGCAAGGACGCCGAGAGCCCGGTGCCGCCGCGCCGGACCACCCGCGCCTCTGCCGGACCACCTTGCCGGACCGCCCGTGCCTTTGCCTGCCGGACCGCCTCTGTCGGACCGCCTCCGCCCTGCCGGACCGCCTTGACCCTGCCGGTCGGGCCCGGCGCGCGTCAGGGATGTTCCGGATCGTGCAGGGCCGGCAGCAACAGCCGTACCCGCAGCCCCGGCCCGCCGGCCCGGTCGGGGTGGGCGTCGGCCAGGTCGACGCTCCCGCCGGCCCGACGGACCAGCTCACGCACGATGGCCAGGCCGAGGCCGGCGCCGCCGTCGTCCCGGGCCCGCGCGTCGTCGAGCCGGGTGAACCGGCCGAAGACCCGCTCCCGGTCCGCGGCGGGGATCCCCGGCCCGTCGTCGGTCACCGTCACCAGGTGGTACGCCGCCGCGCCAGCGCCGCTGCCGCCCCCTCCCCGGCCGATGGTCCCGCCGCCCGCTCTCCCGCCGCCGTTTCCGCCGCTGCCCACCCCCGCGCTCCCGCCGCCGCCCGTTCTTCCGCCCTCGGTCCCGCCGCCGCCCGCTCTCCCGCCCGCGCTCCCGCCGCCGCCCGTTCTCCCGTCCGCTCTCCCGCCGGCGTCCCGGCCCCCGCCGTCGGCGGGGCCCTCCCGGCCGGTGGCCGGAGCGGCGGTCAGCACCACCTCGCCGCGGGCGTGCCGGACCGCGTTGTCGACGACGTTGGTCAGGATTCGCCGTAGCTCGTCGGGGTCGCCCTCGGTCCACAGCGGCGCCGCCGGCGGGTCGAGGCGCACCGGCGGCGACGGGTACCGGGCGGCCACCGCCGACAGCAGGGCACCCAGCTCGACCGGCCCGGTGGCCCGCGCCGGCGGGCGCTCGTCGAGCCGGGCCAGCAGCAGCAGGTCGTCGACGAGCCGGCCGAGCCGCTCGGCGTCGGCGAGCAGGTTCGCCGACACGGCCGTCCAGTCCGTCCGGTCGGCCAGCCGCCGGGCTACCTCCAGCTCGGTACGGATGTTCGTCAGTGGGCTGCGCAGCTCGTGCGCGGCGTCGGCGACGAACGCCCGTTGCCGGTCCCGGGCGGACTCCAGCCGGCCCAGCATCCCGTTGAGCGTGACCGCCAGTCGGTGGATCTCGTCCCGCGACGCCGGTACGGGCAGCCGCCCGCCCCCGTCGCGCCCGGTGATCTCCTCGGCGCCCCGGCGCAGCGCCTCGACGGGGCGCAGGGTCGCGCCGACCACCCGCCACGCCACGGCGGCGAGCACCGCCACCAGCAGCGGGAGGCTCACCAGCAGGATCGTGCGTACGACGTGCGCGCTGTGCCGCACGTCCGCCAGCGACCGGGCCACCAGGACGGTACGCGGGTCGGCGTCGGTGCCCGCCGGTACGGCCACCACCCGTACCGGCCCGGCCAGGCCGACCCGCTCCCCCGACACCGTCAACCGCTGCCGGACGCCGACGTCGATCCGCTCCGGCGACACCATCGGCACCAGCCGGTCGGCGTCGATCGAGGCGGCCCGTACCCGCCCCTCGGCGTCGATCACCTGCACCCGGACCTGACCGCCGGCCACCGGCAGCGGGTCGGGCAGGACCTCCTCGGCGGCGAGCAGCGCGACCGCGTCGGCGGTCCGGAACGCCTCGGTGTCGACGGCGCGTTGCAGGGCCCACCCCAGTACGGCGAGCAGGACGAGCCCGCCGACGGCCAGTCCCCCCGACACGCCGAGCACCCCGACCGCCATCAGCCGCCCGCGCAGCCCCGGCCCGGCGCGCAGGCGCCCGCGCAGCCCGGGCCTCATGTGGTGAGCCGGTAGCCGGCGCCCCGGACCGTCTCCAGCCGCTCCCTGCCGATCTTGCGCCGCAGGTAGCCGATGTAGACCTCGACGGCGTTGGGTGCGGTCTCGAGGCTGGCGTCCCACACGTGGTCGAGCAGCTCGGTCTTGGAGACCACCTCGCCGGGGCGGCGCATCAGGTAGTCCAGCAGCGCGAACTCGCGGCTGGTGAGCGCGACCTCGGCGTCGGCCCGGGTCACCCGCCGCCGGGCCGGGTCGAGCCGGAGATCGCCGACCGCGAGCACCGTGGGGCGTTCGGGGGCGCCCCGGCGCAGCAGGGCCCGCAGCCGGGCCAGCAGCACCACGTACGAGAAGGGCTTGGTGAGGTAGTCGTCGGCCCCGCAGTCCAGCCCGTCGGCCTGGTCGTACTCGCCGTCCTTGGCCGAGAGCATGAGCACCGGGAGCCAGTGCTCCTCGGCGCGCAGCCGGCGGACCAGCTCGTAGCCGGAGAGGCCGGGCAGCATCACGTCGAGGATCATCGCGTCGTAGCCGCCGTGGCGTGCCGCGTCCAGTCCCTCGGGGCCGGTCGCGGCCACGTCCACCGCGAACCCCTCGGCCTGCAAGCCCCGTTGCAGGGCGGACGCCAGCCGCGACTCGTCCTCCACCACCAGCAACCGCACACCCCAAGGGTGCCACCGGCGCGCCCGGGGCCGTACGGCCGTCCTCAGCGCCCTCACAGCGTCGAGGGGGCAGGATGTCGGCAGGAGGTGTCACATGTCCGTCCTGAAGAGCCGTCCCGTCCTGCGCTGGCTGGTCCCGGTGACCGCCGTCGCGACCGTCATCGGCGGCGGCGCCGCGCTCGGCACGTTCGCCGCCCAGGCCGAGCCGAGCCTGCCGCCGCGTACCGCCGCCCAACTCCTGGTCGACCTGCAGACCTCCCGGCTGGAGGGGCTCTCCGGCACGGTCGTGCAGCGCGCCGACCTGGGCCTGCCGCCGCTGGCCGGACTGGTCGGCGGCGACGGCCTGACCGGCCTGCTCACCGGCACCCACACGCTGCGGGTCTGGCACTCCGGGCCCGACCGGCAGCGCGTCGCGCTCATGGACACGCTCGGCGAGCGGGACATCCTGCGCAACGGCCGGGACGTGTGGGTCTGGAACAGCCGGTCCAACACCGCCACCCACCGCACGCTCCCCGAGGGCGCCGCCGGCGCCGAGACCCCGGAGCTGCCGGTCACTCCCGGGGAGGCCGCCGACCGGGCCCTGGCCGCGATCGACCCGAGCACCGAGGTGAGCGTCGGCCGGTCCGCCACGGTCGCCGGTCGCGACGCGTACGAGCTGGTGCTCGCCCCGCGCGACGCCGCCTCGCTGGTGCACCAGGTGCGCATCGCCATCGACGCGCGGCAGCACGTGCCGCTGCGCTTCGAGGTCTTCGCCGACGGCAGCGACAAGCCGGCCTTCGAGATGGCCTTCACCCAGGTGTCGTACGCCCGGCCGGACGCCGACCAGTTCACCTTCAATCCGCCGCCCGGTGTCAAGGTGACCGAGGAGACCGCCGGCAGACAGCACGCCGACGTGCCCGGGAAGCGGCCCATGGCCGGCGCGCGGCCGGACGTGCGTACCGTCGGCGAGAGCTGGACCACCGTGGTGGTCGCGCGGCTCGACGGCGCCGGCGCGCCCGCGGACCGACCGGCCGCCCCCGGCCGCGCCGGGAACGGACCGACCGGCGACCCGGCGGCGTTGCTCGGCGCGCTGCCGAAGGTCAGCGGCGACTGGGGCAGCGGCCGGCTGCTGACCGGGAAGGTGTTCAGCGTGCTGCTCACCGACGACGGCCGGCTCATCGCGGGCGCGGTGACGCCGGAGCGGCTCTACGAGGTGGCGAAGGGCTGAGCATCGGCAGTCCGACGGGGTCCGCCGTTTCGGCGGGCCCCGTCGTCTGCGTGGGGTGGCCGGCGGCATGTGCCCGGCGCGCTTGGTCACGGCGACCGGCGCACGGTATCTTTCTCAGTTCAGGCAACAAAAAAGAACGGCCATTCATAGCCGTTCCGAGAGAGATTATAGGCAAATGGGAGACGGCTTGTCAAGGCATTCCGCCGATTCCACGGAATTGCAGCCGAACGACGAAATCGGTCGCGAACAGGAATACGTCTCGATGCTCTACCGCCGGCTGGACGAGCTGCGTGAGCAGGCCGCCCGTCGGCTGACCGAGGAGTTGCGGGCGACCGGTGGCACCCGTCAGGCACTCTCCCAGCGCGACAGCGCCGTGCGGATGTACGCCGACCAGGTCGAGCAGTTCTCCGCCGTCGAGAGCGGCCTCTGCTTCGGTCGGCTCGACACGGACGAAGGCGGCCCCCACTACATCGGCCGGATCGGGATCTTCGACACCGACGGCGACTACGACCCGCTGCTGATGGACTGGCGCGCCCCGGCGGCCCGCGCCTTCTACCTCGCCACCGCCGCCAACCCCCAGGGCGTACGCCGCCGCCGGCACCTGCGTACCCGCGAGCGCAAGGTGGTCGCGCTCAACGACGAGGTGCTGGACCTCGCCACCGCCTCCCCCACCGCCCACGAGGAACTGACCGGCGAGGCGTCGCTGCTCGCCGCGCTCAACGCCGGGCGCACCGGCCGGATGCGCGACATCGTCGAGACCATCCAGGCCGAGCAGGACCGCATCATCCGCGCCAACCTGCCGGGCGTACTCGTGGTGCAGGGCGGCCCCGGCACCGGCAAGACCGCGGTCGCGCTGCACCGCGCGGCGTACCTGCTCTACACCCACCGGGAACAGCTCTCCACCCGGGGCGTGCTCATGGTCGGCCCGAACGCCACGTTCCTGCGCTACATCTCCCAGGTGCTCCCGGCGCTGGCGGAGACGGGCGTGCTGCTGCGGACGCAGGGCGATCTCTTCCCGGGCGTCAGCGCCCGCCGTGCCGAGCCCGCCGAGACCGCCGCCCTCAAGGGCCGCGCGGTGCTGGCCGAGGTGCTGGCCGCCGCCGTCCGGGACCGGCAGTGGGTGCCCGAGGAGCCGCTGGAGATCGAGCTGCCGCAGCAGGAGGTGCTGCGGCTCGACCCGGAGACCGTACGCGCCGCCCGGGAGCGGGCCCGCCGCTCCGACCGGCCACACAACCTGGCCCGGGCGCTCTTCGACGTCGAGATCGTCCACGCCCTCGCCGCGCAGGTCGCCGAGCGGATCGGCGCCGACCCGCTGGGCGGGGAGAACCTGCTCGACGAGGCCGACGTGGCGGAGATCCGCCGCGAGCTGCGCGAGGAGCCCGAGGTGCGGGCCGCGCTGGACCAGCTCTGGCCGGTGCTCACCCCGCAGCGCCTGCTCACCGACCTGTACGCCTCGCCCGACCGGATCGCCGCCGCCGCGCCCATGCTCACCGACGACGAGCGGGCCATGCTGCACCGCGAGCCGGGCGGCTGGACGCCGGCCGACGTACCGCTGCTCGACGAGGCGGCCGAGCTGCTCGGCGAGGACGAGCGGGCCTCCGCCGCCCGCCGGGAACGAATCCGGGCCATGCAGCGGGAGTACGCCGAGGGCGTGCTGGAGATCGCCAGGGGCTCCCGCTCCATCGACGTGGAGGACGAGGCCGAGGGCGGCGAGATCCTCGGCGTGACCGACCTGCTCGACGCCGACCGGCTGCTGGAGCGGCAGGAGGAGGCGGACCGGCTGACCACCGCGCAGCGGGCCGCCGCCGACCGGCGCTGGGCGTTCGGGCACGTGATCGTCGACGAGGCGCAGGAGTTGTCGCCGATGGCCTGGCGGCTGCTGATGCGCCGCTGTCCGAGTCGCTCGATGACCATCGTGGGCGACGTGGCGCAGACCGGGGCGCTGGCCGGCACGCCGTCCTGGGCCGACGCGCTGGAGCCGTACGTGGCGCAGCGCTGGCGGCTGGAGGAGCTGACCGTCAGCTACCGCACCCCGGCCGAGATCATGGCGGTCGCCGCCGAGGTGCTCACCGAGATCGACCCGGCGCTACGCCCGCCCCGCTCCGTACGCTCCAGCGGGGTGCCGCCGTGGGACCGCGCGGTGGCCCCCCAGCGGCTGGCGACGGAGCTGGTGGTCGCCGCCACCCGGGAGGCGGCCGGCCTGGACGACGGCCGGCTCGGGGTGATCGTGCCGGCCGGCCGGGTCGACGAGCTGGGCCCGGCGCTCACCGCCGCCCTGCCCGAGGCGGCCGTCGGCGAGGACCCGGAGCTGGAGAGCCGGGTGGTGGTGCTCACCGTCGGCCAGGCGAAGGGCCTCGAATTCGACTCCGTCCTCCTGGTCGACCCCGACCGCATCGTGGCGGAGTCGCCCCGGGGCCGCAGCGATCTCTACGTCGCCCTCACCCGCGCCACCCAACGCCTGGGCATCCTCCGCCCCACCTGACCCGGCAGGCGACGGGGTGGGCCACTTCGGGGTGAACCACCTGACCCGGCAGGCGACGGGACGGGTCACTCCGGGGCGAACCAGCTGACCCGACAGACGACGGACGGGTCACTCCGGGGTGAAGTCGCCGACCTGGCTGGCGGGGCCGGACTGGTCGCTGGTGGAGCCGCCCGCCGGGGTGCTCAGCCCGCCGGTGGTGGCGTCGCCCGTGGTGGTCGGCGCCACCTTGCCGGGGTGCCGCTCCGGCTGCCGCGCCAGCCGGCGGACGGACGCCGGGCCGGCGGTGCCGCCGGTCGTGGTGACGGCGCCCTGCCCCCGGGTGGGTCCGCCGTCCCGCAACACCTCAGGATCGACCGGAACGTGCGCCGGGTCGTCCGGGTCCTCGTCCTGGATGACCCGCTGCACGTCCGTCTGGGGCACGGTGACCTCGTCGAGGGCGCCCTCGCCGTACGCGCCGCCGGCGATGCGCTCCTCGGCCCGCCGGGCGGCGTCCTGCCGCATGTCGTCCTCACGCATGTCCATCACCTCGCAGGAGTGTCGTTGCGGGATGCGTGCCCGACGTCCGGACCGACAAACCCGCCGCCCGAGCCCTCCCACCTCGGTCGATCATGCAATCGTGGTGCCCGTTAGATCCGTGTTCAGGCGTTTTGCGCCTCACCACGGCTGCATGATCGACGCCGGCCCTCGGGGGCGGGACGGCGGGCGACTTTTTTGGCCGCCGTCGGCGTTACTGCCTCCGCCGGGTCGGGTAGACGGCGGTTGTCCCCGCCATGAACGCGAACCGTGCCGTGGCCGACACGCGGTAGCGGGGCGAGGGAACGCAGGTACGACTCATCGCATCCTGAGGAGGACAAGATGAGCACGCAGGCTGCTTCCACCAGGCCGACCAACCGGCCGACCCAGGACATGCCCAACCGGGCGATGCAGGACAGGGCCATGCAGGAACGGGCCATGCAGGAGACGCCCACCCGTCCGATGCCGATGATGCACGACGGGCACCGGGAGGCCATGCAGGCGCCCGGCACGGAGACCAAGCCGGCGCTGCGGACCACCGAGTTCTGGGTCTACATCGCCGCCGTGATCGGCGTGCTGGCCGCCTCGCAGCTCGTCGGCCGGAACTCGGCCGGGGTGGACATCTTCCGGGCCGACAACGCCTGGTTCATGATCACCCTGCTGACCCTCGGATACCTGGGTAGCCGTGGTCTGGCCAAGGCCGGCAGCAACTGGCGCAGCGGTGAGGAGCGCAAGGCCCGGCACTGACCGGGAGACGCGCACCACGGCAGACGGCCCCCGGGACCACGGTCCCGGGGGCCACTGTCGTGTGTGCTGCTATTTTTCGAAGCCGCGCTGCTACTCCTCGAAGCCCCAGTCCTCGGCGAAGTCGCCCTCGATCGCGTCCTCGATCATCTCTCCGGCGACCATCCCGCCGACGACCCCGAGCGCGGCACCGGCGACCACGCCGCCCATGCCGACACCCCGGCCGTGCCCGTGCCCGTGCCCGTGCCCGCCGAAGCCGTGCGCGCTACGCAGGCTGCCGTAGCGGGACGTGGTCTCCCGCAGCCAGCCGTCGACCAGCTGGACCCAGTCGGTCCGGTCGGCCTCGGTGTGCGCGACCCGGTAGTGACCGAAGGCGTCGTGCCCGGCGGTCAGGAAGCCGCCGCGCTTGTCGCACTCGAGGATGACCTCGACGCCGTGCGGGCTGGTGACGAAGGTCAGCTCGACCTCGTTGATCGTGCCCGCGTACTGCGGCGCGGCGAAGAACTCGATCTCCTGGTAGAACGGCAGCGTCTGCTGCGTGCCCCGGATGTGGCCGCGCTCCAGGTCGGCGTGCTTGAACCGGAAACCGAGCTGCTGGAACGCCTCGAGGATCCGCTCGTGCACCGGCAGCGGGTGCACGTTGACCTGGTCCAGGTCGCCCTTGTCCACCGCCCGCGCGATCGCCAGCTCGGTGCGCAGCCCCATCGTCATGCCGCGTAGCCGCTGACCGTAGACGTCGGTGATCGGGGTCTCCCACGGCATCGGGAGCTGGAACGGGATGGCGAGCTGCTGCTTCGCGGCGAGCTGGAGCGGGCCGCTGACCGGCAGCCGGTGGAACTCCATGACGCCCGCGTACTCCGTGTCGTGGCCCTCGATCTCGACCCGGGTGACCAGGCCGACGACGATCTGCTCGATGTTGGCCGGCGCGTCGCCGCCGAGCAGGTTCACCTGGCCCTCAAGGGTCAGGCCGGGCCGGGTGTTCGGGTTGGTCAGGACGGTGTCGACGCTCGGCCCGCCCACGCCGAGCGCGCTCAACATCTTCTTGAAGACCATCGGAACTCCCGTGCAAAGACACCCTGCTCCACCTTGGAGCCGGTCGCTGACTTGCCCGGACCCTATCGAGAACCGCTGTGAAGTGCCTGTGAGGGCACGCCGGGGCCGGCGGACACCGGGGGACAGCCGCCGGGCGTACGCCCGTGGGCTCCCCTACCCGCCCGGAGAACAGCCCGTGGGCCGACGCCGCGGCCCTCGTCGCCCGACACCGTGGAGACACGTTGTCGATACGGCAGGAGGGCACATGACAGCACCAGTCACGGCGCGCATCGACCGGGTACGGATGACGCGACGACGCCTGATCGGCACGGCGCTCGCAGTCGGGGGCGCCGTGCCGATCGGCGTCGCGGGCCGCGCGTCGGCGGCCCGGAGCACCCCGGTACGGCTCACCCTGCCCGCGCCCACCGGCCCGTACCCGGTGGGCACGGTGCGACTGCACCTCGTCGACCGGGCGCGCCCGGATCCCGTTGCCGGCCCCGGGCGTCACCGCGAGTTGATGGCCAGCGTCTGGTACCCGGCCCGCGACGTCGGGCAGTACCCGCGGACGCGGTGGACGGCCCCGGCCGTCCTGCGTGCGTACCTCACGTCCGGGGGATTCCCGGCCGACGTCGCGCTCGCGCCCCTCACGGTCGGCCACGAGGGCGCACCGGTACGGCGAACGGGCGCACGGTTGCCCGTCGTCGTGTTCTCGCACGGCGCGCACGATCACCGCGCCAGCAACATGATCATCGTCCAGGAACTCGCCAGCCACGGGTACGTGGTGGTCACGGTGGATCACACGTACGACGCGTTCACCGAGTTCCCCGACGGCCGGCTCCTCGTCCCGCTCGACGACGTGGCGCTGTTCCCGGCGGACTTCGCCACGGACATCCGGTTCGTCCTCGACCGCCTTGAGGACGTCGCCGCCGGACGCAATCCCGACGTACGACACCGGCCGCTGCCGACCGGCCTGTCGGGTGCCCTCGACCTGCGACGCATCGGCATGTTCGGCTGGTCGAAGGGCGCGACGGCGACGGCCCTCGTCATGAACGACGACCAGCGCGTACGGGCCGGGCTGGGCCTCGACGGCCCGATGCAGTCGCGACCGCCGCTCACCACTGACCTGGATCGGCCGTTCATGCTGATGACCGCACGGTTCACGCGGGCCGCGGAGCCGAGCGTCGCCCAGTTCTGGTCACACCTGCGCGGATGGCGGCGCGACGTCCAGGCCGACGGCGCGGTCCACTCGTCGTACGGCGACAACCAGGTGCTGATCCCGCAACTGGCGAAAGCCGTGGGGATGAGCGACGAGGAGCTACCGGGCTGGATCGGCACGCTGGATCCGGCCCGGGCGCAGCGGATCCAGCAGGCGTACCCCCTCGCGTTCTTCGACCTGCACCTGCGGGGGCGGCGTGGGCGCCTGCTCGACGGCCCCAGCGCGGCCTTCCCGGAGGTGAAGTTCATTCCGTGAGGGCGACGGACCGCGGCGCGGCACCAGGCCCGCGCCGTGGTCCGCGCCGGTCACCGGCGCGCCCAGGTCCGGCTCCTGCCACGAGGGTGCCGGCCGGCACCGCCCGGATCAGCCGTCGCCGGGACGGCTCGGTTCCGCGCAGGTCGGCACGACGATCAGCTCGCCGACCTGGTCGGCGAGCTGACCGCGCGCCTGCGCGGGCAGCCCCGCGTCGGTGACGAGCACGTCGGCCGCGGAGAGCGGGGCGATCGTGGCCATTCCGATGGTCTCCCACTTGGTGTGGTCGGCCAGCACGACCAGCCGCCGCGCCGCGTCGATCAGGAACCGGTTCGTCCCGGCCTCCAGCAGGTTCGGGGTGGTGAACCCCGTGCGCGGGCTCATCCCGTGCACGCCGAGGAAGAGCACGTCGACGTTGAGGGAGCCGATCGCCGCCTCCGCCACCGGCCCGGTCAGGGCGTCCGACGGGGTACGGATGCCGCCGGTGAGCACGACCGTCCGGTCGGCGCGGGGGCGCTGGTGCAGGGCGTCGGCGACGGGGACCGAGTTGGTCACCACCGTCAGGCCGCGTACGTCGGCCAGTAGGGCGGCCAGCGCGGCGGTCGTGGTGCCGGCGGAGAGCGCGACGGCCATGCCGGGCTCCACCAGGGCGGCGGCCCGCTCGGCGATGGCCCGCTTCTCGGCCCGCTGCCGGACCGACTTCGCGTCGAAGCCGGGCTCGTCGGTGGAACCGGGGCCGGGCAGGGTCGCGCCGCCGTGGACCTTGTCGATGAGCCCGCGCTCGGCCAGCGCCTCCAGGTCCCGCCGGATCGTCATGTCGGAGACGCCGAATCGGCTCACGAGGTGGCTGACCCGCACGCCGCCGTGCTGGCGGATCAGTTCGAGGATCGCGGTCTGCCGCTGTCGGGCCAGCATCCGGATGTCCTCCCTCGGGCCGTCCGCGTCAGCGGGTCGCGTCGGCGGCCGGGTCCTCGCGGACCACGGCCACCTCGCCGGCCGGCACGACCAGGTGGCCGGTGCAACGTGCGCCGGTCAGCAGCTCCACGCCGGCGACGTCGAGCCGGGCGTCGGTGTCGGTGTGGTTGATGACGAAGAGCCAGCTGCGCTCTCCGGCCCGGCGCCGGACCACCTCCACCTCGGCGGGCACCCGCGCCGCCGGGCGTACCCCCGAGTCGGCCACCAGCCGGGCGACCAGCCGGTCGGTCGCGGCCGGGTCCAGCCGGGTGCCGACGTACCAGGCCGCGCCCGCGCCGACGGGGTGCCGGGTGAGCGCCGGCACGCCCGGCAGGGGCCCGTCGGCGTACGCGGCGAGCACCTGCGCGCCCTCGGGGTGCAGCCACTCCGTCCACACGTCGGCGGCGGAACCGTCGTCCAGGGTGACCCGCTCCCCCGCTCGCAGCGGGAAGAACTCCTCGACGCGTACGCCCAGCAGGTCCCGGAACGCGCCGGGGTAGCCGCCGAGGCGGACGTGGTCGTGCTCGTCGACGATGCCGCTGAAGTACGTGACCAGGGCCGTGCCGCCCGCCTCCACGTACGCGCCCAGCGCCGCGGCGTGCGCGTCGCGCACCAGGTAGAGGGTGGGCACCAGCACCAGCCGGTAAGGGGAGAGGTCGGCCGACGGGTGCACGACGTCGGCGGTGATGCCGGCCCGCCACAGCGAGTCGTGCAGCGCGCCGAGCCGGTCGGCGTACGCGACGTCCACGGTGGGGTGCGAGTCCAGCTCGGCGCCCCACCACGCCTCGTAGTCGAAGAGGATCGCCACCTCCGCCTCGACCCGGCTGCCGCGTACCTCGGCGAGGGCTCGCAGGTCCGCGCCGAGCCGGCACACCTCGCGGAACACCTTGGTCTCGACGCCGGCGTGCGGGACGAGCGCCGAGTGGAACTTCTCCGCCCCGGCGCGGGAGGCCCGCCACTGGAAGAAGAGCACGCCGTCCGCGCCGCGCGCCACGTGCGCCAGGCTGTTGCGGCGCAGCTGGCCGGGGAGCTTGGCGACGTTGCGCGGCTGCCAGTTGACGGCGCTGGTGGAGTGCTCCATCAGCAGCCATGGCGCGCCCCCGGCCACGCCCCGGGTGTGGTCGGCCGCGAGGGCGAGGCCGACGTGCGGGCGCGGGTCGGCGGCGGTGAGGTAGTGGTCGTTGGCGACGAGGTCCACGTCGGACGCCCAGGAGTGGTAGTCGAGGTGTTTGACGCCGGTGCCGATCATGAAGTTCGTGGTGACCGGCTGGCGCACGAGCCGGCGCAGCACCTCGCGTTCGGCGCGCAGCTGGGCGCGCTGCTCGTCGGAGGAGAAGCGCAGGAAGTCCAGTTGCTGGGTGGGATTGGCGAAGGTCGGTGCGGCGCGCGGCGGGTTGATTTCGGCCCAGTCGCCGTAGCGCTGGCTCCAGAATGCGGTGCCCCAGGCGTCGTTGAGCCCGTCCAGGTCGCCGTGGCGCTCGCGTAGCCAGCGGCGGAACGCCTCGGCGCTGACGTCGCAGTAGCAGTGCACGTTGTGGCAGCCCAGCTCGTTGGAGACGTGCCACATGACCACGGCGGGGTGGTCGGCGTACCGGGTGGCGAGGGCCTCGACCAGGGCCAGCGACCGTTCCCGGAACACCGGCGAGCTGGGGCAGTACGCCTGCCGTCCGCCCGGCCACAGGATCGTGCCGTCGGCCCGCCGGGGCAGCGTCTGCGGGTGCCGGTGCGCCAGCCACGGGGGCGGGCTGGCGGTGGCGGTGGCCAGGTCGACCGAGATCCCGCCGTCGTGCAGCACGTCGAGCACCCGGTCCAGCCAGCCGAACTCGTACTCGCCGGGGGCGGGCTCCAGCAGCGCCCAGGAGAAGATGCCCACCGACACCAGGTTGACCCCGGCCCGGCGCATCAGCTCGACGTCCTCGGCCCACGTCGCCTCGGGCCACTGCTCGGGGTTGTAGTCGGCGCCGAACCAGATCCGCTCACCCTGCCATCGCCGCATGCACACAGAGAGTGCCCGGCCGGGCCAGCCAAGTCAACACGTTCCAACATCGATCATCGTTACGACGCCAACGTCCGATGCGCTTGCCGCAGCTGGGGATGTCGGGCCTCGGCGGCCCTCTTGACAGCGCCCGGAGGACGAGTAGCTTGAGGCGCCACTGGCAAATCGTGTTCGCCAATGTGGATTCGCGATGGATCCGGGTGTGTGTTCACGGTTGCCGGGGCACCGCCACCGACGGCCCTCGGGCACCTCTTCATCCGCAGGAGGCACCATGTCCCGTCCCCGCACCCGAGCCGAATACCTCGCCCGCCTCGTACCCCCCTCCGTGGCCGGCCTCGACCGTCGCTCGCTGCTGGCCGGCGCCGCCGGCACCACCGCGCTGCTCGGCACGGGCCTGCTCGCCGGCTGCGGTTCCGACTCCGGAGGGTCCGACGCCAAGACGGTGTCGCTGGGCTCCAACCAGTCCGATCCGAAGCCCAAGGAGGTGGTCGCGAAGGTCGTGGAGGGGTTCCAGGCCTCGTCCGGCCTCCAGGTGGCCGTCAACACCGTCGACCACAACACGTTCCAGGAGAACATCAACAACTATCTCCAGGGCAGGCCGGACGACGTGTTCATGTGGTTCGCCGGCTACCGGATGCGGTTCTTCGCCGCCCGGGGCCTCGCCGGTGACCTCAGCGACGTCTGGGGCAGGCTCTCCGGGTTCTCCGACGCGTTCCGCAAGGCGTCGACGGGGGACGACGGCAAGCAGTACTTCGTGCCGTCGTCGTACTACCCGTGGGCCGTCTTCTACCGCAGGTCCGTCTGGCAGCAGAACGGCTACCAGGTCCCGAAGACCCTCGACGACCTGACCGCGCTCGCCGGCCAGATGAAGAAGGACGGCCTCACCCCGATCGCCTTCGCCGACAAGGACGGCTGGCCGGCGATGGGCACCTTCGACATCCTCGACCTGCGGATCAACGGCTACCAGTTCCACATCGACCTGATGGCCGGCCGGGAGGCCTGGACCTCCGAGAAGGTGAAGAAGGTCTTCGACACCTGGCGCGGCCTGCTGCCGCTGCACCAGCCGGACAGCCTCGGCCGGACCTGGCAGGAGGCCGCCCAGTCGTTGCAGCAGAAGAAGAGCGGCATGTACCTGCTCGGCCTCTTCGTCGGCCAGCAGTTCGACGGCAAGGACCTGGAAGACCTCGACTTCTTCACCTTCCCCGAGATCGACCCGGCGATCGGGGCCAAGGCCCTGGACGCGCCCATCGACGGCTACATGCTGGCCCGCAGGCCGAAGCAGGAGGCCAACGCCAGGAAGCTGCTGGAGTACGTCGGCTCGAAGGCCGCCGCGGACATCACCGTCAAGAACGACCCGAGCACGCTGGTCGCCAACGGCGAGGCCGACACCAGCGGCTACAGCGCCCTGCAACGCAAGGCCGCCGAGCTGGTCGGCTCGGCCACGGAGATCGCCCAGTTCCTGGACCGCGACACCCGCCCCGACTTCGCCTCGACGGTGATCATCCCGGCGTTCCAGCAGTTCATCAAGGACCCGAAGGACATCGACGGGCTGACGTCCAGCATCGAGAACCAGAAGAAGTCGATCTTCACCGACTGACGGCGAGAGGGTGAGGGCACCGTGTCCGACCTGCCCCTGATCCAAGCGGATCGCGCCGCGCCGCCGCCGGCGGCGGCCCCCCGCGGGGGTGGCCGCCGCCGGCGCGTACGGCTGCTGTCCCGTACCGACCGCGTGGTCGTCGCGCTCATGGTGGCCGTACCGCTGCTGCTCGTCGTCGGCCTGGTCTGGCTGCCGGCGGGCGCCACCGTACTGCTCTCCGGCACCGACTGGGACGGCATCGGCCCGGTCTCCGACATCGAGTGGGTCGGCGGGCGCAACTACGCCGACGTGGTGCGGAACTATCCGCCGTTCGTGCCGGCCGTGCAGAACAACCTGCTCTGGCTGGCGGCGCTGTTCGTGGTGGCCACCCCGTTCGGCATGTTCCTGGCCGTCCTGCTGGACAAGGAGCTGCGCGGCACCCGGTTCTACCAGACGGCGCTCTACCTGCCGGTGGTGCTCTCGCTGGCGCTGATCGGCTTCGTCTGGCAGCTGCTCTACTCCCGCGACCAGGGCCTGCTCAACGCCCTGTTCGGCACCGACGTCGACTGGTACGGCGACCCCGGCGTCAACATCTGGGCCGTGCTGGTGGCCGCCGGCTGGCGGCACGTCGGCTACATCATGCTGCTCTACCTGGCCGGGCTGAAGGGCGTCGACCCGTCGCTGCGGGAGGCCGCCGCCGTGGACGGCGCGTCGGAGGGCCGGACGTTCTTCGCGGTGATCTTCCCGGTGCTGCGGCCCATCAACATCATCGTGCTGGTGGTGACGGTGATCGAGTCGCTGCGCGCGTTCGACCTGGTCTGGGTCATCAACAAGGGCCGCAACGGCCTGGAGCTGCTCTCGGCGCTGGTCACCCAGAACGTGGTGGGCGAGGCGAGCCGGATCGGCTTCGGCTCGGCGCTGGCGACGATCATGCTGGTCGTCTCGCTCCTCTTCATCACCGTCTACCTGGCGACCGTGCTGCGGGAGGGCCGCCGATGAGCACCGCGACCGTGCCCCGGGAAGTCGAGACCACTCCCGCGCCCCGGCGCCGCCCACCGCCGCGCCCCGCCCGGGTGGTGCTGCACGTCTTCCTCGCCGCGGTGGCGGTCGGTTGGCTCTTCCCGATCCTCTGGGCCGTGCTGACCTCGCTGCGCTCCTACGAGTACACGGCCGTCCACGGCTACGTCTCGCTCGGCGGGTGGACCCTCGACAACTACGTCACCGCCTGGCGGACCGCCGAGTTCGGCAAGCACTTCCTCAACTCCGTCTACATCACCGTGCCGGCGGTGCTGCTGACCCTCTTCCTCGCCTCGTGCGTGGCGTTCGTCATCGCCCGGTTCAGCTGGAAGACCAACATCGTCCTGCTCGGCCTGTTCACCGCCGCGAACCTGCTGCCCCAGCAGGCTCTGCTCATCCCGCTGTTCCGGCTCTTCACCCAGGTGCCGCTGCCGGCGTTCATGAGCGACTCGGAGGTGCTCTACGACAGCTACTGGGGGCTGATCCTGGTCAACGTCGCCTTCCAGTGCGGCTTCTGCGTCTTCGTGCTCAGCAACTACATGAAGGCCCTGCCGCACGACCTCTACGAGGCGGCGATGATCGACGGGGCGAGCGTCTGGCGCCAGTACTGGCAGGTGACCCTGCCGCTGTGCCGGCCGGCCCTCGCCGCGCTGGCCACCTTGGAGGTGACCTGGATCTACAACGAGTTCTTTTGGGCCACCGTGCTCATGCGTACCGGCGACAAGTTCCCGGTCACCAGCTCGCTGAACAACCTGCGCGGCGAGTTCTTCACCGACAACAACCTCGTCTCGGCCGGCTCGGTGCTGGTCGCCATCCCGACCCTGGTGGTGTTCTTCCTGCTCCAGAGGCAGTTCGTCCGGGGCCTGACCCTGGGAGCGTCAAAAGGATGAGCATCGTCCACCTGCGCCGTGCCCGGACCAGCCTGGTGCTCGACGCGCGCGGCCCGGGGCTGCCCCGCGTCGCGCACTGGGGCGCCGACCTCGGCCCGGTCCCGGCCGGCGACCTGCCCGCCCTGGTCGACGCCACCGTCGCGCCGGTCGTACCGAGCAGCTTCGACGCGCCCACGGTGCTGTCCCTGCTGCCGGAGGCGTCGGCCGGCTGGGGCGGCCGGCCCGCGCTGGCCGGGCACCGCGAACGCCGGGACTGGTCCACCGCCTTCCGCCTCGACTCCCTCGACGTCGGCGACGACGAGCAGGCCGCGCCGGCCCGGGTCACCGTCCGGGCCTCGGACGCCGCCGCCGGGCTGTCGCTGACCGTCGAGCTCACCCTCGACCCGACCGGGCTGGTGCTGCTGCGGCACTGGCTGCACAACGACGGCGACCGCCCGTACGAGCTGCGGGAGCTGACCCCCGTCCTGCCGGTGCCGGCGGTCGCCACCGAACTGCTCGACCTGACGGGCCGGTGGTGCCGGGAGCGGTCCCCGCAGCGGCACCCGTGGCCGATGGGCACCTGGGTACGCGAGGGACGGCACGGCCGCACCGGGCACGACGCGACCCTGCTGCTGGTCGCCGGCACGGCCGGGTTCGGCTTCGGCCACGGTGAGGTGTGGGCGGTGCACACCGCCTGGAGCGGCGACCACGTGACCTTCGCCGAGCGGCGGCCGACGGGCGAGTCCATTCTCGGCGGCGGTGAGCTGCTCGCCCCCGGCGAGGTGGTGCTCGACCCGGGCGCGGAGTACGCCACCCCCCTGCTGTACGCGGTCTTCTCCGCCGCCGGGCTGGACGGGCTCAGCGACGTCCTGCACACCCACCTGCGCGCCCGCCCGCGGCACCCGACCACGCCCCGCCCGGTCACCCTCAACGTCTGGGAGGCCGTCTACTTCGACCACGACCTGGACCGGCTGCGGGCGCTGGCCGACCACGCCGCCGAGGTTGGGGTGGAGCGGTTCGTGCTCGACGACGGGTGGTTCCGGGGCCGCCGCCACGACCTCGCCGGCCTCGGCGACTGGTACGTCGACGACACCGTCTGGCCCGACGGCCTGCACCCGCTCGTCGACCACGTACGCGGGCACGGGATGCAGTTCGGGCTCTGGGTCGAGCCGGAGATGGTCAACCCCGACTCCGAGCTGTTCCGCGCCCACCCGGAGTGGGTGCTGTCGGTGCCCGGCCGGCTGCCCCCGTCGTGGCGGCACCAGCAGGTGCTCGACCTGGCCCACCCACCGGTCTACGACCACCTGCTGCACCGGCTGGACGACCTGCTCACCGCCTACCCCGGCATCGGCTACCTCAAGTGGGACCACAACCGGGACCTGACCGAGGCCGGCCACCACGGCCGCCCGGGGGTGCACGGGCAGACCCTCGCGGTGTACCGGCTCCTCGACGAGCTGCGCCGCCGCCACCCCGGGGTGGAGATCGAGAGCTGCGCGTCCGGGGGTGCCCGGGTGGACCTGGAGATCCTGCGGCGCACCGACCGCGTCTGGGCCAGCGACTGCAACGACGCCCTGGAGCGGCTGGCCATCCAACGCTGGACGGGGCTGCTCCTGCCGCCCGAGCTGGTCGGCACCCACATCGGCCCGGAACGCTCGCACACCACCCACCGCGTGCACGACCTGGGCTTCCGGGCGGCGACCGCGCTCTTCGGCCACCACGGCATCGAGTGGGACATCGGCGCGATCGGTTTCATCCAGCGCCGCGAGCTGGCCGCCTGGGTCGCGCTGCACAAGCGGCTGCGCCCGCTGCTGCACGCCGGCCGGGTGGTCCGGGTCGACCATCCCGACCCGGCCGTCTGGGCGCACGGCGTCGTCGCCCACGACCGGTCCCACGCGGTGTACGCCGTGACCCGGCTGACCACCTCGACGGCCCAGGCGCCCGGGCCGGTCCGGCTTCCCGGCCTGGACCCCCACCGGCGGTACGCGGTGCGCCCCGTCGCCGGAGTGCCGGAGCCCGCCACCCTCCAGCTCACCGAGCCGGGCTGGCTGGCCGACGGCGACGGCGTGACGCTCGGCGGCGCGGTGCTGGCGACCGTCGGGCTCCAACTGCCGGCGCTGCACCCCGAGCAGACCGTGCTGCTGGAGGTCACCGCCGTCGACGGGTGACGGCCGGCGCCGGGGCGGCTGTCGGGCAACGGCACCGGTGGCTGGGTGCGGCTACTCTCGCCGGCATGCCGCGCTTCCGCCCCGGACCGCGTTATGTGGTCCTCCTCGCGCTTGCCGTTACAGCAGCCTTTTGCTGGAACATGGCAGCGGACGCCGACGAGCCGGACCTGCCGGCAGAGCTGTTCGTGGTGACGGGCACGGTCGACTCGGTCGGGACCGCCCAGGAGAGGTCGGGATCAGGCAATAGCAGGACCTTCGTCGTGCGTAATCTGGTGACGCTCCGCGAGCACCCCGGGGTCGAGTTCAGGGTGCGGAGTCTGCCGGGCAGGGAGCTGCTGCCCGGCACGCCGGTCCGATTCGAGTTGCGCGAAGACCCCGAGTCGAAGCTGGAGAACGCAGGCTCCTACCACGTGCACCACCGGATCACCGCCGACGGCTTCGTCGCCGACGGCACTGTGGTCTACACGGCGACCGAGGCCCAGGCACGCCGCGACGCGGCAGTCATGCGGTTCCGCAGCGTCTCTCTGTTGCTGTGGGCTGTGGTGGTCTTCTGGATCGCGCTACTGGCCTGGCGGCACCGGGTGTTTCTGCAGTCTTTGCTGCAGCCCGACGGCGCGTCAGCCATGGTCGACAGGTTTCGGAGGTGGGTGTACAGGGAGTAAGGCGACCTCACCGTCATGCGCGCCGACTCCCGCGGCGGCACAGCCGGCGGTATCCGTCGTTCGACCGGCAGGTGGCAGTCGGTGCGGCACTGTGGACACGTCCTCATGAGGTTGTCCTCCCACCGGTGGCCGGGGACGTGTGGACCGGCCACCGGTGGGCGGGGATGCTCAGCTCGCGGTGCAGGTCACCGCGGGCGTGGCGTTGGTGCCGTTCCAGCTGGCGATGAAGCCGAAGCTGGTGCTCGCCCCGGCGCCCAGCCGGCCGTTCCAGTCGGCGTTGCGGGCCGTGACGGTCGACCCGCTGCTGCTCAGGACGGTGCTCCAGGACTGGCTGACGGTCTGGCCGTTGGCGAACGTCCACCTCGTCGTCCAGCCGGTGATCGCCGCCGAGCCGGCGGTCACCTTCACCTCGCCCTGGAAGCCGCCCTGCCACTGGTTGGTCACCGTGTACGTCGCGGTGCAGCCGCCCGGCGGCGGGGTCGTCGGCGGCGGGGTGGTGGGCGGAGGCGTGGTGGGGGGCGGCGTGGTGGGGGGCGGGCTCGTCGGCGGCGGGGTGCTGGCGTAGACCGTCGCCTCCCGGGCGGTGGCCTTGATCCCGTTCGCGCCGTTGAAGATGCGCTGGCCCCAGGTGGTCAGTGCGGCGGGGTTGAAGTTCGTGACCATGTCGAGGTACTCGACGCCACCGCCGTTGCCGCTCCACGACCAGCCCAGGTAGCCGATCCCGTTGGCCTGGGTGTAGGAGAGGATGGCGTCCTCGTCCGGGTTGCCGTCGGAGTGGTCGAAGCCGAACTCACCCACGACGATCGGCAGCTTGGCCGTACGGAACCGACCGAGGTAGTCGCTGATCTCGGCGGCGGTGTCGAAGACGCCGTACATGTGGATGGAGAAGACGGTGTTCTTCTGCGGGTCCGCCGCGAAGACCGACGCGGCGTTGTCGCGCATGGTGAACGTCCAGTCCTGGCCCCAGTTGGGGGCGTCGACCATGATCGTGTGCGTCAGGCCGCCCGCCCGCAGCCGCTTGATCGCGTTGGCGGTGTCGGTCGCCCAGGTGCCGTAGCCCTGGTTGCCGTACGGCTCGTTGCCGATGTTGACGATGACGTACTTCTCCTGGCCGGCGAGGGCGCTGGAGATGCTCAGCCAGTAGTCGACCGCCTGGTCCAGGGTGGCCGCCCCGCTCTGCTCGCCGTAGCCGGTGGTGTCGTGCACCTCCAGTACGCAGATCAGCCGGTTGGCCTTGCACAGCGAGATGACGTTGGCGACGTCGGCGGTGTCGTTCTTCGTCCACCGCTGGCCGCTGGCCAGGACCACCCGCACCGTGTTCGCCCCGAGCGCCTTGATGGCGGCGAAGGAGCTGGTCTGCTGCTGGTACCAGGTGTGCGCGTGGTTCACGCCGCGCATGATGAACTCGCTGCCGTTGGCGTCGTAGAGCTTGCCGTCGGCGACGGTGAAGCCGGTGGCGGCCCGCGCGGGCTGACCGAACGCCAGCACGGCGACCAGCAACGCGAGCAGGGCCGCACCGGCGGCGGAGAGTCTCTTCTTCATGGCCTTCCTCAAAGGGAGGACCCCCGCTGCCCAGGTGGGGGTGGGGCGTACAGGGGATGGCGGCTGTAGCCCGACAGCCGCCGCCCGGCTCCCGGCGGCGCAGGGATCAGCGTAGGCGGGTCGGGGCGGTCACGCAATGAACCGGTTAAGCGGCGGCAGACTCGGCACCGGACGCGGGGGTTGACCCGGGCTGGTGGGGGTATCCGGGGATGATCCGCCCCGGGTCGGAAGGAGACAGCCATGGTCAACGTCGGCTACACCCTGCTGTGCGAGCAGGCCGGTCCCAAGCAACTGGTCGACTACGCGGTACGGGCGGAGGCGGCCGGCTTCGACCAGCTCGTCATCTCCGACCACTACTACCCCTGGCTGGACTCCCAGGGCCACTCCCCGTACGCCTGGTCGGTGCTCGGCGCGGTCGCGCACGCCACCAGCCGGGCGCAGCTGATGTCCTTCGTCACCTGCCCGATCCGCCGCTACCACCCGGCGGTCGTGGCGCAGAAGGCCAGCACGGTCGGGGTGCTCTCCGACGGCCGGTTCACCCTCGGCCTCGGCGCGGGCGAGAACCTCAACGAGCACGTGGTGGGCGGCTGGCCGCACGTGCAGCAGCGCCACGAGATGTTCGAGGAGGCGCTCCAGGTCATCCGGCCGCTGCTCAACGGCGAGACGCTGACCTTCTCGGGCAACCACTACGACGTGCCCGACGCCTACGTGTGGGACCGCCCGGAGCGGCCGGTGCCGATGGCCGTCGCCGCCTCCGGCCGCCAGTCGGTGACCCTCGCCGCCGAGTACGGCAACGGCCTCGTCGCCACGGAACCGGACCCGCACATCATCGAGATGTACGACGACGCCGGCGGCGCCGGGCAGCCCCGCTACGGCCAGGTGGCCATCTGCTACGGCCCCGACGAGGCCGAGTGCCGCAAGATCGTGCACGACCAGTTCCGCTGGTTCGGGATGGGCTGGAAGGTCAACACGGACCTGCCCGGGCCGAATTCGTTCGCCGCCGCCACCCAGTTCGTCCGCGAGGAGGACGTGGCCGAGGGGATCGCCTGCGGACCGGACGTGGACCGGCACGTCGAGGCGTTCAAGAAGTTCGTCGACGCGGGCTTCACCCACGTGGCGATCGTGCAGGTGGGCGGCGAGACGCAGCCGATGTTCCTGGACTGGGCGCAGGAGCAGCTCCTGCCGAGGCTGCGCGAGCTGTGAGGGCGTCGCCGCTCCGGCCGCCCCGGACGACCCCGCCGGGCCGGTTCGGTCCGGCGGAGCTGCGCGTCGCGCTGGCCGCCCCGAAGCCGGCCGCCGGACTGAGCAGCGAGTGGCGGCTGGTCGACGGACTCCGTACGCACACCCGCCGCGCGGGCGACCCCGGCGCCGCAGCCACCCCGGTCGTGCTGGTGCACGGGCTGGCCGTGTCCCACCGCTACCTGACCCCGCTCGCCCTGGCGCTGGCCGACACCCGTCCGGTGTACGTGCCCGACCTGCCCGGCTTCGGGCTGACCGAGCACCCCGGCAGCGCCTACGACGTACGCCAGCACGCCGCGCACCTGGCCGCCTGGCTGGCCGCGTACCGGCTGCCGCCCGTCTGCCTGCTCGGGCACTCGTTCGGCGCGGAGGTCGTCGCGGCGCTGGCCGCCCGGCACCCCGAGGCGGTCCGGGCCGTGGTGCTCGCCGGCCCGACCAGCGACCCGGCCGGCCGGTCCCGCCGGAGGCAGTTCGGACGCTGGCTCGTGGACACCGTGCGGGAGGCGCCGTTACAGGCGCCCATCCTGCTGCGGGACGTCCTCGACGCCCGCCCCTGGCGGGTCCACGCGACGCTGTCGCACTCGGTGCGCAACGACATCGAGGCGGACCTGGTCCGCATCGCCGCGCCCACCCTGGTGGTCGCCGGCTCCCGGGACCCGCTCGTGCCGCCCTCCTGGCGTACGCAGGTGGGCCGACTGCTGCCGCACGCCCGTACGGTCACCGTGCCGGGTGCCGCGCACAACGTCGCCACCACCGCCCCGGCGCAGCTCGCCGACGCGATCCGCGCCCTCCTCGCCCCCTCGCTGACGAACAGGTGATCGCATGCGTATCGGCAACACGGAGATCCGGCCGGCCGGCGGCGGTCTCGGCTGCCTACTGATGATCCTCTTCTCGATCGTCGCCTCGGTGGTCCTGACCGTGGTGCTAAACCTGCTCCTGTAACCCTGCTCGGGCTCGGGCTTCGGCTTCGGCTTCGGCTTCGGCTTCGGCTTCGAGATCTTGGTACGGAAGTGCCCCTGGGGCGGGCTCAACTGGTGGTTGCAACGCCTCCTTCATGATCTTCGTTGGGGTGGTTGTGGCGTCGAGGTTGAGTGCGTTGGAGCGGGAGCAGATCGGGTTGGGTCGGGCTGAGGGTGAGTCGGTGCGGTCGATCGCGCGGAGGTTGGGACGGGCGCCGTCGACGATTTCGCGGGAGGTGGGCCGGTTCGAACGGTACGGGCAGCGGTATCAGCCGTCGGTGGCGCAGTGGGCGTCGTTTTTGCGGCATGGCCGTGCCAAGCGGGTGCCGCGGTTGGCTGTGGATGGGCCGTTGCGTCGGGCGGTGCTGGATATGCTGCGGCGACGCCGATCGCCGCAGCAGATCGCCGCTCGGTTGCGGTGGGAGTTTCCGCTGCGGCCGGAGATGCAGGTGTCACACGAGACGATCTATCAGGCGATCTATCTGCAGGCGCGTGGGAACCTTCGTGCCGAGTTGAGCCGTCAGGTGGCGCTGCGGTCGGGGCGGGCGGCGCGTCGGCGTCGGCCGGTGGCGGCGGCAGCGCTTCGGTCGAGTCGGCCCTGGCTCGGGTTGAACATCAGCGCCCGCCCCGCCGAGGTCACCGATCGGGCGGTGCCCGGGCATTGGGAGGGTGACCTCCTTGAGGGGATACGCCGTGGTGGGCGTGGTGGTTCCGCGATCGCCACTCTGGTGGAACGCGCTACCCGCTTCGTGATCCTGGTCGGGCTCCCCCAAGGGAAGATGTCCGATTACGTCGTGTCGCAGCTGGCCGCCGCGATGACCTGGCTACCGCAGCGGCTACGGGCCTCTCTGACGTGGGACCAGGGCCCCGAGATGGCCCGGCACCGTGACTTCACCATCGCCACCGACTGCCCGGTCTACTTCTGCGACCCGCACAGTCCCTGGCAACGCGGCAGCAACGAGAACACCAACGGCCTGCTACGCCAGTATTTCCCGAAAGGCCGCTTCGACTTCACCACCATCGACCAAGCCCACCTCAACGCCGTCGCCGACGAACTCAACGACCGTCCACGGATGACCCTGGGCTGGGCCACCCCCGGTGAGAAAATGGCTGAGTTACTCGGTGTTGCAACCACCGATTGAACCCGCCTGGAGGGGCCGTTTCTTGCCAAGATCTCGCTCGGGTACCGCTCGTCGGGTGCCCTCCGCCGTCGTCGCGGCGTCCGCGGGTCAGCTCCGCAGGCCGAGGGCGGTCAGCGCCTCATGGGTCGCCTGGCGAACCGGGTCCACGACGGCGCGGCGCACCCAGCGGACGGCCGGCGACACGGTCGCCCGCCACGCGGCGGCCACCGCCCGACCCACCGGGCGGACGGCGTGCCGCCACAGCCAGGCCGCCCCGAGCACGAACGGCCGCAGCGTGAGCGCGTAACACCACCAGAGCAGCCGGCCGGCTGCCCACCACGCCCAGCCAAGCGCACCGAGCAGCACCCGCCCCACCGCCGCCAGCCACCGCCCGACCGCCACGAGCCCCGCCACCAGCAGGCGTCCGAGCGGCGCGAGGAGCCGGGCCAGCCAGCGCAGCGGCACCCAGATCAGGTGGTACGCCAACCAGGCCAGCGGTATCCACACCACCGTCCGGGCCAGCCAGGCCAGCCCCCGTGCGAGCCACACCAACGGCACCCAGACCAGCGTGCGCAGCAGCCAGGACAGGCCAAGGCCGAACCAGCGCAGCAGCCAGGCCACGCTACGGCCGAGCCAGCTCAGCGGCACCCACACCAGGATCCGCAGTAGCCAGCCCAACGGGCGCAGCAGCCAGCGGTCCAGGAACCGGCCGAGCGGCGCGAGCAGCCAGCGGTGCAGCCACCGGCCGACGGCGGCGACCACCTCCCACGCCAGCCGGAAGGGCAGCACCACTACCAGCGCGATTCCCCGGACGACGGCGACCAGCAGCGGGGTAGGTGGGGACCCGGCGTTCCCCGAGTCCGCGCTCGGCGAGTCGATCACCGGCTCACGGTAGTCAGCACCGGCAACGCGCCGCCCTCCCGCCCCCTGGGAAGGACCGGGGTCGCCCGGCCAGGCCGGGCAGGGCGGGCGGTCAGCCGGGCAGAGCGGGCGGTCAAGCCGGGCAGAGCGGGCGGTCAAGCCGGGCAGAGCGGGCGGTGAGGGCGGGCGGTCAGGGCGGGCAAGCAGGGCAGGCGCGGGCAGAGCGGGCGGGCACGCGCGGGCAAGGCGGTCAGGGCGGGCATAAGCGCGGGCAGGGGCGGGCGGGCAGGCGGGGGCGGGGCGCTCAGGACGGGTCGAGGTCCAGGTCCGCGACGACCGGGTAGTGGTCGGAGGCGTACTCGGTGTCGCCGCCGCGCAGCACCCGGCAGTCCCGCACCCGCTCGGCGAGCGCCGCCGTGCCGAACAGGTAGTCCAGCCGCATCCCCGAGAACTCGGCCCCGCCGCCGTGCCGGGTCGGCGCGGTCAGCCCGGCGTCCGCCGTGCCGTCGTCCGGCGGGCTGATCGCCGCGTACAGGTCGATCAGGCCGGCGGCGAGCAGCCGGGCCACCGCCCGGGTCTCCACCGTCCGCCCGTCGCGGCGCAGGTGACGTCGGCGGTACGCGGCCGGCAGCCGGGCGATGCGGTCGGTGTGCTCGGCCACCGGGTCGAGGGTGTTCAGGTCCCCGGCCAGCATTCCCAGCTCCCCCGGCGCGCGGCGCAGCGCGGCGGCGGCCCAGCCCGCCTCGACGCGGCGGCGCAGCCCCGAGTACGGGTCGAGGTGCACGCTCAGCACCGTGAGCGCTCCGGCGGTGGTCGCCACGGTGACGCGCTGCGCGGCGTGGTGGAACGGCCGGCGCACCCGGGTCGCGGCGAGCGCCCGCAGCGGCGGTCGCAGCAGCACCGCCACCGGCTGTCCGAAGCAGGACCGGGCCAGGTGGGGGCGCATCCCCACCCGGCCCGCGAAGTCGGCGAGCGCCCCGCCGGCAGCTGCGCGGCGACCACCACCGGGGGCGGGCGCAGCGGCCGGCCGGTCGTCGAAGCCCCGCAACTCCTGCAACGCCAGCACGTCCGGCCGCTCGGCGGCGACGACCCGGACCAGCAGGTCCCGGCGGTCGGCGCCGCCGCGATCGCGCCCGCCCGTGCGGATGTTCCAGGTCATCGCCCGCAGCATGGGCGGCGTCAGTCCGCCCGGCCGGCCTTGGCCAGCTCGTCGTCGAGGGTGTGCACATCCTCGGACTCGATGCTCGGCTGGTTGCCCTCGCGCACGTCCTCGTTGGGGCGGATCACCCAGTAGAGCAGCCCGATCCAGAGGGTCGTGAGGATGATCGCGCCCATGAAGTCGGTGGGGTGGTGCATCCCCCGGTACATCCGGCTGATCGCCACGCCGACCGGCATCACGACCGCCAGCGCCACGAAGATCCACCGCCACCACCGGTCGGTACGCGGAAAGACGATCACCGCGATCGCCACCCAGACGCAGAGCGTGGCCGCGATGTGGCCGGACGGGAAGGAGGAGGTCGGCATCGGCCCGTCGAGGTTGCCGACCGGCGGGCGCGGCCGGTCGACCGCGGCGGCGGAGGCGAGGAAGAGGCTCAGCTCGCCGAACATGGTCAGCGCCACGAACAGCACCGGCCGCCAGCGCCGCCACACGGCGAGCACGATCGGGCAGAAGACCAGCGAGATGAGCAGGATGGCGTGGGTGTCGCCGACCTTGCTCCACCAGTAGCTGACGTCGTCCCGGCCGGGGGTGCGGTGCTCGGCGAACCACCTCGGCACGTCGGTGTCCAGGGTGGCGAAGAAGGTGCCCCCGGCGTGGTAGCTGACGAACATGCCGAAGCCGTAGAGCGCGCCGAGGACCAGCACCCAGCCGACGATCAGCTCGAACACGGCGGCCCGGGGGTGCGGCAGCAGGTGCGCCTCGTCGGGAGCGGGTGCCACGTCGTGCGCGGCCTCCGGCTCCAGCCCGTCGGTCAACGCCGGGACCGGCCGGCCGCGCTCGAGCCGCCAGAGCCGGAAGGCGTACGCGGTGACGCCGAGCCAGGCGGCGCCGAGCAGCCAGGCGCCGAGGACGTCCGAGACGAAGTGCACGCCCAACGCGATCCGGGTCAGGCCGATGAGGAACACGATGACGGCGACCAGGGCGATCGCCGGCTTGCGCCAGCGGCGCGACATGGCCGGCAGGAAGACGAGCAGCAGCGCCCCGTAGGCGACCATCGAGCCGAGTGCGTGCCCGCTGGGGAAGCTGTCCCCGGCGTACGTGCCGATGGGCACCTCCACCTCGGGGCGCAGCCGGTCCACCAGTGTCTTGAGCGCCGGGTCGAGGACGAGGGCGCCGACGCCGGTGACGATCAGGAACACCGCGAGCCGGCCCTGCTTGCGGATCAGCAGGCCGACCACGGCGACCGAGACCAGCCAGACGATCACCGCCCGCCCGCCGAGGTCGGTGAGCGCGTTGAGCACGGTCACCAGCGGCCCGTGCGGGGCGACCAGGTCGTTGAGCCAGGCGGCCACGCCGTGGTCGACGTCGTAGAGCGGGGTCCACCGGGTCCGGACCAGCACGAGGAGCACCCCGAACCCGACCCCGGCGCCGAGCACGATCGCCAGGCCGGCGAGCGTACGCTCGGTGAAGTGACCCAAGGGTCGTCGCAACGCCTCTTTGACCGCGCCCACGGCAGCCTCCCTCTCGCTTCTGGCGTGCCGCTTTACCCGATCGGCGTCGCGCGTACACCGGGAGGTGTCCGAATCAGAGCTAGAGCGCGGTCATCTCGCCGGTGTCGTGGGTCTCCACGCGCTCGGTCTCGGGCTCCCAGAGGTCCGGCTGGGCGGGCTCCCGCACGCCGATGCGCAGCGCCTCCAACTGGGCGGCGAAGGAGAGCCCCCCGAAGAGCGCCATGCCGGTCAGGTTGGCCCAGAGCAGCAGCGCCATCATCCCGGTCAGCGCCCCGTACGTCTGGCCGAAGCCGCCGCTGAACCGCACGTACGCGGCGAGCAGCAGGCTGGCCACCCACCACAGCACGGTGGCGATGCCGGCGCCCAGGAAGAGCCACGACAGGCCGGGCTGCTTACGGCGGGGCGCGTGCCGGAAGATCACCGCGACGGCGAGGACGGTCAGGCCCAGGCTGAGCGGCCAGCGCACCACGTCCCAGAGGCCGTTGGCGAGTTCGCCCCAGGCGTAGTGCCGCTGCACGGAGTCGCCCATCGGGCCGCCGCCGACGAGGATCAGGAACCCGGTGAGCGCCGGTACGCCGGCGATCAGGGCGAGGACGGTGGCGCGGACGTACTTCCACAGCGCGGGCCGGTCCCGCTCCACGCCGTAGATCCGGTTGGCGCCGCGCTCGATCTGCGCCATGGTGCTGGTCAGCGCGACCAGCCCGGTGACCAGGCCGAGGCTGAGCGCCAGCTCGCCGGCCCGTTCGGTGCGGTCCCCCTCCCCCAGCAGTTCGGCCACCATCGGCTCGCTCGCCCCGGGGGTGAGCGCGAGCACCGTGTCGGCGACCACCCGGCCGCCCTCCGCCACGCCGAGTTCGCTGATCAGGCCGGTCAGCGCGATCAGGAACGGCACCACGGCGAGACAGAGTTGCAGCGCGAAGGCCCGGGAGTGGCTGAACCCGTCGCCGTAGCGGAACCGGATGAACGCGTCCCGCAGCAGGTGCCAGCCGCCCTGCCTGCGCAGTGTGTGCCAGGCGTCGTCGGCGTTGAGTTCCTCGTCGGACATCAGCCGGGTCTCCGGCACCATGCGGGTGCTACTCACGGCGGGCTTCCTCGACGAGCCGCTCACCGCGTTCGCCGGCCGCCTCGGCGTCCTCGGCCAGGTCGGGATCCTGCGCCGGCTGCGGCACGCAGAGCCACAGCGCCCGCCGCCGGATCTCGGCCCTGAGGGTGCGCCCCGGCTCGATGAGATCACCGTCGAGTTCCCGGGGCTGGGGCCGGTTGCTGGTGATCTCCACCCGCCTGGCCCGGAAGACCTCCATCCGGGGGACGCGGTCCTGCCGGCGTACGACCGCCCAGCCGAGCGCCAGCCAGTGCCGCAGCGTACGCGGGGTGAGCACCGCGACGTCGAGGTAGCCGTCGTCCGGTTCCGCGTCGGTGAGCAGGCGTACGCCGCCCTGGAGGCGGCCCACGTTGGCGACGAGGACCGAGCGGGCCCGGCGCCGGATCGGCTGCTGGTCGTCGATGCGGATGGAGACCCTCATCGGCCGGTCGCGCAGGTGCCGGGCGGCCCCCACGACGTACGCCGGCCAGCCGATCCGCTTCTTGGTGGTCTCCGAGGTGTCGGCGAGCATCTGGGCGTCGAAGCCCATGCCGGCCATCACCGTGAAGTAGTGGTCCTCGACCGCGCCGACGTCGAGCAGCCGGCGGCCACGCTCGACGGCGACCTCCAGCCCGGCGGCCAGGTCACCCGAGAGCCCCAGGTTGGCCGCGAGCAGGTTGCCGGTGCCCTGGGGCAGCACGGCGAGCGCCACGTCGGTGCCGACCAGGCCGCTGACGCAGGCCATCACGGTGCCGTCGCCGCCGCAGGCGAAGACGACGTCGACGCCGGCCTCGACCGCCTCCCGCGTCTGGCCCCGGCCCGGGTCCTCGACCGTGGTCTCGAACCACAGCGGCTCGGGCCAGCCGGCCGCGGCGAGGGCGTCGGTGACCGTACGACGCAGTTCGTCGAGGTCGGCCACCTTCGCCGGGTTGACCACCACCGCGGAGCGCAGACCGCCGTGGTGCGCCGCGCGCTCCCTGTCCTGTCGAGCATCCACGGCGCCAGTGTGCAGCAGATCCGGTACGGCAGCGACCCGGCGACGTGGTGACGTTACGCGCAACGAAAACGCGTTTATCCTCGCTCTCCCCCGTTTCCCGCCCGTCGTCGGCAACCTCGTGATCGGCGGGCGGGGTGGGGTCGGGGGACCGTCAGGCGGGGGTGTGCAGGGCGGACTCCACCCGGCGGCGCAGGTCGTCGAGGTCGGCCCCGGCCTCGGTGAGCACCAACGCACCCAGCCCGTGCCCCTCGCGGAGCACGCCGAGCAGGATGTGCTCGGTGCCGATGTGCCGGTGGCGCAGTCGCAGCGCCTCCCGCAGCGCCAACTCCAGCACCTTCCTGGCACGCGGGGAGAAGGGGCCGCCCGCGTACCGCCGGCGACCCCAGCGGCGGCGCGGGGCCGGCGCGGCCTCGCGCAGCGCGTCGGGGCCGAAGGACTCCTCGATCCGGGCCACGATGGCGGCCAGGTCGATGCCGATCTCACGCAGGGCGGCGGCGTCGGCGTCGGCGAGGCCGGTGGCGCTCCGCTCGGTGTGCCGGCGGACGCGGGCCCGCAGGTCGTCGGCGCGCAGGCCGGCCTCGGCGAGCACCCGGGCGGCGAGGCTGTCGCCGTCGGAGAGCAGGGCGAGCAGCAGGTGCTCGGTGCCGACGGGCCGCTGGCCCTCGGTCCGGGCCTCGTCCCGGGCGTCCCGCACGACGGTGCGGGCCCGGTCGGTGAACCGTTCGAACATCACGCCTCCCAGGAGGATCCGACCGCCGGACGACCGGCGTGCTTCTTGTGGACCGCCTGCCGGCTGACCTCGAGTTCGTCGGCGATCTCCTGCCAGGACCAGCCCTGTCGACGGGCGTTGTCCACCTGGACCACCTCGAGCCGCTCGAGCAACCGGCGCAGCGCGCGGACGGCACGGAGCCCGACCCGGGGGTCGGTGCTGCCGGCTGCCGCCGCGAGTTCCGTCGCCTGACTCATGTCGTCAACTTACGTTGACACGGGCCGGATGTCAACCCATGTTGACACCCGACCAGGGCGACCCCGCGCGGACGATGGCAGGCCCCGCCTCTACAGTGGATCGATGGCGTCGGTCAAGCAGATCCAGGTCACCTTCGACTGCGCGGAACCGGAGCGCGTCGCTCGCTTCTGGTGCGAGGCGCTGGGGTACGTCGTACCGCCTCCGCCGGAGGGGTTCGCCACCTGGGACGATTTCGACCGCTCACTGCCGCCCGGGAAACAGGGTGCCGCGTTCGCGTGCGTCGACCCCTCAGGCGTTGGCCCGCGGCTGTACTTCCAGCGTGTCCCCGAAGGCAAGGTCGTCAAGAACCGGCTGCACCTCGACGTACGGGTCGGCACCGGCCTCGTGGGTGAGGAGCGCGTGGCCGTACTCGAGGCCGAGTGCGCACGGCTGGTCGCGCTCGGCGCGGTACGCGTGCAACTCCTGCTCGCCGACGACGACAACGAGTCGTGCCTCGTGATGCAGGACGTCGAGGGCAACGAGTTCTGCCTCGACTAGCGCGCCCGCGAACCGGCCCCTTCGCCCAGGTACGCGGTCAGCCGGTCGGCGAGCTGCTCCGGATGGCTGAGCGCCACGCTGTGGCAACCGTCCATCTCATCCGGTGCGACGCCCAGCCGGTCGGCGGCCACCCGACGCTGGAAGTCCGCCGGGAAGAACCGGTCCTCGCGGGCGATGAGCACCTTCGTCGGCACGGCCGGCCATGACTCCAGCGGCCACGGCTCTTTCCACTCCGCGCTGACCTGCGCCCGGCCATGAGCCGCAGCCTCCGCCACGATCTCGGCCGGTACGCCGTTGTGGAACTGCTGCTCCTCGGTCAGCCCCTCCGCTTCGCGGTGACCGGTGTTGCCCCACCAGTCCCCGGGCTTCTCGCCGGGCTTCGGCACCATCGGAGTGAGCAGGACGATCAGCCGCACCGGCAGCCTGTCGGCGATCAGCGGCGCGGTGAGCGCCCCGTACGAGTGCCCGACGACCACGAGGTCACGCCGGTCGCCGATCGCGTCGACGACCGCTTCGCGGAACTCGGCGAACCCCGCCGAACTGTCCTCGATCGGCAGCTCCGGCACCGCCACGTCGTGGCCGCGACCGGTCAACTCGGGCACCAACAGGTGCCAGCCCCAGGCGCTGCCTCCGCCGCCGTGGATCAGAACGAAAGTCGCCATGCCCCGAAGCCTCACACAAGGCACCGACAGCCGACCGGAGAGTCCGGTTCGCCACGGTTAGGTCGACCGCCTCACCGGCACTGGCCCACCCGCGCCCTCAGCGCTGCCGCCGGACCGACCGGACCCACCGCCGGCCACACGTGCTACCGATGTCGCGGTAGAGCGGGCGGCGTCGACTCCAGTTCGTCGAGCAGCGCCTGCAACCGGCCTCGGCACCGCAGGATGAGGTTGGCGATCTCGTCGAAGGTCGCCGCGTCGACGGAGCCGCTCTCGAACCACATCGCGCACACGGCCGTACGACTCTGCACCAGGTACGTCGCGGCGGCTTCGACCAGCCCGAAAAACTCGTCCCGGCGGTCCGCGGAGACGCGCTGCGCGACATGTCGTGCCGCACGCAACGGCTCGCCGGAAGCGGTGAAGATCGCGGCAAGGCCGCCGTCGACCTGACCGGCTCCGATGTGCGCGAGAAGGTACTCCAACTCGGTCGCGGCCAGCGTCAGCCTGCCGACGGCCAGGACCGTCTCGTCGGTGAGTCGCCGCATCAGCCAACCGTAGTGGACCCGGCCCCGATTGGGCTTCCTCACATGCCGCCGGCGGAGCCCGGGCTGCCGCCAGGACTCCTCGCGCGCGTCCCGGGCGCCGCCGCCGTGGGCGTACGCGGCTGGGCTTGACGGCCGTAGGTGACGGCTTCCCGGACGAGCCGGGGTGCCTTCTCCGCAAGCTGCGGATCCGGCCGTGCTCCCAGCGCGTCGTTGACGGTGGAGAACGCCAGCCGGAACGCGATCAAGGCCGTCGCCTCGAAGATCTCCTGGTCGTCGAGACCCGCGTCGCGCAACCGCTCCACGTGCGCCCCGGTCGTGGCATTCGGATCCCCGACGACCTGACGGGACCAACCGGCGAGTGCGGCCTCCCGTTCGGACAGGTCGCCGTCAACGCCCCGCAGCACCCCGGCGGCGGTGGCCTCGTCACTGAGTTCGGCCAGTCGGGAGCCCCACGCCAGCGCGCAGTAGGCGTCACCGCGGGCGGCGGCGGTGGCCGCGACCATGACGGCCACCTCCCTCGACGACAGGCCTGAATCGGCCAGGAGATCGGCACGCAGGGCCTGGAAGGACGCCAGCACGTCCGGACGCCAGGACCAGACACGGGTGAGGTTGTTGACGTATCCGTCGGAGGCGAGATCGGCCTCGTAGGCGGCGGTCACCGCTGGGCTCTGCGGCGGATCGGCGAGGAAGGCGTCCGGATGGTTCATAGGGTCAGTGTGCGGCACCCCGCGACCGCCCAGAGACCGATAATCGACAGCTCGGGAGTCACGTTCCCACCCGGGTCCGCCGCTCACCGCCGCGAGTCCGCCGGCTCACCGCAGCGCCGCCGCGACTTCGACGGCTCACCGAAGTGCCGGCAGCGAGTCCGGCGGCTCACCGTAGTGCCGCAGCGAGTTCGGCGGCGTTCTCGAACGCAGGCGCCGCCCGTTCGATCTCGTCCTCACCGAGCACGACGCGTTCCGCGCGCGCCAGCATGTCGGTTGCCGTCTCCGGGTCGTGCAGCACCATCGCCAGTTCGGCGCGGTAGATCAGAACCTCCACCTGCGTGACCGGGTCGTCGTCGGCCCTCGGGTGGGTCAACGCGCCGTCGAGGATCCGGACGGCCTGCCGGACGTCACCCCTGGAGTCGGCCTGCACGACAGCGTTCGCCAGAGCCCTGGCCAGCCGCCCCTCGGGCGCGGTCGCCGGCTCAGCAGGAGAGCTGGCGTGCCGAACGACGCGAATCCAGTTGCCACCGGGGTCGATGACGCTGAACCCGCCCAACCCGTCGTAGTTCTTCCGCGCTCGGGGTCGGGTCATTCGCGGTGTGCCAGACACCAACACCTTGCCGTACGCGGCCCGCATGCCAGCGGCGAACGCCCGGTGCAGTCCCTCGATGTCCGAGGTGAGTACGAGGCAGGAGCCGTATGACTGCTCCGGGTCGAAGCCGGCGATCTCGAAGAAGTGCAGGTTCAGATCCTCGCGTTGCAGCGCCACGTACGGGTTGGGCTTGCGTTGCTTGTACGTCGTACGGAACCCGAGGACTTCGTAGAAGGCGGCGATGTCGTCGATGGATGCGCACGGCAGCAGGGGAACGGTCACCTCGTTGGCCATGCCTCATTCCTAGGTACCGAAGAACCTCCGTCGCACATGGAAATGACCGATCGTCCGGCCGGCTCACCCGATCGGACCGTCGGCACAGACGCCGCTGGCCGGCAACCCCGGGTGGGGTACCGGCCAGCGGCATCACTCATGCACGTGCGCGGGTCAGCTGTTCCAGTGCTCGGCGACCAGGTCGGCGGCCATCTGCTCCCACTGGGCGTAGTGGTCGGGGTACGCCGACACCTGCACCGTCTGCGCGGCCTTGGTCAGGGGCATGTCCTGCCATCCGTCGACCTGCTTGAGGCCCTTCAGGAAGGCGGTGGTGGAGTATTCGGGGTTGGTGATCTGCTCGACCGTGCCCCACCCGCTGGACGGGCGCTGCTGGAACAGGCCCTGCGAGTCGTGGTCGTTGCGGTCACCCAGGTGACCCAGGTTCTCCAGCTTCGACTCCTGCAACGCGGTCGCGATCGACACCACGGCCGCACGCTCGTCCATGCCGGCCTTCTTCGTCGCCGCGATGATCGCCTTCACATTGGCCACCTGCTCGTCGGACAGGTCGACACGCGACTGCGCGCCCTGCACACCATGCGGCACCAACTTGCCCTTATCGACCGACGGCTTGTCAGCCTGCACCGCGACGGCGGTGATCGGGGCGGTGGCCTCGACGGGGGCGGTGGAGTCGGCGTGGTTGAGCGGACCGGCGGCCAGACCACCGGCAACAGCCAGACCAGCGATACCCAGAACGCTCTTACGCATGAACGTGTTCATCACAGATGCTCCATTCGGGGGTCGACACCCACGCACCGAGGAGGATCGGCTACACGCGGGTGCAAGCACCGTCAGGCGCCCAATGAACTTCGAAAGGGGAAACTCCAGTAAGGGACTGGAGGAAGATCAGATCGGTCACGTCAGCCACGGAACCGGGCTGTCTCGCGGGGCGGGGGATGCCCTCACGTCGACCGTGACCATGTGTAACCACGACCGGCCCGCCACCATTCCCGGGGATCCCAGCCCGCCGGCTCAAAGCGAGGCGGTGTGGCCTCGTTCCCTTCGGGCGGATGGCCCTCCCCGCACGGAGCGGGTTGGCCCTGCTCGGTCGTACGCACGGTGTAACGACCCCGCCCCGGCCACGATTCCGCCCCCACGATGCGGCCGGTCACACCCCGAACCGGATATCCCGCCCTGACAGACCGACGGTGGAACATAACCGACCAACTCCAACCCGACACCCGCCCACAGACCGGATAGTCGACGTATCTGGGCCGAGATGACGGCTCGCCGAGATGTTGTTAGAAAACGGCCCCTGGAGGGGCACATTCCTACCAAGATCTCGCCAGACCGAGAACTCGGCCGGACCGGGACCGAAAGTCGCCGCGGGCGGACGCAGCAGTGGGGACCGACGCGGTGTGGCCCGCGTGCCCGGGCGCAGGGATCAAGCCTGACCGCCCGGAGCCGGGCACGGCGGGCCACCCCCACCACGACGCCCCGTAACAGACCCCCACGCACGAGCATCGCGACGCCCGCAATCCCGCCCGCAGTGGTACCGACGCGACTAGCCTCGACGGAAGGGCCGGGCGCGACGCCTGCGGAGGTGATTCGGATGGCCGCACCCACCGACGCGGCGGTGCTGGTCGGGCTCGGCACGGAGCGCAACCTGCCCGTGGTCAGGCTGGCGGCACAGGAGGCCGCCGCACACGGCCGCTCGCTGTGCCTGCTGCACGCGTTCAACTGGACGGCCGCGCTGGAAGCGCCGTCGGTCGCGGGGCCACGCGCGGACGCCGAGGAGCTGATGTCCCGGGCCGCGGAGATCGCCAACGAGGTCGCGCCGGCGCTGCCGGTGGGCGGCGAGATCATCGAGGGTGCCCTCGTCGAGACCCTGCTCCGCCGGTCGGAAACGGCGTTCCTGCTCGCCGTCGGGGACGGCGGCATGGCGACCTGCGGCGAGTGCGTGCCGGCCGACGCGCCGGCGGTGCAGCTCGCCGCCCGGGCCGGCTGCCCGGTGCTGGTGGTCCGCCGGGAGCCGCCGCCGCAGGGGCCGGTGCTGGTCGGGGTGGACGGGTCCGTCAGCTCGCAGGCCGCGCTGGAGTGGGCGTTCGAGTGCGCGGCCGGGCGGGAGTCGCGTCTGCTGGCGGTGCGCGTCGTCGAGCCGGAGGAGGACGGCGAGGATCCCGGGCTGCTCGCCGACATGGTGGAGCGCTCGGCGCAGCGGTTTCCGTCGGTGGCCACGGAGTGCCACACGATCCGGGGCGACCCCGGCACCGTACTGGTGGAGCAGTCCCGCTCGGCGCAGGTGGCGCTGGTCGCCGCCCGGGGCGACGAGCCGGGGCGGGGCATGCTCGGGGCGGTGAGTCAGGCGCTGCTCTACCACTCCCCCGCGCCGCTGATCGTGGTGCGCGGGCTGACGGGGTTTCCGGTGGACTGACGCGAACGCCCGCCGCCCACGGGACCAACGGCCCTGATCCGCACCGGTGTCGACCGGAGATGCTGAGACCGGCCCGGACGAATCCGCGCGCTGAGGATGCAGTATCGCCCTACCCGCGAGAGGCTCATGCAGTATGGACACCGCTCTCGACCTGCACAGCCCCCTGACCGAAGACGAGCTGCGCCGGCTGGACGCCTACTGGCGGGCGGCGAACTACCTGACCGTCGGGCAGATCTACCTGCTGGACAACCCGCTGCTGCGCGAGCCGCTGGCCCCCGAGCACGTCAAGCCGCGCCTGCTCGGCCACTGGGGCACCAGCCCCGGACTCAACCTGCTCTACGCCCACCTCAACCGGGTCATCGTCGCCCGTGACCTGTCCGCCCTGTTCGTCACCGGCCCCGGTCACGGCGGTCCGGCGATCGTCGCCAACACCTGGCTGGAGGGCACCTGGAGCGAGTTGTACCACCACATCGGCCGCGACGAGGTCGGCATGGCCCGGCTGTTCCGCCAGTTCTCGTTCCCCGGCGGCATTCCCAGCCATGTGGCGGCGGAGGTGCCGGGTTCGATCCACGAGGGCGGCGAGCTGGGGTACGCGCTCAGCCACGCCTACGGCGCGGCGTTCGACAACCCGGACCTGCTGGTGGCCTGCGTCATCGGCGACGGGGAGGCGGAGACCGGCCCGCTGGCGGGAAGCTGGCTCTCCAATGTCTTCCTCAACCCGGCGCGCGACGGCGCGGTGCTGCCGATCCTGCACCTGAACGGCTACAAGATCGCCAACCCGACGGTGCTCGACCGGATCGGTGAGGACGACCTGCTCGCCATGATGCGCGGCTTCGGCTACGAGCCGTACGTGGTCGCGGGCGACGATCCGGCGACGGTGCACCAGGCGCTCGCCGGCACGCTGGACCGGGCGCTGGACGAGATCGCCGCCATCCAGCGACGGGCCCGCTCGGGCGGCGCCGCCGAGCGCCCCCGCTGGCCGATGATCGTCCTGCGTACGCCGAAGGGCTGGACCGGCCCCCGCGACGTCGACGGCAAGCAGGTCGAGGGCACCTACCGCGCGCACCAGGTGCCGCTGTCGGAGGTACGCCGGAACCCGGAGCACCTGGCGGAGCTGGAGCGCTGGCTGCGCAGCTACCGGCCGGAGGAGCTCTTCGACGCCATGGGCGCGCCGGTCGCCGAGCTGGCGGCGCTGCCGCCCCGGGGCGAGCGGCGGATGAGCGCCAACCCGGTCACCAACGGCGGGCTGGTGCTGCGTGACCTGGTGCTGCCGGACTTCCGCGAGTACGCCGTCGACGTGCAGCGGCCCGGCGCGACGGTGGCCGGCGCGACGGGTGCCCTCGGCCCGTGGGTTCGCGACGTGATCACCGCCAACCCGCAGACGTTCCGCCTCTTCGGTCCGGACGAGGTCGCCTCGAACCGGCTCGGCGCCGCGTTCGAGGTCACCGGTCGGGCCTGGATGGCCGGCATCGTGCCCGACGACGACCACCTCTCGCCCGACGGGCGGGTGATGGAGGTCCTCTCCGAGCACCTCTGCCAGGGCTGGCTGGAGGGCTACCTGCTGACCGGCCGGCACGGCATCTTCACCAGCTACGAGGCGTTCATCCACATCGTCGACTCGATGGTCAACCAGCACGCCAAGTGGCTGAAGGTGACCCGGGGCATCCCGTGGCGGGCGCCGCTGCCGTCGTTGAACTACCTGCTCTCCAGCCACGTCTGGCGGCAGGACCACAACGGCTTCTCCCACCAGGACCCGGGCTTCATCGACCACGTGATGAACAAGAAGGCCGAGGTGGTCCGCGTCTACCTGCCGCCGGACGCGAACACACTGCTCTCCACGATGGACCACTGCCTGCGCAGCCGGCATTACATCAACGTGGTGGTGGCCGGCAAGCAGCCCGCCCCGAACTGGCTGTCGATGGACGAGGCGATCCAGCACTGCCGGCGCGGCATCGGCATCTGGGACTGGGCCAGCACGGACGCCGGCAGCGAGCCGGACGTGGTGCTCGCCTGCGCCGGGGACGTGCCGACCCTGGAGACGCTGGCCGCCGCCGACCTGCTGCACCGGCACCTGCCGGAGCTGAAGGTACGGGTCGTCAACGTGGTCGACCTGATGCGGCTGCAACCGCCGACCGAGCACCCGCACGGGCTGTCGGACAAGGAGTTCGACACGATCTTCACGCGGGACAGGCAGGTCATCTTCGCGTACCACGGCTATCCGTGGCTCATCCACCGGCTCACCTACCGTCGGACCAACCACGAGAACCTGCACGTGCGCGGCTACAAGGAGGAGGGCACCACCACCACGCCGTTCGACATGGTGATGCTCAACGACCTGGACCGCTTCCACCTGGTCATCGACGTGATCGACCGGGTGCCGGGCCTGGCCGACCGGGCCGCCCACCTGCGGCAGGAGATGGTCGACGCGCGGCAGTCCTGCCGGGACTACACCCGCGAGCACGGCGAGGACGACCCGCGGGTCGCGGAGTGGCGCTGGGTACGCGAGACGGACCCCGGCCTGCGCGGTGACCAGTGAACGCGAGGAGTGAGCTTGCGAGCCCCGCAGTCGTTCACGAAAGGCCAGCCCAGTGAACGCGAGGAGTGAGCTTACGAGCCCCGAGGCAACGGACGAGAGGTGGACGCGATGAGCGGCAACGAGATCCTGGTCGGCTACGACGGTTCCGCCGACGCCGACGCCGCCCTGGGGTGGGCGCTGGAGGAGGCCGGGCGCAGCGGGCGGCCGGTGCGGCTGGCGTACGTCTTCGAGTGGCTCACCGTGGCCGGCTGGATCGGTCCCGGCGTCGCCCCCGGCGTCTGGCCGGACGAGACGGCCCGCCGGCAGGTCGAGGAGCTGGTACGCAAGGCGGCGGCGGACGCGTCCGCCGCGCACCCGGAGCTGACCGTCACGGGTGAGGTGTTCGACGGGCCGCCCGCGCTGGTGCTCCAGGAACGTTCGGCGCAGGCCGACCTGCTGGTGCTGGGCACGCGCGGGCACGGCGGCTTCGGCGGGCTGCTCGTCGGCTCGACCGCGGTGGCCGTGACCGCCCACGCGCACTGCCCGGTCGTGGTCGTGCGCGGCGAGTCGGTCGCCGGCGGGCGCACCGGGCACGTGGCGGTCGGCGTGGACGGCTCCGACTGTTCCCTGCTGGCCCTGGGCTTCGCGTTCGAGCAGGCCGAGGCGCGGCGGGTACCGCTGCACGTGGTCCGGGCCTGGCAACCGCCCGCCGGCCAGCGTCCGCCGTCGGGCCCCGAGGCGCGGGAGGCCACGGCGGCCGACCGGGCCGAGCTGGACGAGCCGCTGGCCCGGTGGGGCACCACGTTCCCCGACGTGCCGGTGACCGTCGAGGTGGCGGAGGGCCGCCCGGCGTCCCTGCTGGTCGACGGGAGCCGCAACGCCTGCCTGGTGGTGGTGGGCACCCGGGGCCGGGGCGGCCTGAAGGGGATGCTGCTCGGTTCGGTGAGCCAGCAGCTCATCCAGCACGCGCACTGCCCGGTGGCGGTGGTCCGGGAACGCTGAGCGGTGAGGAGGGGTCCCCTGCGCATCGGAAACGCGATGGCAGGGGACCCCTCCTTGCCGGCCTACCGGCCGTCGGCCGGTTCCGCCGGGCTGAGCGAGAAGTAGTCCTCCTCCTCCTGCGCGAGGTGCAGCCGCAGGATCGCCGCCAGCCCGTAGAGGGCGGCGAGCAGGTCGGTGAGCTGGTCGCGGCGCAGCGGGCCGTCGCCGGCCTGCGCGAGGTGCGCGCCGATCCGGTCCACCAGCCGCCGGATCTCCACGTGACCGCGGCTCATCGTCGAGGTCGCCTCGGCGCTGCCCAGCGGGTCGGCCAGCGCCGGATAGAGCTGACGTTCCTCGGCCGCCTCGTGCGGCAGCACCTGGTCGACGAGCCGGCGGTGCGTCTCGCGCAACGCCGGCAGGCACTGGGGCGCGTCCGGCGCGGTGGCGACCAGGTCGGCGGTGTCCCCCAGCGCGGCGAGCACGTCGCGGATCCCGCTGTGTTCGGCCGCGTACCGGTCGAGCAGTTCCCGGGTGCCCGCCGGCACGTCGCGGCGGCGCAGCCCGCCCCCGAGGGCGCGCAACGCGTTGAGGATCACCAGCACGTCGATGCCCTCCTGGAGGAACGCCCCGGCGACCGGTGGCAGCCGACCCAGGGCCGCCACCAGCATCGCCAGCACCGCGAGACCCATCCCGACGGTGGCGCTCTGCACGGCGATCCGGCGGGCGTACCGGGCGATCTCCACCGCGTCGGCGAGCCGGTCCAGCCGGTCGATGGTGAGCACCGCGTCGGCCACGTCGGCCGAGGCGGTCGCCCCGGTGGCGCCCATCGCCACGCCCACGTGCGCCTCGGCGAGGGCGGGGGCGTCGTTCACCCCGTCGCCGACCATGACGGTGACGGCCCGGCGCGCCTCCTCGCGTACGCGGGTGGCCTTCTCCGGGGGCGAGCAGCGGGCCACCACGTCGTCCACGCCCACCACCCCCGCCACCTGAGCGGCGACGTCGGGCCGGTCCCCGGTGACCATCACGATGCGCCGCAGCCCCGCCTCGCGCAGCCGGCGCACGGTGCGGCGGGCGTCGGGGCGTACCGGGTCCTCCAGCAGGATCGCCCCGATCGGGCCCCGCTCGTCGCTGACCCAGACCACCGAACGACCGGCCAGCTCGGCCCGGGACCGGGCCCGCCCCGCCCAGTCGGGCAGGTCGACGTCGAGCTGACCGACCCTGATCTGCCGGCCGTCGACCGACCCGCGTACGCCCCGGCCCGGCTCCTCGGTCACCCCCGCCGGCTCGGTCAGCGGCAGGCCCCGCTCGCGCGCCTGCGCCACCAACGCGCGGGCCAGCACGTGCGGGGAGAGCTGCTCGACCGAGGCGGCGAGCCGCAGCACGTCGTCGCGGTCGCCGTCGGGGGCGGCCACGACCTCGGCGGCGCGGGGGCGGCCGGCGGTCAACGTGCCGGTCTTGTCGACCAGCAGGGTGGCGGCCCTGCCCAGCAGCTCCAGTGAGCCGCCGTCGCGGACCAGCACCCCGCGCCGGGCGGTGCGGGAGAGCCCGGAGACGATCGCGATCGGGGTGGCCAGCAGCAGCGGGCACGGGGTGGCGACCACCAGCACGGCCACCGCCCGCACGAACTCGCCGGAGAACAGCCAGCCCAACCCCGCCAGGACCAGGGTGAACGGCACGAACGCGGCGGCGTAGCGGTCGGCGAGCCGCACCATCGGCGCCTTGTGGGCGGTCGCCTCCTCGGCGAGCCGGACGATCCCCGCGTACGTGCTGTCCGCCGCGTTGCGCGTCGCGCGCATCCCGAAGCCGGCGCCGGCGTTGACCACGCCGCTGGCGACCTCCTCGCCGGCCGCGCGCCGCACCAGCTGAGACTCGCCCGTCACCACCGACTCGTCGAGGGTCACCGGCTCGTCGACCTGCCCGTCGACCGGCACCACGTCGCCCGGGCCGACCAGCAGCCGGTCCCCCGCCGCCACCCGGTCCAGCGGCACCTCCTCGACCTCCCCGCCCGGGCCGCGCCGGCGGGCGGTGCGGGGGGCGCGGGCGAGCAGCGCGCGCAGGTCCCGGGTCGCCCGCCGCTGGGCGTACGCCTCCAGGGCCCGGCCGGTGGCCAGCATGACCGCGATCACCGCCCCGGCCAGGTACTCCCGGATGATCAGCGCGCCGACCAGGGCCAGCACGGCGATCACGTCCACCCCGAACTGCCGGCGCCACAGCTGCCGCAGCACCGACCAGGCGGCGGGCACCAGGGCGGCCACGGTGGCCGAGGCCCACACCACGTCGGCCGCGTCCCGGCGGCCGGCGAGCCGCAGCGCCGCTCCGGCCAGCACCAGCGCCGTCACCCCGGCCAGGGGTGCCCAGAGCAGCAGGCGCGACCGGTCCCGCCGTACCGGCTGCTCCGGCACGCACTCCGACGGTTCGGTTCCCACCTGCGGATCGTCCCAGCGCCCACCGCGCCCCGGAGGGCATCCGCGCGAACCGGCCGGGGCGGAACGCCCTGCCGCGCCGGGACCTGCGTACCGTGCGTCGGCAGGGGCGATGGCGCAGGATGAAGCGGCAACCCTGCCCGGGGCACCGTCGGGCTGGGGCACGATGGGGAAAAACGAAAGGTCGTGACCATGAGCCACGAGACGCCGGCGACGGACCGCCCGCTGACCACCGCACTCGCGGAGGCCGCCGCGACGGCCGGGCACGCCCCGTCGGTGCACAACAGCCAACCGTGGCGGTGGCGGGTCCTGCCGGACGCGCTGGAGCTGCGGCTGGTCCGCGATCCCCGGCTGACGGCCACCGACCCCGAGGGCCGGCTGGTGGCGTACAGCTGCGGGGCGGCCCTGCACCACGCGCGGGTGGCGCTGGCCGCGGAGGGCTGGACGGCCGTGGTGCAGCGGACGCCTGACCCGGCCGACGCGGATCTGCTGGCCCGGCTGACCGGGCTGACCCGCGCGCAGGCCGACCCGGAGGCCATGCGCCTGGTGCAGTGCATGCAGGTCCGGCACACCGACCGGCGTCCGGTCAGCGACGAGCCGGTGCCGACCGCCGCCCTCGGCGAGATCGCCTCGGCCGTCGCCGCCGAGGGCTGCCAGCTCCAGTTCCTCGACCGCGACAACGTCCTGGAGCTGGCCGCCGTCGCCAGCCGCGCCGCCTCGGTCGAGGCGGAGGACCCGCAACTGCGCGAGGAGCTGGAGTACTGGACCGACCGGGCCGGCACCGGCACCGGCCTGCCGCCGGAGGTGCTGCCCACGGAGGCGCCCCGGACCACCGTGCCGGCCCGCGACTTCGGTCGCCCCGGCACCCTGCCGGTCGGTCCCGGGCACGACCGGGCCGCCGTGTACGGGGTGCTCTACGGCGACGAGGACGAGCCGGACAGCTGGCTGCGCGCCGGCGAGGCGCTCTCGGCCGCCTGGCTGACCGCCACCCGGCTCGGCGTGTCCGTGGTGCCGCTCAGCGGGGTGGTGGAGGTCGCGGGCACCCGGCAGACGCTGCGCGGGCTGCTGGCCGGCCTCGGCTACCCGTACCTCGTGCTGCGCCTGGGGCTCGCGGACCCGGCGCACGCGGGCCCGCCGCGCACCCCGCGCCTCGACGTCGCGCAGGTGGTCGACACCTCGGCGGTGCGTTCCCCCGACGCGTAGCGCGGGCCGGGCCGACGGCTGCCGGGCGATACCATCGCCCGGTGGCCGCCAGCGAACCGTACCCCCGCCCCGAACCGCACGTGACCCCCTCGCTGGGGCTCAGCCCGCTGTCCCGGGTACGCCTCGACGAGCTGCTCCAGGAGATGCTGGACCGCGTCGGCGAGGTGGTGACCAGCCGCGAGCGGCTGCGCGCCCTGCTCGACGCGGTGGTCGGCATCGGCACCGACCTCGACCTGCGCAGCACCCTGCAACGGATCGTCGAGTCCGCCTGCGAGCTGGTCGGCGCCCGCTACGGCGCGCTCGGCGTCATCGGCCACGACCGTCTGCTGCACGACTTCATCACCCACGGCATCGGCCCGGAGCTGCACGCGAAGATCGGCGACCTGCCGCACGGGCGGGGCGTGCTCGGCCTGCTCATCGACGACCCGCGCCCGCTGCGGATGCCCGACATCACCGAGCACCCGAGGTCCTACGGTTTCCCGCCGTACCACCCGCCGATGCACAGCTTCCTCGGTGTGCCCGTACGCATCCGGGACCAGGTGTTCGGCAACCTCTACCTGGCCGAGAAGCAGGGCAGCGCGGAGTTCACCGAGGACGACGAGGAGATCGTCGTCGCGCTCGCCGCCGCGGCGGGCGTGGCGATCGAGAACGCCCGCCTCTACGCGCTGGCCCACCGCCGGGAGCGCTGGCTGGCCGCGACCGCCGAGATCACCGGCGTACTGCTGGGTGAGGTGCGCCGCACCGACGCGCTGGCGCTGGTGGCGCGGCGGGCCCGCGAGGTCGCCGAGGCGGAGATCGCCGTGGTCCTGCTCTACGACCCGGACGCCGAGGAGTTCACCGTCGAGGTGGTCGACGGCGCCTCCGAGCAGGCCGGGGCGCTGGTCGGCACGGTGCTGCCCGCCGCCGAGACGAGCTTCGCGGCGGCCGTCGCGGAGGGCCGGCACGACCAGGTGGCGGATCTGGCCCACGCCGCGCCCTGGCCCGCCCTGCTGAGTACCGGGCCCGCGGTGATCTCCCCGCTGGCCACCGCCGACGTCCTGCACGGCGTGCTGGTGATCGCCCACCGTCCCGACCGGTCGCCCGCCGCCAGCGACGACGACATGGCCCTGCTGGGCAGCTTCGCCGGGCAGGCCGCGCTGGCCATGGAACGGGCCCGCGGGCAGGAGGAGCGCGAACTGCTGGTGGTCCTGGAGGACCGCGAGCGCATCGCCCGGGACCTGCACGACGTGGTCATCCAGCGGCTCTTCGCCACCGGCCTGCAGTTGCAGAGCGCCGCCCCGATGACGACGAAGCCGGAGGTCGCCAAGCGGATCAACGCGGCGGTCGACGACCTCGACGCCACGATCAAGGACATCCGCCGCACCATCTTCGAGCTGCGCACCCCGATGAGCGCCGCGTTGCGCACCGAGATCCGGGACGCGATCGAGATGGCCGCCGAGTCACTTGGGCACCGGCCCCGCCTGGAGCTGAGCGGGCCGATCGACAGCGCCGTCCCCGACGCCGTACGCCCCGACCTCACCGCCGTGCTGCGGGAGGCGCTCTCCAACGCCGTACGGCACGCGCAGGCCGAACACGTGACGGTGGCGGTACGGGTCGACGCCGGCCGGGTGAGCGTGACCGTCACCGACGACGGGGTGGGCTGCGACCCGGCCGCCGCGCGGGGCGGTCTGGTGAACCTGCGCGAGCGCGCCGAGCGCCACGGCGGCGAGTTCGACGTACGCCGGGCCGAGCCCCGCGGCACCGAACTGCACTGGTCCGTCCCCCTGCGGGACTGACCAGCGGGCGTCAGTGGCTCTTGCCGAGCAGGCGGGTGGCGAGGACGGCCGCCTGGGTGCGGCGTTCCAGGCCCAGCTTCGCCAGCACGCTGGAGACGTAGTTCTTCACCGTCTTCTCGGCCAGGAACATCTTCCCGGCGATCTCCCGGTTGGTGAGGCCCTCGGCCACGTACTCCAGGATCCGCCGCTCCTGCTCGGTGAGCGACTTCAGCTCGCGCGGCTGCTCCACGCCGCTGCGGATGCGCTCCAGCACCCGCGTGGTGATCGCCGGGTCGAGCAGTGACTGCCCGGCCGCCACCCGCCGCACCGCGTCGACCAGGTCGGTGCCGCGGATCTGCTTGAGCACGTAGCCCGACGCGCCGGCCATGATCGCCGCGAAGAGTGCCTCGTCGTCCTCGTACGACGTCAGGATCAGGCCCTTGATCGAGGAGTCCACCGCCCGCACGTCCCGGCACACGTCGATGCCGTTGCCGTCGGGCAGCCGGGCGTCGAGGATCGCCACGTCCGGCCGCAGGGCCGGAATCCGCCGGGCCGCCTCCTGGGCGAGACCCGACTCGCCGACGACCTCTATGTCCCCGCTGCTCTGCAGCAGGTCGGCCAGGCCACGACGGACGACCTCGTGGTCGTCGAGCAGGAACACGCGGATCATCCCTCGTTTCTACCCGCTTCCCACCGGCTTCGGCACGGGTCGAAGGTCCCGAACCGACAACAGGTCGCGGCAAGCGACGGCCGCGCCGGGCGGCGGCCCGGGGCGGGACAGGGCGGTCGGGTCGAGGCCCCTGACCAGCGACGGGGGCCGCTCGGGCTCCCGGAGCAGCGACGGGACCGGGTCGGGCCGAAGTTCCTGGACGGCGACGGGGCCGGTAGGGCCCGGCGGGACGGGACGTTGGGCCCTGCCCGGGCGACACCCCGGTGACGCACCGTGGATACGTACCACCCCCGCCGGCGCACGACCTGCCACGGAAGGAGCACGACCATGGACACCGGCTTCACCGTCGAGCAGCTACGGGCCGCCGCCACCGACGCCGTCCGCGCGCCGTCGCTGCACAACACCCAGCCGTGGCGGTTCCGGCTGCGCGACGGCGGCATCGAGGTGCTCGTCGATCCGGCCCGCCGGCTGCCGGCCACCGACCCGAACGGCTGGGGCGTCCGGATCGCCTGCGGGGCGGCGCTGTTCAACCTGCGGCTCGCCCTGGCCGTGGCCGGCACCCCCGCGAAGGTACGGCTGCGCCCCTGCCCGGCCGAGCCGGACGTGGTGGCCCGGCTGGTCCCGGACGTGCCGCGCCGCCCCACCCCCGCCGAGCAGGCGTTGCACTCGGCCATCCCCCGCCGGTTCAGCAACCGCGCGCCGTTCTGGCCCGACCCGGTGCCCGCCGACGCCCGCTGGCGCCTCGCCGAGGCGGCCCGCGCCGAGCAGTGCTGGCTGGAGATGCTGGTCGGGGTCAGCGCCGTGAACGCGTTCGCCGAGATCGCCCACAGCGCCCACCGGGTGCTGGAGCGCAGCCCGGAGTACCGCACCGAACGCCAGGAGTGGGTACGCGCCACGCCCGCCCCGGACGGGATCCCGGCCGCGTCGGGCGGCCCGCAGGGCGAGCCGCAGGACCTGCTGCCGTCGCGGGGCTTCGGCGGCCTGGACCGGCCGCCGGGGCGGGACTTCGAGCCGGAGCCGCTGGTCGCGGTGCTCGGCTCGCCCGGCAACACGGCGGTCGACCAGGTCGTGGCCGGGCAGGCGTTGCAGCGGGTGCTGCTGACCGCCACGGACTCAGGGCTGTCGGTGTCGATGCTGTCCCAGCCGATCGAGGTGCCGTCGGCGCGGGAGCAGCTGCGGCTGTCGCTGGGCCGGTTCGGCCCGCCGCAGATGGTGATGCGCATCGGCTACGGCCAGCCGGGCCGACCGACCCCGCGCCGCGACGTGGACGAGGTGCTCGACGTGTTCGCCAAGGCGGTCGCGAAGACCGCCAGCTGAGCGGTACGGCGCACCGGGGCCGGTGACGGGCACCCGCCACCGGCCCCGGGGGGCGTGACTACCGGTAGCTCCAGACCACCGGCCGGGCCTTGTAGATCGCCGCCCCGGAGAGGTAGCGGTTGCCGACGTAGGAACCGTTCAGCACGAACCTTCCCGTTGACGGGCCCCGTCGGGACGTTGGCGGGTGCGGCCCGCACCACACTTACAGCGTTCGAACATATGCGTTCGGTGACCGAATGGCATCGACGGCGTCGGATGGGCGACGGCACGTCAGGGCGCGCTTCTGCCGCGTCGAGGCCGCCTCAGCAGTCGGCCGTGGAGAGCAGTGCCGCCTCCCGGTCGGGGTCGAGCCCGACCGGGGCGCGCTGCGGGCGCCCGGCCCGCAGCGGGACCGTACCCACCTCCCGCAGCCATGCCCAGGTGTCCGCGACCGTCTCGGCCACCGGGCGGCAGGTCAACCCGGCCGCGTACGCCCGCTCGACGGCGCGCTCCTGCACCCAGCGGTACTCGTGCCCGGCCGGGACCCAGATCGGCAGCTCGTTCCACGGCTCCACGCCGGCGGCCAGGATCGGCCCCGGGTCGGTCCAGCGCAGCCGGGCGTCGGCGCCGGTGGCCGCGACGCAGGCGTCGAGCAGTTCCCCCATCGTCGCGTGCCCGGGGCGGCTCACCGCGTTGAACGTCCCGCCCGGGCCCGCCGCGCCCAGGTCCAGCATCCAGCCCGCCAGGTCCCGCACGTCGACGTACTGCACCGGCAGGTCGACCGGGCCCGGCGCCAGCACGTCCCCGCCCCGCGCAATGCGCGTCAGCCACCAGGGCAGCCGGCCGATGTCCTCCCCCGGCCCGAGGATCAGCCCGGCCCGCGCGATCAGCGCCCGCTCGCCGAACGTCTCCCGCACGGCCCGCTCGGCGCCGGCCTTGTTGGTCGGGTAGCCGCCCTCGTCGGCGTCCGGCTCCGCGTCCACCACCGGAGCGTCCTCGTCCACCCCGGCTGCGACGGGCCGCGCGTAGACGGATCCGCTGGAGACGTAGACGTACCGGCCGACCCGGTCGACCAGCGCGCGGGCGGCGTCGCGCGCCGCGCGGGGCGCGCCGTCCCAGGTGTCGACCACCAGGTCCCACTCGCCGTCCGCGAGCGCCGCCAGGCCGCCGGGCGCGCTCCGGTCACCCCGCAACCGGTGTACGCCCTCCGGCGTCGCCCCGTGCAGCCCCCGGTTGAACACGGTCACCGTCCAGCCCCGACGTACCGCCTCGGCGACCGTCGCGCCGCCCACGAATCCCGTCCCGCCCAGCACCAGCAGTCTCATGCACTCCACTGTGCCCGCTCCGGGCGACGCTCCGGTCCCGTGTTCACGGTCAGCGGATCTGCCCACGGCAGAGCCCGGCCGGACAACATTGGTCCGAAGTGGACGGCGGACGCCGCTGGCCGGGTGCGGGAAGAGATGTCTCACAGCGCGCATCCGGCTCGCCCGACAGGGCAGGACCGCCCACGGCGCTCGTCGGGAACCCGACACGTCCGCCCTCGGCGCGCCGTCATTCCGTAGCGTTCCGGGTGCTTTCGGTTGGGTCTGGGGGAGGCACGGGTGTCCGAGGTCGTCGTTGAGGTCAGTTTCACGCCGCTGCCGGAGGACGACGACTTCGTCCTCGACCAGCTGACTGACGAACTCGTGGAGGACCTGGGCGACATCGGCGAGGTGCGGCGGCTCGAGGTGCCCACCGGCCCTGACAGCAAGGGCGTCGGCGAGGTCGTGCTGGCCACCGTGGCCGCGGTCGCCGGTGCCGACCCGGGCTACGCGCAGGCACTCGTGGACCTGGTGGTGGGCTTCCTCAACCGCAACCAGGGTCGCCGGGCACACCTGAAGATCGGTGCCGTCGAGCTGACCATCGACCAGGCGACCAAGGCGGAGACCGCCCAGCTGATCGACCTCGTCCGTGATGCGATCGAGCATTCCCGCTGATGGGTCGGCACGCCCTGGTGCTCGGCACGGCGACCTACCACGCCGCCCCGAAGCTCACCGCGCTGCCCGGCGTCCGGCAGGACGTCGAACAGGTGCGGACCGTGCTGGACAGCGACGGCGACTTCGACAGCGTCGACGCCCACGTCGACCTGCCCGCGGCGCGGATGAAGCAGGTCGTCGAGGAGTTCTACGGCGCCCGGCGCACCGGTGATCTCGCGCTCTTCTACTACTCCGGCCACGGCATCCAGCACGACGACCGGCAGTCCCTCTTCTTCGGCACCATCGACACCGATACGACGCTGCTGCACACCACGGCGTTCGATGTCGAGGGCGTCCTGCGGCACATGCTCAACCACACGAAGGCCAGCCAGAAGGTGGTCCTGCTGGACTGCTGCTTCTCGGGCTCGTTCACCGCCCGTCACCGGTTCAGCGCCGGCGTGCGGCAGGAGCCCCGGCGTCTCAAGCGCGAGCGTGGCACGTTCATGCTCCAGTCGAGCAGCCATCTGAAGGCGTCGAAGGCGCAGGGCCCGGACCGGCCCTCGGTCTTCACCGAGGTCCTGCTCACCGGCCTCCGCGGTGCGGCTCGAGCGACCGCTGAGGACGGCTGGCTCACCGCGAGCGACCTCTCCCGGTACGCGATGACTGAGATGTCACGTCGCCGGGAGGAGAAGCCGGTCGAGTCGAGCGAAGGTGTCACCGACCCGATCCCGCTGGTCGCGGGGTCGGACGAACGGCCACAGCGGAGCCCGGGTGTACGGAGCGACGAGCCGGAGGACGCACCTTTCGACACCGAGCGGTGGCGTCGTCTGCTCAACTACCACGTCGCCTGCCTGCAACGCTCCGCCGTCCTTCAGTTCTTCGTGAACCCGGCGAACAAGGACTCGTACCTCGCTGCGCCCGCGGGCCGGGAGATCATGCTCTCGGCCACCGAGCCGGTCGCGCTGAAGGAGCGCGGCCAGCGGCTGGCCGGGCTGGCCGAGGCGGGTGGCCGCTGCCTGCAGTACGGCTACCCGATCGTGGCGTTGCAGCAGAAGGGCACCCAGCACGTACGACTGGCGCCCCTGCTCGTCTCAGACCTGATCGTGGGGGACGACGGGTTGGCACACCCGGCGCCGCCGCAGCCCAGTCCGGCCCTGATCGACCATTTCCAGCTGGCTGCGGTCGAGGCGGACGAACTGCGGCAGGCAGTGGCCGAACGACTCGTCCCCGGCGAGCACAAGTCCCTCGCCGAGGTGGCCGATCTGGTGGCGAACACGTTCGGGCTGAAGCCGGTGTCCGCCCTCGACCCGGAGAACCTCGTCGGGACCGTCAACCGCGGACCCGTCAACCGGGTGCAGAACGCCGGAATGCTGTTCGCCGCAGGCAGCGCGGAGTCCCCTGAGCGACAGCTCATTGAGGACCTGCAGGACATCGTCAAGAACGCGGGGAAGATCGCATCGACCGCACTCGGTACGTTATCGAGCGGTGTCGTGGTCGGGGCGGATGCGCAGGATGCCGACGTCCTGACGGTGGCGTTGAGTGCGGTCAACGAGACTCAGGAGGACGTCATCCGGGCGGCGATGAGCCGACCCCTGACTGTCGCGCAGGGGCCGCCCGGCACCGGCAAGAGCCAACTGGTGACCGCCTTGCTGGCGACCGCCACGGCCGCCGGGCAGAGCGTGCTGATCGGCTCGACCAACAACCGGGCTGTCGACGAGGTCGTCGAGCGGGTCACCGGCATGGTCGGCCCGGGCCTGGTGCTGCGTACCGGGAACAAGGAGTACCGGCAGCAGGAGCCGCAGTACCTCGCCGAGGTGATGCAGGCATGGCCGCCGCCGGTGCCGGCGGCCGGCGGACCGGCCAACGAGCTACGACTCGTGGCGCAGGAGATCACGCGGTTACGCGAGGATCTCGACGAGCGTCGCCGCCTCGAACGGGATCTCGCCGACCTCGCCTTCGAACGGGACCGTTCACTCGCCGACACCGACGACGCCGTCCTGGCCAAGCTGGTCGACCTCACCGACCGGGCACTGACAAGCCGATGGTTCGGGTGGTGGTATCGCAGGCGACTGCGGTCGCGAGGCGTGTTCGACCGGGATGCGATCACCGCCCTCGGCGAACAGGCGGTCATCGAGCAGTGCTGGCGCGAGCGACGCCGACGACTCCGGTCCCGGCCGGGCACCGCCGAAGAAGTCTGGAGGCGGCTACGGACGCTGCAACGCGACACCAGACCCGAGCACAGCGACCAACTGGTGCGGGCCCAGATCGCCGCCCGGGTGGCCGGCAACACGACCCTGCTGCGCAACCGCGCCGACGAGATGGCCAAGCCGGAAGCAAGAAGCTGGGCCTACATGAGCGAGCTTCTCGCCGCGCTACCGGGTTGGGCGGTCACCGCGATGTCGGCCCGCCGGCTGCTGCCCAGGGCGGGGCTGTTCGACCTGGTGATCATCGACGAGGCCGCCCAGTGCACCGTCGCTGCCATCCTCCCGATGCTCTACCGGGCGAAACGCGCCCTGATCATCGGCGACCCGCGGCAGCTCACACCGGTCGTCGAGCTCTCCGACAGCGACGACCGGGGCGAGCAGGCCCGCGCCGGGCTCGGACACGAGTGGCTGACCAGCCGGCGGCTCACCCACCGGAACCACTCGGCGTACGAGGCGTTCGCGACCGCGGCGGGCAGCACCATCCTGCTCGACGAGCACTACCGCTGCCACCCGGAGATCATCGACGCCCCGAACCGGGTCGTCTACCAGAACCGGCTGACGGTTCTCACCGACCCGGCCCGGCTGGCCGCGCCGGCCGAGTCCGCCACCCGCTGGGTGGACGTGTCCGGCCGCTTCACCCGAGGCGCCACAGGTTCCGGCCGCAACGCTGACGAGGTTCACGCCGTGGTGGGCGAGGTCCAGCGGCTGCGCAAGGAGTACCCGGGCGTCACGATCGGCGTGGTGACGCCCCTGGCCGAGCAGCAGCGGATCCTCGACCGCGCGCTCCAGGACGCCGGCCTCGCCGACGACCTGCGGTGCGCGACCATCCACAAGTTTCAGGGCAGCGAGGAGGACATCATGGTCGTCTCGCCCGTCGGCGCTCACGGCATCAGCGAGCGCACCCGTGGCTGGCTCGTCGAGCAGACGAACCTGTGGAACGTGGCGATCACCCGCGCCAGGTCCCAGCTGATCGTCGTGGGTGACCGTTCGTGGTGGTCCGGGCAACGCGGACTGCTGGCCGATCTCGCCAGCCCGCCCGCGCCGACGGCCACGGACGCCGGCCTCGACGCGCGGCCCGTCGACCAACTGATCGCCGGCCTACGCGACGCCGGACTGACAGTGCGTTGGGGCACGCCACTGCCGGGTTATCCGGTCGACCTCACGCTCAGCCTTCGCGACAGGAGCCTCGCGGTGCTTGTCGACGATCCCGAGGGTGACCCGGACGGAAGACCGCTACGGCGGATCCTGAGCAGGCTCGACATCGTCGCCGCAGCCACGGAGGTCAGGCGGGTACCGGCCTGGCGCTGTCTCGCCGAACCGGAGCAGGTGGTGAAGGAACTGCGTGACGCAGTCGAGGGAGGCACTCGCAAGGGCGACGTCTGATCACCGTTCGGCAGGGAAGACAGCTGGTGGGCGATACTGGGTTTGAACCAGTGACCTCTTCCGTGTCAAGGAAGCGCGCTCCCACTGCGCCAATCGCCCGGGGTGACCGCCCGACCCGGCAGGCCGGATCACGAGGGGCGGATCGCGAGCGGACGACGGGATTCGAACCCGCGACCCTCACCTTGGCAAGGTGATGCGCTACCAGCTGCGCTACGTCCGCGTGTCACCGGTGTTCCTCGGCGACGGGGGCAACTCTACCCGACGGCAAGATCGCTTGGCACGCCACCCCGCCCGTCCGGCCCACGTCCCCCGCCGCCGGCCCGGCATCGCGGTGGTTGCGCTGGCCACCCACGGGGTAATGAGGTCCATCGACAGCACACCACATCCCTGACGAAGGAGGCTGTCGTGGGTATCGGCACCAGCATCTTCCTGATCGCGCTCGGCGCGATCCTCACCTTCGCGCTCGATGCGAGCCTCGGCGGCCTCAACCTCGACGTCGTCGGCTGGATCCTGATGGCGGCCGGCGTGCTCGGCCTCATCATGACCACGCTCATCTGGGGCCGCCGCCGCCAGGTGGTCAGCACGACCGAGCCCGTCGAGTACCGGCGGGTCGAGGAGCGCCGGGACGTCGCCCCGCCCCTCTGACGCTCATCCACGCGGCCGCCGGAGCTGAACGGTCGCGCAATGCACTGCCGACGTGCCGGTCGCCCGGAGCAGGGTGGCCGGCACATCGCGTCCGCCAGCCGTACGACCAGCCCCGGCGCCCGACAGACGAACGGCGGACGGCGGACGGCGAACGGCGGATGGCGGACGGCGGACGGCGAACGGCGAACGGCGGACGGCGGACGGCGAGGCATGCTGCCGTATCGACGCTGTCGAGCTGATGTCACAGACGACTCAAGCCCCGACCGGTGACCTCCGCGGAGCCGCCCCCGGCCCCGGGCCGAAGCAGTCGCCTGCCAGCGCCGGCGGTGATGTCGCAGGTGGTGGGCACGGACCCTGCTCGCCGCCGTGATCGCCCGGGCGATGATGTCGTAGACGACTCACCTCGACAGGCACACCCACGAGGCACCGCCCGGCCCATCTCAAGCCAGGGCCACGAGGCACCGCCCGTCCTCGGCGAACTGGCCCACCGGTCCGCCGCCGGTGGCCGCGGGTGCACCCCGCCGTGGCCGTCGGCGTTGGCGCAGTCACGAGAGCTCGGCACAGGCGGGAAACGACGAAGGCCCGTCACCGAATGGTGACGGGCCTTCGTGTTGGTGGGCGATACTGGGTTTGAACCAGTGACCTCTTCCGTGTCAAGGAAGCGCGCTCCCACTGCGCCAATCGCCCTCGCTTCTTGCCGAGGTGGGGACGGGATTTGAACCCGCGTACACGGCTTTGCAGGCCGTTGCCTCGCCTCTCGGCCACCCCACCGAGGTTGCCCCCGTCATGCGTGGCGGCAGCTCCGAGCGGACGACGGGATTCGAACCCGCGACCCTCACCTTGGCAAGGTGATGCGCTACCAGCTGCGCTACGTCCGCTTGTCTCCGGCGTTAACCGGTGACGGGTGAGAACTTTAGCCGAGCCGGCGAGCGGTTGCCAAATCGGGGTGACGCCCGGCGCGTCAGGCAGGTAGCCACCGGGCGCCAGCGGTGGCGGAACGGGTGAGGGGCCTCCCTCGGCCTAGGCTTCCTAGGAGGATGAGCCGGCTTCGCCCGCAGGGTCTGGGCGATCCACCCGGATGCGGGCCCGAACTGTCCGGCTTCCGACTGTCGTGAGCGCAAACGGGCCGTCATCCGTAACTGCTCGTGTTCGTCCGAATGGGCTACGGTAACGGCGTGACGAGACGTGCGGCCGAGATCCGCCTGGATGCCCTGCTGCGCACGGCCTGTGACGTGATCGTGGAGCGTGGTCTGGCCAACACCCGCACGGCCGACGTGGCGCAGGCCGCAGGCGTGAGCCAGGCACTGGTCTTCTACCACTTCGCCACCAAGGATCGGCTGCTCGCGCAGGCCTTCGCGTACGCGGTCGAGCAGGATCTGGCCCGGCTGGACGCGGTGATGCGGTCCAGCGCCCCGCCCCTGACCAAGCTCCGCCGGATCGTGCGGCTCTACACACCGGCGGGCCGGGCGACGTCCTGGGCCATGTGGATCGACGGCTGGGCGGAGTCGCTGCGTACCCCGGAGCTGGAGAAGGTCTCCCGCCGGCTCGACCTGCGCTGGCGCGAGGACCTGGCGAAGGTCATCTCGGACGGGGTCCGCGAGGGCACCTTCGAGTGCGCCGACCCCGCAGGGGCGGCGTGGCGGATCAGCGCGGTGATGGACGGGTTGGCGGTGCAGCTCGCGGTGCACGAGCGGGTCATCTCCCGCCGGCAGTTCGCCGAGTGGGTACGCCTGCTCACCGCCCGCGAGCTGGGGCTGGACCCGGCACAGCTGGACTGACCGGGGCGACGGCCACGCCTGGGCCGTCGCTGACGGCCGAGGTCGCCGCTGACCGGGTCGCCGCTGAAGGCCCGGATCGCCGCTGACGGCTGGGCAGCGGGGAGGCCGACCGGGCGAGACCCGCGAGCACGACCGCGAAGCGGGGCAAAACAGCTCGGCTCTCGGGGGCAGCCGGAACAATCGTCGGCATGGACCCGCTGGAGACGTACCGCCGCAGCCTGGCCGACTTCACCGACCGCGTGGAGCAGGTCGGCCCCGGCCAGTGGTCGGACCCGACCCCCTGTCCCGACTGGGACGTGCGGACGCTGGTCAACCACGTGGTGGGCGAGGACCGCTGGAGCGTCGCGTTGCTCGCGGGGCGAACGATCGAAGAGGTGGGCGACCGCTACGACGGCGACGTGCTCGGCCCGGACCCGGCCGGCGCGGCCCGGGAGGCGGCGGGGCAGGCCGAGCTGGCCTTCACCCACCCCGGGGCGCTGGAGCGTACCGTCGCGCTCTCCTCCGGCGAGACGCCCGCCGACGAGTACCTGCACCAGCTGATCGCGGAGCACCTCATCCACGGCTGGGACCTCGCCGTGGCGATCGGCGCGGACCCCCGGCTGGACGCCGACGCGGTCGCCGAGTGCGCGCGGTGGTTCAGCCGGCGAATCGGTGAGTACCAGCGGGGTCGGCTGGTCCGGCCGGAGGTCGACGTGCCGGCGCGGGCGGACGAGCAGGACCGCCTGCTCGCCGCGTTCGGCCGCGACCCCGGCTGGACGCCCTGAGCCACCACTGCGCGACCCCGGCCGGGACGCGGCGACGCGTGGAACCGACCTCCGGCACGGCCGTCCGGTGAGCCGGCGCGCGGGCCCGCGGCCGTCCGACGGGCGGAGGCCCCGGCCCGGCCGTCAGACGGCCGGGTGCCCCTTGGGCGTCAGGCGGCTGCCTGGCCCTGGCGCCAGCGCCGCAGCAGCCGGCGCCGGGCCGGCGGATGGACGTTGGCGAGCGTCAGGTCCCCGCCGTAGTGGGCAAGCACCCGGTGGTCCATCAACCGGCGCCACACCGGCGGCACCAGGGCGGCCACCACCATCGTGGCGTAGCCGGCGGGCAGTTGCGGGGAGGACTCGAAGGTCCGCAGGGTCTGGTAGCGGCGCAGCGGGTTGGCGTGGTGGTCGCTGTGCCGCTGGAGCTGGAACAGGAAGATGTTGGTCACGCTGCGGTCGCTGTTCCAGCTGTGCCGGGGGTCGACCTTCTCGTAGCGGCCGGCGGAGGTGCGCTGCCGGGCCAGCCCGTAGTGCTCCAGGTAGTTGACCACCTCGAGCAGGGAGAACCCGACCACCGCCTGGAGCGCCAGGAACGGCAGCACGCCCGGGCCGAAGGCGACGGCGAGCGCCGCGTAGAGCACGAGGGTCATCGCGAACGCGTTGAGGACGTCGTTGCGCCAGGTCCACGGGCTGCGGCCCCGGACGCGGAACCGGCTGGTCTCCAGCCGCCACGCCGAGCGCAGCCCGCCTGAGACCGTACGCGGCCAGAACGCCCAGAAGCTCTCCCCCAGCCGCGCGCTGGCCGGGTCCTCGGGCGTGGCGACGCGCGTGTGGTGGCCCCGGTTGTGCTCGACGTAGAAGTGCCCGTACGCCGCCGGCGCGAGGGCGATCTTGGACAGCCAGCGCTCCACGGTCTCCCGTTTGTGGCCGAGTTCGTGGGCCGTGTTGATGGCGATGCCGTCGACCACCCCGATCGTGACGATCAGGCCGACCGCGCCGGCCACCGTCAGGTCGCCCCGGGCCCAGACCGCGCAGCAGAGCACCAGGGCCGCGTACTGGGCGGGCAGGTAGAGGTAGGTCAGCCAGCGGTAGTAGCGGTCGGCGGCCAGCCGGGGCACCGCCTCGTCGGGCGGGTTGCACCGGTCCTCGCCGACCAGCATGTCGACCACCGGGATCAGGACGAACACGGCGGCGGGGGTGAGCCACCAGGCCCAGGCGTCGCCGGTGGCCCGCCAGACCAGCCAGGCGTCGAAGGGCAGTGCCGGGACGACCAGCGCCAGCGGCCACCAGGGGCGGCGCACGTCCCGCCAGTCGGCGGTGGCGCCCGTGGTTGCGGGGTCGACGGCCATGGACAGTCTCCGATCTGTCGCAGCCTTCCTCCGACTGTGACAGCCGCCACGACTCTGTACAAGAGACTGTTTTTGTCGATATTGGCGCGGGGCGGACCGCAGGCGCCCGATTCCGGGAGTCACGGCAGGCCGGGCGGCCTCGCGCTCGCCGGACGGCTTGAGTAGGCGCGACCCTTGTTCCCCGCCGGGGCGGGCTGATATCCACAGATGCGCATGCGTAACGCGCTGCGCGGGCCGGCGGAGGGCCGGCCACCCCGCTCCCACGAGGAGGTTCCGTGGCACAACCGGAATGGACACCCTGGATGAGCCGGCGCCGACGCCGGCTCATCCCCGTCCTGGCGGCGACCGCGGTGGCGGCCGCGCTGCTGCCCACCGGCCCCACCGCCGCCGCACCGACCGGCGGCGCCTCCGCCGAGCGGCGCTCCGGCCCGTTCGCCGAGGGGCAGCACCAGCACGCCGACGTCGACAACCGCCCCGGCACCGCCGCCCCCGACGCGCGGCAGCGGGGCCTGGCGCGCAAGGCCGACCCGGACACCCGCTGGAACCGGCTCGGCACCCCGCACGCGCTCGGCCCCGGCAGCGCGCCACTCGCCACCGGCCTGCCCGCCGCGCCGGAAGCGGCCGCCCGCGCGTACCTGGCCGGCCACCGCGACCTCTTCGGGCTGGACGCCACGGCGGTCGACGCGATGGACCGGGTACTGGTCCGGCCCATCGGCGCCGGCGCGGTCGTCACCCTCCGGCAGCGCTTCGGCGACCTGCCGGCCGGACACGACGGCCTGGTCACCGTCGCGGTCGCCGACGGCAAGGTCCTCGCGGTCAGCTCCTCGCTGTCCCGGGACACCGCCGCGCCGGCACCGGCCACCCTCACCGAGGAGCAGGCGTACGCGGCGGCGCGCGCCGACGCCGGCCTGACCGCCGAGGCGGTACGCAGCCACAGCGTCCGCGCCGTCGCCGTGCCCACCCCGCTCGACGGGCCCCGGGCCGCGTACGAGGTGACCCTGATCGGCGCCGACGCCGACCACCTGGCGGCGTTCACCACGTACGTCGACGGGATCACCGGGCAGGTGCTGGTCCGCGAGGACCTCGTCGACTTCGACTCGGACAACCCGAGTTGGGCGGTCTTCCCGGCCACCCCGCCGCGCGACCTCGGCCCCGGGCAGGATCCCCGGGTGCGCTGGTGCGGCGACCCCGCGCCGGGCTGCCAGGCGGCCTTCCGCGACCCGGCCACCGGGCAGCCGTGGGACGTCGACGCGGCCACCGGCACGCCGACCGGCACCGCTCGGGGCAACTCCGCCAACACCGTGCTCTCCTGGGGCGGCGGCACGCCGGCCGTACCGGCCACGCCCAGCCCGGAGCGCCGCTACGAGTACCCGTTCACCGACCAGTGGCACCAGGCCCGCTGCAACCCCGAGGTGTTCACCTCGGCGCAGCGCAACGACGGTGACGCCGCGATCGCCAACCTGTTCGCCATGCACAACCGGATGCACGACTGGGCCTGGCACCTGGGCTTCACCGAGGCGACCTGGAACCTCCAGGCCGTGAACCTGACCCCGGAGGGCCTGGGCGGCGACGCCGAGCAGGGCCGCGCCCAGCAGGGCGCGCTCAGCGGCAACCGGAACAACGCCAACCAGGGCACGCCGCGCGACGGCCTGCCGCCCACCACCAACATGTACCTGTGGCAGCCGCAGGCCGGCGGGCCGTACCCGCCCTGCGTCGACGGCGACTACGACATGACGGTGATCGGGCACGAGTACACCCACGCCATCACCAACCGCATGATCGCCGGCCCGGACAGCGGCATCAGCGGCCACCAGGGCGGCTCGATGGGCGAGTCGTGGAGCGACCTGCTCGCCGCCGAGTACCTCTTCCAGCACGGGCTGCGCGCCCCCGGCGAGACGCCCTACGTCACCGGCGGCTACGTCACCGGCAACCTGGTCAGCGGAATCCGCAACCACGACTTCAGCCGCAGCCCCCTGAACTACTCCGACGTCGGCTACAACACCGGCGGTCCGGCCGTGCACGCCGACGGCGAGATCTGGAGCGCCACCAACTTCCGGGTACGCGCCGCGCTGATGAAGCGCTACGGCGCCGGCACCCCGCGGCTACAGCTCGACTGCGCGCGCGGGCTGGTGGCGGTCGACGAGTGCCCGGGCAACCGGCGCTGGTCGCAGCTGGTCTTCGACTCGTTCCTGCTCCAGGCCGCCAGCCAGGTGAGCATGCTCGACATGCGGGACAACATGCTCACCGCCGACCTGCTGCGCTTCGGCGGCGCCAACCAGGACCTGCTCTGGGCCGAGTTCGCCCGCTCCGGGATGGGCCGCGACGCCGCCACCAACGGCGCCGCCGACACCGACCCGACGCCGAGCTTCGCCGCCCCCGGCGCCGACAACGCGGTGCTCACCCTGCGCCCGAAGGGCGACAGCGCCGAGGCCCCGATCCGGGTGTACGTCGGCGCGTACGAGGCGCGGGCGGTGCCGGTGGCCGACACCGACCCGGCCACCGCGCTGCCGGACACCGTCGAGCTGGTGCCCGGCACGTACCAACTGCTCGCCGTCGCACCCGGCTTCGGCCACCAGCGGCTCACCGTGGTCGCCAGGCCCGGCAAGCAGGGGTACGTCGACCTGCGGATGAGCCGGAACCTGGCGTCCACGGCATCCGGCGCGACGGTCACCGGTGACGGGGTCAACCTGGACCGGATCGCCGACGACACCGAGGCCACCAACTGGGCCTCCCTGGACGGAGTGGCCGGCCGGCGGGTCACCGTGGCGCTGCCCGGGGACGCCCCGCAGGTCGTGAAGCGGGTGAACGTCAGCGCCATGCTGCGCCCGACGATCTCCGGCGACGCCGACCCGGGCAGCCAGAACGCGCTCAGCGCGCTGCGCTCGTTCGCGGTGTCGGCGTGCAACGCGAAGAAGGCCGACTGCACGGATCCGGCGAACTGGCGTCGGATCCACACCAGCGCGCCCGACGCGTTCCCGGGCGGGGCGTACCGGGCGTACGTGCCGGACATCAACCTGCGCGAGTTCCGGGTGCCGACCACGCTGGCCACGCATCTGCGGCTGGAGGTGCTGGCCAGCCAGTGCACCGGCGGCCCCGCCTACGCCGGTGAGCAGGACGACGACCCGGCGACCACCACCGACTGCGCGACCGCCAGCCCGGCGCGTACCCAGGTGCGCATCGCCGAGTTCCAGGCGTTCTCGAAGTGACCGCCCGTCGGGGCCGGTCGGCGTACCGGCCGGCCCCGACGGACCACCACGAGACCTGACCATCGCCGACCTGAGCACCGCCGGCCTGATTACGACCGGCCTGACGACCACCAGCCTGAGCACCCGCCAGCCCGACCGTCGTCGGCACGAGCGGTGTGGGTCACCGGCGTCGGCGGTCCCCGCGCAGCGGCGCGGCCCGCCACCGACCGGCCCCGGCAGGGCGGTCCCCACGCCGGTCCGGCCCGGCGTCGCCGTCGGAACGGCCTGCCGGTGCGCGACGCGATGGTTGCGGCCCGGCATCGGCGCCGGCCGCCGTCAGGTGCCGCAACCGCAGCAGCAGGCCGAGGCCGAGCGAGAGCAGCAGCCCGCCGAGCAGGAACGCCGCCTGCACCGCCCCGAAGCCGCCGCTCCCGGCCAGCGGCCGTCCCGCGCCGGCCGCGGTGGGCGCCTCGTCGGACACCGGCTCGTCGGTGGCGGGCTCGTCGGTGGCGGGCACCTCCCCGGCCTCCACCGCCCCGGTCTCCTCGGCCGCCGGGTCGGTCGGCTCGGCGGTGGTGGCATCGGGCTCCGGCTCCTCGCTCGGGGCAGTCCGCGCATTCGGGCCGATCACCGACCGCGTCGCCGTCTGCCGCGACAGCAGCCGCAGGTTCGCGTCGTACGCCTCCGCCGCCAGGGTGATCCGCCCCCGGGTGACGTCCCCGGCGAAGGCCACCCGGTAGCGGGCGGTGACCGTCCGTCCGGGGCAGAGCGTGCCCGGGTCGAGCCGGCGGTCCGTCAGCCGGGCCACGTTCCCGTCGGCGCGGATGTCCAGCGGGAACGAGCCGGTCTCCTCGATCCGGTCCATCCTGACCTGGTCGAGCCGGAGCCCGCGTACCCGCAGCACCATGGACCAGCGCACCTTGACGCAGCCCCCGTCGTCGCGGGAGACCACGGCGGAGAGGGTCTCGACCCGGTCCCCCGCGGTGAACTCGTCCGGCAGGCCGCTCAGTTCCGTGGCGAAGGCCGCCTGCGCGGGCGCGGGCAGAGGCGCCCCGGCCAGGCAGGCGAGCACCACCGCGACCCGTTGCGCGTACCGCCACACCGTCGCCACCTCCCGTCGGTCGCCGCCTCCCCCGCCACGCTGCCAGCGCCGCCAACCGGCCGGTAGACGGGCGTGTTCGCACCGGTCGCCAAGCACGGCGGCCACTTTCACCGAGAGTGGTGAACCGGTCACCCCTCCCCCGCGACACGCCGAGGCAGCCGCCAGCGCGGCGGAGGCGGTCGGCCGGTGGCAGCGATCGGCGCGGTCCGGCGACCGAGACGGTTCAGATGGCGGTCGTCGGCGCGGTCGGGCGGCGGAGACGCTGGGATGGCGGCCGGCGCGGCCAGGCGGCGTGGCGGGCCCGGGGTGGCGGCGGTCGGCGGGTTCGGGCGGCGGGAGAGAATCGTCGGCGTGTCCGAGCTCTCCGCCGCCTTCGTCCGGCTGCACGCCAGCCTCACCCCGGTCGCCTTCGTGCCCGAGGTGCGGCTGCACCAGGCCCACGACGCCATCGGGCTGTGGGAGTTGACCGAGGGCGAGTTCCGCAGCGCCCAGCCGCCGCCGTTCTGGGCCTTCGCCTGGGCCGGCGGGCAGGCGCTCGCCCGGTACGTCACCGACCACCCGGAGCTGGTCGCCGGCCGCCGGGTGCTCGACCTCGCCGCGGGCTCCGGCCTGGTCGCCATCGCCGCCGCGCGGGTCGGCGCCGCCACCGTGCGCGCGGCGGAGATCGACGAGCTGGCCGTCGCGGCCGTCGCGGTCAACGCCGACGCCAACGGGGTACGTGTCGACGCCGAACTCGGCGACATCCTCGACGGTGACGCCGCCGGGGCCGAGGTGGTGCTCGCCGGCGACGTCTTCTACAGCCAGGCGATGGCCAACCGGGTGCTGCGCTTCCTGCTGCGGGCCGCCCGCGCCGGGGCCCGGGTGCTGGTCGGCGATCCCGGTCGGGCCTTCCTGCCCCGCGAGCGCTTCGACGAGCTGGCCGTCTACGACGTGCCGGTGCCCGAGACGCTGGAGAGCGTACGGGTGAAGCGCACCACCGTGTGGCAGTTGCGGGCGGGGCTGCCGGGGGCCGGCCGCTAACGTGTCGGCGTGCTGTTCCGGAGCTGGGCGCAGACCGCCGACGCGCACTGGCCGGACCTGGCCCGGGTGCGCGACCACGTGGGCGTCACGCACCTGGTGGTGACCCGGCACGCCCTGGTCCGCCAAGTGCTCACCGACGCGGCGACGTACCGGCCCGACAACGCGCTGGACGCGGTGACCCCGGTTCCCGTGGCCGCGCTGCGGGTGCTGGCCGGGCACCGGTTCCGGCTGCCGCCGACCCTGGCGAACAACGGCGGCGCCAGCCACCCGGCGATCCGGGCGATCGTCGCCGACGCCCTGCACCCGACGCGGATCGCGGCACAGCGGCCCTGGCTGACCAGCCTGGTCCGGGAGCGCGTCGGCAGGATCGACGCCACCCTGGACGCGGGCGCGCCGGTGGACCTCTACGCCGAACTCGCCGCCGACCTGCCGCTGCTGGTGCTGGCCCGGCTGGTCGAGCTGCCGGACGCGCCGGTCGGCGCGGTGAAGGAGTTCGCCCGCGCCGCGCTGGAACTGTTCTGGGCGCCGCTGGACGCCGAGCGGCAGCAGGCCCTCGCCGCCGAGGTGGGCCGCTTCCACCGGGTACTGCGGGAGTTCGCGGCGACCGGGGGCGGGCTGGCCGGGTCGCTGCGGGCCGCCGGGCACCCGCCCGACGTGGTGGTCGGCGCGCTGTTCTTCCTGCTGGTGGCCGGCCAGGAGACCACCTCGCAGTTCCTCACCCTGCTGCTGCACCGGCTGACCGGCGAGCCGGCCGTACTGACCGGCCTGCGCGACGGCACCGTCGCGGTCACCGACGTGGTCGAGGAGGGGCTGCGGCTGGAGCCGCCCATCGTGACGTGGCGACGGGTGGCGGCGGTGGACACCACGCTGGGCGGTACGGCGGTGCCGGCGGGCACCAGCATCGTGCTCTGGCTGGCCCGCGCCGGCCGGGACCCGGCCGCCGTCGACGCGCCGGGCGAGTTCCGTCCCGGGCAGCGCGGCTCCCGCCGGCACCTGGCCTTCGGCGCGGGCGCACACCGCTGCGTCGGCGACCAGTTGGCCCGGATGGAGGCGGCCGTGGTGGTCGCCGAGACCGCCGGGCTGCTGGACGGGGTCACCGTGCTCCGTGAGCCCTGGTGCCCGGACAACCTGACCTTCCGGATGCCCGACGCCCTCGTCGTCCGCCGGCGCTGACCGGGCTGCCGCGCACTCACGCGAGCGTTGCCCGCGCAGTGGCACGAGGCTCGGTGATCAGGACGCCTCGGACCCTTCCCGGCGGTTTCAAGGCCCATGGCGTCCTGATCACCACTGGTGGGGCCGGGTGCCCAGAGGCTGCGGTGGCGAGCGGTGAGCCGGACGGGTGGCCCGCGGGACCCGACGAAAGTCAGTGCCGGGTGATGTCGTTCGGGCGCGGTCGGCCCGGGGGCCACGAACCTAGCGTCGACGCATGATCACACTACGCGGGTTGACGAAGCGGTACGGGGACACGACCGCCGTCGACGCCCTGACCGTCGACATCGGGCCGGGGCAGGTCACCGGCTTCCTCGGCCCGAATGGCGCGGGCAAGTCCACCACCATGCGGATGATCCTCGGGCTGGACCGCCCCACCGCCGGACAGGCACTCGTCGGCGGGCGGGCGTACCGGGAGCTGCGGCGCCCGCTGCACGAGGTTGGCGCGCTGCTCGACGCCCGGGCGGTGCACCCCGCCCGGTCGGGTCGGGCGCATCTGCTCGCGATGGCCCGCAGCAACGGGATACCGGACCGACGCGTGGACGAGGTGCTCGCCACCGTGGGGCTGGACGCCCGCGCCGCCGCCAAGCCGGGGCGCACCCTCTCCCTGGGCATGGGCCAGCGGCTCGGCATCGCCGGGGCGCTGCTCGGCGACCCGCCGGTGCTGATGTTCGACGAGCCGGTCAACGGCCTCGACCCGGACGGCGTGCGCTGGGTACGACAGCTGATGCGCTCGCTGGCCGACGAGGGCCGGACGGTCTTCGTCTCCAGCCACCTGATGACCGAGATGCAGCTCACCGCCGACCGGCTGGTGGTGATCGGCCGGGGTCGCCTGCTCGCCGACGCCCCGATCGACGAGGTGATCGCCGGCAGCGCGGTGGCCGTGCGCGTACGCAGTCCGCAGCCGGCCGGCCTCGCCGCGCTCGCCGAGCGGCTCACCGCCACCGGGGCCACCGTCGAACCGGCCGGCCCGGGCGAGCTGACCGTCACGGGCGCCACCGTCGAACGGATCGGCGACCTGGCGTACGAGACGGGGGTGCGGCTGCACGGGCTCAGCCCGTACGGGGCGTCCCTGGAACAGGCCTTCATGGAACTGACCGCCGACAGCGTCGAGTACGCCGGCACCCCGACCCGGAGCGAGGCACGATGAACGCGATCACCGCCGAGTGGACCAAGCTGTGGTCCGTACGTTCCACCTGGTGGTCGCTGCTGGCCGGGGTGCTCCTGATGGCCGCCACCGCCGGTCAGCTCGCCATCTACGCGGCCAACGCGAACACCAACGACGACCCGGCCGACGACGCCGGGATCGTCACCGTCGGCAGCGTCGTGATCGGCTCGGTCGAGCTGACCCAGTACGCCGTGCTGGCCCTGGGCCTGCTCGTGGTCACCAGCGAGTTCACCAGCGGCACGATCCGTACGACCCTCCAGTGCACGCCGTCGCGCGGCCGGGTGCTGCTGGCCAAGGCCGCGGTGACCGGGGCGGTGACGTTCGCGCTCGGGCTGCTGCTGGGCACGGTCGGCGCGCTGGTGGCCCGGCCGGTGCTCGGCCGCTGGGGCAGCGCTCCGACGGGCGGCACCGTCGGTGACGTGGTGGCGGTGGCGACCTACCTGGCGCTGGTCGGCGTGCTGGCCCTCGGGCTCGGCGCGGCCCTGCGCAGCGCGGTGCTCGCCCTGATCGTGCTCGTCGCCACGCTGATGATCGTGCCGCTGTCGTTGCAGGAGCCGGACATCGCCGTGCTCAACCGGATCGCCGACGCCTTCCCCGGCGTCGCCGGCGGGCATTTCCTGGCCGGGGACACCGGCCCGTACCCGGCACCGGTCGGGTTGCTGCTGCTGGCCGGCTGGGCCGGCGCGGCGCTGCTGCTGGGCCGCGCCGCGCTGCGCCGCCGGGACGCGTGACGCCCACGCCGCGCTGAGCCGCACGGACGCGTGGGACGGGGCGGGGCGGGTCAGCCGGTCGGCTCGACCAGCCCCGCCTCGTACGCGAGGATGGCCGCCTGCACCCGGTTGCGCACCTCCAACCGGGTGAAGACGCTCGTCAGGTAGCTCTTCACGGTCCCCTCGACCAGATGCAGCCGGCGGGCGATCTCGGCGTTGGACAACCCCGCCCCGACCAGCGCGAGCACCTCCCGCTCCCGCTCGGTCAGCCCCGCCAGCCTGTCCCGGGCCACCGGCCGGCGGGCCATCCGGTCACCGCCCAGCTCGATGACCCGGCGGGCCACCGGCGGTGACAGGTACGCGCCACCGTCGGCGACGGCGTGCACCCCGGCGATCAGTTCGCGCGGGTCGCCGGCCTTGAGCAGGAATCCGCTCGCGCCGTGCCCGAGTGCCCGGGCCACGTGGTCGTCCTCGCCGAAGGTGGTCAGCATGAGAGTCGCCGTCTCCGGCACCAGCCGGCGGATCTCGGCGGCGGCGGTGAGCCCGTCCAACCTCGGCATCCGGATGTCCAGCAGCGCCACTCGGGGCCGGTGCGCCCGGACCAGTTCCACCGCGACCCGGCCGTCACCGGCCTCGGCCACCACCTCGATGCCCGGGTCGGTCTCCAGGATGGCCCGGACGCCGGCCCGGATCGTCGCCTCGTCGTCGGCGAGGACGACCCGCACCGGGCCGGCCGTGTCGGCGTTCATCCGTCGATCCGCTCCTTGGTGATCAGCCGGCCCTCGACGAAGCAGAGCCGCCACGTCGGTTGGGCCAGCGGGAAGTTGCCGTCGGTGTAGTACTCGCAGCCGGGACGTGCCGCCCCGGCGGGCGGGGCGAGCTGCCGTCGGGGCAGCCCGGTCAGTTCGGCGCGCTGCGCACCGACGGACATCCGCGCGAACGCCCCGTCGTCGAGGACCGTTCCGGCGGTAGCGACCGGGTAGTAGACCAGCGAGAGGACGAGCGCGAGGCCCACCGGGGCGCCGAGCGCTGTCAACAGGCTGAGCCGAACCCGACGGTGGGCGTCGCGCAGCCGCCGCTCGGCCTCACCCGACCGGTCCCCGGACGGCCCGCTGTCCGCCGGTTCGCCGTCGGGCCAGGGTGCCACGGGCGGGAGGGCGTCGGCGCCGCCCGGCCCAGCTACCGGCAGGTGGGCGCGGACGACGAAACCGCCGTCGTCCCGGTGGCCGGCCGCCAGGGCACCGCCGCCGAGCCGGACCCGCTCGGCGAGGGCGAGCAGGCCGGAACCGGTGGACGGCGGGCCCGGCAGCGGCCCGGCCGGTGGCGGTGCGTTGACGACGGCCACCTCGACCTGTTCGTCGTCGCGGCTGAGGACGACGGTGACCGCCGCGCCGGGGGCGTACCGGGCGGCGTTGGTGAGCGCCTCGCGGACCACCCGGTGCACGGCGTGCGCGGCCATCGGGGGCAGCTGCGCCAGCGCGTCCACACCGGTCAGGCGCACCGCCATGCCGGCCTCCCGGGCCCCGTCGACCAGCTCGCCGACGCTCTCGTCGGCCGGCCGGGTGCTCGCCGTGCCATCCGGCTCCCGGAGCACCCCGATGATCCCGTGCAGCCGCTCCGTGGCCGCGGCGACGCTGGCCCGCAGCTCACCGGCCGCGGCACGGTGCCGGGGCGCGAGGTCGCCGGCGACCTCCAACGCGGCGGCGCGCAGGGCGATCAGGCTCAGGTCGTGCCCGAGCGAGTCGTGCATCTCCTGGGCGATGCGGGCCCGCTCCCGCAGTCGGATCCGCTCGGCGGCGCCCCGCCGCTCCCGGTCCCGCGCCTCGGCATGCCGCCGGCCGGCGTCGGCCAGCACGGCCTGCTGGCGCCGGTACCGCCCGACGAGCCACGGGAACACCCCGGCGAAGAGCAGTACGGAGGCGAGCAGGAACCAGGTGGCCGCGCCGGTGCCGAGCAGCCCGAGGTTGAGCGCGGTGCCACCGGCCGCGAGTAGGACGAAGGCGACGACGGCCGGGACGGCGGTGACGCCGCGACGACCGGTCAGGTAGCTGAACACCGGGATCGCGAAGAGGAAGTTGCCGTCCAGTAGTGACCCGAGCACCACGGCGACCAGGGCGGCCACCGGCCATCGCCGGCTGACCGCGACCGCCGCGGCGAGCAGCAGCAGCGCGCCGACCGTCAGGGCGATGGCCCGCCCCGAGTGCGGCGGAGTGACGCCCGCGTACCCGATCGGGGCGGCGGTGGCCGCCCACAGGACCAGGTCGGCGGTTCGTCGTCGGGCTGCGGACCCCCAACTTTCCACGGCGGCCAGGCTACCCACGCCCGACCTGCGTCGACACCGACGAAAGTCAGGTGCTCAGCTGATCTCCTCGGCCCAGGCGCGCCAGTCGTCGAGCACGCCGTACAGGGCCGGAGTGAGCCAGCCGGACGCGGACCGGCGGAAGACCCCCGGATCCATCGCCCCGGTACCGGCCGGCAGGGCACCCAGCAGCTTCGGCACCATGTCGGTCAGGTTGGCCCAGTGCACCAGCTCCGGCGCGGCCGGCCAGGCCCCGACCACGACACCCGCCGGTATCGCCCGGCGCTCCAACGCCTCCAGCGTCAGCGCCGTGTGGTTCAGGGTGCCCAGGCCCGCCCGGGTGACCACCACGGCCCGGCAGTCCAGCGCCACCGCCAGGTCCGCGACCGTCCAGGGCGTCCCCTCCGGCCGCAACCCCATCGGTACGAGCAGGCCGCCCGCGCCCTCGACGAGCACCAGGTCGTGCTTGTCGGTCTCCTCGCGGATCGCGTCGACGGCGGTCTGGAGTTCCAGCGGCTCCAGCTCGGCGACCCGGGCCGCCGCCAGCGGGGCGAGCGGGTCGGGGAAGCTGGCCAGGGTCCGGCCGGTCAGCGGGGCGGCCAGCCGGTTGACCGCGTCGACGTCGCCGGGCTCACCGCCGGCCGTACCCGTCTGGGCGGGTTTGACCACCGCGACCCGCAGGCCGGCCGCCTGCGCGGCGGCGGCGATCGCCGCGGTGACGACCGTCTTGCCGACGTCGGTGTCGGTGCCCGTCACCAGCACCGGCCCCCGCCACGGCCCGGTCACGACACCACCCCGACTCGCAAAACCGGCTCACTCCTCGCGCTCACGGGGCCACCTTTGTTCGCGACTGCGGGGCTCGCAAACCCCGCTCACTCCTCGCGCTCACGGGGCACACTCCACTATGGCCTCCAGGGCCCGCTCGAAGTCCGCCCGGGGGACGCCCGCGCTGATCGTCAACCGCAGTCGCGACCGGCTGTCCGGCGTGGACGGCGGCCGGAAGCAGCCGACGGCGACGCCCCGGTCGCGACAGTCGGCCGCCCAGGCGGTCGCCGCCTCGGGGCCGGGAGCGGCGACCGAGACGACCGCGCCGTCGGGCGCCGAGACCGTCAGCCCGGCGGCGCCGAGCCGGCGCACGGCCAGGGCGGCGCGGTCCGCCAACTCGGCGCGCAGGTGGTCACCGTCCCGGGCCAGCCCCACGGCGACGTGCACACCGGCGGCGACGGCCGGGGGCAGGGCGGTGTCGAAGATGAAGGTACGGCCGGTCTCGATCACGTGCCGGACGAACTCCTCCGGCCCCGCCACCAGCCCGCCCGCGCCGCCGAGGGCCTTGGAGAGGGTGGCCGTGACCACCACGTCGGGCTGGCCGGCGAGGCCGGTGGCGGCGACACCCCCGGCGCCGGCCGGGCCGGTCACGCCGAGGGCGTGCGCGTCGTCGACCAGCAGCAGCGCGCCGTGCTCCCGGGCGACGGCGTGCAGCCGGGCCAGCGGGGCGAGGTCGCCGTCGACGGAGAAGACCGACTCGGTGACGACCACCGCCGGCCGGCCCGGCGCGGCAGCCAGCGCGGCGGCCACCGCCGCGACGTCGGCGTGCGGAGTCACCACGGTCTCCGCGCCCGAGATCCGGCAGCCGTCGATCAGCGACGCGTGGTTGTGGGCGTCGGAGACGAGCAGCGTACGGGGCCGCACCAGCGCCCGTACGGCGGCGAGGTTGGCCAGGTAGCCGGAGGAGAAGACGAGTGCCCGGGCGGCGCCGAGCCAGTCGGCGAGGGCGTCCTCGAGCGCGTGGTGGGCGTCGGTGGAGCCCCGCACCAGCCGCGACCCGGTGGCCCCCAGCCCGTACGCCGACAGGGCCCGCGCCGCGGCGGCGGTGACCTCGGGGTGGGTGGCCAGGCCGAGGTAGTCGTTGCCGGCCAGGTCGATCATGGCATCGCCGGCGGCCCGGGGTCGCAGCCGGCGGGTGAGTCCCGCCTTCGCGCGCAGTACGGCGCGGCGGTCGAGCGCCGCCAGCCAGTCCGCCACCGTCACCCCCACACGCCCGCGCCGGCCGCCGTCGGCCGTTTCCGCCGGGCGAAATTACCACCCGCCGGCCACCGCCCGGCGTGTCCACCCGGCGTCCCCGGCCCCGACACGCGGGCCATTCTCCCCGCTGGGGCGGCCTTGTAGGGTACGAGCCATGCCAGAGATCCTCGACCAGGCCCGTACCCAGGTGCTGGAGAACGGCGTCGGTCTCGACGAGGCCGGCGTCCTCGCCGTGCTGAACCTGCCCGACGAGCACCTTCCCGCCGCCCTCCAGCTCGCCCACGAGGTGCGGATGCGCTGGTGCGGGCCGGAGGTGGAGGTCGAGGGGATCGTCTCGCTGAAGACCGGCGGGTGCCCGGAGGACTGCCACTTCTGCTCGCAGTCCGGCCTGTTCACCTCGCCGGTGCGCGCGGTCTGGCTGGACATCCCCTCGCTGGTCGAGGCGGCGAAGCAGACCGCGGCGACCGGCGCGACGGAGTTCTGCATCGTGGCGGCCGTGCGCGGCCCGGACGCCCGGCTGATGAAGCAGATGCGCGAGGGCGTCGCCGCGATCAAGGCCGAGGTCGACATCCAGGTGGCGGCGTCGCTGGGCATGCTCAGCCAGGAGCAGGTCGACGAGCTGGTCGACATGGGCGTGCACCGCTACAACCACAACCTGGAGACCTGCCGCTCCTACTTCCCCAACGTGGTCACCACGCACTCCTGGGAGGAGCGCTGGGAGACGCTGCGGATGGTCCGCGAGTCGGGCATGGAGGTCTGCTGCGGTGGCATCCTCGGCCTCGGCGAGACGGTGGAGCAGCGGGCCGAGTTCGCCGCGCAGCTCGCCGAGCTGGACCCGCACGAGGTCCCCCTGAACTTCCTCAACCCCCGTCCCGGCACGCCGCTGGGCGACCGGCCGGTGGTGGAGGGCAAGGACGCGCTGCGCGCCATCGCCGCCTTCCGGCTGGCCATGCCGCGCACCATCCTGCGGTACGCGGGCGGCCGGGAGATCACCCTCGGTGACCTGGGCACCCGCGACGGCCTGCTCGGCGGCATCAACGCGGTCATCGTCGGCAACTACCTGACGACCCTGGGTCGACCGGCGACGGCCGACCTGGAGCTGCTCGACGACCTGAAGATGCCGGTCAAGGCGCTCTCCGCGACGCTGTGACCACCCCGGTGACGAGCAGCGACACGGTGCCGGCGGCCGACGGGGCGTCGGCCGCCTGGTGCGACCGCTGCGGCGAGGCCGTGGCGGCCGGGTCGCACGACGCGTGCGCGGCGGCCCGCATGCTGGAGCCGCCGCGCTTCTGCGCGTACTGCCGGCGGCGGATGAAGGTGCAGGTGCTGCCGGTCGGCTGGGCGGCGGTCTGCGTCGAGCACGGCGAGATCCGGGGCTGAGGCGGATGCTGCGGGGCCGGATGGTGACCCTGCGGCCGGCGACGGCCGCGGACGTGCCGGCGCTCACCGCGATCCGGGCAACCCCCGAGGTCCGACGCTGGTGGCGCGGCGGCGACGACCTCGCCGCCGCCGTCCGGGCCGACCTCGCCGACGAGGCCCTGACGGTGTACGCGGTCGAACACGACGGCCGGGTCGTCGGCGCGATCCAGTGGTACGCCGAGGACGACCCGGACTACCGGCACGCCAGCATGGACGTCTTCCTCGACCCGGCGGTACGCGGCGCGGGGCTGGGCGGGGACGCCATCCGCACCCTGGCCCGGCACCTGATCGACGCGCACGGGCACCACCGGTTCACCATCGACCCGGCGGCGGCGAACACGGCGGCCGTGCGGGCGTACGCGAAGGTCGGCTTCCGTCCCGTCGGGGTGCTGCGCCGATACGAGCGCGGCGAGGACGGGCGCTGGCACGACGGGCTGCTGATGGACCTGCTCGCCGACGAACTGGTCGACTGACCCGGACGCGCCGGCCGAGAGCCCGACCGCCGGACGCGCCCGCCCCGCCGTCGGCCACCTGCCCGCCCGCCGGTCAGCCGCCCGCCCGCCGGTCAGCCGTCCCAGACGAGGTCGCCGTCGGGTAGCCGGCGGGCACCCTCGGCGGGGCGGTGCGGGGTGAGCCGACCGTCGGGCATCAGGTGGCGTACCGGCACGCCGCGCCCCAGCACGGCGACGTCGGCGATCAGCCGCCGGTGACAGCGCCACCAGACGCTCTCGCTGCACATCACCGCCGTGCTCCGGGCCGCCGCGTCGGCCAGCACCGCGTCCAGCGCCGCCTGGAAGTCGGCGGTACGGGTGTACGCCGCGTACGCCCGGAAGGCCGCGACGGTCCACCAGGTGTCCGGCTCGTCGACCCCGGCCGGGGTGTGTCGCCGGCCGCCGAGGCGCTGCTCCCAGCGGTAGTCCACGCCGGCCGCCGGCAGCCAGCGGGCCAGCTCCTCCCGGCGTACGTCCGGGTTGGTCCGGCTGGCCGGGAACCGCCGCACGTCCACGACGAGCGCGACCCGGGCGCCGGTCAGCAGCTCGCCCAGCCGCTCCCGGTCCGCCGCCCCGTGCCCCACCGTCACCAGTTCCACGGGGAGGGAATGCCCCGAATCGCGGCCGGCTACCGCCCGGATCTCCGCGCGGGGCGGCGGGCGGCGCGGCCGGCCGCGAGGGTGGGACGGGTTCCCCGTGAACGGCAACTGTCCGAGATTCCGCCGGTGGCGCGGACGGTGACGTCCGCGCCACCCACGGTGGTGTGCGTCAGGAGGCGGTGCAGGGGGTGCCGTTGAGGGTGAAGGCGGTGGGTTTCGGGTTCGAGCCGGTGTGGGTGCCGTTGAAGCCGAAGCTCGTCGACGCCCCCGGCGCGAGCCTGCCGTTGTAGGCGATGTTGGTGGCGGTGACCGCGGTGCCGGTCTGGGTCCAGGTCGCCGACCAGCCCTGGCCCACCTTCTGCCCGGCGCTCGGGAAGGCGAAGGCGAGGGTCCAGCCGTCGATCGCGGTCGTGCCGGTGTTGGTGACCGTCAGGTTCGCGGTGAAGCCGGTGTCCCAGCTGTTGGCCGTCCAGGTGACGGCGCAGCCGCCGGACGCGGGCGGGTCGGCGGTGGTGACGGCGACCGGCGCGGACGCCGTCGAGACGTTGCCGGCCGCGTCCACGGCCACCACGTGGAACTGGTACGCGGTGCCGGCGGTCAGCCCGGTCACCGCCAGCGTGGTGCCGGTGGGCGAGCCGACCAGTGTGTCCCCGCCGGTGGCCGACCGGTAGACCCGGTAGCCGGTGACGCCGACGTTGTCGGTCGACGCCGCCCAGCTCAGGGTGAGCCCGGTGGCGGTGACCGCCGAGGCGACGGGGGTGCCGGGGCGGGTCGGGGCGACCGTGTCGGGGGCCGGCGCGGCGGGCGTGGTCACCTCGGCCACGGGCGAGGCGGCCGAGCGGTTGCCGGCGCCGTCGCGGGCCCGCACCGTGAACCGGTACGTCCGCTCCGGCAGCAGCCCGGTCACCGCCAGGGTGTTGGTGGCCGTGTTGAGCAGGACGAGCGCGTCGCTGCCCACCTGCGCCTGGGTGATCTCGTAGCCGGCCAGCCCGCTGCCGCCGGCGTCGGTGGACGCGGGCCAGGTGAGGGTCAGCCCGGTGGCGGTGACGGCCGAGGCGACGGGGGTGCCGGGGGTGGTCGGCGCGGTGGTGTCCGGGGTGGCCGGCCCGGGTTCCTCGCCCCAGATCCGGGTGCCGCCGGCATAGAGCGTGACCTTCCGGTTCGGCCCCGCCGTCGCCTGGTACGACGGGTCGTTCGTCGGGTCCCAGGTGCCGCCCTCGGGCACACCGATCTTGAACTGCACCTCCATCCGGTGCTGCGACTGTCCGGCGGGCGCGATGGTGTGCCCGGTGCAGTCCACCTCGACGTACCAGATGTCGCCGGAGAACTGCCTGGCCGTGGTCGGCGACGGGCAGCCCTGGGTGTAGCCGGGGGTGACCGTGACGGGGCCGGTGCCGTCGGGGCGGAAGTAGTAGCGGAACTTCCCGTCGGTCAGGGCGCGGGCCGGGAAGGCCGACTTGTTGTAGATCATGGTCTTCAGGCCGGTGGCGCGCGGCTCGGCCTGCATGACCGTGGTCTCGACGGTCAGCTCGTCGATGTCGGGGGTCTCGGCGCGGGGGAAGCCGGCGAGCGGGGTGCCGCCGTACTCCTGGGTGAGCCGGGCCAGCGCGGAGGTGAAGCCCGCGTTGTAGTCGGTGGCGACCTCGTTCATCACGTAGTCCGACCGGCTGTCGGTGTACGCGTCGTTGGCCGCCGACGGGCCGCCGACGAGCGCGCCGTAGAGGGTGTGCCGGGTCTCGACGGGCACGGTCTGGCTGTCCCACCAGGAGCCGTGCGCGGTGCGGTGGTGCGGGTTCTTCGGCGGGTTGGCGCCGAACCCGATGACGTAGCTGGAGGCGCGCGGGTTGTCGCCGAGCGCGTAGTCGATCTGCCGGACGGCGAAGTCCTTGTAGCGGGCCTTACGGGTGGCGTCGGTGGTCTTGTCGCTGTAGACGAGGGCCGCGAAGGCGGTGTTCGCGGCGTAGCGCAGGGCGCCCCACGAGTCGAGCACGGCCATCCCGCCGGGCGAGTACGGCACCCGCTGCCCGTTGACGCCGACGGTCCAGTAGTCCAGCCAGCGGTTGGCGTCGTCGACGTACTTCTGCTTGCCGGTCAGGTTGGCCAGCAGCACGTACGCCCCGAACTGCTTGTTGTCCCAGGCGATGGTCCACTTGTAGGACCGGGTGGTGCTCTGGTTCTCGGTGCCGAGCCTGTCGTACTCGCTCTCGGCCTTGGCGAGGTAGGCGGCGTCGCCGGTGGCCCGGTACAGCCAGATGGCGGACCACACCAGCTCGTCCTGCCAGCCGCTCCAGGAGCGGTAGAAGCTGGTCGCGTCGGTGATGCACTCGTGGTAGCTCTTCCGCACGGTGTCGGCGAAGGTGTGGAGCTGCTTGGCGTGCCCGAGCAGCCGGTCGGCGTAGGCGGCGTCGGTGGGCCGGAAGACCATCGACGACGCGGCCATCGCCGCCGCCGTCTCCCCCGCCAGGTCCGCGCCGCCACAGCTCGCGTCGATCTTGTACGCGGGCCGCGCCATCGGCAGCACCTCGGCCGGGCCCCACCACTTGTGGTCGTCGTCGCCCTTGCCGACCTGCCCGTAGAGCACGTTCGGCGCGGGGTGCGCCTTGACGAAGTAGTCGTTGACGAAACGCAGGTTGTTGAGCAGGTGCGGCAGCTGGCCGCTGGCGACGTAGCCGTCGCGGTACTCGACGGCGCCCCAGGCGAGCATGGTGGCGCTGAACGCCATCGGGAAGCCGAACTTCACGTGGTCGCCGGCGTCGTACCAGCCGCCCGTGAGGTCCGCCCCGACGTCGGCCCCGTCGGTGAGCGCGGAGTCGCCGCGCCAGGAGACCCGGTTCCAGCTCGGCAGCGGGCCGGACTGCTGCGCCTCGTAGAACAGGAGCGACTTCTGCAACGCCTCGGCGTAGTTGAACGCGCCGGCCGCGGCGGGCGCGACCCGCGTCGTGCCGCCGGCGGACGCAGCGCTGGTGGCCGCGGCGGTCCGCGGCCCGTCCCCGGCCGCGGAGGCGGTCGCCGGACCGGCGCCGGCGAGGGCGAGGCCGGCGGCGAGGGCGGCGCCGGCGGCCAGCAGGCGGCGCGACCGGGGCTGGCCGCCCGGCGGGCGTGGACGTCTCGGATGGCGCATGGCGGTGCTCCTGTCGGTGGTGTCGCCGTCGGCACCGGAAGGGCGCGGTACTGCGGGCGGTGCCGGTCCGCGTGGCGACGAGGTGGTGTGGACGGTGGGGTACGGCCACGGGGCGCGGGAGCGCTCCCATGGATAGTCGACAATGTAAGGCGGGCACGGCTGATTTGTGAAGGACCGTCGCGCCGGACGGGGCGATCCGCAGCGCCTCCGGGACCGAAATCGTTACATCGAAACGCCCACCGAGCGTGATGGACTCACGGCCGAGCCGAGGAAGGGTGACGCGTATCGGCAGCTCGGGCCGATCAGCCGATGCCCAGGACCGTCACTCACCGTGCGATCATGAGCCACCCCCCTCGATCAACTCCGAAGGAATCCTCATGGCACACCGTCGGCGCGTGGCGCGCGCGGCCGTTTCCACCGCCGCCGCCACCGTCTGCCTGGCCCTCGCCACCCCCGCCTGGGCGTCGAGCACCATCCAGATCAACCCGGACCACAAGGACGAGACGGCCGGCGAATTCTCCACGGAGGACTGCGCCGATCCGCGATTCGCGGACCGCCCGGCGGACCACGACGGCTGGCACTTCGTCCTGCCGGGCGGCAAAGCCTCGGGCAGCTTCGAGACCCTCACGCTGACCTTCGAGACCGGCACCGGCCAGGTCACCGTCACGGTGCCGGACGCCGACGACGCCCACCCCGACGCCCTGTACCCGGCCGAGAACCGGCTGATGCACGCCTACCTCTTCACCCCGGCCGGCTGGACCCTGCTGGACGGCAGCGCCGTCATCACCGGCACCGCCAGCAAGTTCAACCTGAGCCACACCTGCGCGGGCACCGCGCCGTCGCAGTCGCCGAGCCCGACCCCGTCGCCGAGCGCCTCGGAGTCGCCGGAGCCGTCGGCGTCCCCGTCGGAGTCGGCCTCCCCGAGCGAGTCCCCCTCGCCGTCGGAGTCGGAGTCGCCATCGGAATCGCCGTCGGAATCGGACTCGCCGTCGACCCCGCCCACCGCCTCGCCGTCCGCGAGCACCGGTGGCGGCGGCGGTGAGGGCGGCCTGCCGCTGACCGGCGTGGCCACGACCAGCATCGCGCTGGGCGGCCTCGCCCTGATCGGCGGCGGTGCGCTGCTGATGCTGCGTCGCCGTCGCGACAACGTGACGTTCACCAGCTGACCCCACCCGGCGCCGGGCCACCTGCTCGGCGATCCCCGTGGCGCAGCCGACCGGCCGCCGGACACCCCGTCCGGCGGCCGATCTCTTCTCCCACCCCGACGACCCGCCGGACGGACGCACAGCGCGCCCGCCACGCCCACCGGACATTCGTCACACCATTCAAGCATGTCGATACGTCAACGACGTAGGCGCAGTTCAGGGACCCGAGAGACACTCAGCGACACGCGGTGGGGCCGGCGCGACGCGGGGCGGGCGTTCCGGCATACGAACGTACTGTTGCCGCACCGCTTTCCGGCGCGCGACAGTACGCCACACCAGCGGTGCCATCGACGCCGCCGCTCCCCCGGTCAACCCTGAGGAGATCTCGATGGCTCTACGACTCGCCGACGGTACCGCCTGGTCCGACACCCTCGCCCGCGCGGTGGCCGCCGCACCGGAGGCGTTCGGCGCCCCGGTCGACGGCGTCACCACGCTGCACAACCTCGTCCGCGGCGGCTGGCACGCCGTGGGCTCGCCCAGCCCGGTACGCACGCCCGTGGACAACACCGTGCTGGTCAACCTGGCCCGCCTCGACGCCGACTCCGCCCGTACCGCGGTCGCGCACGCCGCCGCCGCGCACCGGGCGTGGGCCGACACCCCGCTCGCCGACCGCAAGGCCCGCGTCACCGACGCCCTGGACGCGCTCACCGCCCACCGCGACCTGCTCGCCCTGCTCCTGGTCTGGGAGATCGGCAAGCCGTGGCGGCTGGCCTGCGCCGACGTGGACCGCGCGCTGGACGGCGTCCGGTGGTACGTCGGCGAGATCGACCGGATGCTCGCCGACGGCCGGGAGCCGCTGCCGGGACTGGTCAGCAACATCGCGTCCTGGAACTACCCGATGAGCGTGCTCGTGCACGCCGAACTGGTGCAACTGCTCGCCGGCAACGCGGTGATCGCCAAGACCCCGTCGCAGGGCGGGGCGGTCTGCCTCACCGTCGCCCACGCGCTGATGTACCGGGCCGGGCTGCCCGCCACCCTGGTCTCCGGCGGCGGCGAGGAGCTGTCCGAGGTGCTCGTCCGGGCGCCGGAGATCGGCGCGGTGGCGTTCGTCGGCGGGCGCTCCAACGGCGGCAAGGTCGCCGCCGCGCTGCTCGACTCCGACAAGCGGCACTTCATCGAGCAGGAGGGCCTCAACGCGTGGGGCATCTGGGACTTCTCCCAGTGGGACCTGCTCGCCGGGCACCTCAAGAAGGGCTTCGAGTACGGCAAGCAGCGCTGCACCGCGTACCCGCGTTTCGTGGTCCAGCGGGACCTCGTCGACGAGTTCCTCGACATGTACCTGCCGGTCGTGCGCTCCGTCCGGTTCGGACACCCGCTCGCGGTCGACGCTGACTGGAGCGCCGGTGACCCGCTGCCCGAGCTGGACTTCGGCCCGCTGATCAGCGCCGCCAAGGCCGACGAGCTGCGCCGCAAGGTCGACGAGGCGGTACGCGGCGGCGCGGTGCCGTTGCACCGGGGCAAGCTGCACGGCGCTCCGTTCCTCGACGGGCAGGACACCTCCGCGTACGTGGCCCCGTCGGTGCTGCTGGCCCCGCCCGGCCGGTCCCGGCTGATGCACGCCGAGCCGTTCGGCCCGGTCGACACCATCGTCGTGGTGGACACCACCGACGAGCTGCTGGCCGCCATGAACGCCTCCAACGGCGCGCTGGTCGCCTCGCTGGCCTGCGACGACGAGGAGCTGGCCGGCAAGCTCGCGGTCGACCTCCAGGCGTTCAAGGTGGGCATCAACAAGCCGCGCTCCCGGGGCGACCGGGACGAGCCGTTCGGCGGCCGGGGCGCCTCCTGGAAGGGCGCGTTCGTCGGCGGCGACCTGCTGGTGCACGCGGTGACCCAGGGCGGCGACGGCCGCCTCTACGGCAACTTCCCCGACTACAGCAGCTACCCGGCGACCTGAGTCGCGAGAAAGGGCACCCTGTTGACGCACGGCGGTTGCAGGGTGTCCTTCCTCGCGTCAGCGGCGACCCACCTGACCCGCTAGCCTCGACCGGTGTCCGCACTGGCGCAGATCTCCCTCGGGGTGAACGACTGCGACCGGGCCGGTGCCCTACCTCGTGCCGTCGGGCGACGGCTCAACCGTGTCGCGTGGACGCGCCCTCGACGAGCGCGACGGTGACGGTCACCAGGGCGCCGTCGCGCTCGGTCGGGGTCGGCCGGCCGAGCCGCCGCACCGTACGCAGCATGGCGGCGTTCTCCGCGTGCACGTGCAGCACCAGGGCCGCGTAGCCGATCTGCTCGGCGTGGCGCACCAGCCGGCGCAGCAGGGCCGAGCCGAGGCCGCGCCGCTGCCAGTCGTCGCGCACCAGCAGGGCCACCTCGGCCTCGTCGCCCTCGGCGATCAGGTTCGCCATCGCCACCACCGGTTCCGGCTGTCCGGCGTCGCCGCCGGCGGTGGCGAGCAGGGTCACGCCCCCGGCCGGCTCCAGCAGCCGGCGCAGCCGGGCCGCCGACGGCACGGTCGCGCCGCCCAGGTAGCGGCGGTGCCGGCTGCGCGCCGAGCACCCCTCGTGCAGCTCGAGCACGCCGGGCAGGTCGTCGACGGTCGCGGGTCGTACGGCCGCCTCGGCGCCGTCGGGCAGCACCAGCGTGACCTGCTCGGCGGCCCGGCGCGCGACGGCGGCCGACAGTTCGACCAGGGCCTGCGCGCGGGCGTACTCGGCCGGGGTGAAGCCCGGCACGGCGCGGCGCAGCGCGTACGACCCCCCGAGCGGGTCGTCCAGCCGCATGAGGGTGTCGGCGAGCCCGTTCCCCGCGCCGGCCGGCGCGGGCCGCCAGGTGACCGCGTCCGCGCCGAGCAGGGTGCGCAACGCCTCCCCGGTCGAGTCCGGGTCCCGCACCAGCCGGGTGGCCAGGGCGAGCGCCCGGGTCGGCTGGTCGGCGAGACCACGCGCCTCGCTGCGGGCCACCCAGCAGTCCCGCCCCCGCCCCCGCTCCACGGCGGCGACGAGGCCGGCCTCGTCGAGCGTGTCGGGCGCGTCGACCAGGAAGTCGTCGACGGCGCCCCGCTCGGTGGTGTGCACCTGCACGGCGAGGATGTTGACCCCGCGCAACGCCAGGCTCGTCGTCAGCACCGACAGGTAGCCCGGCCGGTCGTCCACGGTCGCCCGGATCCGCCACAGCGTCATGTTCGCTCCCTTCCCCCTGACGAGGCTCGCCGGTCGCTGTTGCGGGCCGGTTGCCCCCGGGTGACGGCTCCGGTTCGCCACGGCGAGCTGCGCCACACCGCCCGCCACCCCGGGCGCTCCGGCTCAGGGGTTCGCGGCCACCGGCCGCGCCCCGACCAGGTCGAGCCGGTCGCCGAGGATCACCGCGGCGGCCCGGACGAGCTGCGCCAGCCGGTCCACCTCCGTGCCGTGGAACGCCGCCGCGGCGGGCGTCCCGGCGCACTGCCGGGCCACCACCAGCACCAGGCCGGCCCGGCCGAACGGCGCGACCGCGAAGTGCGTGCCGTCCGAGACGCTGATCGCCCGGGCGCGCAGCGGGGTCACCTCCGGCAGCGGCGGCGGTACGGGCGCGCGCCAGCTCGCGTACCCGACGGTGGCCTCCCCGGCGGCGCCGGTCCGCAGCGCCCAGTCCAGCGGTACGACCGCGGCGACCGCCCAGTCGGCGGCGAGCAGCCCGGGCACGGCGTCGACCAGGGTGGCGACGCCGTCGACCGGGTTGGCCGCGACCTGGGCCAGCAGTTCGGCGTCCTGCCCCGAGGTGGTGGGCGTCCCGATCGCCCGCCACACCCCGTCCACCCGGACCCCGGGGATCGCCGCCAGCCCCGCCAGCAGCCGTTCGACCCGTGCCGCGCCCGGCCAGAGCACGGTGAAGTCGTCCACCGCCCGTCCGCCGAGGCGCTCCAGGACGACCACCTGGACGATGTCCGCACCGGACACGCCCATGGTGCGCGCTATCTGGCCGAGCGTGCCGGGACGGTCCGGCAGGGTGACCCGAACTCGCAGCAACATCTCCGTACCCTCCGCTCGGCGGGCCGGCGCCGGTGGCCGGCAGGCTGGGTCCCAGCGTCGCCGGTGGCCGTTTCGCCCCTGTTGCCGCGGCATGTCCCCACGGTCAAAATCCCCGACCTTGACAACATGGCGGAGCTGCCATCAACTAATCGGATGACCGAGCCGGCCGTCGACACGCACGGGCCGGGCAGTTCGCCTGCCTCCGCCACCTCCCCCCGTGGGCTGGATCTCGACCGGCTCGCCGGTCACCTCGCCCGGCACCGGCCCGACCTGGCCGACGGTCCGCTGCGGGCCCGGCTGATCGCGGGCGGCAAGTCCAACCTGACCTACCTGCTCGGAGTCGGCGAGCGGGAGGTGGTGCTCCGCCGTCCGCCGCTCGGGCACGTGCTGGCCACCGCGCACGACATGGCCCGGGAGTACCGGGTGATCTCCGCGCTGGCGCCGACCGACGTGCCGGTGCCCGCCGCACTGCTGCTCTGCGAGGACGCCGAGGTGATCGGCGCGCCCTTCTACATCATGGAACGGGTGCCCGGCGAGGTGCTCCGCACCCGCGCCCAGACCGATCCGCTCACCGACGGGCAGCGGCGGGAGCTGGCGCTGGCCATGATGGACACCCTGGCCGCCCTGCACGCGGTCGAGCCCGCCTCGGTCGGGTTGGCCGACTTCGGCCGGCCGGAGGGCTACCTCGCGCGGCAGGTCCGCCGCTGGGCCGGCCAGCTCGACCGGTCCCGCAGCCGGCCGCTGCCCGGCATCGAGGAGCTGCGCGACCTGCTCGCCGGCACCGTGCCGGAGGGCGCCAACGCCGGCCGGATCGTGCACGGCGACTACCGGCTGGACAACCTGCTCGCCTCCGTCGACCCGGTGGCCGTACGGGCCGTGCTCGACTGGGAGATGGCCACCCTCGGCGACCCGCTGGCCGACCTCGGGCTGCTGCTGACCTACTGGGACGTGCTCGGCGGCAGCGAGTCGGCCGTCGGCAACCCCGTCGCCGACGGGCTCGGCCCGCTCGCCGGGTTCCCCACCGGGTCGGAGCTGATCGAGCGGTACGCCGGGCGTGGCGACATCGACGTCGGGCCGCTGCACTGGCACGTCGCGCTCGGTTGTTTCAAGCTCGCGGTGATCTGCGAGGGCATCCACTACCGGCACACGCTCGGGCAGACGCTCGGCGAGGGCTTCGACCGGATCGGCGACATGGTGGCACCGCTGGTCGAACATGGGCTGACCGCCGCCAGGGAGCGTTGATGGACTTCACCTACGACACCCGCACCGAGCAGCTGCGGGCCGAGCTGACCGCTTTCCTGGACGAGCACGTGTACCCGGCCGAGTCCGTGCACGCCGCGCAGGTGGCCGACGCCGGCGACCCGTGGGCCCGGCCCCCGGTGATGGCCGAGCTGAAGGCCGAGGCGCGCAAGCGTGGCCTGTGGAACCTCTTCCTGCCCAACCCGCGCCACGGCGCCGGCCTGACCAACCTCCAGTACGCCCCGCTGGCCGAGCTGACCGGGCGCAGCCCGCACCTGGCCCCGGAGGCGCTCAACTGCGCCGCCCCGGACACGGGCAACATGGAACTGCTCACCGATTTCGGCTCGCCGGAGCAGCAGGAGCGCTGGCTGCGTCCGCTGCTGGAGGGCGAGATCCGCTCCGCGTTCTGCATGACCGAGCCGGAGGTGGCGTCCTCCGACGCGACCAACATCGCGACCCGGATCACCCGCGACGGCGACCACTACGTGATCAACGGGCGCAAGTGGTGGTCGTCGGGGGCGATGGACCCGCGCTGCGAGATCTTCATCGTGATGGGCAAGACCGACCCGGGGGCCGACCGGCACCGCCAGCAGAGCATGGTCCTGGTGCCCCGCGACACCCCCGGTGTCGAGGTGCGCCGGGGCATGACGTTGTTCGGCTACAGCGACGCCTCGCACGGCGGCCACGCCGAGATCGACTTCACCGACGTACGCGTACCGGTGGAGAACCTGGTCGGGGCGGAGGGCGACGGTTTCGCGATCGCCCAGGCCCGGCTCGGCCCGGGGCGGATCCACCACTGCATGCGGCTGATCGGCATGGCCGAGCGGGCTCTGGAGCTGCTCTGCCGGCGGGCGCTCGCGCGGGTCGCGTTCGGCCGGCCGCTCGCCGAGCAGGGCGTGATCCGCGAGTGGATCGCCGAGTCCCGGGTACGCATCGAGCAGGCCCGGCTGCTCGTGCTCAAGACCGCCTGGCTGATGGACACGGTCGGCAACAAGGGCGCGCACACCGAGATCCAGGCCATCAAGATCGGCACTCCCGCGATGGCCGAGTGGGTGATCGACAAGGCCATCCAGGGGCACGGCGGGGCCGGCGTCAGCCAGGACACCCCGCTGGCCACCCTCTGGGCGCAGGCCCGCATGCTGCGCCTGGCCGACGGCCCCGACGAGGTCCACCGCTCCTCGCTGGCCAAGCGCGAACTCCGCCGCTGGTCGAACTAACCCCACCCACCCCGCTCCCACCCCACCCGGCTCGTCGATCATGAAGTTGTTGTCACCTCGCCCGGCGTGTCGCGGCAACAACTTCATGATCAACCCAGGAAAGGCCCGGGGAGGCGGGTGGGGGGTGGGTCAGGCGGAGGCGCGTTCTATCAGTTGGGTGTCGAGGAGGATGTGGGGGGACGGGAGTTCGTCGCCGCGGATGCGGGAGACCAGCAGGCGGGCCATCTGCCGGCCCATCTCCTCCACCGGCTGGAAGACCGTGGTCAGCGGCGGATCGGCCTGCCGGGCGATCGGCGCGTCGTCGAAGCCGATCACCGCGACGTCCTCCGGCACCCGCCGGCCCGCCTCGCGCAGCGCCCGCAGCGCCCCGAACGCCATCAGGTCGGAGGCGACGAAGACGGCGTCCAGGTCGGGGCAGAGCTCCAGCAGGCGGCGCATGCCGGCCGCCCCGCTGCCCTCGCTGAAGTCGCCGTACGCGATCAGGTCGGGGTCGACCCCGCCCCCGGCGGCCTTGACGGCCTCCTTGTAGCCGGTCAACCGGCCCAGGCCGGCGCCCATGTCCTGCGGGCCGGCGATGGTGGCGATCCGCCGCCGCCCCCGGCCGGCCAGGTGTTGCACCGCCCGCCGGGCGCCGCCGACGTTGTCCACGTCGACGTAGTACGCCGGCTGCGCACCGGGTTGCAGCATCCGGGCCGGACGGCCGCCGAGCACGGTGGGCAGGCCGCGCTCCTCCAGCAGGGTGGGCAGCGGGTCGGAGTCGTGCAGCGACAGCAGCAGGACCCCGTCGACGTGCTGGTTGGTCAGGTGGTGCTCGACCCGCTCCCGCTCGATCGGCGACTGCACCATCGCCAGCCAGAGCTGCAACGGGGTCTCCAGCAGCCCCGAGCTGACGCCCCGGACGATGCCGGCGAAGAAGGGCTCGGTGAAGACCCGGTCACCGGATTCGGAGACCACCAGGGCGATCGAGTCGGTGCGCTGCGTGACCAGGGCGCGGGCGGCCCGGTTCGGCACGTACCCCAGCTCGGCGATGGCCTGCTGCACCGCGGCGCGCGCCTCGGGGCTCACCTGGGGCGAGCCGTTGACCACCCGGGAAACCGTCCCGCGACCGACGCCGGCGCGGGCGGCGACGGCGTCGAGGGTCGGGCGCCCGAGCGACCGGGTGCGCTGCGTTGTCATTGTCTGCTCCTCCGACGGCGGACCGGCCCCGGCGCCACCCGGTGCGGGGTGGCGCCGGGGCCGACCGTTGATGGCTGGCCCTGGCCTATTGTGCGGCCAGACCGTTGCGTCGGATCACCTCGGCGTACCACCTGGCGCTGGACTTGGGGATGCGGACCTGGGTGTCGTAGTCGACGTGGATCATCCCGAACCGCTTGGTGTAGCCCCAGGCCCACTCGAAATTATCCATCAGCGACCAGGCGAAGTATCCGCGCAGGGGCACCCCGGCCTCGATCGCCTCGTGCGCGGCGCGCAGGTGGGCGTCGAAGTACGCCAGCCGGTCGAGGTCGTCCACCTGCCCGTCGACCACCTCGTCGACGAAGGCGGAGCCGTTCTCGGTGACGTAGAGCGGCAGGTCGGTGTATTCCTCGTGCACCCGACGCAGCGTCTCCACCAGACCGGGGGCGTCGATCTCCCAGTTCATGTCGGTGACGGGGACGCCCCGGGTGACGAACCGGACGTCCTCGCTGCCCGGCCAGCACGACGGCGCCCGCCAGTACGGCTCGGGCTCGGCGCCGGGCACCGGCGCGGCGACGACGTGACGGCTGTAGTAGTTGACGCCCACCACGTCCAGCGGGGTGGCGATGGTCGCCAGGTCGCCGTCGCGCACGTGCCCGAAGTCGGTCACGCCGGCGAGGTCGGCCATCAGGTCCGCCGGGTAGGACCCGCGCAGCAGCGGGTCCAGGAAGAAGCGGTTGGCCAGCCCGTCGATGCGTCGCGCGGCGTCGACGTCGGCGGGGGCGTCGCTGGCCGGGGTGACCGGGTAGAGGTTGACCGTCACCCCGACCTCGGCGCCCGGCCGGGCCGCGCGCAGCGCCCGTACGGCGAGACCGTGCCCGAGCATCAGGTGGTGCCCGGCGCGTACGGCGTCGGCACCGTCCGAGCGGCCCGGCGCGTGCACCCCCGAGCCGTAGCCGAGGAACGCCGAGCACCACGGCTCGTTCAGCGTGGTCCAGTAGCGCACCCGGTCGCCGAGCGCGTCGGCGACCAGCGTGGCGTAGTCGGCGAACCGCGCGGCGGTGTCCCGGGCCGGCCAGCCGCCGGCGTCCTCCAGCGGCTGCGGCAGGTCCCAGTGGTAGAGGGTGAGCCACGGCTCGATCCCGTGCGCGAGCAGCTCGTCGACGAGGCGTGAGTAGAAGTCGAGCCCCTCGGCGTTCGCGGGGCCCCTGCCACCCGGCTGCACGCGGGGCCAGGAGACCGAGAAACGGTACGACTTCAGCCCCAGCTCGGCCATGAGCGCGACGTCGGAGCTGAGGCGGTGGTAGTGGTCGCAGGCCACGTCGCCGGTGTGCCCCTCGACGACCCGCCCGGGGGTGTGGCTGAAGGTGTCCCAGATCGACGGGGTCCGGCCGCCCTCGGCCGCCGCGCCCTCGATCTGGTACGCGGCGGTGGCCGCGCCCCAGAGGAAGCCGGGCGGGAAGGTCAGCGGCGGACGGTCGTCGACGACGCTGGCGGCGGGCGGGCTGGCGGGGTTGCTCACGACTTGACGGCACCTTCCATGATGCCGCCCACGATCTGGCGGCCGAACAGGATGAACACGATCACCAACGGTAGGGTGCCGACCGCCGTGGCGGCGAACACCTGCGAGTAGTCGGTGTAGTAGGCGTACGACAGGAACGCCAGCGAAACCTGGAGGGTGGGGTTCTCGGAGGTCAGCACCGCGTACGGCCACAGGAACGAGTTCCAGGTCTCCATGAAGGTGAGCAGGCCGAGCACGGCGGCGGCCGGGCGCAGCGCGGGCAGCACGATGTTCCAGTAGATCCGGAAGGTGCTCGCCCCGTCGACCCGGCCCGCCTCGATCAGCTCGTCGGAGATGGCCTGGGTGGCGTACTGCCGCATCATGAACACGCCGAACGCGCTGACCAGGAACGGCACGGTCACCGCGTAGAGGGTGTCGAACCAGTTCAGGTCCTGGATCATGCCCCAGAGCGGGATGAGCCCGAGCTGCGTCGGGATCATCATGGTGACGATGATCGTCAGCAGCAGGGCGTTGCGGCCCCGGAAGCGCAGCTTGGCGAAGGCGAAGCCGGCCAGCGATCCGGTGATCACCACGGAGACCGTCACGATGCCGGAGACGATCACCGAGTTGAGCAGGCCGGTGAGGAAGTTCGCCGCCTCGTTGTCGAGCACACGGCCGAAGTTGTCGCCGAACGAGCCGGCCGGCGTGACCGGCGGCGGGACGTCGTTGATCGAGTCCAGGCTGCGGGTGGCGATGACCACCATGTAGTAGAACGGGTAGATCGAGAAGAGCGTCGCCAGGACGAGCGCGACGTAGGTCAGCGGGCTGGTGCGCCACAGGCGCCGGGATGCCGAGTTCATCTGGGCGTTCCTCACTTCACCGTGCGGCGGACGAGCAGGAAGTTGATCCCCGAGACGAGGGCGATCATCAGGAACATCGCCCAGGCGACCGCGGCGCCGTAGCCGGCGGTGTTGAGGTTCTCGATGCCCAGCTCGTACATGTACATGGCCAGGGTCTGGAACTCGCGCTGGTCACCGCCGATGATGTTGCCGTTGGCGAAGACGAGCGGCTCGGTGAAGAGCTGGAGCCCGCCGATCGTGGAGAGGATCACCACGAAGACGAAGGTCGGCGTGAGCATCGGCAGGGTGATGCGCCAGAACTGCTTCCACTGGCTGGCCCCGTCGAGCGCCGCCGCCTCGTACAGGTCGCGCGGGATGGCCTGCATGCCGGCGAGCAGGATCAGGGTGTTGTAGCCGGTCCACCGCCAGTTGACCATCGAGGCGATGGCGGTCCAGGAGCTCCAGCGCTCGGCGTCCCAGTCGACCGCGTCGATCCCGACGAAGCTCAGCAGCCAGTTGATCACGCCGAAGTCGCGCTGGAAGAGCATGCCGAAGACGATCGCCACGGCGGCCACCGAGACCACGTTCGGCATGAAGATCGCCATCCGGAACAGCGTGCGCGCGCGCAGGAAGGTGCGGTTGAGCAGGTTCGCCAGGAACAGGGCGAGCAGCAGCTGCGGGATGGTCGAGAGCAGGAAGATGCCGAAGGTGTTGAGGGTGGCGTTCCAGAAGTACTCGTCCTTGACCAGGGCGGCGTAGTTGTCGAGCCCGATGAAGCTGTGGTCGCCGATCAGGTTCCAGTCGTGCAGGGACATCCAGGCGGTCCGCAGCATCGGGTAGAGCCCGAAGATGCCGAAGACGACGAAGAACGGCGCGATGTAGAGGTACGGCGAGTACTTCAGGTCCAGCCGGGTCAGCGAGTGCGACCTGGACCGGCGCCGCGCGGGCGGGCGGGGTGGCTTTGCGGCGGGCGACGGCGGCGCCGTCGTGGCCGAGAGGCTCATGCCGTCGCCTCCCTGCGGTCGGCGCCGGCACGAGGCTCATCGGTGCTGGGCTGGCTGGTTCGCTCGCTGTGCTCGCTCATGTGGGGTCCTTTCCCGGCGTCGGTACGGGCGCGCGCCGACGCCCAGGCGCTCTTACGCGAAAACGGGACGGCGCCGATGGCGTCCGGGGACGGAACGGGGACGGCGCCGGTGGCGCCCGGGTGTGTGAGGACCCGGGCGCCACCTGGCGACGAGGTGGGTCAGAAGGCGCCCTGCGTCTTGGCGTCCTTGGCGAACTGCTCCCAGGCCTTGTCCTTCGTGGCCTGTCCCTGTTCGTACGAGCGAAGCGCCGGCTCGAACGCGTTCTCCTTCACCGCCTGGTGCTTCGGACCGAGGTGCAGCGGCTGGATCTTGGCGACGCTCTCACCGAAGATCTTGCCGGTCGGCGCGTTGTTGAAGTACTCGTTGGTGTAGCCGAGGAACTCCGGGTTCTTCAGCGCCTCGAGGTTGGTCGGCAGCGGGCCCTTGAGCTTGAACGCGGCCACCTGGCTCTGCGCGTTGGTCAGGTACTCGGCGAGCTTCGCCGCCTCCTTGGGGTACTTGCTCTGGGTCGGGACGCCGAGCCAGGAGCCACCCCAGTTGCCGGCGCCGCCGGGCACCGGGGCGACGTCCCACTTGCCCTTGTTCTGCGGGCCGGAGTTGTCCGCGACGATGCCGAGCATCCAGGACGGGCAGAAGGTCGCCGCGAAGGTGCCCTGCTTGAAGCCGGCCGACCACTCCGGGGACCAGGTGGCCGTCTCGGCGGTGATGTTGGCGTCGGCCATCGCCACCGCGGTGTCCCAGGACGCCTTCACCGCCGCGCTCTTGTCGGCGACGACGTTGTCGTCCTTGTCGTAGAACAGGTCGCCGCCCTGCTGGAACATGACGGCGCTGGCGGCGGTGGTGACCGAGTCGAGCAGGCCCTTGCCGGTGGCGGTGCGGTACTTCTTACCGGTCTCGATGAAGGCGTTCCAGTCGGGCCAGAGGGCCGCGACCTGGTCCCGCTCGACCGGCAGCTTGGCCGCCTCGAAGAGGTCCCGGCGGTAGCAGACGGCGAGGCTGCCGACGTCGGTCGGCAGGCCGATCAGCCGGCCGTCGGGCGCCTTGCCCAGCTCCCACTTCCAGGGCAGGTAGTCCTTGCTGTGGTCGGCGACCAGCGGGGCGAGGTCGGCCCAGTTGGCCGGGTTGGCCTTGAACTCGTTGAGGATGCCCTCTTCGAGGGCGACCACGTCGGCCGCGCCCTTGCCGGTGGCCAGCGCCCGGACGATCTTCGGCCGGTACTCGTTGAGCTGGGCGGTCTTGCGCAGCTCGACCTTGATGCCGGTGTCCTTCTCGTACTGCTTGATGATCTCGTCGTACCCGAACTCGCCGAACGTGTCGACGACCAGCTTGGCGGGCTTCTCGCCGGCCGCGGGCGCGTCGTCGTCCTTGCCGCAGGCCGCGAGACCGCCGATGGCGGTGATCGCGGCGAGGGCGGCAGCCGCCATGCGGGTGCGCCGCGTGGTGAGGCTCATCGGAGACCCCTCTTTCGGTGGTGAGGCTGACTGGGTGTGGTGGGGGGTGCCGTGCGCGCTGTCGTCACCGGCGGGCCGGAGGTCGACGACCGGGAACGGGGCGCGGGTGAGTCGTGCCACGTTCGCGGGAGCGCTCCCATGAGGTTGCCGGCAGGTGTCGGGAGTGTCAATAGGCCTATGGGAGCGTTCCCAGATCGTTACCGCATGTGCGGTCCGCCACACCGCCGGACAGCGGCGAACGGGGGGTGAGGAGACGAGTGCCGGATGGCCGGCCTGCGCGACCAGCCCGCCGGAAGGCGACGGGCCGGGAGGCGACCGGCCGGGAGGCGCCGGGGCGGCAGGCAGCGGGCCGGCCGGCTACGGGACGGAGCGGGTCAGCAGAAGCGGCGCAGCAGGGTGCCGGCGCGGCGCGCGTCGAAGGCGGCCGGGTCGAAGAAGTCGCCCACCCAGCCCCTCGACTCGTGGTGGTCGGGATGCCCCGGGTCGGCCAGCACGGCCAGCAGCGCCTGGTAGCCGGCCGGGCCGCCGACGCCCTCCGGCGGGCACGCCCGCTCGCCGTCGGAGCAGGACGGGTAGCGCTCGTCCGGATCGGCCGTGAAGGCGTCCTCCACCACGAGGTCGTGCTCCCACCAGTCGCCGAAGTCGTACGTGTAGTGGAAGCGGCTGCCCTTGCCGACGACCGCGTCGAGCCGGACGTCCAGCTCGTCGTGCAGGGCCAGCTCGCCGTCGGGGTCCGGCTCGCCGTACTGGCGGCCGTCGATCTCGAACGAGTGCAGGTGGCAGTCCCGCCAGCCCATGGCGTGCTGCACCACCCGGTGCAGGCGGTCCAGGGTGTAGCCGCCCGGGACGAGCACCCGACGCCAGACGGCCGGCCGGACCCCGGCCAGGGAAATCTTCAGCTGGAAGATCTGACGCGGCATGTTGTCCCATCCTTCCTCGGCATAGGCTGCGGGCATGATCTGCCGAGCGTGCCGGGCCAGGCGGCACGACGACTGTCCGGGGCGCAACTGGTGCGACTGCCAGCACCGTACCCCCCGACCCACCCCTCCGGTCACCGGTCCGGCCGGCGAATGAGCGTCGGAATCCCGATTTCGGCGCTCTGGCCGCAACCCTCGGCGCACCCGCTCGACGACGCCGCGCTCACCGCGCGCTACGGCCGCGCCGACCGCCCCCACCTGCGGATGAACTTCGTGACCAGCATCGACGGCGGCGTCTCCGTCGACGGCTACTCGGCGGGCCTCTCGGGCGAGCCCGACAAGCGCGTGTTCGGGCTGCTGCGCATGCTCTGCGACGCCCTGGTCGTCGCCGCCGGCACGCTGCGGCACGAGGGCTACCGGGCGGTGCGCCTCGACGCGCGGCGCCGGGCGTGGCGCCGCGAGCACGGCCTGTCCGAGTACCCGACGCTGGTCGTCGTCTCCGGCTCGCTGGGGCTCGACCCGGCGCAGGCCGCGTTCGCCGACGCGCCGGTGCGGCCCGTGGTGCTCACCCGGGCCGACGCCGTGGCGCCGCCCGGCCTGGCGGAGGTCGCCGACGTGGTGCGCTGCGGCGGCGACGGGGTCGACCTCGCGGCGGGCCTGGCCGAGTTGCGCCGCCGCGGTCTCGGCCAGCTGCTCTGCGAGGGCGGCCCGCTGCTGTTCGGCGCGCTCACCGCCGCCGACCTGGTGGACGAGGTCTGCCTCACCGTCGCCCCGCTGCTCGCCGGGGCGGGCCCGGGGCGGATCACCGCCGGCGCCGCCAGCGAGGTGCGCCACCTGCCGTTACGGCACGTGCTCGCCGCCGCCGACGGCACGCTCATGCTCCGTTACGCGCGCGACTGACGACGCGACCGACCGTGGCCGGCCGGACACCCTGCGGCTGAGGGCCGCGGCGGCGGCGTGGCTTCCGCCGCGTCGCGTGGCGACCTGTCGTACTCCTCGGGCAGGATGCAGGGCGTGTGCCCCGACCGTGACGACCAGCCGACCGGAGTTGCCCGATGACTGACGACGGGTTCGACGGCCCGGGCGAGGTGGTCGGCCGGGTGCTGGGCACCGCCGACGCCACCCCCCTGCAGTTCTGGACGGCGGTCTCCCCCGACAGCTACCTCCAGCTCGACGACGTCGTGGTGACCCGGCGGGAGCTGCCGGACCGCGAGCCGGTGACGATCGCCGGGGTGGTCACCCAGGTCCGCGCCCGGCACGAGGGCGCCCAGTTCGACTCCGACGTCTTCGCCATCGCCGACGGCACGCTGCCCGCGCAGGTGCAGGAGGCGGCCGAGGTCACCACGACCCGCGTCGACCCGGAGCTCTACGTACCGCCGTCGCCCGGCGCCGTGGTGCACCGCGCCGAGGGCGACGCCCGGGCCCGCGCGCTGCACTTCGACCGGATGGAGCGGCGCATCCCGATGGGCATGGGCCGCGACGGCGTGCCGGTCTACCTCAACGCCGACTTCCTCGACGGCAGCCGGGGCGCGCACGTGTCGATCTCCGGCATCTCCGGGGTCGCCACGAAGACGAGCTTCGCCACCTTCCTGCTCTACTCGGTCTTCCGCTCGGGGGTGCTGGGCGGCGACGCCGTCAACGCCAAGGCGCTCATCTTCAACGTCAAGGGCGAGGACCTGCTCTTCCTCGACCATCCCAACACCCGGCTGGACGACCCCACCCGCGCCGCGTACGCGAAGCTCGGCCTGGCCGCCGGGGCGTTCCCGGACGTGCGGGTCTACGCCCCGCCCCGGGTGGGCGACTCCTCCGGCACGCCCGACGTGAGCAGCCGCCTCACCGGGGTGGACAGCTTCTACTGGACGCTGAGCGAGTTCTGCGCCGACCGCCTGCTGCCCTACGTGTTCGCCGACGCCGACGACGAACGCCAGCAGTACACGATGGTGGTGCACTCGGTCACCGCCCACCTGGCCCGGCACGCGCAGGCCGCCGACGGCGGCATCAGCATCGACGGGGTGCGGCTCGGCTCGTACGCCGACCTGGTCGACCACGTCGTCGAGCAGCTCAACGACGACGAGACCCGCTCCGACTGGGCCGGCAGCGCCGTCGGCCTGGGCACGGTCAACGCGTTCGCCCGGCGGTTGATCGGCAGCAAGAAGGATCTGTCCCGGCTGATCCGGGGCGACCTGGCCACCCGCCGCCCGCACAGCATCAACACCGCCGAGAGCGCCCAGGTCACCGTCGTCGACCTGCACAACCTCCCCGACCGCGCGCAGCGGTTCGTGGTCGGCGTGACGCTCAAGAGCGAGTTCGAGCGCAAGGAGAAGGCCGGCACCGCCAAGCCGCTGCTCTTCGTGGTGCTCGACGAGCTCAACAAGTACGCCCCCCGCGAGGGCTCCTCCCCCATCAAGGAGGTGCTGCTCGACATCGCCGAGCGGGGCCGCTCGCTCGGGGTGATCCTGGTCGGCGCCCAGCAGACGGCGAGCGAGGTGGAACGGCGCATCGTCACCAACTCGGCGATCCGGGTGGTGGGCCGGCTCGACCCGGCCGAGGCGTCCCGCCCCGAATACGGCTTCCTGCCGCCCGCCCAGCGGCAGCGCGCGCTGCTGGCCAAGCCGGGCACGATGTTCGTCAACCAGCCCGACATCCCGGTGCCGCTCTGCCTGGAGTTCCCGTTCCCCGCCTGGGCCACCCGGGTCTCCGAGGCCGGCCGCGCCCCGTCCGAGACGCTCCGGTCGCTCACCCAGTCCGTCGACCCGTTCGCGGTCGTCGGCTCCGGTGGCGGCGCCAGCGACGACGACATCCCGTTCTAGGGGCAGGAGGCAACCCGTGAAGATCCTGCACACCTCCGACTGGCACGTCGGCAAGGTCCTCAAGGGGCAGTCGCGGGCCGAGGAGCACAAGCGGGTCCTGGCCGGCGTGATCGACGTCGCCCGCGCCGAGGCGCCCGACCTGGTCATCGTCGCCGGTGACCTCTACGACACCGCCGCCCCGACGCCGGAGGCCACCCGGCTGGTCACCCGGGCGCTGACGGCGTTGCGCCGCACGGGCGCCGACGTGGTGGCCATCGGCGGCAACCACGACAACGGCCAGGCTCTCGACGCGCTGCGGCCGTGGGCCGAGGCCGCCGGGATCACCCTGCGCGGCGGGGTCCGGGACAACCCCGACGAGCACGTCATCGACGGCACCACCGCCGGCGGCGAGCGCTGGCGGCTGGCCGCGCTGCCGTTCCTCTCCCAGCGCTACGCCATCCGCGCGGTGGAGATGTACGAGCTGACCGCCGCCGAGACCACCCAGACCTACGCCGACCACCTGGGCCGGGTGCTGGGCCGGCTCACCGAGAGCTTCACCGAGCCCGGCCGGGTGCACCTCGTCACCGCCCACCTGACCGTGGTCGGCGCTACGACCGGCGGCGGGGAGCGCGACGCGCACACCGTACTGGGCTACGCGGTGCCCGCGACCGTCTTCCCGGGCACGGCGCACTACGTGGCGCTGGGCCACCTGCACCGCTCGCAGCGGGTCCAGGGCCCCTGCCCGATCCGCTACAGCGGCAGCCCGCTCGCGGTCGACTTCGGCGAGCAGGAGAACGTGCCGTCGGTGACCGTCGTCGAGGTCACCGCGACCACGGCGGCGCAGGTACGCGAGGTGCCGGTGACCGCCGCCACCACGCTGCGTACGGTCCGGGGCACCCTGGCCCAGCTCGCCGAGATGCAGGTGCCGGACGCCTGGCTGCGCGTGTACGTGCGCGAGCAGCCGCGCGCGGGCCTGCGCGAGGAGGTGCAGGAGCTGCTCCCGCAGGCCCTGGAGATCCGGATCGACCCGGAGCTGGTGCCCGCCCCGGGCAGCGGCGCCCGGGTGGCGCAGCGGGCCGGCCGTTCGCCCCGGCAGCTCTTCGCCGACTACCTCGACAGCCGGGGGCACACCGACGACGGGGTGCGGGAGCTCTTCGACGAGCTCTTCGAGGAGGTCGAGCACTGATGCGGCCGATGCGGCTGGACATGGCGGGCTTCACCGTCTTCCGCGACGAGACCACCGTCGACTTCACCGACGCCGACTTCTTCGCGCTGGTGGGGCCGACCGGCTCCGGCAAGTCGACGGTGCTCGACGCCATCTGTTTCGCCCTCTACGGCACGGTGCCCCGCTGGGGTGGGGCCCGGGGCCTGGCCAACGCCCTGGCGCCGTCGGCCGCCGAGGCGCGGGTCCGGCTGGTCTTCGAGTCCGCCGGGTCCCGTTACGTGGCGACCCGGGTGGTCCGCCGCGACGGCCGGGGCAACGTCAAGACGGCGAACGCCGGGTTGCAGCTGATGCCGGCCGGCTTCGACGTGACCAAACTCGACACCGGGCTGAGCCCCGACGACCTCGGCGAGGTGGTGGCCGGCACCCCCGCCGAGATGGAGCAGGCGGTGCTGGAGGCGGTCGGGCTGCCGTACGAGCAGTTCACCAGCTGCGTGGTGCTGCCGCAGGGGCAGTTCGCGGACTTCCTGCACGCCAAGCCGGCCACCCGGCAGCAGATCCTGGTCAACCTGCTGGGCCTCGGCGTCTACGAGGACGTGCAGAAGAAGGCGACCGCGCGGGCCGTGCAGGCCGAGGCGAAGCTGGAGGCGGTCGACCAGGCGCTCGCCGGGCTCACCGGCGTCGACGACGACGCGCTGGCGGCGGCGACCGGGCGGGTCGACCGGATGCGGGAGCTGGCCGAGGCGGTGGCGGGCGCCGTACCGGAGCTGGAGGCGGCCCGGGCGACGGCGCGGGAGGCGGGCGCGGCGCTGGCGGCGCTCGACGCCGACCTGGCGGTGCTGGCCGCCGTGCGGGCCCCGGACGGGGTGGCGGAGGTGGCCCGGGCGGTCGCGTCGGCGCGGGCCGGCGCGGACGAGGCGGCGACGGCGGTGTCGCTGGCCGAGGAGCGGGAGGAGAAGCTGCGCGGCGAGCTGGCCGCCGCCGGTGACGAGAGCGCGCTGCGGCTGCTGTTGCGGGCGTACACCGACCGGGAGAAGCTGGCCGGCGAGGCGGCGGCGGTCCGCGCGGCGGTGACCGGGGCGCAGGCCGAGCACGGCGCGGCCGTGGCGGCGCTGGCCGAGTCGCGGGCGGCGGCCGACCGGGCCGAGGCGGAGCTGGAGGCGGCCTTCCGCGCCCACGAGGAGGCGAAGGCGACCGACCAGGCGGTGGCGTTGCGCGCGCACCTGCGCGACGGGGCGACCTGCCCGGTCTGCGAGCAGACCGTCGCGACGGTGCCGGCGGTGCCGGCCGACTCGGCGGTGGCCGCCGCGACGGCGGCGGGACGGGCGGCGCGGGCCGCCAGCAAGGCCGCCCAGTCGGTGGTGCAGGAGCGCGACGGCGCGGCCCGGGAGCTGGAACGGGTGCTGCTGCGCGCGCGGGCCCGGCAGGACCAGGTGCAGGCCCGGCTGGCGGAGCTGGACGACCAGCTGGCCGGGGCGGCCGAGCCGGCGGTGCTGCGCCGCGAGCTGGACGACCACGCGCGGCTGCGCCGGGCGCTGGAGGAGTCGGCCGCGGCGGTGCGGGCCGGCCGGGACGCCGCCCGGCGGGCCCGGGCGGCGGTGGACGCCGCCGAGGAGCGACTGCGGGCGACCTGGCGGGCGTTCGACGCCACGCGCGACGGGCTGGCCCGGTTCGGGCCGCCGACGGCCGACCGGGAGGACCTGGGGGCGGCGTGGGCCGCCCTGACCGGATGGGCCGGGGAGGAGGCGCAGCGCCGCCGCGCGGAGCGGGCCGGGCGGGCCGAGGCGGTCGCGCAGGCCGAGGCGGTCGCCGCCGGCGTCGGCGAGCGCATCGCGGGCGTCCTGGCCGCCGCCGGGCTACCGCCCACCGACGATCCGCTGCGCGTCACCGACCGCGCCCTCCAGCGGGCCGAGGCCGACCTGCGCGAGCTTGAGCGGCGCCGGGAACAGGCCGGTGGCCTACGCGACCAGCGGGCCGGCTACGAGCGCGAGGCGCAGGTGGCGCGGTCGCTCGCGAGCCACCTGCGGGCCAACAACTTCGAGCGGTGGCTGCTCGCCGAGGCGCTTGACCTGCTGGTCGACGGCGCCTCGGGCATCCTGCGGGAACTCTCCGGCGGGCAGTACGACCTGGTGCACGACAAGGGCGAGTTCTTCGTGGTCGACCACCACGACGCGGGGCTGCGCCGGGGCGTGCGGACCCTGTCGGGCGGCGAGACCTTCCAGGCGTCGCTGGCGCTGGCGCTGGCGCTGTCCGAACAGCTCGCCGGGATGTCCACCACGGCGGCGAGCCTGGAGTCGATCGTGCTCGACGAGGGCTTCGGCACGCTCGACGCGGCCACCCTCGACACGGTGGCCGCCACGCTGGAGAGCCTGGCCGCCCGGGGCGACCGGATGGTCGGGGTGGTCACCCACGTGCCGGCCCTGGCCGAACGCATCCCGGTCCGCTACGAGGTCAGCAAGGACGCCCGGTCGGCCCGCGTCGAGCGGACCGGCCGGTGAGCGGGGCCCGCCGCGGCGCCCCGGCGCCCGCGACGGAAGGATCGCTGCGGTGACCGACCCCCGGTTCTTCGTCGACGCCTGGGATCCGGCGTACGGCGCCTCGCTCGAGGCGGCCGGCGACGGTCCCGCCGCGCAGAGCAGCGCCCAGGTCGACCCGGACGCCGAGCTGCCGGCGGTCGACTGGCGGGCGATCGGGCCCCGCGCGGGCGTCCGCGCCCCCGACGTGGTGCTGCTCGTCGACGGCGTACGCCGCATCGACGCGAGCGTGTGGACGGCCGAGGAGGACGGCGCGTCCTTCCCCGGCCTCGCCGCGTCGTACGCCGCCGGGGTGGTCCGCTGCGACCTGGAGCGCGGCGCGGCGCAGCTGGCCGGCGCGCGGGTGGGTCGGGGGCTGTTCACCGCCAGTCCCTCCGCCGTGGACGTGGTGGCGGGCAGCGTCCGCTACCCGGTGCACCGGGTCAGCGGCACGGGCGAACTGAACAAGCTCCCCGCCGCCGTGCAGGGGCCGCTGACGGCGCTGGAGGTGGAGGTCTCGGGGGCGGCCCGCACGGACGGCGACCTGCTGGTGGTGGACGGCCCGCTGCGCAACCGGCGGCAGCTGCCGCGCACCCTCGGCTACGTCAAGGCGCAGCATCGCCACTACCTCGACGCCCGGCTCACCGCCGTGGTCACCGGCTTGGCCGCCGGCGAGCGTTCCCCGGTGTTCAAGCTCGGCACGGCCTGGGGCGGCTGGTCGTGGTACCTGCGGCTGCCGGTGGCCCTCGGCGCGCCGTGGGCGGGCATCGTCCGGGTGGAGTGCTCCGCCGAGCTGAGCGTCGACGAGGCGGTCAGCCTGGCCGACCTGTCGCTGGTCACGCTGCCCCGGTTCGCCTCCACCCCCTACAAGGACCCGCGCGCGCCACAGAACCTGATCCCGATCGCCGGCCTGGAACGCCGGCTGCGCGCGCTGCTCGGCGACGCGCGGCTGCTGCACCGGGTGCTCACCACCGCCGCCCGGGCCCGGCGCTGATGGGCCGCAGACGGGCGGCCGACACGGTGGCCGCGCAGGTGGACACCGGCCAGGCCGAGCTGGTGCCCGATCCGGACCGGCCGGGGTCGTGGACGCTGCTGCTCGACGGCGCCCCGCAGTCGCACGTGGACCTGACCGATCCCACGCACCTGGAGTTCGAGTACGTCCGGCGCCTCGCCGCCGCGATCGACCTGCTGGCCCCGGCCGGCGCGCCGCTGCGGGTGCTGCACCTCGGCGGGGGCGCGTTGACCCTGCCCCGCTACGTGGCGGCCAGCCGGCCCGGCTCCACACAGCGGGTGGTCGAGGTGGACGGCGCGCTGGTGGAGCTGGTCCGCCGTGCCCTGCCGTGGCCGTCGGACCCACGGCTCAAGGTGCGGGTGGCCGACGCCCGCGCGGTGCTCGCCGCCAGCCGGGACGCCAGCTACGACGTCGTGGTCGCCGACGTCTTCGCCGGTGCCCGGACGCCGGCCCACCTGACCTCGGTGGAGTACGCCGCCGAGGTGGCCCGCGTGCTGCGTCCCGCCGGCTTCCACCTGGCGAACGTCGCCGACGGCCCGCCGCTGCGCCACGCCCGGGCGCAGGTCGCCACCCTCCGGTCGGTGCTGCCCCGGGCCTGCCTCGTCGGCGACGCGGCGGTGCTGCGCGGGCGTCGTTACGGCAACCTGGTGCTGGTGGCCGGCCGGATCGAGCCGCCGGTGCCGGAGCTGACCCGGCGGGCCGCCGGGGACTGGTTTCCCGGGCGCGTGCTGGCCGGCGAGGAACTCGACCGCTTCGCGGGCGGCGCGGCGGTGGTCCACGACGCGGACGCCACCGACTCCACCCCGCCGCCGCCCGGAATCTTCTCCGTCCGCCGTTGACCGGAATCTTTTCCGTCCACCGTTGATCCGTTGGCCCGGGCACCGCGTACCACCGGGCGGCCGTGCCCGCGCGGGGGGACGGCCGATGTCATCGGACACGCGGAGGTCTGCATGCATGCGGTGGCGGCGGCCGGTTGGCCCGGCGACAGGGCGCGACCGGACTGGATGTCCGCGCGGTCCCAGTCCCGGCCGGGGGCGTCGACCGGCGGGGTCGACGCCCGCGAGGTGCCTCGCCAGAATGGGCCGGTGACGCCGAAATCCGCTCCCGGGCGCCACCAGGCGGCACCGTCCACCGAGGCGGGTCACTCGGACCGGCTGATCCGGCTGCTCTACGCCGAGCACGCGGGGGCGCTGCTGGCGTTCGTCATGCGGCTCACCGGCGGCGACCGGCAGCGGGCGGAGGACATCGTCCAGGAGACGCTGCTGCGGGCGTGGCGCAACGCGCACCGGCTCGGCGCGCAGGGGCAGGGTTCGCTACGGCCGTGGCTGGTCACGGTGGCCCGCCGCATCGCCATCGACGAGCACCGCAGCGGGCAGGCCCGCCCGGCCGAGACGTACGACCGGGACCTGACGGCGTTCGCCGAGGCGGACAGCACCGACCGGGTGCTGCGCACGATGACGGTGGCGGACGCGCTGCGTACGCTGAGCCAGTCGCACCGGGAGATCCTGGTGGCCACGTACTTCCGGGGTCGGACGGTGCCGGAGGCGGCCGAGGAGCTGGGACTTCCGCTCGGCACGGCCAAGTCGCGGGTCTACTACGCGCTGCGCGCGCTGCGCACCGCTCTGCAGGAACGGGGGGTGACGGAATGAGCCGGGCGGACCACATGGACGTCGCGGCGTACGCGCTCGGCGTGCTGGACGAGCGCGACACGGAACGGTTCGAGGAGCACCTCGCCACCTGCTGGGCGTGCGCCGCCGAGCTGGAGACGATGGTGCCGGTCGTCGGCCTGCTCTCCGACATCGACGGCGAGACGATGGCCGCGCTGGAGCAGACCCGTACCGACCCGGCCCTGCTGGACCGGACGCTGGTCGCGGTCCGCGCCCACCGGCGGCGCAACCGCATCCGGCACCTGCTCGCCACGGCCGCCGCGGTGCTGGTCCTCGGTGGGCTGACCGGGCTCGGCCTCGTCAGCGTCGTCGGCGGCGACGCGCCTGAGGTGGTGGCCGAGCCGACCGCCACCACACGGGTTCCGCCACCCACGGCCAGCAGGTCCAGCGACCCGAACGACCCGAACATCGGCGGGACGCTGCCCGAGGGCGACCCGGTCAACGTCGTCGACCCGACCACCGGGGTCGAGGCGACCTTCTTCGTCGCGTCGAAGGAGTTCGGCACGGGCGTGGACTTCATCCTCGCCAAGCTGCCCGGGCCCCGGACGTGCCGGCTCGTCGTGGTGCGGCGCAACAACAGCACCGAGGTGGTCTCGACCTGGTCGGTGCCGGGCACCGGGTACGGCACCAACGCGCGTCCCGACAAGCTGAGCCTGTCGGCGTCGACGTCGACGCGGCTCGTCGACATCAAGCAGTTCCAGGTGCAGTCGGTGGACGCCGGCGGGGTGGCGAGCCCGCTGGTCACCGTGCAGATGTAGCACTCCGTCGCGGAACCGGCGCCGGCCAGCACCACGGCCGGCGCCGACAACGCGTCGCCGTTTCTCCGGCAGTGCGTCCTCATTTCCCGGCGGCGCCGTCGCCGTTTCTCCGGCAAGCGACGTGGCGGAACCGCCTCGTCGCGGGAAACGGATTTCCGGCCCGTTCGGTTCAACCATTCTGCGTGACATCGACCACGCTTTCGCATTCAACGTCGGCAGGGCTCTCTCCGTATTGACCGGTGAACCGCCATCACCGAGGAGGGCACGTGGCACAGATGAAGCGAACCGTCGTCGTGGCGAGCGCGCTGGTCGCGTTGACGGCCTGCGCTCCCGCGGGTTACGACGGGGCGAACCCGGATGCGGCCAACCCGGTCGCCGTGACCGCCGCCGAACCCACCGCGGCGGCCGAGCCCTCGGTCTCGCCGTCCCCCGTCGCCGACGCGCCACCCGCCGACGCGGACCTGACCGAGGAGCTCAACGGCAAGAAGGTCACCCGGATGGGCAGCGTCGTCACCGACCAGGACGGCTGGATCCTCTACCGCTTCGACAAGGACACCAACGACCCGCCCTCGTCGAACTGCGTCGACACGTGCGCCCAGGTGTGGCCGCCGGCGCTGACCGACGGCAACCCCGAGCTCAACGGTGTCTCCGACGACAAGGTCGGCACCGTCACCCGCCAGGACGGCACCCGGCAGATCACCCTCGGCGGCTGGCCGCTCTACCGCTACGTCGGCGACAAGAAGCCCGGCCAGTGGAAGGGCCAGGGCGTCGGGGGCACCTGGTTCGTGGTCGCCCCGGACGGCAGGAAGAACCTCAGCTGCCTGCCGAAGGGCACCCCGAAGCCGGTCGCCCCGCCGGCCGACCAGCAGTCCGGCCAGGGCGACTCGAACTACTCGTACTGACCGCACCGGACCGGTGGCCGGTCGCCGCCGGGGAGGGCGCGGCCGGTCACCGCGCCGGGCTCCTCGTCGAACGGCGGCGACGGCAACCACCCGCGCTACGCGGGCCCGGCGGTGGTGTCGCCGGTCACGGGGCCGGGACGTGGCAGCATGTGCGGGTGACCGGGACCGAACCCACCGCGCGTCGGGAGCTGCGCCCGCCCACCGGGTACCGGCTGGCCGCGTCGGTCCGGGCGCTGACCTTCAGCCCGTACGACCCCTGCGCGCGCGTGGCGGCCGGCACCTTCTGGTGGGCCACCCGCACCCCGGACGGGCCGGCGACCCTCGCCCTGCGGCCGTCCGGCGGCGTCCTGCTGGCCGAGGGCTACGGTCCGGGCGCCGAGCGGGTGGTGCAGCGGGCGGACGCGATCGCGGGGCTGCGCGACGACGTCACCGGGTTCGCGGCGCTCGCCGCCGCCCACCCGGTGGTGGCGCGGCTCGCGGCCCAGCACCGGGGGCTGCGGCTGCCGGCCACCGGGCAGGTCTTCCGCCATCTGCTGCGGGCGGTCTTCGAGCAGAAGGTCACCGGCAAGGAGGCCTACCGGGCGTACGCGGCGACGGTGCGGCACTTCGCCGAGCCGGCGCCCGGTCCGATGCAGCCGCTGCTGCTGCCGCCGGACCCGGCCGCGGTGGCCGCCACCGGGTACTGGGTGTTCCACCCGTTCGGCGTGGAGCAGCGCCGCGCCGAGACGCTGCGCCGGGTGGCGGCCGTCGCGGACCGGCTGGAGCGCTGCGCTGACTCCGCCGAGGCCACCCGCCGGCTCACGGCCATCGCCGGCATCGGCCCGTGGACCGCCGCCGAGGTGGTACGCGTCGCCTACGGGGACCCGGACGCGGTCAGCGTCGGCGACTTCCACGTGCCGAACACGGTGGCCTGGGCGCTGGCGGGCGAGCCGCGCGGCGACGACGCCCGGATGCTGGCGCTGCTGGAGCCGTTCCGGGGGCACCGGGGGCGGGTCTGCGTGCTGCTGGCGGCCGGCGGTGTCCAGGCGCCGAAGTACGGCCCGCGGATGCCGATCCGCTCCTTCGCCCGGTTCTGAGGCGGGACGTCGGTCCGGGGCGGCGCGGTGTCCTGCTCGGGCGCACCCGGCGCGAGGTGAGCGCCGGGCCGGGCGGTGGGAGGTGAGCGCCGAGGGCCGGGGCGGCGCGAGGTGAGCGCCGGGCTCGGGTCAGCGGCGGGCGCAGAGCCGGCGCAGGGTGCGCCCGAGCCACCAGGCGTACGCCCGCTGGAAGGCCCGACCGGCCGGCCCCGCGACGCGCATGACCCAGCGGTCCGGGCGGCTGAACGCGACCACCTCGAACCAGACGTGGCCGGCGGGGTCGCGGCTGACCACGAACGCCTCCTCGCCGCGCGCCGGGTGCCCGGGCAGCGTGCCGTACCCGAAGCCGGCCCGCCGCCCGTCGTCGACGACCCAGACCACCTCGCAGGGCGCGGCCAGCCGCAGCGGGCCGACGCCCAGGCCGGAGACGACCCGGACCCCGGGCGCGGCCCGCCCGGCGTCGGCGTCGATCCGGATGCCGGCCGCCCGGTGCAGGCGCCAGCCGAGCACGGCGTCCCCGGCCGTTCGGAAGCAGGAGTCGGGCAGCCGCACCCGGTGCCGCACGTGCCGCCAGCCGGCCGGCAGCTCGCCGGTCTCGGTGGCGCCGACGTGCGGATAGGTCAGTGCCGGCACGGCGCACCCCCACGGCTCGACGGGACACCGCCAGCGTACGGGCGGCACTGGCGGCCCGCCCGACGGCCTGTGGTTGTCTGTCGGGGTGATCATCGAGCCGCGGATCGCCCCCGCCGACGTCTCCGACGCCGGCGAGATCCTCACCGTGCAGCGCGCCGCGTACCTCACCGAGGCACAGCGCTACGCCGATCCCTTCCTGCCCCCGCTGACCGAGACCCTGGACGAGGTACGGGCCGCGCTGGCGGGCCCGGCGACGGTGCTCACCGCCCGGCTCGGCGACCGCCTGGTCGGTTCCGTCCGGGCACACGTCGACGGCGACACCGCGCACGTCGGCCGGCTCTCCGTCGCGCCGGACCAGCAGGGCCGGGGCGTCGGCGGGCGGCTGCTGCGCGCCGTGGAGGCGGCCTGCGCCGCCCGGGTACGCCGCTTCGCGCTCTTCACGGGCGCCGACAGCGAGCAGAACCTGCGGTTGTACCACCGGCACGGCTACCGGGTGGTCGGGCACCGGCCGGACCCGAACGGCATCCGGCTCGCCCTGCTGGAGAAGGCGGTGGTCAGTCCCGCTCGCAGCGACGCCTGAGCCCGTCGGCCTCCAGCCGCAGGTAGCGGCGCGTCAGGTCGCCGTAGAGCCAGCCGACGGGCCCGGCCAGCGGCCCGGACTGCGTGAGGGCCAGCTCCACGCGGCTGCGCCCGCCGGGTAGCGGCAGCACCCGGTGCTCGCCGAGGGTGCGCACCCCCGGGGCGTTCGACACCCAGGAGAACGACCGCCCCTCGGTCAGCTCGGTGACCCGCCACACCGCCGGCCGCAGCTTCGGCTGCTCCAGCCGGGCGGTGGCGCCCACCACGAGTGGCCCCGCCTCACCCCGTAGCGCCCGGCGCACCGAGGGCGTCCACTCCGGCCACCGCTCGACGTCCACCAGCGCCGCCCAGACCCGTCCCGCCTCGGCGGCCACCTCCGTACCGGCCTCGAACCGCATCGCGCCCCCTCCCCGTGGCGACGCCCGGCGGCGCCGCTGCCCGTCTCGACGACGCTGCCGCACGGATCGTGACCGCGGCAAGCACCCGGGCTCCACCCGTCGGCCGGCGCACTCCACGTCGCCGACCGCCGCGTCGCCGCCGGCGGGTCGCTTCCCGCCGGCCGGCCGGTCCCCACCGCCGCCTGGTCGCGCCGCGGGTCCGTGGTGACGGGGGGCGCCCGCCGGGGTCGGCCGCCGCCGGGTCAGGCGACCTCGCGCAGGTCGGCCAGCCCGAGGGGGGTACGCCGGCGCAGCAGCTCCTCCAGCTCCGCCACCGAGCCGACCTCGCCGAGCACGTCCTTGCCCCCGCCGAACTGGCGCGGATAGCGGCGCACCAGGCGGTACCGGTAGCGCCCGCGAATCAGCTCGACGCTCACCCGCCACCGCCCGCAGCACCCGCAGACCCACTCCGACACCCCGCGAAAGTAGCTCTGACCTGGGGTTTTCCGATTCGCCCGGTACGGCACGAGCGGCGCTCGGCGGGACACGCCGCCCGTTCACCGGCAGTGATCCGCCTCACCACTGTCGGTGCGGTCTGGTTGACTGGTCGCCGTGAAGCTGCCGATCAGTCCGCCGGTCGAGCCGATGCTGGCGAAGAGCGTCCCGCGGGTCCCCACCGCGCCCGGGATGACCTACGAGCCGAAGTGGGACGGCTTCCGGTGCATCGTGTTCCGCGACGGCGACGAGGTGGAGCTGGCCAGCCGGGGCGGCAAGTCGATGACGCGCTACTTCCCGGAGGTGGTCGAGCAGGCCCGCCGCCAGCTGCCCGAGCGGTGCGCGGTCGACGGCGAGCTGATCGTCATCCGGCGCGACGGTCCGGGCGGGCAGCCCCGGCTCGACTTCGAGCTGCTGGCCCAGCGCGTCCACCCGGCCGCGTCGCGGGTGAAGCTGCTGGCCGAGACCACGCCGGCCGACTTCGTCGCCTTCGACCTGCTCGCCCTCGACGACGAGACGTTGCTCGGCGAGCCCTACCCCCGGCGTCGGGCCCGGCTGGAGTCGGCGCTGGCCGGGGTCCGCCCGCCGGTGCACGTCACGCAGGTCACGACCGACGTCGACACCGCGCACCGCTGGTTCGACGTCTTCGAGGGCGCCGGCCTGGACGGTCTGATCGCCAAGCCGGCCGACCTGCCCTACGAGCCGGGCAAGCGGCTCATGTTCAAGGTCAAGCACGCCCGCACGGCCGACGTGGTGGTGGCCGGCTTCCGCTGGCACAAGTCCGGCCCGGTGGTCGGCTCGCTCCTGCTCGGCCTCTACGACGACGGCGGGGTCCTGCACCACGTCGGGGTGAGCGCGTCGTTCACCATGGCCCGCCGCGCCGAGCTGCTGGAGGAGCTGGAGCCCTACCGCGACGTCGGCGCCGACCACCCGTGGGTGCACGGCGACCACGAACGCGGTCAGCGCCTGCCCGGCGGGGTGAGCCGTTGGACGGGCACGCGCAACCTCGAGTGGGAGCCGCTGCGCCCCGAACTGGTGGTCGAGGTCGGCTACGACGCCATGGAGGGCGACCGGTTCCGGCACACCGCCCGGTTCGTCCGCTGGCGGCCCGACCGCAAACCGCAATCCTGCCGCTACGACCAGCTCGAGCGACCCGTACGGTTCGATGTGGACCAGGTGCTGCGCGGCGATCCCACGGTGACCACGGGCTCCGCCGCCGGTCCGGCGTAACCTGGCCGTCGACCCGATCACGGAGGCTCGCTCGTGACCCGCACCCCCGACCGGATCCGCCGGTTCCGGCTCACCCTCGCCGGGCTGACCGCCGCCGCGCTGGTCGCCGCCGGCTGCACCCTCCCGGCGATCGCGCCCCGCACCGAGACAGGTGGTGCGGCCGCCGAACTCGGGGCGGCGCCCACGTGGCGGGCCTGCCCCGGGGTGGCCGAGGAGTTGGTCGGGCGCCAGGCGCCGGACATGCGCTACGAGTGCGCGCGGATCAAGGTGCCGCGCAACTGGGGCACGGGTGCGACTGGCGGCGCCGCGACCGGTCCGGGTGCCGGGCAGACCTTCGAGATCGCGCTGCTGCGGGCCCGGTCGACCAAGCAGCGCGACCGGATCGGCTCGCTGGTCGTCAACCCGGGCGGGCCCGGCGGCTCCGGCGTGGACACGGCCGTCTACCTCTCCTTCGGCCCGGCGTTCGGCGGCCTGCCGACCTCGATCACCGACCGGTTCGACATCGTCGGCTTCGACCCGCGCGGGGTGTCCCGGTCCAGCCCGGTCAAGTGCATCCCCGACGCCGACCTGGACGCCAGCTTCGGCTACGACCCCGATCCGCAGAGCCAGGAGTCGTTCGACGGCTTCGTCACGCTCAGCCAGCGGATCGGGCGCGGCTGCGGCGACCGCTACGGCGACCAGTTGCCGCTCTACGGCACCGAGCAGGCCGCCCGGGACATGGACGCGGTCCGCGCCGCCGTCGGCGACGACAAGCTGACCTACCTCGGCTACTCCTACGGCACCCTGCTCGGCGCCACCTACGCCCAGCTCTATCCGCAGCGCGTGCGGGCGCTGGTGCTCGACGGCGCGGTCGACCCCCGGCAGGGCCTGGTCGCCGCCTCGGAGGGCCAGGCCAAGGGCTTCGAGCGGGCCTTCGGCAACTTCACCACGTGGTGCGCGGCCAACGCCGGGCGCTGCCCCATCGCCCCGGACGCCCGGGCCGCGGTCACCTCGGCGATCGACAAGGCCCGGGTGTCGCCGGTACGCGGGGACGACGGCCGGGAGGCCACCCCGGGTTGGGTCTTCTACGCGATCATCTCGTCGCTCTACACCGAGTCGGGGTGGCAGGAGTTGGCGCGCGCCATCGACGAGTTGGAGGGCGGCGACCCGGAGGAGGTGTTCCGCCTCGCCGACGCGTACGCCGACCGGGACGCCGACGGGCACTACTCGAACATGTTCGACGCCAACCTGGCGGTCAACTGCGCCGACGAGGACGAGAAGCCGAGCCGGGAGCGGATCCGGCAGCTCCAGTCGCAGTGGCGGGCGCAGTACCCGCTGTTCGGTCCGTCCCTGGCCGTCGGCATGCTCTCCTGCACCGAGTGGCCCGGGGGTCGCGACCCGTACCCGACGGGCCGCGCCGACGGGGCGCCGCCGATCCTGGTGGTGGGCACCACCGGCGACCCGGCGACCCCGTACGAGCAGACGGGCGCGTTGGCCGCGATGCTCGGCGTGGGCCGGGTGCTCACCTGGGAGGGCGAGGGGCACACCGCCTACCCGCAGACCTCCTGCATCACCGAGGCCGTCGACGGCTACCTGATCGACCTGACCGTGCCCAGGGAGGGGCTGCGCTGCCCGGCCCGCTGACCGGCCGCCGCGGCGGCGCCCGTCCGGCGGCCCGGACCGCTGTGCCACGCTGGGCGGCATGAGTGACGTGATCTTCCGCGAGGCCGTCCGGGCCGACCTGCCCGCCGTCGTCGCCCTGCTCGCCGACGACGTGCTCGGCAGGACCCGCGACCTCACCGAGGTCGACGCCGCCTACGAGAAGGCGTTCGCCGACATCGACGCCGACCCGCGCAACCAGCTCATCGTCGCCGAGGGCGACGACGGGGTGCTCGGCTGCATGCAGCTGACCTACATCCCGGGTCTGGGCCGGCACGGCGCCGAGCGGCAGCTGATCGAGGCAGTCCGGGTCCGCTCCGACCTGCGCGGGCGCGGCGTCGGCCGGCAGATGATCACCTGGGCGATCGACCAGGCCAAGCGGCGTGGCTGCGCCCTGGTCCAGCTCACCACCGACAAGACCCGGCACGACGCCCACCGCTTCTACCTCAACCTGGGCTTCCTCCCCAGCCACGAGGGCATGAAGCTCCCCCTCTGAGCCCTCTTCCAAGGTCCTCCGAACCACCCGCCCCTCGCCCCTCGCCCCTCGCCCCGGCGATCATGCAGTTGTGGTGCCTAACAGATAGGAACAAAGGCCGGATAACTCCCACCACAAATGCATGATCGACGCGAACGGGGGCCGGGGCGGGGCGAGGCGGCGCGGGGTGGAGGGGTGGGCGGTCAGGTGGGGATGAGGTGGCCGTCGCGGAGGGTGAGGACGCGGTCGGCCAGGTCGATCAGGGCCGGATCGTGGGTGGCGACCAGCGCGGTCATGCCACGGGCGTGCACGACTGCCCGGAGCAGGTCCATGATCGAGCGGCCGGTCTCGGAGTCGAGCTGGCCCGTGGGCTCGTCGGCGATCAGTAGGTCCGGCTCGTTGGCCAGGGCCCGCGCCACCGCCACCCGCTGCTGCTGTCCGCCCGAGAGCTCGTAGGGGCGCTGGCCCGCGTGCCCGCCGAGGCCCACCAGCTCCAGCAGCACCGCCACCCGCTCCTCCCGTTCGGCCGCCGGGACCCGCGCCAACCGCAGCGGTACGCCGACGTTCTCGGCGGCGGACAGGATCGGCACCAGCCCGAAGGTCTGGAACACGAAGCCGACCGTGCCGCGCCGGAGCTCCAGCAGTTCCTTCTCACCGGCGCCGGTGACGTCGTGCCCGGCGACCACCACGCGGCCCGAGTCCGGCCGGTCCAGCCCGCCGACCAGGTTCAGCAGGGTCGTCTTGCCCGCCCCGGAGCGCCCCCGCACGGCGACCAGTTCGCCCCGCCCGGCCGAGAACGACACGTCCCGTACGGCGTGCACGGCGTGCTCGCCGCGACCGAACGTGCGGTTGATCCCCTCCACCCGGACCACCTCGTCGACGACCGTGGCACCCGCCGCCCCGCCGGTGGTCCGCGCGCCCGCCGCCGTCCCGGCCGGCCGGCCGTCCGACGTCACGTCCAACTCGCTCACTGCTTGGCCTCCCGCTCGTCCTGCGCCCGGTCGCCCGGCCGCACCTCCACGTGGTCCGGTTCCAGGTTGAGCCGCACCCGGTCGCGCAGCGACAACGCGTCCACGAACGGCGCCGGCAGCTGCAACCGGCCACTGCGGTCCAGCACGGCGTACTCCTCACTGACCAGTTCGGTGCTGCCGTCGGCGCCGATCCGCGCGGTCCGGCGTACCTCCGAGGCCGTCCGGCCGTCGCGGATCGCGACGGTCCGGCGGACCTGGGTGGCCACGGCGTGGTCGTGGGTGACCACCACGACGGTGACGCCCAGCTCGGCGTTGATGGTGCGCAGCGCCCCGAAGACGTCGGCGCCGGTCGCCTCGTCCAGCTCACCGGTCGGCTCGTCGGCGAAGAGCACCTCGGGATCGTTGGCCACCGCCACCGCGACCGCGCAGCGCTGCTGCTCGCCGCCGCTGAGCTGGGCGGGCCGCCGGTCGGCGAGGTGCCCCACCCCGACCATGTCGAGCAGCTCGCGGGCCCGCTCGCGGTGGGACCGCCGGCCGCCCCGCCGCCCGGCGAGGCGCATCGGCAGCTCGACGTTCTCCAGCGCCGACAGGTACGGCAGCAGGTTGCGGCCGGTCTGCTGCCAGACGAAGCCGACCATCTTCCGCCGGTAGCTCAGCCGCCGCCGCGCGGAGAGGTTGAGCAGGTCGTAGTCCCCGACGCGGGCGATGCCGGCGGTGGGTGTGTCGAGCCCGGAGAGGATGTTCAGCAGCGTCGACTTGCCGGAACCGGAGGCCCCCACGATCGCCACCAGCTCGCCCCGGTCGATGACCAGGTCGAGCCCCTGCAGGGCGACCGCCTCCACCCCCTCGGTCTTGAAGATCCGGACCAGCCCGTCGCAGACGATGTGCCCGCGCAACCGGTCCCGGCCACCGGCCCGCTCCGCCGCACGCTCGGCGGCGCGCTGTTGCAGGGCGGCCAGATCCGGCACGGCGGTGGTCTCCGCGGTAGCGGTCATTGTCAGTTCTCCTCTCCGAGCCGGAGCACCTCACCGAGGCGCATCCGGCGGTTGTTCAGGGCCTCGACGGTGACCGCGAAGGCGAGGGCGAGCGCACCGAGCGCGACGACGGCGGCCACCAGGGAAGGCTCGAACGCCACCCGGACCGCCACGCCGTCGGTGAAGGCGGACAGGCCGAGCACCGGGGTGAGCAGCAGCGGCAGGGCCGTGCCGACCAGCGCGCCGGTCACCACCGAGGCGCCCACCAGCGGAGCCAGCTCCACCAGCAGCAGCCCGCGCCACTGGCGTCGGGACAGGCCGAGGGTGCGCAGCCGGGACAGCACCTGGCCCCGCTCCCGGGCGCCGGCCAGCACCGTGAAGGCGATCGCGAGCAGGCCGAGCGCCGTCCCGCCGCCGGCACCGGCGGCGAAGCCGAAGGCGAGGACCCCGTTCGCGCCGCCCTCGCCCACCTGCCGGCGGGTCTCCGCGTAGGTCAGCACCTCCACGCCGCGCGGGGGCGCCTTCCCGGTCACCGTCCCGCCGGTCTGGAAGCGGGACTGCCCCGCGTCGCCGGCCCGGCGCAGGGCCTCGGCGTCCAGCCCGTCGCCGGCCACCAGGAAGCCGGTCGGCACGGCGGCGTAGTCGCGGCGGGGCAGGGACTGCCAGGGCAGGACGACGAAGCGGCCACCGTCCGCGCGCCGCAGCGGGAAGCTCTCCGCCCGCTCGGCGACCCGGAACTCGTACCGCTGGCCCTGGGCGCTGACGAAGGCGGAGTCGGCCAGGCCGGCGGCGGCCAGCTCGGCGGCGACGGTCGGGGAGACCACGGCGGGCAGCGGCCCGGTTCCCCCGGCGGGGGCGAGCAGCGCCGCCGGCACCGTCACGTCGACGTCGGCCTGCCGCGCCATCCGGGCCAGGGCGGGGCCGTCCACCATGAGCACCGTCACCCCGCCGAGCCGGGTGTCGGTGCCGTCCGCGTCCTTCGCCAGGCGCTGGCCCGCCTCGTGCAGCACGGGGCTCGCGGCGCGCACCCCCGGCAGCCGCTCCAGCTCGGCGCCCGTGTCCGGGGCGATCCGCTCCCCCAGGATCAGGGCGTCGGCGGGGACCGTCCGGCTGGCGGCCCGGTCCCGGCTCGCCTCGATCCCGGCGGCCGTCACCGCGCAGAACGCCGCCGTCGCGATGGCCAGCACCACGACCACCAGCGGTACGGCGACGACCGACCGGCCGGCCCGCGCGGTGCCCAGGAAGGCGACGCTGCCCCGGGCCCGGGCGGCGAGCCGGCTGACCAGCCGCAGCGGCCACGGGTACAGCCGCATCGCGACGACCGCCGCGGCGACGGCCAGCAGCACCGGGACCGACACCAGCAGCGGGTCGACCTCGCCGGGGGTGAGGCCGCGGCGGCGCAGCAGCACGACCGCCAGCGCGGCGAGGACCAGCAGGCCCGCCTCCACCGTAAGTCGACGCGCGGTGGGGCGCGAGCGGACCAGGTCGCGCCGCCCGACGCCGCCGGTGGACGCGACGAGGGTGGCCACCGGCGGCGCCGCCGCCACCAGCACGGTCGCGACGACGGCGAGCCACAGGGTCTGACCGGACGCCCCGGGGGCGAGACCGCCGAGCAGCCAGCCGAGTACGGCGGCGGGCAGCACCACCAGCAGCGTCTCGGCGAGGCTGCGGCCCGCGCTCGTGGTGCTCGCCCCGCCCCGGGCCCGCAGCAGGGTGAACTCCGCCCGGCGCCGGCGCACCAGCAGCCCGGCGGCCAGCACGACGAGCCCGGCCAGCGTGGCCAGTACGCCGGCGGCGATCACCCCGAGCACCGTCCGGGCGCTGTCCACCTCGGCGGCGAACTGGCGCAGCGGGATGTCCAGCCCCTGGACGAGGTTGCGTCCAACCGCCTCCCGGGTCAGCTGCTGGAGGCCGTCGATCACCTTGTCCAGCTCGCGGGCGTCGATCCCGTCGGCGCCCAGCCGGTAACGCCAGCCGAACGTCAGCGGCCAGCCGGCGGCGGCCTGGCGGTTCAGCGCGGCGGCGTCGACGACCCCGACGCCGATGAAGGGTTGGGCGTCCCCGGGCGGCTCCACGACACGCAGCAGCGGCGGCAGGCCGTCCCAGAACCCGTCGGCGCCGTCGCGGGGTTGGAAGAGACCGACCACGGTGAGCGGCACGCGGGGCGGGGCATCGGGCGAGACCGGTCCCGGCGGGGCGAGGGTGAGCCGGCTGCCGACCCGCAGGTTCAGCTTGCCGGCGACCTCCGCGGCGATTGCCACCTGCACCGGCTGGTCCTTCGGCGCGTCGGCCGGCCAGCGCCCCTCGACGATCGTGCCGGCCTCCTCGATGCCGGGCACCGCCCGCAGCCCGAGATCGACCAGGAGGTTCTCCGCCGCCAGGTCCGGGCCCCGCACCCTGCCGGCGGGGGTCTCGGCGGAGAACCACCGCTGCTCGACCATCCGCCGGACGACCGGTGGCATCCGGCTCTCCAGCGCCGCCAGGTCGGCCTGGTGGGCGGGCACCAGGGCGCCGCCGTCCGTCGCCATGACCGGTCCGGTCGAGTACGCCACGTCCCGCTGCTGCGGCGCCACGGTGTCCAGGTGCGCCCGCAGGCCCTGCTGGGTGTGCCCGTTGACGACCCTGGGCACCCCGCTGATCACCAGCGTGATGACCAGTGCCAGCGCCGCGAGCAGCAGGAACTGCCCGCCGTACGCCCGCACCCGGCGCGCGACCGACCCGATGCTCACCACGCCGTGTCTCCGTTCCCGCTCGTCCGTACGCTCCACCCGGTCACCGGTCTCCCCCGATCCGCAGCTGTGCCACGGCCACCCGCTGCCGGATGCCGAGGGCGATGAACGCGCTGAAGGCGAGGGCCGCCAGCAGCAGGCCGACCGCGGTCAGGCCGATGGGCAGCCAGGGCAGCACGAAGGCCGCCTCGGGCACCGGCCGGCCGGCGGACGGCGTGAGGATGACCAGCGGGGCCATGGTCGCGCCGACGGCGGCGCCCAGCAGCAGACCCACGCCGACGCCGATCCCGGCCAGGAAGGTCTGCTCGGCCAGCAGGGCGCGGGCCAGCAGCCGAGGGCTGGCACCGAGCGTGTGCAGTACGGCGAACTCCCCCAGCCGGTGCCGGGCGGTCGCCCAGACGTCGACGATCAGACCGACCAGGGCCAGCAGTACCGAGCCGAGCGCGGCGGCGAGCAGCCCCGTGCGGGCCCCCTGCCAGTACGGGTCGTCGGCGGAGCGCTCGGCCACCGCCCGCCGGTCGAGCAGCGTGGTGTCGGACAACCCGGCCGCCGCGCCGGCCGCCTCGGCGTGCCTGTCACCGTCGGTGCTCAGCCACCACTCCGCGACGGGCCGGACGCCGCCCCGGTCCCGGATCAGCCACTGCGCCGCCGCCGGCAGGTCCAGCAGCACGCCGGCGCCGGCGGTGGACGGCACCGCGGCCAGCTCGCCGACCAGGGTGACCGGCAGCGTCGCGCCGGACAGCACGAGGTCGACCGTGTCGCCGGTGCGCAGGCTCAACGCGTCGCGCACGGCCGGGGTCATCAGCGCGGGTACCGGCCGGTCCTCGCCGGCCGGCACCACGGCGAACCGGCTGGGCGGCTGGAACGCGAACCGGCCACCCGCCCGGAAGTCGATCGGCCACTCCGCCCGCAGGCCGGCGGCCGTGACCGCCACGCCGACCGGATCGCGCTGGCCGTCGACGGCCACCCACTGACCGTCCAGCGCCGTCGGTGCGGCCGCGCCGTCGGCGCCGACCAGCCGCAGGTCCGACACCTCCATGCGGTACTCCCGCCCCCGCGCGCTCCCGCTGTCGAGCTCGAAACCGGACAGTCGCAGGGGGCCCTCCCCGGCGGGGACGGCCACCGTGAACGGCGTGGACCGGCCGTCGCTGTCGCCGCTGCCCGCCGGCAGCCGGAAGGCCAGCCCGTCCGCCCGGGTCAGCAGCACCCAGAAGCCGATCCGGTGCGGCGTGACGGCGTCGCGCACGGGGGTGCGTACCGTGCCGGTGAGCGACCGGGTGCCGGCGGGCAGCTCCAGGCCGGTCGGCGCGACGCGCGCCCGGGCCAGCCGGTCGAGCAGCGCCGGGGCCGGCTCGTCGGTCAGCCGCTCGTTGAGGCGCAGCACGTCGGCCGCGGCCGCGGCGTCGAGGCTCACCACCGTCGTCGGCAGGTCGGCGCGGCCGAGGCGGATCTCGTCCCGCCAGGCCGGCAGCGCCGCGCCGACGCCGGGCAGCGCGGCGAGCTGACCGGCCCGCTCGTCGGGCGCCACGCCGCTGCGCTCGACCACCCGCAGGTCGGCGCCGACGGTGTGGTCGGCCTGGTCGGCCTGCGACAGCTCGCCCGTCGTCACCAGCGACCAGGCCAGGGTGCTGCCGCCGACGGCGAGGGCGAGCAGCAGCACCGGGCCGGCGTGCGGGCGCCGCCCCGCCTGCCACATGCCGAACATGGTCGCGGTCCACGGTCTGCGGTCGACGAACCGCTCGGCGAACCGGGTCGCGGGCGGCAGCAGCCGCAGCGCCACGACAGCTCCGGCCAGCACGCCCAGCGTCGGCGCGGCGACCAACAGCGGGTCCACCCCGAGCCGGCCGGCCGCCCCGGCGACCGGCGACGAGTACTGGCGCAGCTGGGTCCAGGCCAGCACCGCGAAGCCGACCAGCACCAGGTCGAGGCTGGCGCGTTGGACGCTCGCGGCGCGGGTGGGGCGGGACCGGGCCGCCATGTCGGCGACGTATGTGCCGGCCCCCCGCAACGTGGGGACGACCATCGCGACGAGGCAGCCGGCGGCGGTGGCGGCAGCGGCGGCCCAGACCAGCGTGGTGTCGCCGGGCTGGAGCGTCAGCGGGGCCGCGGCGTTGACGTGCCGCAGCGCCTCGGCGGCGATCAGGGGGCCCAGCACCCCGGCGGGCAGGACGACCAGGGCCGCCTCGCGGGCCGCCAGCCCGGCCAGTTGCCGCCGCGCGGCGCCCCGGGCCCGGAGCAGTGCGGTCTGGCTGCGCCGGTCCTCGTGCAGCAGGGCGGCGACCAGCACCAGCGCGTACCCGCCGAGGACGACGATCAGCAGCAGCGGGGTGGCCAGCGAGGAGCGGCCCACCAGGTCGGCCCGGGTGACCCGGTCGAGGAGCCGGTCGATCGCCGTGACGGTCTGGCCGGAGGAGCCCAGCCCGGCCGCCTCGGGCACCTCGGCGAGGGCCGCGGCCACCTCCTGCCGCACGTCGGGCAGCCGATTCGCGCCGGCCGCCGCGACGAGGTCGGGGGCGACGACCCAGGACACCGACACCGAGCCCGGGTAGGTGGCGACGAAGTCCGCCGGGTCCAGCACGAACGGCCCGTACGACGTGCCGGACTCCGCGGCGCTGCCGGCCCCGATCCCGGGCGCCAGCCACCAGTACGGGTCGGCCGGGTCGCGGGGCTGCCAGGTGCCGACGAGCACCACCGTGCTCCGCTCGCCGGAGCGGCGGTCCAGCATGGGCACCTGGTCGCCGGTGGCCATCCCGAGCGCGCCGGCGACCTTCCCGGGCAGCGTGACCTGAAGCGGCGCGGCGCCCGGGGTGGGCCAGGCGCCGCTGGTCAGCTCGGCGTGGCGGGGCAGGTCGTCGAGGGTCGCCAGGTTGGCGAAGACGGGGTCGTCGCCGTCGCGGACGACGGGGCCGAGGTCACCGGTCAGCTCACGGCCACCGCCGTACCGGGCGGCGTCGACGGTGACCGGCGTGCCGCCGAGGCGGGCGACGAACCCGTCGCGGATCGCCCGGTCCCGGGTGGCGAACTCGGCCGCGTCGCGACCGCTCGTGCCGCTCACCAGGAGGCTGCGCTCCTCGACCGGCGCCCCGCCGAGCAGGGCACGCTGGCCCGCCTCGACGGCCCGCCGGTTGTAGTCGGACAGCCCGGTGACCAGCGCGACCGCCACCAGGGCCGCGACCACCGCGGCGAGCAACAGCCCACGCGCCTCGCGGGCCCGCCTCCACACCAGCTTCATCCGACGCCCTCCCATGGCCCGTGGTCGGGCCGACGACCAGGGAGAGCGGCGACGGTCCGGGAAAGGTTCGCGCCCGTTACTTGATCGTTATCCGGCGATGCCGGTGCGGCCAACGACGACGACCGGGCTGTCGCCGGCCCGTCCGTCGCCCCACACGACGCGGGCGGCGACGGCGGGATGGCATGGATGTGCTTCCATCACCGGATGGAGATTGCCCTCACCGTCCTGATGGTGGCCCTCGTCGCCCTGCTCGCCGCCCAGCTGCCGGGCAGGGCCGAGCAGGTGCGGACCGCGTACCGGCTCGGCGAGATCGAGCGCCGGCTCCGCCTGGTGATGGACCAGTTGGGAGTGGTGGACACCTCGCCCCTGCCGTCGGAGGTGCGGGAGCACCTGGCCCGGGGCGACAAGATCAAGGCGATCGCCGCGTACCGGAAGGCGACCGGTGCGGACCTGCGCTCGGCCAAGGAGGCCGTGGAGACGTACGGGGGCCAGCACTGACGCTCCCCTGCCGCCGGCGCAGGGCGTGACAGGCCACAGTGGCCGCGAGGCGGGACGGTGCTTGCGAGGTGGGACGGTCAGCGGGGCCGGTCGCGGTCCTTGGAGGGCTGCACGCGCTTCGGCTCGCCGGGCATCTTCGGATGGTCCGGCGGGTAGGGCATGTCGCCCTGACCGCCCGCGTCGTCGCGGTCGGCCCACTCCAGCAACGGGGTGATGTCCCACGCGGTGTCGTCGATGCCGGCGTGCGGGTCACCGCGCTCGGCCAGCCGCGCCGGGACCGTACGCAGGTCGAAGTCGTCCGGGTCGACGTCGGGCAGCTCGTCCCAGGTGACCGGGGTGGACACGGTGGCCCGGGCGTTGGCCCGCAGCGAGTACGCGCAGGCGATCGTGCGGTCGCGGGCCATCTGGTTGTAGTCGACGAAGACGCGCTCGCCCCGCTGCTCCTTCCACCAGGCGGTGGTCACCAGCTCCGGCCGGCGCCGCTCCAGCTCGCGGGCCAGCGCGATGGTGGCCCGGCGCACCTCGGTGAACGTCCAACGTGGCGCGATCCGCAGGTAGACGTGCAGGCCACGGCCGCCGGAGGTCTTCGGCCAGCCGGTGACGCCCAGCTCGTCGAGCAGCCCGCGCAGCTCGGTCGCGGCGGATACGGCATCGGCGAAGTCGGTGCCGGGCTGCGGATCGAGGTCGATGCGCAGCTCGTCGGGGCGGTCGACGTCGGCGGCACGCACCGGCCACGGGTGGAGGACGATGGTGCCCATCTGGGCGGCCCACGCCACGTGGGCCAGGTCGGCCGGGCAGAGTTCGGCCGCGCTGCGGCCGCTCGGGAAGCTGATGGTGGCCGTCCGCACCCACGGCGGCACGCCTCGGGCGGGCACCCGTTTCTGGAAGAACGCCTCCCCCTCGACGCCCTCCGGGAAGCGCTGCAACGTGGTGGGACGGTCCCGCAGGGCGCGCATGATGCCGTCGCCCACCGCGAGGTAGTAGTGGAAGACGTCCGCCTTGGTGAAGCCGCGCTGCGGGAAGATCACCCGGTCGGGGCTGGTCAGCCGGACGTCGTGCCCGGCCACCTCGATCTGTTCGGCCGCGGCCTTCGTGCCACCCATTGCGCGACCATATGCCACACCCCCGACGTCCGGCGTACCGTTGGCGGGTGAGTCTTGACGAGAGTGAACTGCCCCGTACCGAGGAAGAGTGGCGGGTCCGGCTCAGCCCCGAGGAGTTCCGGGTGCTGCGGGAGGCCGGCACCGAACGCCCGTGGACCGGCGAGTACGTCGACACGAAGACGCCGGGGATGTACCGCTGCCGGGCCTGCGGCGCGCAGCTCTATCCCAGCGACACCAAGTTCGACTCGCACTGCGGGTGGCCCAGCTTCGACGACGCCATCCCGGGCGCGGTCAAGGAGGTCGAGGACAACAGCCTCGGCATGTCCCGCACCGAGATCCGCTGCGCCCGGTGCGACAGCCACCTCGGTCACGTCTTCCGGGGCGAGGGCTTCACCCCGAAGGACACCCGGCACTGCGTCAACTCCGTCTCCATCCGGCTGGAGCCGCGCGCCGACGCCTAGCCCCGGCCGCGTCACCGCGCGGGGCCAGGCGTCGGGCGTGCCCGTCGGCACCGGCGGTCGACGTGGTCAGGGCGCACGCCGCGCCGGCGCCAACCCCGCCAGCAGCGACACCTGGGCCGTACGGGAGCGCTCGACGCGCCCGGCGAAGTCGCGTACGCGCGGATCGGCGCCGACCGCCTGGTGTGCCCGGGCCAGGTCGGCCGCCGCCTCCTGGTGCGCGGCGAGCAGGTCGAGCAGGAGACCGTCGACCGCCGCGTCCGGGGCGCTCCGCAGGCGTGCCATGTCCTCGGCGCCGGTCCCGTGTGATCCGTGGTCGTGCCGTCGGGCGGCCTCGGCTGCGGCCGGCCCCGCGTCGCGCAGCCAGCCGCGCATGGTGGCGAGTTCGTCGGTCTCGGTGACCTCGATGGCGGCGACGAGGGTGCGCAGCTTCGGCTCGGCCACCCGGTCCCGGGTCAGGCGCACCATCTCCAGCGTCTGCTCGGTGTGCGCTCCCAACATGGCCAGGAAGACCACGTCGAGGCCGTTCATCTCGGTCCCGGCGGTCGCCGCCGCCCCCGGCGGCGCGGGGGCGGGCGGCGCCGGGGCGGTCTGCGCGGCGCAGGCGGGGACCACCAGCAGCGCGGTGAGCAGGACGACCGTGGGCAGCCGTCGCATGGGGGACTCCATCCGCCGAAGGGGTGACGGGTGCGGCGGGGCCGCACCCGTCACGGTCAGACCTGGGCCCAGAGCGCCGGCACGTACGGCGGTTCCCAGCCGGGGATCGCGGTGTGGGCCTGCCGGCAGCGGTACGTCAGACCGCCGTAGGTGACCTGGTCACCGACCTGGTAGGCCCGGCCCGCCGTCCAGCTGCCGCCCGGGGCGGGCGGGCTGGTCGGGGCGGCGGTGGGGGTCGGGGTCGGCGACGGGGCCGGCGACGTCGGGCTCGGCGTGGGCGACGGGGTGCCGCCCCCGCCGACCTGAAGGTCGACGCAGGAGTAGAAGGCGTTGGCGGTGTCCGCGATGTTCCAGATGGCGAGGACCTTCTGCCGTCCCGCGTAGCCGCCCAGGTTGACGGTGTGCGAGACCGTGGCCCCGGGCTGCTGCCCGCCGCCGTTGAAGACGGCCACCCGGGTGCCGCCGATGAAGTACTCCCAGTTGCTGGTGGCGTGCCGGGCGGTGTTGGTCCAGGTGAAGGTGACCGAACTGCCGACCGAGGTGGCGGGCCAGCCGCGGCTGTCGTCGTTCAGCACGGCGAACTGGGCGATTCCCGCGTGGCAGCTGCGCAGCCCCTTCGGCCCCTCGACGCTCTGCGGCTCGTACTTGATCTGTCCGCAGTCGGGGACCCGCCCCTGTGCGCAGAGCGCCTGGCGGCTCGGCGGGCCGGACACGTAGCCGTGCGCCTGGGCCGGCGCCGCGACTGCCAGTGCGGAGACGACGGCACCCGTCGCCACGAGCGGGATCGTGATTCTTCGGCGCATGGTGGCAGCTCCTTCGAACTTCGGGCTGGTGAGGTGCCCTCAAAGATAAATTGAAGTTTGTTAACAGTAAAGACTCTTGTCGATAAAATTGAACCCAGCACGAGTACGCAGAGTGACCAACTCGGAGCAGTAGCAGACCGCCCCGGTCGTCCACCCAGGTCGGCGGACCCGTCGCCCGGCCACCCGCCGCCGGTGGGGCAGCGCAAGCGGTGCCCTGCGGGGGCGCGCGCGGCCAGCCGGGCACCCGCCGCCGTCGACACCTAGCGGGTGCACGCCCGACACGCCGGGGGCGACACGCCGCCCGGCCGGAGGGACCTGGGCGGATTCCGCCCGCCAGACGCCGGCGGGTGCCGCAGGCTGTGGGGAAACGTGTCGACGGTCGGGGGTTCAGTCGTGAAGGCGTGCGAGGTCTGCGGTAACGACTACTGGATGGCGTTCGAGGTGCGGACCGTCAGCGGCGACGTGCACACCTTCGACTCGTTCGAGTGCGCGGCGCACAAGCTGGCGCCCATCTGCGAGCACTGCCAGGTCAAGATCGTCGGGCACGGGGTGGAGGTGTCCGGCCGGTTCTTCTGCTGCGCCCACTGCGCCCGCGCGGAGGAGGGCACCCAGGGCGCCGAGATCCGCGACGCGGTCGGCGCCCGGCCCGCCTGACGTCGGCGAGACCGGCGCCAGCTGCCGGCGCGGGCCGGCCGTCGGCGCGGGCCGGCCGTCGGCGCGGGCCGGCCGTCGGCGTGGAGCCCGGGTCAGCAACCCGCTCACCAGCGAGCCGCCTACCATCGCGGGGTGCCGCAAACCCCCGTGACGAGGGCCGCCTCGTTCGCCGAACTCGACGCCCGCACCTTCCACGACCTGCTCCGGCTCCGGATCGACGTGTTCGTGGTGGAGCAGGCGTGCCCGTACCCCGAACTCGACGGGCGCGACGTCGAGCCGGGCACCCGACACCTCTGGCTGGACGACGGCGGCGTGCCCCTGGCGTACCTGCGGATCCTCGCCGACCCGGGCGGCGTGGCGCGCATCGGACGGGTGGTGGTGGCGCCGGCGGCGCGCGGCGGCGGGCACGCGGGCCGGCTCATGGAAGCGGCGCTGGAGCTGGTCGGCGACCGCCCCTGCGTGCTGGAGGCGCAGTCCCACCTGGTCGGCCTCTACGCCCGCCACGGCTTCACCGTCGCCGGCCCCGGGTACGTCGAGGACGGCATCCCGCACACCCCGATGCGGCGGGAAGGAATTGACCGAGGCCGATAAATGTGGCAGCCTCCGGGCAGAGCCGTCGCGCAAGCCACGCAGCGTGCACGGGAGGGGCAACTCCCGCGCCGTCCGGGCGTCGTCGTCCGACCTCTCCCCCGGGGGCTTGAATGTCCGCTCAACTTCGATCATCCCGCCTGGCGTGGCTGCTCGCCGTCGCGGCGACCGCCGTGCTGCTGCTGACCACCGCCCTGGCCAACCCCGTATCGGCGCACGGCTCCGTGGTGGACCCGGCGTCACGCAACTACGGCTGCTGGCAGCGCTGGGGCAGCGACTTCCAGAATCCCCGGATGGCCACCGAGGACCCGATGTGCTGGCAGGCCTGGCAGGCCAACCCGAACGCCATGTGGAACTGGAACGGCCTGTTCCGCGAGGGTGTCGCCGGCAACCACCAGGCCGCCATCCCCGACGGCCAACTCTGCTCTGGCGGCCGGACCGAGGGTGGCCGCTACAACGCCCTCGACACGATCGGCGCCTGGAAGACCGCCCCGGTCTCCAGCAACTTCCGGGTCCGCCTCTACGACCAGGCCAGTCACGGCGCCGACTACATCCGGGTGTACGTGACCAGGCAGGGCTTCAACGCGCTCACCGAGCCGCTGGGCTGGGACGACCTGGAACTGGTCGGCCAGATCGGCAACACCCCGGCGTCCGGGTGGAAGCCGGAGCCCACCGGCGTGTCCATCGAGATCCCGGCCAACGCGCCGGGACGGACCGGGCGGCACATCGTCTACACCATCTGGCAGGCCAGCCACCTGGACCAGTCGTACTACCTGTGCAGCGACGTCGACTTCTCCGGCGGGCCGACCACCCCGCCGCCGACGACCCCGCCGCCCACCACTCCCCCGCCCACCACTCCCCCGCCCACCACGGCGCCGCCCACCACCCCACCCCCGACGACCCCGCCGCCGGCCGGGGCCTGCACGGCGACGTACCGGGTGACCGGGCAGTGGTCCGGCGGATTCCAGGGCGAGGTGCAGGTGACCGCCGGGGGCGCGGCGATCACGGGCTGGTCCGTGACCTGGACGTACGCCGACGGCCAGCAGATCAGCTCGGCGTGGAACGCGACGGTCACCACCAGCGGCACGCGGGTCACCGCGCGCAACGCCGCCCACAACGGGTCACTGGCCGCCGGAGCGAGCACCACGTTCGGCTTCGTCGGCTCGTCGAGCGGCAGCAACACCGCGCCGGTACCCACCTGCACCACCGCCGTCTGACCGCACCGAGCCCCGGCCGGGGGGGGGGGGCCCCCCCCCCGGGGCCCCCCCCCCCCCCCCGCCCCGCCCCCCCCCCCCCCCGCCCCGGCG
>NZ_JBICTL010000002.1:703400-974956 GCF_043197575.1 Micromonospora sp. NPDC049051
GGCCGGGGTCGCGTCCCACTCCCTCCGGGACGCGACCCCGGCCGGCTCGCGCATCAGCACCCGCACGTCGCTGTCGAGCTGCCCCACCCGTGCGACCACCGCGGGCACGCCACCGCCCCACCGTGAGAGCGCCCCGGGCGCGCCGCCGCCCCGCCCCACGGGGCAGCTCGACAGGACCGGAACGCCAACCACCGCCGCCCCCGCTCGCCCGCCCGGTCGCGCGGGCCGGTCGCGCGGGCCGGTCAGACGAGGCCGTTGACGAGGTCGGCGACCGGACGGCGGCGGCCGGTGTAGAACGGGATCTCCTCCCGGACGTGCCGCCGGGCGCCGGAGCCTCGCAGGTCGCGCATCAGGTCGACGATCCGGTGCAGCTCGTCGGCCTCGAACGCGAGCATCCACTCGTAGTCGCCGAGCGCGAACGAGGCGACCGTGTTGGCCCGCACGTCCGGGTAGCCGCGGGCCATCTTGCCGTGCTCGGCGAGCAGCTCGCGCCGCTCGGCGTCCGGCAGCAGATACCACTCGTACGAGCGGACGAACGGGTAGACGCAGACGTACGCGCGCGCCTCCTCGCCGGCGAGGAAAGCCGGGATGTGGCTCTTGTTGAACTCCGCCGGCCGGTGCAGCGCCATCTGCGACCACACGGGCGTGAGCGCCCGGCCCAGGGTGGTACGCCGGAACCGCAGGTACGCGTCCTGGAGCGCGTCGCTGGAGGCGGAGTGCCACCAGATCATCAGGTCGGCGTCGGCGCGCAGCCCCGAGACGTCGTACGTGCCGCGGACGACCACGTCCTTGCCGGCCAGCTCCGCGAAGAGGGCCTCGACCTCACCGGTGACGTTCTCGCGCAGTGACGGGAGCGGGCTGGTCGCCCGGTACACCGACCACATCGTGTAGCGGATGCTGTCGTTGAGTTCCCGCAGCCGGGCCGCGTTGGTCTGCTCGGTCATGTCCCCGATCCTCCCAGTGCTGTGATGATCTCCTCGGCCGCCGTCTCGCCGGAGCGGACGCAGACCGGGATCCCGACGCCGTCGTACCCGGCGCCGGCCAGGACCAGCGTCGGGTGGCTCGCCCGCAGGGCCGCCCGCGCGGCGGCCACCCGGTCGGAGTGGCCCGGGGTGTACTGCGGCAGCGACCCGCCCCAGCGCTGCACGTGGCCGGCGACCGGCGCGGGCAACGGTACGCCGAGCACGGCCGACAGCTCCCGGTGCACGGTGGCCGCCAGGTCCTCGTCGGTGCGCTGCACCTGCCGTTCCTCGCCGTAGCGGCCCACGGAGGCGCGGACGAGTGCCAGCCCGTCGGCGCGGCGCAGGTGGCCCCACTTTGTGGTGAAGAAGGTCGACGCCTTGATCAGCAGGCCCTCGGTGCTCGGCACCAGGAAGCCGGACAGCTCCGGCAGTTCCGGCTCGGGCAGCGCCAGGGTGACCAGCGCGACGCTGGCGTAGTCCAGCCCGCCGACGCCCTCGGCCACCTGCGGCGCCGGGCCGGCGAGCAGCCGGGCCGCCGGGCGGGCCGGCACGGCCAGCACCACGGCGTCGACGTCGACCAGCTCCGGATCCCGGGTGGGGCCGACGGTCAACCGCCACCCGGCCCCGGTGGGGGCCAGCTCGCGGACCGCCGCGTCCCGCCGGATCGTCGCCCCGCTGGCCGCCGCCGCGGCCTCGACCAGGGTGCTGAGCCCGCCGGCCAGGGTGCCGAAGACCGGCGCCCCGGGCGCGCGGGGGGCCGCCGCCTGCGCGGCGCGGACCGCGCCCACCAGGGTGTGCTCCACCCGGGCGGCCCGGGCCAGCGCCGGCATCGTCGTCGCCAGGGAGAGATCGTCGGCCCGGCCCGCGTAGACGCCGCCGAGCATCGGGTCGACCAGCCGGTCCACCACCTCGTCGCCGAACCGGGCCCGCACCAGCGCGCCGACGGAGACGTCCTCGTCCGGGCCGAGCAGCGGGCGGCCGGCGTCGACGTCGGCGTCCGCCGCCGGGCGCGCGACCGTGGCCACGCGCTCCAGATCCCCGGGTACGCCGACCAGCGTGCCGCCCGGGATCGGGCGCAGCCCACCGTCGACGGCGAGCGCGGCCTGCCCGACGGTGGGGTGCACGATCCGCTCGCCGAGGCCGAGCCGGCGGACCAGGGCCACGGCGGCGGACTCGCAACCGGCCGGGTCGCGCATCAGGAACGACTCCGCGCCGAACTCCACCGCCGAGCCGGCCAGCTCACCGGTGCGCAGCTTGCCGCCGAGCCGGCCGGACTGCTCGTACACGGTGATCTCGGTGCCGGCGGGGGCCCGGTCCCGCAACCGGACCGCGGCGGCCAGCCCGGCGATCCCGCCGCCGACCACCGCCACCCGCCACGGCGCCCGCATGCCGCTCAGCTCCGGTCGGCCGGCTCGGCGGACAGCTCGTGCACCAGGGCGACCACCCGGGTCAGCACATCGGGGTCGGTCTCCGGCAGCACCCCGTGCCCCAGGTTGAACACGTGCCCGGGGGCGGACCGACCCTGCTCCAGGATCCGCCGCACCTCGCTCTCGACGACCGGCCACGGCGCGAACAGCACGCACGGGTCCAGGTTGCCCTGCACCGCCCGGTCCGGCCCGATCCGCCGGGTCGCCACGTCCAGCGGCGTACGCCAGTCGACGCCCACCACGTCGGCGCCGGCCTCGCCCATCGCGCCGAGCAGCTCGCCGGTGCCCACCCCGAAGTGGATCCGGGGCACCCCCGCGTCGGCCAGCCCGGCCAGCACGCCCGCCGAGTGCGGCAGCACGAACCGGCGGTAGTCGGCCTCCGACAGCGCCCCGGCCCACGAGTCGAAGAGCTGCACCGCGGAGACGCCGGCGGCCACCTGGACCCGCAGGAACGCCAGCGTCACCTCGGCCAGCCGGCCGCAGAGCGCGTGCCACAGCTCCGGCTGGCCGTACATGAGGGCCTTGGTCTTCGCGTGGGTACGCGACGGGCCCCCCTCGACCAGGTAGCTGGCCAGGGTGAACGGCGCTCCCGCGAAGCCGATCAGCGGGGTCTCGCCCAGCTCGGCGACGAGCATCCGCACGGCCTCGTCCACGTAGGAGACGTCGTCGCGGGTGATCGGGCGGATCCGGTCCACGTCGGCGAGGGTGCGTACGGGCTCAGCGACCACCGGGCCGGTGCCGGGCACGATGTCCAGGTCCACCCCGGCGGCGGCGACCGGCACCACGATGTCGCTGAACAGGATCGCGGCGTCCACCCCGTGCCGGCGTACCGGTTGGAGCGTGATCTCGGTGACCAGCTCGGGACGGCGGCAGGACTCCAGCATCGCCACGTTGGCCCTGATCGCGCGGTACTCCGGCAGCGAGCGGCCGGCCTGACGCATGAACCAGACGGGGGTGTGCGGGCCGGGCTGGCGCCGGCAGGCCCGGACGAAGGGCGAGTCGGCCGGTCCGCCGGGGCGGGGGTCTTCGTCTCGGGCGTCGGCGCCCGTCGTGGTAGTGGTCATCGCGGCCATCGTGCCACGCGCGACGCGTTCGGCAACGGGCAGCTTCACCATTTGTGATCCCGGTCGGCCGGCGGGGCGCCCCGGCGTCGCGGCACGGGTCCGCCCGCTGCGGGCGCCCGCGGACGCCGTCCGGGGGCGGTGGCACCGCCGCGACGTGGGCGGCATCGGCGCGCCTCTCGGGCGGGCGACCGGCCGGCGGCATAGGCTGCCGGCATGGCCCCCCCGATCGCGCTCCCGGAGACCTTCGCCCGCGCGGTCACGGGGCTGCGGTCCGCGGCGCCCCGGTCGGAGATCCTGTTGGAGGAGGTCGGCGCGCCGCAGCGACTCGCCCCGTACGCCTTCGCGCTCTCCGCCGTCGTCCTGCGCGACGGCGACGAGGTGGCCTCCGGGCGGCTGATCCTGCTGCACGACCCCGCCGGCCACGAGGCGTGGCAGGGCACGCTGCGGCTGGTCACCTACGTGACGGCGGAGCTGGAGGCCGACCTGGCCGCCGACCCGCTGCTGCCCGGGGTGGGCTGGACGTGGCTGACGGACGCCCTGGACGCGCAGGACGCGGGGCACCGGGCGCTCGGCGGCACGATCACCCAGACCATGTCGACGCGGTTCGGTGACCTGGCCGGGCCGCCCGCGGCCGGCGACATCGAGATCCGCGCCTCCTGGACGCCGGTCGACGACGGCCTCGGCCCGCACCTGCTGGCCTGGTGCGCGCTGCTGGCCTCCACCGCCGGGCTGCCCCCGCCCGGGGTGACCGCGCTGCCGGAACGTCGCCCCGCCGGCGCGGCCTGACCCCGAGGCGGGTCACCTCACAGATACTTCTCGGCCTCGTTGCAGACCTTGTCCATGCCCTGGATGGCCTTGTCGTAGGCCGCCTTGTTGCCGTTCGCCGCCGCGGCGAGCGCGGTGGTGAGCTTGTCGAGGCAGTTGGCGATGACCTTCTTCTGCCGGGCCTGCTCGTCCCGGTCGTTGCGGGTGCCGGTGAGGTCCTGCTCGGTGTCGCCGAGCTTGTCCCGGACCGCCTGGAGGTCGGTCTTGAGCTTCTCGATCTCCTTGCCGTTCGCCGCGATGGTGCCGTCGCGCTGGCTGACCTCGCTGGCCATCTTCTTCTCGGTGCGGTCCAGTTCGTTGCTGGTCGACACGAACAGGCCCGTCATCACCCCGCCGAGGACGAAGAGCAGCCCGGCCACGACCGCCAGGACCAGCACCTTGTAGCTCTTGCCGGGGCCGGCGGGCGCGGGGGCGCCGAAGGGCGGGGCGGAGCCGGGCGGGGTGGACATCGGCTGCCCGTACGCCGGCCCGGAGGACGGGGGCACGGACATCGGCTGCCCGTACGCCGGCCCGCCGGAGAACTGGCCGGCGGTGCCGGGCGAGGCGACACCGGGGGCGTAGCCGGGCGACGCCGGCGGTGCGGACTGCGGGTAGCCGCCCGGCCCGGCCGGCGGCGCGGACTGGGGGTGACCGGCGGACGGGGCCGGGTTGTACTGCTGCGGGGCGGCGTACTGCTGGCCGGCGTCCGGCTGTTCGGGCGTGTACTGGCGCGGGCTGCCGTACGTGGTGCCGCCCGCCGGCGGCTGACCGGGCGCGGCCGGCGGGTACGGCGGGTAGCCCTCCGGCCCGGTCGGTGGCTGGGACATGTCGTTCTTCCTCCACGTGTGCTGGTCCGGGCGGCAGGCCCGCCGGGCCAAGGGGGGTGGGCTGGGCGCTGACGGGGTCAGCAGATCTTGAAACCGTCGCAGGCGACCTTGATCGGTACGGCGAGACCGATCCCCTCGGCGTTGCGGGCCTTGGCGGTGGCGATGCCGACGACCTGCTTGCTGCCGTTGATGACCGGGCCGCCGGAGTTGCCGGGGTTGATCGGGGCGTCGAACTGGATGACCGGGCCCTCGCCGCCGCCGGCCTCGCGGAACGCGCTCACCACGCCGGTGGTGACGCTGTCCTCCAGGCCGAGCGGGGCGCCGACGACCACGATCTGCTGCCCGGACTTCACCGGAGCGGACGCGGCGATCAGGCCGGTGAACTTGCCGTTGGTGCGCAGGTGGGCGACGTCGTTCGCCTCGTCGACCCGGACGATGGTGGCCGGGAAGCGCTGGTCGGTGCGCTCCAGGAAGACCTCCCGCTCGCCGGTCTGCCAGAGCGCGTCGACCACGTGGTAGTTGGTGAACAGGTTGGTGCCCCCGCCCGCCGCCGGCTTGCCGATCGCGAACGCGGTGCCGGTCGAGTTGCCGGCGCGGACCCGGAACACGCTGGGCAGCACCGCGCTGGCGACGGCCTCGGGGTTGAAGGCGGCGCCGGCCTGCTTCTCCAGCGCCTCCGCCCGGGACTCCAGGCCGTCGAGCCGGGTGCCGTCGGCCGCCTGCGCCGCCGCGACCTTGCCGTCGGTGGCCGCCAGTCGGTTCGACAGCCGGTTGATCTGGTACGCCTGCACGCCCGTCACCACGGCCAGCAGGCCGGCGAGCACGAGCGCGGTGACGGTGAGCCCGCGCCCCTTCGTCGCCGGGGCGGGCCCGGCGGCGGGGTACGGCTGTCCCGGCCCGGGGACCGGGGCGTGGTGCTGGCCGGGCGGCACCGACCCGGACGCGGGCGGCCAGGCGGGCCCCGGCGGGTTCCCGGCCGACGACGGCGTGCTCCCGGCCGGGGACGGGCCCGGGGGTGTCGACGGCGTGCTGCCGGGCCCCCAGCCGCCGGCCTTGGGTGCGGCGGCCGGGGCCGGCGGACCGGCCGGGGCCGCGCCCCACTGGCCGGGTTGCGCCGGCGGCGACCAGGCGGGGCGGGGAGAGGGGGCGACCGGCGCCTGCCCGGGGGTGCCCGGAGGCAGGTACGCGGGGGCGGTCGGCTCGATCCGGGGCGGCAGTGGCCCGGGCCGGGCCGTTCCCGGCGGGAACCCGCCGTCGCCCGATCCCGTGTCCGCCGACCCGTAGCCAGCAGTCATTCGCCTTGCCTCCCCGTAGACGCCCCGCTCCGTTTCGGACATGATGCCCTAGCCGTGCAATGGCTCGATGGACCGTACCTGCGCCAACGGGCTTTGTCTTCCCCTATGTCCGACCGCCGGAGGGCCACCCGGGCCGACCGGCCGGCCGACACACACCGGACCGGCTTCACCCACCGCGTCGCGTCGCGCACTAGGGTTGTCAGGTGACCGACGAACCACCCCTGCGCCGTCGGCCCGCCGAAAGCCGTACGGGAAACGATGCGCACCACTCGCCGTCGGCCCGACCGGAACCGGAGGCCGCGGGGACCGAACCGACCACCGACGGGCCCGTACCGCTGACCGCCCCGCGTGAGGGCACACCTCAGCCGGCGGCCACGCCCAGCGAGCTGGACGACGTCGTGGCCCGCTTCGCCGCCGGCACCGGCCCCGTCGCCCTGGACGCCGAACGCGCCTCGGGCTACCGCTACAGCCAGCGCGCCTACCTGGTCCAGCTACGCCGGGCCGGTTCCGGCACGGCGCTGATCGACCCGCTGCCGCTGCCCGACCTGAGCGCCCTCGACACGGTGATCGGCGAGGCCGAGTGGGTGCTCCACGCGGCCAGCCAGGATCTGCCCTGCCTGGCCGAGCTGGGGCTGCGCCCGCGTCGGCTGTTCGACACCGAACTGGCCGCCCGGCTGGCCGGATTCGAGCGGGTCGGTCTGGCCGCGCTGACCGAGCAGCTACTCGGGTTCAGCCTCGAGAAGCACCACTCGGCGGCCGACTGGTCGAGCCGGCCGCTGCCGGAGTCCTGGCTGACCTACGCCGCGCTCGACGTGGAGATGCTGGTCGACCTGCGCGACGCGCTCGACGAGGAGTTGGGCCGGCAGGGCAAGTCCGCGTGGGCGGCGGAGGAGTTCGCGGCGCTGGTGCAGACCGGCGCCCGCCCGCCGCGGGTGCGGGCCGAGCCGTGGCGGCGCACCTCGGGCATCCACCGCGTACGCGGGGCGCGGGCCCAGGCCCGCGTCCGTTCCCTCTGGTACGCGCGGGACCAGATCGCCGCCCGGCGGGACGCCGCCCCGGGTCGGGTGCTGCCGGACTCGGCCATCGTCGCGGCGGCGGAGCTGGATCCGAAGGACGAGAAGACCCTGCTCACCCTGCCCGGCTTCGGCGGGCGCTCGGTGCGCCGGCTGGCCCGCACGTGGCTGGCCGCGCTGGACGACGCGCGTCAGCTGCCCGACGACGCGCTGCCGGTCACCCCGACGGTCGAGGGTCCCCCGCCGCCGCACCGCTGGGCCGAACGGGACCCGGTGGCGGCGGCCCGGCTGGCCCGCTGCCGCGAGGTGGTGGTCCGCATCGCGGGCGCACACCGCCTGCCGCCGGAGAACCTGGTCGCCCCCGACTCGATCCGCCGCCTGGCCTGGGCGCCCCCGCAGGAGGTGACGGAGGCGACCGTCGCGGAGGCCCTGCGCGGCCTGCACGCCCGCGAGTGGCAGATCACCCTCCTCCTCCCCACCCTGACGGACGCCCTGGCCGCCCCACCCCCAACCCCCTGACCCACCCCCTCTCCACCCCGCCCTCCCCGTTGATCGAGAAGTTGTTGTCGCCCCGTCCGGCGTGTCGGAGCAACAACTCCATGATCGACGGGGGCGGCGCTGGCACGGTGGTGTGGGGTGGGCCACAGCAGAGTGGGTGCGAGCAGTGGTTACTGGCGAGTAGCATCCGGGGGAACACGCCCGTGCCGGCGACCTTCGTTCGGTCTGTGGCGCCGCCCCGTCGGCGCGCGACCGAAACGTGGTCGAAGAGGAGGCTCAAGTGCCCCGTGAAGTTCGGGATGTCGTCTTCGTCGACGGCGTCCGTACCCCGTTCGGCAAGGCGGGTGGCATGTACGCCAACACCCGCGCCGACGACCTGGTGATCCGCTGCATCCGCGAGCTGCTGCGCCGTAACCCGCAGCTGCCGCCGGAGCGGGTCGAGGAGGTCGCGATCGCCGCCACCACCCAGATCGGCGACCAGGGCCTGACCATCGGCCGGACCGCCGCCCTGCTGGCCGGCCTGCCCAAGACCGTCCCCGGCTTCGCGATCGACCGGATGTGCGCCGGCGCCATGACCGCGGTGACCACCGTCGCCAGCGGCATCGCCATGGGCGCCTACGACGTCGCCATCGCCGGTGGCGTCGAGCACATGGGCCGCCACCCGATGGGCGAGGGCGTCGACCCCAACCCGCGGATCGTCGCCGAGAAGCTCGTCGACCCGTCCGCGCTGGTCATGGGCGCGACCGCGGAGAACCTGCACGACCGCGTCCCGCACATCACCAAGGCGCGCACCGACGCGTTCGCGCTCGCGTCGCAGCAGAAGACCGCCAAGGCGTACGCCAACGGCAAGCTCCAGGACGACCTGGTGCCGGTGGCCGTACGCGACGAGGAGAACGCCTGGGGCATGGCCACGGTCGACGAGGCCCCCCGGGACACCTCCTTGGAGAAGCTCGCCACCCTGAAGACCCCGTTCCGCCCGCACGGCAAGGTCACCGCGGGCAACGCGGCCGGCCTGAACGACGGCGCCACAGCGAGCCTGCTCGCCTCCGAGGACGTCGCCCGCGAGCTGGGCCTGCCGGTCGCCATGCGGCTGGTGTCGTTCGGCTTCGTCGGCGTGGAGCCCGAGGTGATGGGCGTCGGCCCGATCCCGTCGACCGAGAAGGCGCTGCGCCTGGCTGGCCTGACCATCGACGACATCGGCCTGTTCGAGCTGAACGAGGCGTTCGCCGTGCAGGTGCTCGCGTTCCTCGACCACTTCGGCATCGCCGACGACGACCCGCGGGTCAACCCGTGGGGCGGCGCGATCGCCATCGGCCACCCGCTCGCCTCCTCGGGCGTACGGCTGATGACCCAGCTCGCCCGGCAGTTCGCCGAGCACCCCGAGGTCCGCTACGGCCTCACGGCCATGTGCATCGGCATCGGCATGGGCGGCACCGTGATCTGGGAGAACCCCCACTGGGAGGGTGGAGACAAGTGAGCGCGAGGAATGAGCCGGGCTTGCGAGTCCCGCAGTCGCGAACGGAGAAGGCACAGTGAGCGCGCTCGCCGCAACGAACGAGGTCGTCACCAGGGCGCTGCTGCGCCAGGTGAACGTACCGGGGCTGGACCGACCGGCCGCCCTGATCACCCTGGACAACGGCTTCGACCACACCAAGCCGAACAGCTTCGGCCCGGGCGGCCTGACCAGCCTCGACGAGGCGATCACCGCCGCCCTGGCCGCGAAGCCTGCGTTCATCGCGGTCACCGGCAAGCCGTACGTCTTCTGCGTGGGCGCGGACATCACCAGCCTCCCGCAGCTCGCCGACCGTGAGCAGGCCCTGGAGATCGGCCGGCTCGGGCACCGGGTCTTCGCCCGGCTCCGGGACAGCGAGATCCCGACCTTCGCCTTCGTCAACGGCGCGGCGATGGGCGGCGGTCTGGAGCTGGCCCTGCACTGCCACTACCGGACGCTCTCCGGCGGCGCGGCGGCGCTGGCCCTGCCCGAGGTCTCCCTCGGCCTGATCCCCGGCTGGGGCGGCACCCAGCTGCTGCCGAACCTGATCGGCATCCCGGCGGCGACGCAGGTGATCATCCAGAACCCGCTGATGCAGAACAAGATGCTCAAGCCGAAGCAGGCCGCCGAGATGGGCATCGCGGACGTGCTGCTGGAGCCGGCCGACTTCCTGGAGCGGTCCCTGGAGTGGGCCGCCGGCGTCGTGCGGGGCGAGGTCACCGTGACCCGGCCCGAGGTCGACAGGGACATGTGGGCGGGCGTGCTCTACTTCGCCCGGCAGACCCTCGACCAGCGGCTGCACGGCGCGGTCCCGGCCGCGTACAAGGCGCTGGACCTGCTGGAGACGGCGAAGGACGCCGACTTCGCCACCGGCACCGCCGCCGAGGACGAGGCCCTCGCGGACCTGGTCTTCTCCGAGGAGCTGCGCAGCGGCCTCTACGCGTTCGACCTGGTGCAGCGGCGGGCCAAGCGGCCGGCCGGCGCGCCGGACAAGGGCCTGGCCCGCCCGGTCACCAAGGTGGGCATCGTCGGCGCCGGCCTGATGGCCAGCCAGCTCGCCCTGCTCTTCGCCCGCCGCCTCCAGGTGCCGGTCGTCATGACCGACCTGGACCAGGCGCGCGTCGACAAGGGTGTCGGCTACGTGCACACCCAGATCGAGAAGGCCGTCAGCAAGGGCCGGATGGACAAGGGCACGGCCGCCAAGCTGTACGGCCTGGTCAGCGGCTCTGTCGACAAGGGCGTCTTCGCCGACGCCGACTTCGTCATCGAGGCCGTCTTCGAAGACCTGGCCGTGAAGAAGCAGGTCTGGGCCGAGCTGGAGAAGATCGTCAAGCCGGAGGCGGTGCTGGCCACCAACACCTCCTCCCTGTCGATCACGGCCATGGCCGAGGAGCTGGAGCACCCCGAGCGGGTGGTCGGCTTCCACTTCTTCAACCCGGTCGCGGTGCTGCCGCTGCTGGAGATCGTCCGGGGGGAGCGGACGGACGACGCCACGCTCGCCACCGCGTTCGCGGTCGGCAAGCAGCTGAAGAAGTCGAGCGTGCTGGTCTCCGACGCCCCGGCGTTCGTGGTCAACCGGTTGCTCACCCGCTTCCTGGGCACCGTCTTCGCGGCCGTCGACGCCGGCACCCCGCTGGACGTGGCTGACAGCGCGCTGGACCCGCTGGGTCTGCCGATGCGCCCGCTCGCCCTGCTCCAGCTCGTCGGGCCGGCCGTCGCGTACCACGTGGGCGGCACCCTGCACGCCGCGTTCCCGGACCGCTTCGGCGTGAGCGAGAACCTCAAGCGGATCGCCGACTCCGGTCAGCCGATCGTCGTCGACGACCAGATCAACGACGAGGTGGCGAAGCTGCTCGTGGTCGGCGACCAGCCACTGACCGCCGAGCAGGTGCGCCAGAACGCGCTCGACGCGCTGGCGCAGGAGATCCGGCTGATGCTCGACGAGGGCGTCGTCGCCGAGGCGCAGGACATCGACCTGTGCATGCTCCTCGGCGCGGGTTGGCCGTTCCACCTGGGCGGCATCACGCCGTACCTGGACCGGACCGGCACCTCGGAGCGGGTCACGGGCCGCCGGTTCCTGCCGCACGGGGTGGCGAGCCTCCCCGCCTGACAGCGGCAAGGAAGGGCACCTTCTCGACGCCATGCGTCAGGAAGGTGCCCTTCCTCGCGCACCGCCCCCGCGTTCGCGGTGGTTGCCCCGTCCAGCTTGGATGGTGGTAGCCACCGCGTTCGTCGTTGCGGCCGGTACGGTCGAGAGCGGGACAGCGGTACCGTGCCGTGGCTGGCTACGATCACCCGTTCGCCCCCTCGCCTGGAGCTGATCATGTCCTCACCGCCGGTCGATCCCTGGTCCGGGCAGCCGGAGCACGAGCCGCACTACGACTACCCCCCGCCGCGCCCGGAGAGCTACCCGGCGCCGCCGGCAGGTGGCTGGGCGCCCCCGCCGGGCGGTCAGCCGGCGTACGACGGCAACTGGCCCACCACCCCGACGCCCGGCCCCGCGCCCACGCAGCCCTATCCCCACCAGCCGTACGGCGGGTATCCCGCCGCGCCCCAGGCCGGGTTCCCCACCAGCCCGTACGCCGGCTACCCGCCACCCGCTCCCCACCCGGGCCAGCCCGCGCGGTCGAACCAGCTGGTGCTGACCCTGAGCCTGGTCGGGCTGCTGGTGCTCTGCCTCGGCGGGGGTGGCATCACCTACCTCGCCTACGAAGGCCGAGACGACCCCGACCCCCGGCCCACCCCGACGGTCGCCACGACCACGCCGCCGGCCACGCCGAGCGCCGACCCGTCGTCCGACGCCCCGTCCCCCACGCCCAGTTCCGCCCCGCGGATCCGGGTCGTCACGCCGGAGACCCTCGGCGGGCGCGCGAAGAGCACCGAGCCGGCCCTGCGCAAGGCCACCGACGACATGGTCCGCGAGCTGCGGTCCTCGGTGAGCAGCGAGTCCAGCGTCGCCGGGGCCTTCTACGGCAGCGCCAAGGATCGGGACATGGTCATGGTGATCGCTGCCAGCAGTTTCGTGCTCAATCCCGAACGGGAGCTCGACGACACGGTCAAGGGCCTGTCGAAGAACCTGGCGGTGCAGCGGTTGACCGCCATCGCCCCGGGACCGCAGGGCGGCGTGGCCAAGTGCGGCGACGGCGAGTCCGCCGGCGTGCCGCTGGGCGTCTGCGCGTGGGCCGATCACGGCAGCGTCGGGCTCATCGTGTTGTTCTTCTCCTCCTCGGCCGCCGCCGCGGCGGAGTTCGTCGCCCTCCGCGCGGAGATCGAGAAGGAATACTGACCGTACGCGGGTGGGGCCCGTCGCCGGCGGGGTGACGGGCCCCTGCCGCGTCAGCTCCCGGCGTCAGCCGCCACGACGGCGGCCCGCTCGACCTCGTTGGTTCCGGCTCCGACCGGTTGGTTCGAGGCGGATGTGCACCCGGTTCATGATCGTCTTGACCTCAGCGTTTTACAGGAAGAATCGGGCACCTGCCCGGGGTGCACGGAGGCAACCTCGGTGGACCGAGAACCGATTGGCGGTCTGCTACCGCCAGTCGGTGCTCGTGGCCGGTCTGCGGCCGACGGCGATCCATAGCGTGATCGCCGTGTACGCGCAGAGGACGGCGAGTCCGGCCCAGCCGGGGAGCGGGAAGTACCCAGCAGACGGTGCGTAGTGCGCGGTCACCTGTGGATACTCCGCTGCTGTCTGGCGGATGGCGAAGCCTGCGGCCGGGGTGAGTCGCAGGAGCCATTCGGAGACGGCATCGGGCAGCAGCGGGACCGCTGTGACGGTGTAGGGCAGAGCGATCAGTGACAGTCCGGTGAGCATCGCCGCCCAGCCGCGACGCAGCCACACGCCGAGTCCGTATGTGAAAGCGGCGCAGAGCGCGAGCACCGCCGCGACGCCAACCACCACCCGAGCGCCGCTCAGCAGCGGCAGGGGCTGCACCGGAATGCCGTTGGCCCGCAGGATCGCGATGCCCGCCGGAAGGACGACGCCGACAGCGAGCATGCCGGTGACGAAGGTGGCTGCTGCGACGACGCCCGACCGGGCGGCGGCCACCCGCCGGGAGGCTCTCTCACGAGCTGTCCGGGCGCCGTAGCGGGCCGCGACGACGATCACGATTGTCAACGCGACCGCCAGGCCGGGCAGGGTCTTCTCAGCGGTGAGCGCGCCTTCCTCGCCGCGCGGCCCGATGTCGCCGGTGCCGCTGACCGTGATGACGCCGTCCTTCTCCACGGCTCCCGACGCGTGGTGGTACCTCTCCCAGTCGGTGTGGTTCATCTCGCCGACCGGGTCGCTGTCCCACGCGCCGATGCCGCCGCCCTCGACGGCGACGTTGTCGAAGACGCCGACAGCCTGGGTGAACCGAACCTCCTCGGTCGCGCCGCCAAGGCCGATCCTGCGGAGCGTGAGGTCGCCGGGGGAAGTGGCGAACAGGCCGACCTGCACGGTGTCCGGCAGCCCGTCGAGTGTGGCCACGCCGACGGTGCGCCACTGCCTGCCGTCGGCGGACTCGGAGCCGGTGACGGTGTCGCCCGAGCGGGTCAGGCGCAGCCAGCGCGGGGACTGCTGCGATACGCCGCCCGCGCTTCCGGCGACATCGTGCGTGTAGTCGTATTGGAAGCGCACGCCGTGGTTGCCGGTCATCATGACCGCCGCATACGGCGAGCCCTGCCCCACGCCATCCTTGACGATGATCCCCACCTTCGCCCACGGCACCAGCCCGGACACGATCTGGTCATGGTTGGGCGGCGGATAGGTGATCGTCCCGGTCATCGAGGTCATCCGGACCGTGATGCTGCCCTCACGGCCAAGGTCGCGATGCAGGAACCAGAACCTGTCGCTGACGACGGCTCCATCGTCAGCGATGGGAACAGTCGGACAGGGCCAGTCGCAGGACGAGCGGTTACCGGAGGCAAACAACAGACCTAGCGCGATGACGGACAGGGCTGCGGCGGCCAGGGCGATCAGGCGGCCGGGGCGACGGAACGCGGCCCATTCCCGCCGGAGGAGTTCGATGGTTGACATGCCGTCGGTTCTACAGATGGGCGTGTTACACGGCCCGAACCGATGTTGTCATGCTGCTGTTAGTTCTGCCGCGGCATGCTGGAGGACATGATGGAGATGCGCAGCGGGACCGTCCGGGCACGGTTCACATTTTTGTACGCTGCCGTGTTCCTGTTGTCGGGTGTCGGGCTGCTGGGACTGACCGTTCTGTTCTCCGGCAGCCGCGTGAGCAGTGGCGCCCCGGCCGGGAATCTCCCCGTACAGGGCAACCTCGCTGCGGCACAGCAGCGCATTCGCGAGTTGGAAGAGCAACTGGTCGCAGCGCAGACGCAGCAGTCCCGCCAACTGCTGGCCGGTTCGCTGGTGGCGCTGGCCGTGATGGCGGTCGTCTCGCTGCTGCTCGGCCGGGTGCTGGCCAGACGCGTACTGCGGCCGCTGCGACTCATCACCAGCGCCACGCGGCGCATCTCCGCCGACAACCTCGACCAGCGGCTGGCCGTCACCGGCCCAGCCGACGAGGTCAAGAGCCTCGCCGACACCATCGACGAGCTGCTCGAACGGCTCGAGGCGTCGTTCGTCGCGCAGCGCCGATTCGTCGCCAACGCCTCGCACGAGCTGCGTACACCGCTGACGACGATGCGAGCGGCGATGGACGTCGCGGCCGCCAAGTCGGATCCGGCCCCCTCGACCGTGGCGCTCGTGGACCGCTTGCGTCCGCAGCTGGACCGTGTCGATCATCTGCTCGACGGGTTCCTCGTGCTGGCCCGGGCTCAGCACGGCGCGCTGGCCGACACCGCTCGCGTCGACCTCGGCGAGCTCATCGGTGCGGCGCTGGGCGAGAGGTCCGCCGACGTGGAGGCCAAGGAACTGAGCGTGACGCTGAACGCGCCGCCTGCACCAGCGATCCAAGGCAGCCCGCCGTTGCTGGCGCGGCTGGTAGGCAACGTCATCGACAACGCCGTGACACACAACGAGCACGGCGGCTGGATCCAGATCACGGTGTCCGCGAGCGAGGAGGAAGTGGTGTTGGCTGTCGAGACCGGCGGGCGCGTCTTCGACCAGCGCGAGGTCGACCGGTTAGCGCGGCCCTTTGAGCGGCTCGGTGGGGTACGCACCGGCTCCTCGGGGTTGGGTCTGTCCATTGTGGCTGCTGTCGCCGCTGCCCACGGCGGCCGGCTCGCCGTGTTCGCCCGGCGGGAGGGTGGGCTGTGCGTGTCGATCGCGCTTCCGGCCGCGAAGGTGCCGGTGGCGGCGTGAGGATCCTGGTCGTCGAAGACGATGACGCCCTCGCCGAGGTTGTCGCGGAAGGGCTGCGCGACCAGGGGATGGCCGTCGACCTCGCACACGACGGGCTGGCCGCAGCCGCCAAGCTCGATCTCACCGCGTACGAGGTGGTGGTCCTCGACCGGGACCTGCCGGGCCTGCACGGCGACCTGCTCTGCCAGATGATCACCGAGCGGGCAGACCGGCCGATGGTGCTGATGCTGACTGCGGCCAGCGCCCCCGGCGACCGGGTCAGCGGGCTGACCCTGGGCGCGGACGACTATCTCGCCAAGCCCTTCCACTTCCCGGAACTGGTCCTGCGCCTCCAGTCGCTGGCGCGGCGTAAGCCGCATGCCCGGCCACGCACCCTGAGCGCGGCCGGGATCGAACTGGACCCGGTACGCCGGACCGCCGTTCGCGACGGGCGGCAACTCAACCTCTCCGTCAAGGAGTTTGCAGTGCTGGAGGCGCTGCTGCGGGCCAGCCCGGGCTTCCTCAGCGCCGAAGCCCTGCTCGAGCAGGTCTGGGACGAGAACGCCGACCCGTTCAGCAATACCGTCACGGTGACGGTGGGCCGGTTACGCCGCAAGCTCGACGATCCCCCGGTCATCGCGACGACGCCAGGAATCGGCTACCGGATCGCTTGATCTACCGACCCTCAGTCCGGGTTCACCACCAGTCGCGGGCCGATCGAGCGGAAGGTCTGACCGTACGCGTGTGGGGCCCGTCGCCGGCAGGGTGACGGGCCCCTGCCGCGTCAGCTCCCGGCGTCAGCCGCCACGGCGGCGGCCCGCTCGGCCGCGCTGCGCAGCACGCAGAACTCGTTGCCCTCCGGGTCGGCCAGCACCACCCAGCCCGACCCGTCGGGGCGACGGCAGTCGGCGACCTGGGTGGCCCCGATGCCCAGCAGCCGGGCCACCTCCTCGTCCCGGGTCCGGTCGGCGGGCGCCAGGTCGAGGTGCAGACGGTTCTTCACCGCCTTGCCCTCCGGCACCGCCAGGAAGAGCACCTCCGGGCCGCCCGGGGGCAGCAGCATGGCCTCCGGATCGCCCGGGAAGTCGTCCGGCTGCCGGGGGCAGTCGAAGACCTGGGCCCAGAAGCCCGCCAAAGCGTACGTGTCGCGGCAGTCGATGCCGATGTTGTGGATGATCGCGCTCACTGCTGTTCCTCCCAGCTGGACGGCCTCGACGGCGCCGCCGCGTCACGCCGCGGGCGCAACTCGTGTCCCGTGGGGACGCCAGGGTCGGGGCAGTCGGAACTGACGTTGTGGATCCGTGGATGCACGGCTTCCTCCGTTACGGATGGAGGCGCCCCGTGTGCGTGATGGTCAGCCGGCGGTACGGGACGCGGAGATCATGACGGTGAACATCGACGCACCCCCCTCCGGTCCTCGAGCTGACGCCATGATCCTTCCATCAGACGTCGCCGAGCCGCAACCCCGCGGCCCGAGCCGCAACCCCACCGCCCTGAACCGCGACCGCCCTGAACCGCGACGCCGGGCTGGTCCTCACCGCCGGGCGGCTGGCTCCTCGGCGCCGATCGCCGGGGCGGCCTCCGCCGCCGGCAGGGTCACCGTGACCTCCAACCCGCCCCCCGGCTGGGCGATCACCTTCACGGTGCCGCCGTGCGCGTCGCAGACCGCCCGGACGATGGAGAGCCCGAGACCGGAGCCGCGGGCGCCGGTCCGCTCCCGACCGCCGCGCCGGAACGGCTCGAACAGGCCGGGCACGTCGGCCTGGTCCACCTCGAAACCGGTGTTGCCCACCACCAGCCACGACCGGCACCCGTCCGAGCCGGTACGCACCCAGACCCGGCCGTGCAGGTGGTTGTAGCGGATCGCGTTCTCGATCAGGTTGCCGGCCAGCCGGTCCAGCAGCCCCGGGTCGCCGACGACCGGCGCGGACTCCAGCGAGGTCTGCACCCGCAGCTTTATCCGTTCGACCTCCCGGCGTACGGCCGACAGGGCGTTGGCGGTGGCGGCGGCGAGGTCGCACTCGGTGCGGCGACCCAGCCGGCGGCCGGCCTGGGCCTCGCTGCGGGCCAGCACCAGCAGGGCGTCGACCAGGCTGTTCGCCCGCTCGGAGGCGTCGCGGACGACGGTGGCCATCCGGCGGTACTCGGCGGCGTCCGCCTCGTCGTCGCTGAGCGTCACGTCGATCTCGGTACGCATCACCGCGAGGGGGGTCCGCAACTCGTGCGAGGCGTTGGCCACGAAGCGCTTCTGCGCCTCGAAGGCGGCGGCTATGCGGTCCAGCATCTCGTCGAAGGTCTCCGCCAGCTCGGCCACCTCGTCGTCGGCGCCCGAGTAGCCGATCCGCTGGTCCAGCGTGGTCTCGCCGAGCCGGCGGGCGGTGGCGGTCACCTGGTGCAGCGGGCGCAACGCCCGACCGGCGACCGCGTACGCGCCGGCCACCCCGACGACGCTGATCGTCAGCAGCGCCACCAGGCCCTTGACCAGCAGCTCCCCGCTGGCGGCGTCGACGAGCTGACGCTGCCACTGCGCGGCGTCCAGCGACCGCCCGTCGGCCAGCACCACCATCGTGCCGGGGAGCAGTTCGTCGGTCGGGCGCAGCGCGTCGCGGACCAGCAGCCAGGCCAGCAGCATCAGGATCGCGCCCGCGCCGACCAGCAGCACGCCGTTGAGCAGGGTCAGCCGCAGCCGCAACGTGGGCCGCAGCTGGGCGCGCCGGGTCGCGGCGTCCGCCCTCGTCCGCCATCGCGCGGCCTGCGGGACCGACTCGTGTCTCGTGCTCATGCCGACGCCTCCGCCGTGCGGTAGCCCGCACCGACCACCGTCTCGATCAACGGCGGGTCGCCGAGCTTCTTGCGTAACGTCATCACCGTGACCCGGACGATGGTGGTGAACGGATCGGTGTTGGCGTCCCAGACCCGTTCCAGCAGTTCCTCGCTGGAGACCACCGCGCCGCGCGCCTTGAGCAGCTCGCAGAGCACGCCGAACTCCTTGTTGGTCAGGTCGACCGGCTGGCCGCCCCGGGTCGCCACCCGGCGGGCCGGGTCGAGGACCAGGTCGGCGAGTTCCAGCACCGGCGGCGCGGCCGGGGTGGCCCGCCGGCCGAGGGCCTGCACCCGGGCGACCAGCTCGTCGAAGGCGAACGGCTTCGGCAGGTAGTCGTCGGCCCCGAGCTGCAACCCCTCCACCCGGTCGGCGACGGTGCCGCTCGCCGTCAGCATCAGCACCCGGGTGAGGGTGCCGGAGGCGGCCAGCTCGGCGCAGATCTGGTCGCCGTGCACACCGGGCAGGTCCCGGTCCAGCACCACCACGTCGTACCGGGTGACGAACGCCATCTCGTGGCCGCTGTCGCCGTCGTAGGCGACGTCCACCGCCATCCCCCGCTTGCGCAGACCCCGCGCGATCGCGTCGGCGAGGTTGCGCTCGTCCTCGACCACCAGTACCCGCATCCCGGCCTCCTCGTGCCCCTGACCACCCACAACCTAGTGCCGGCCGCCAACCCGGCCCGCACCCGCCGTCTCCGGCCCACCCCGTTGCAGAAAACCTTCGTCGTACGCGATGCTTTCGGCATCAACCTTCGCAACGGACAGGGACACAGATGACCGACGCGGCGACGTTCACCGGGTGGGACGTCACCTACCGGGGCTTCCGCCTGCCCGACGACGCCGGGCTGGGCAGCCTGTCCGGGCTGCGCGCCGGCGGGCGGGGCCTCGAACTGGCCGACCCCGCCGAGTGGCTCGACCACCCCGACGCCGACGGCCGGCCCCGCCGGTACGCGGCCGGCACCTGGACGTCCCCGCCCGTGCCGGTCGGCTTCGCCGTGCGCGACGTGGTGCCCTCCTGGACCGGGGACACCCCCGGCGGCTGCTGGCTGCGGGTGGAGCTACGGGGCTGGCACGACGACGCCCCGGCCACCGGGTGGTACGTCCTCGCGAACTGGGCGGCCGACGACCACGCGATCCGCCGCGCCTCCGTGCCCGGGCAGCGCGACGCCCACGCGCAGGTGGACACGGACACCCTGGTGGTGACGGGTGCCACGGTCACCGGCTGGCAGGTCCGGGTGACCCTGCTCCGGCCGGCGGACGCCGACGAGACCCCGGTGCTGCGCTCGGTCGGGGCGGTCGCCGCCGGCCCCCGCCCGACGGCGTCGCCCGAGGCGCCGCAGGCAGGCCGGGCGGGCTCCGCGGCGATGCCGGGCGGCTCCGATCCGGTCACCGGGCCCACGCCCCGCGTCCCGCGCCCGCTGCCCGTCGAGCGGCCCGCCGGGCGGGTCCCGGCCGCTCGGGGCACCGTGCTGGACGTGCCGCGCTACTCGCAGCGGCTGCACGCCGGGGAGCACCCGCAGTGGGGCGGCGGCGGGGACTCCTGGTGCAGCCCCACCTGCACCTCGATGGTGCTGGCCTTCTTCGGCGCCGCCCCGGCGGCGACCCGGTACGCCTGGGTGACCCCGCCCGGTCCCCGCCCGGTGGTGGTGCACGCCGCCCGGCACTGCTACGACCACACGTACGCCGGGGCCGGCAACTGGTCGTTCAACACCGCGTACGCGGGCCTGCACGGCGTGGACGCCTTCGTCACCCGGCTGCGCTCGCTGGCCGAGGCGGAGGCGTTCGTGGCCGCCGGCATCCCGCTGATCGTCTCGGCCGCGTTCCGGTCCGGCGACGTGCCCGGGCTGGACTACGACACCAAGGGTCACCTGATGGTGCTGGTCGGCTTCACCGAGGCCGGCGCGCCGGTGCTCAACGACCCGTACGCCCCGGACGACGACGCGGTGCGCCGGACCGTCGACCGGGACCGCTTCGAGGCCGCCTGGCAGGGCGGCAGCGGCGGGGTGGCGTACGTGCTCCGGCCGCCGGGCGTGCCACTGCCCCCGGCGCCGGAGCAGCCCAACTGGTGACCCCGGCGGCGGTCGCGAGGACCCGACGCCGGCGTCCCGGACGCGCCTGCCCCGCCCCCGCCAGGGCGGCTCAGCGGGGGTAGCGCCAGACGCCGAACCCGCCGGTAAGCAGCCGGCACGCCACCGCGTTCCCGTGGCTGCGGCAGTCCCCGGAGGCACCGCGGAGCACGTCCAGCACCCGGGCCCGTCCCGCGGCGACGTCCAGCTCGCCCACCACCAGCCCGCCACCGGCGACGGCCGGCCGCACGGCGAGCAGCCGCTCGTCGACGTAGAAGGGCATCAACTGCCAGATGCCGAGGTCGGCCACCTCCCGGCCGGTCGCCGCGTCGAGCACGCCCCACCGGTCACCGACGCCCCCGGACGACAGCGCCAGGAGCCGTCCGCCCCGCGCCAGGAACACCCCCACCCACCGCTCCCCGCTCCACCGCAGCGCCCCGGTGGCCGGGTCAAGGGCACTGAACGTGTTCCCTCGGGGCGCACACAACAGTTCGCCGCACGGGTTGACGTACTCCACCTGCGGCAGGCGGGTCTCCCAGCGCCGCCGCAGCCCGTCCAACCCGTAGGCGGTCACCAGGCCCGTGGGCGGCCGGACGACCAGCAGCAGGTCGTGCGCCACCATCGTGTGCACGAGCCCGGGCACGTCGCCCGAGGGCAGGTCCACCGCGTGCACGATGACGCCGGTGCGGGGGTCGCGCAGCTCGACCCGCCCCTCGGCGGGGAACAGCACGATCCGGTCCACCCGCCCGTCGCGGAGGGCGTACGTCGCGGCCCGGCCCGGCGTCGGCACCGACCAGAGCGCCCGGCCGGAGGCCGGATCCACCGACCGTACGACGCCGCCCTCCTCCCCGCCGGTCTGCAACAGCAGGATCCCCGTCGGGTCGAACCAGGGGTCGCCGGGCTGCCGCCAGCGTTCGCGGCCCGTCCCGGCGTCGAGGGCGATAGTCTGCACGCCGTCCTGGTTCCCGATGATCGAGAACAGGACCACCCCCGGCCCGGTCTGGACCTGCATGAACCGGTTCGCCGTCACGACCCGGGAGCGCCAGGCCGGAACGGGCGGGGCATCGTCGGCCGGCGCCCGCTCGGGCAGCGCGTACGCGCGCACCTCGACGGTGCCGTCGGACGCCCCCTCGGCCGGCTCGACGACGTAGAGCCGGTCACCGTGCAGGAACGCCTCCGCCCCGAGGCGGGCCGGCACGACGAACGCGACCCGGGCCGGCACCGGCGCGCTCGCCGCCACGGTGGCCACGAGGAACGCGAGCGCCAGTACGACTCGCAGCGGCCTGCCGACGGCGCGGGGCGGGCGGGCCGGGGACGCCTCCCGGCCCGGCTCGTCGCGTATCTCGCCGAGGTCGATCAGCGTCACGCCCGCCCCTTCCGGTCGCGGTCGCCGGGCAGCACCCACACGCCGAGCCCGCCGTCCTCGTGCCGGCAGACGACCGACGACCCGAACGTGCCGCACGCCCCCACCACGCCCCGCAGCACCGCCAGCACCCGGACGCCCTCCCCGCGCTCGTCGATCCGGCCGACCAGGTACCGTCCGTCGCGCTGCCTGCGGTGCACGGTGATCCGGGGGTCCTCCAGCAGCCCCCCGGCGAACGGCTGCCAGCGCCCCAGTTGCCGTACCGACCGCCCGGTCGCCGCGTCGAGCAGCACGTGGTCCGCGGCACCGCCCCCCGAGCGCCGGACGGCCAGCAGCCTGCCCTCGACGGGGACCGGCCACAGCGCCGCCATCCCGGTCTGCCACCGCACGGTGCCGGTGGCGGGATCGAGCAGTCGGACGGTGGGCGAGCCGTCGTCGACACAGATCAGGACGCCGCAGTCGTAGATGTCGGGCTGGTCGGCCGGGCCACGGGGCACGCTCCACCGCCGGCGCAGGGCGGCGATCTCGTAGCCGCTGAGGGTGCCGCTCGCGTCGGTGAGCAGCACCAGCTCCCGTGTGACCGTCAGCACCCGGGACCGGCCGGACACGGTCGCCGCGACGCGCACCGCGCCCGTGTCGGGGTCGCGCACCTCCAGTCGCCCGCCATCGAGCACCGCCAGCAGGCGCACCCGCTGGTCGCGCCGGTACAGGTGCGTGTCCTCGAAGGCCAGCGGCTGCGACCACCGGACGGCGCCGCCCGCCGGGTCCACCGAACGCAGCACGGACGCGCCCGAGGTGTCGAAGGCCGACAGCAGCAGGTGCCCGGCCCCGGTGGCGCCGCGCAACTGTCCCTCGGCCCGCCAGCGCACCCCGCCGTCGCCGACGGCGAGCCCGATCGCCGTCGGCGGCACCGTCCGGTCCCCGGTCGAGCTGACCACCAGCAGGTCACCGACCCGAACGGCCTGGAACACCCGCCCCGGCGCGGGCATCGTCACCCGCCACATCGGACGGCCGGAGGGCAGCCGGTACGCGACCAGGCGCCGCACCGCCTCGTCGGGCACCGCGTCGGGGTCCGAGGCGGTCACCAGGAGCGCCTCGTCGGCGAACAGGACGTTCGCGTCCGATTCGACCGGGATCGCGGCGCCCGGCGGCTGCGCGGGCCAGGGCGCGGCGGCGGCCGGCGCCACCAGGCAGAGCAGGGCGACCAGGGCCGGTGCCCAGCGGCGCAGGAGCCGGCCCGGACCGGGCTCGGCGGGGCCTGCGACGTCCCGCCGTTCGCCGAGGTCGATGACCGTCACGTGCCGTCCTCCCCGTCACACCGTGGCCTCCGGCGCACCGGCAAATCGGCCGCGGGGGCACCGGCTGGGCAAAAGCGACGTTGGCGCGCCTGTACGATGGCGCGTCGTGGCTGTGCCGGTGGTAGACCCCTCGCTGAACTCCGTCTCCGAGCCCGTCGCGGCCGAGCCGACGCGCCGGGCCCGGCGCAGGCCGTCCCGCGCCGACGTACTGGCCATCGGAGCCTATGTCCTGCTCGGCGTTTTCGTGTGCCTGAACTACTGGGTGGACGTGCAGAACCGGGTGTCGTCGCACCTGCCCACCGACCACAGTTGGTTCGAGTGGCTCTTCTCGCACGGCGCGTACTCGGTGCGGCACCTGGAGAACCCGCTGTTCACCGAGCGGCAGAACGCCCCCGACGGGGTGAACATGATGGCGAACACCTCGCTGCTCGGGGTGACGCTGCCGCTGGCCCCGCTGACCATGCTGCTCGGCCCGCAGGTCATGTACGCGCTCTACCTGGGCGGGGCGCTGGCCGCGACCGCCGGCACGTCGTACTGGATGCTGTCGCGGCACCTGGTGCGCTCCCGCGCGGCGGCCTTCGTCGGCGGCGCGTTCCTCGGTTTCGCGCCGGGCATCGTGCACCACGCCAACGGCCAGCCCAACTTCGTGTCGAACTTCCTGCTGCCCCTGATCGTGGTGCGGGTGTTGCGGCTCGGCGAGCCCGGCCGCCGGCGGCGCAACGGCATCGTGCTGGGCCTGCTGGTGGCGTACCAGATCTTCATCAACGAGGAGATGCTGCTGCTCACCGCGCTGGCCTGCCTGGTCGTCGTGGTCGCGTACGCGATCATGCGGCCGGCGCGGACGCGGGCGGTGGCCGGCAGCTTCGCCGCCGCGCTCGGCGTGGGCGGCGGGTTGGCGCTGCTGCTGACCGCCTACCCGATCTGGTTCCAGTTCAACGGCCCGCAGTCCTACCGGGGCTTGCAGGGCGGGGTGTTCCACAGTTGGGGCGAGGACCTGGCCGCCTTCGTCACCTTCGCCCGGGACACCGTGGCCGGCGACGAGGCGGTGGAGAAGACCATCGGGCTGACCGAGCAGAACACCTGGTTCGGCTGGCCGCTGGTGCTGCTGTCGGTGGTGGCGCTGGTGCTGCTGGTCCGCCGCTCGCTCACCGCCCGGATCCTCGCGGTGCTGGTGGTGGTCTTCACGGTGGCCTCGATCGGCCCGAAGGTGCGGCTCAACGGGGTGGAGACGGAGACGGACGGCCCGTGGGCCTACATCTCCGACGACCTGCCGTTGGTCGAGATGATGATGCCGACCCGGCTGGCCCTGGTGGTGGCGGCGGCGCTCGGCGTGCTGCTCGCCCTGGCCTGGGACGCGGTCGCCGGCAACGGTCGTCCGCCGGTGCCGGCCCCCCGCGCCGGCGACGGCACCAGCACCGCCGCCGGGCCGCGTCTCCGCTGGCTGCGGCCCGTCGGGTACGCGGCCGTCGCGCTCGCCGTGCTGCCGCTGTTCCCGCGCCCGCTGCCGGCGCAGCCCGTCGACCCGCCGCCGCACTTCATCACCGCGGGCGGCTGGCGCCCGTACGTGCCGGACGGCCGGACCCTGGTGCCGGTGCCGATCCCGAGCAACGTGCACGGTCTGCCCACGCTGCGCTGGAGCGCGTTGACGCAGCACGAGTTCCCGATCCCCGGTGGCTACTTCATCGGGCCGAACGAGCGGGGCGAGGGCGTCTTCGGCGCACCGAACCGGCCGACCAGCACCCTCATCTACTCCACGATGGACAAGGACGCGGTCCCCGCGCTGACCGAGGAGAACCGCCGCCAGGCGGTCGAGGACCTGCGCTTCTGGCGGGCGTCGGTGGTCGTCCTCGGCGCGCATCCGCGCGAGGCGGTCCTGCGCGAGCTGATGACCGCGCTGATCGGCCCGCCCCAGCGCGTCGACGACGTGTGGCTCTGGGACGTCCGGCCGCTCGTCGGCTGAGCCGTCACCCGTCGAGCGGTCACGCTGGTAGGGCGGGCGTCAGCCCACCAGGGGCCGGACGTCCCAGACGTGGGCGCCGGCCACCTCGCGGCCGGGGCCGAGCAGCGCGTCGACCGTACGGCGCACCGGGTCGCCGTGGTGCAGGCCGCCCTGCACCACCAGGGCGGCACGCCAGTGGCGCAGGTCCTCGACCGCCTGCCGGCGGTGCTCGTCGGTGACCACCGGCACCTCGCCCGTCTGCGCCACCCGGCGCAGCAGCTCGGCGGTGGGGCGGTCCGGGGCTCCCCACCGGGCGGCCGGATCGTCGGCGGCCCGGGGGCCGATGAAGTAGCCGCCCGGCGTCGGGAAGGCCAGCCCGGTGCGGGCCGACCAGAGCATCGCCGGGCTGACCCCCGCGCCGGTCACCGGCGGCACCGGCACCAGGGTCCGGCCCGGCGGGACGTGGGCCCGCCAGCCGCCCTCGGCCACGAACGCCGGCACGGGCCAGGCCGGCACGGTCCGGATCGGGGTGGGGATCAGCGGCAGCAGCGCGGCGGCCACCGCCCCGCCCCAGAGCAGCCGGACCGGCACGGCACCCACCCGGGCCTCGGTCCCGACCCCGGGGCGCAGCCGATCGGTCCCGACCCCGGGGCGCAGCCGATCGGCCCCGACCTCGGGACGCAGCCGGTCCAGGGAGAGGGCGAGCAGGATGCCCAGCACCGGGACGCAGACCAGCGGGAAGCGCGCCGGCACCGCGTGGTCGAGCAGCGGCAGCTCGGCGATCAGCCGGTACGGCCCGGGGATGCCGGTGGGTGTGCCGTCCAGGCGGACCTGCCCGCCCAGCGAGAGCAGCGCGAAGAACAGCCCGCAGGCGGCCAGCGCGCGCACCAGCGGCCGGCGCCACAGCCAGATCACGATCACCACGGCGAGCACCAGCAGCCCGGGGCCGAAGAAGGAGTTCTCCTCGGTGGGGTTCGGGGCGAGCAGGCCGGGCAGGTGGTCGTCGCCGAGCACCGTCTGCCGCGCCGAGGCGGTGAACGACGCGGCGTCGAGCTGGTAGCCGTACGCGTGGAAGGGCATGCCCCGGTAGTGGCCCGGGCCGAAGAACTGGAACCACAGCGGGTACGCCAGCAGCGGCAACGAGACCGCCACGCCGACGGCCAGCCGGCCCAGCAGCGCGGGTGCCCGCCGACGCGCGGTCGCCCGGTCGGCCGCCGCGTACGCCAGCGCGAACGTCCCGGCGGCGAGCACCAGGAAGACCAGCACCTCCTCGCCGAGGAAGACCTGGTACGCCACCAGCAGCCCGAGCAGCGTCCCGTGCCGCCACACCCGGCGCGGGTCGGGGTGGAACACCAGCGCCAGGATCACCGGCACCAGGAACTGCGCCGCCATGTGCAGGTGTGCCCCGGCCTGCGCGACCATGCCGGGGGCGAAGCCGCAGAACAGCCCGCCGACGGCCGCCGCCGCGCGGGAGTCGACGAGTCGGCGGCGCAGCAGCGCGTACCAGGCGGTCGCGGTGCCGGCGAGGCAGCAGACGACGGCCACCAGGAAGGCGACCTGCGAGCCGAACAGCAGGGTGACCGGCGTCAGCGGCACGCCCAGGCCCAGCACCGAGGTGTTGGCCATCAGGTTCACCCCGTCGGGGACGTTCAGCTCCCCGCTGTACAGCGGGTTCTCCAGGCCCGTCACGGCCCGGGCCGCGCGGGCCAGCATCCACTCGAAGAGGATCTGGTCCCCGGCCTGGTGGAACAGCCGCCCCGGACGGCCCCACTGGCCGAGGGTCAGCAGCACCGCCAGGGCGAGGTAGCCGGCGACGACCAGCGCGTCCGGGGCGCGGGACGGCAGCCGGCGGGGCCGCCGCGCGGGTGCCGTGTCGACGGTGCCGGCCGCCGCCGGGGCGGCCATCAGGCCGGCTGGTCCGTGAGCGTCCGGACGTCCCACACCCAGACGTCCAGCTCCCGGCGGCCGGGGCCGACCAGCTGCTCGACGGTGCGCCGCAACTGCTCGGAGTGGTGCTGGGTGACCGGCAGCACCAGGATGGCCGCCCGCCAGTGCCGCAGCTCGTCCATGCAGCGGCGGCGCTGCCGGTCGTCCAGCTTCGGAATGCGGCCGGTCGAGGCGACCTCCTCCAGCAGCTTCCCGATGCCGCTGGGCCGGCCACCGAAGCGGCCGGGGTCGCCGGTGTTGCCGTTGCGCGGCGCCAGGAAGTAGCCGCCGGGGATCTTGAAGTCGAGGTTGGTGGAGGCGGCCCAGCGCATCCCGTGGGTGTGCCCCATGGCGGGCACCGGGATCGGCACCAGGGTCTGGTCCGGCCCGACGTAGCCACGCCACCGGTCGGCCGTGATGAAGTCCGGCACCGGGGGACGCGAGGTCATCTGCAACGGCATCGGCGCGATCGGCAGCAGCGCGAGGACGAGCCCGGCCAGGGTGAGCGTACGCAGCGTCCGCCGCTCCAGCGGCAGCGCCCGGGACCGCTCGACGGCGAAGGCCAGCAGGATGCCCACCACCACACTGGTGATCAGGCCGAACCGGGTGGGCACCACCGCGTCGAGCAGCGGCAACCGGACCAGCCACTCCCAGGGGCCGGTGATCAGCTCACGGTCCCACCAGGACACCCGCTCGCCGAGGGAGAGCACGGCGAAGAACGCCCCGGTCACGGCGAGCGCCCGGACGATCAGCTCCCGCCGCAGCCACACCGCGATGCCGACGGCGATCAGGGCGAGGCTCCAGCCGAAGAAGGCGTTCTCCTCGGAGTAGTTCGGGGCGAGGTTGACGTTGGCGCGCTGGTCGCCGCCGATCGTCGGCGAGCCGGGCGCGAAGAAGGCCGCGATGTCGTTGCCGTAGTCGCGGACCGCGTCGCTCAGACCGTGGTACGCCATGGGCCCGGCGAACTGGATGTAGAGCGGGTACGCCAGCAGCGCCCCGGCGAGCACGGTGCAGATCGCGAGGGCCTTGGCCAACGGCCGCCAGGCCGCCGCCCAGAGCGCCGGCCGCTGGGCGAGCACGGCGAGCAGGAACACGCCGCAGGCGAGCGCCGTGAAGAGCAGGATCTCCTCGTTGATGAACGCCTGGGCGGTGACCATCAGGGCGAGCAGCGCGCCGTCGCGCCACGGCCGGCGGGAGCGGGTGATGACCAGCACCCGCCAGACGATGAACGGCAGCAGGAACTGGGAGATGATGTTGGGGTGCCAGCTGGCGTGCGAGAGCATCGCCGGCGAGAACCCGCAGAACCAGCCGCCGACGGCGGCCGCCAGCGGGCTGCGCACGACATGCCGGGAGAGCACGAAGTACCAGGCGGAGGCGGTGCCGGCGAGCGCGAGCGTGACCAGCAACACGAAGGTCACGGCCGGCCCGAAGAGCAGCGTCACCGGCACCATCGGGATGCCCAGCGCGAGGATGGCCGTGTTGGCCATCAGGTTGACCCCGTCGGGGTAGTTGAACTGCTCGGTGAAGAACGGGAACTCGCCGTGCAGCACCACGCGTACCGAGTGGGCGAGGAAGAACTGCACCTGGGCCGGGTCGCTGCTGTAGAGCGACGCCACCCGGCCGGCCGGGTCCACCCAGATCTGGCTGGTCACCCAGACCGCGGCCAGCAGGAACAGGCCGAAGACCGTGAGGTCCTGCCGCCGCCGGGCCCACCGCCGCGGCCGGGCGCGCTCCGCCCCTCCCCCGGCCCCGCCGTCCGCTCCGGAGGAGGTCGCGACGCCGGCCGCTCCGGTGTCGACGGCCACGCCGGGCGAGGAGTCGGCGTCGGCCGCTCCGGTGTCCACAGCCACGCCGGGAGCGCCGGCCTCGTCGGCGGGGGCGGCCCCGTCCGGCGTACGGTCGCCGGCGCCGCCCACGGACGGTGCCACGGGTTCGGACGCGGGGGCCGCGGCGGCGTCGGATTCCGACCTGGATTCGGCGCGGGTCTCGGCAGGCGTCACAGTCGGCGGAGTCTACCCGAGCGGGACATTCACCCTGAAACCACGGCAGTGTCCTGTGTGGCCGGTGTCGGCCGGGGCCCGCGACCTGCGCACGGACGGTGGGCGAGGTGGCGCGTCCCGGTGATCCGACATCTCGTACTATGGCGCTTTCCGTTTGAACGACGGCTGAGGCGATCGAGGGGGCGTACAGGTGGCTCCAGTCCGCCGGCGCGGCATCACGGCCACCGCACTGCTGAGTCTGCTACTCACCGTGACCGCCTGCGGTCCGGTGGCGCAGCGGCAGCCGACCGACCTACGGGTCGGCTACGACAGCCTGGACGGCGACCTCACGGTCTGGCCGCCACGGGGCACGCTCGCGGGCGACGCCGCCGTCCGGTCGGCCGTGACCGGGGCGGTACGCGACTGGCGGTCGCCGGCCGACGACCGGGTGCACCTGCCCACCTCCGGGATCCTCTGGTCCGGCGAGGTCGGCGGCGCGCCCCTGGCGCTGGTCGCGGCCGACGTGCCCGGCCAGAGCGCGTCCTGGCTGCTCCAGGTCACCGCCGAGGGCGGCCGGTACGCCGTCACCCGCGCCGTCGAGTACACCGACCCCGGCTACCTCGTCTACTCCGACGTGCTCCCCGTGCACACCGCCGACGGACGGCGCTACCTCACCTCCGACCGGGTGCAGCGGCTGCTCGGGCCGGACGGTCGCGCGCTGCGGCACACCGAGGGCCTCACCGAGCCGGTGAACGTGCCGGCCTGCCGGGCGGTGCCGGTGACCGCCACGCTCAAGGCCACCCGGGCACTGCCCCGGGGCCGGGCCGCCGACCGGCTGCTGGATCTCGGCACCGGCACCGCCGACCCCCGCTACCCCCTCGTACGCGACGAGAGCGGCTCCGGCAAGCGGGCCCTCACGGGCCTGGACACCTGCGTGCTCGCCGGGGAGGAGGGTCCCTTCGGCAGCATCCCCCGGCGCATCGGCGACCGGGAGGCGCCGCGCTCGGTGCCGGCGTCCTGGCCGATGACCAAGCTGACCGTACGCACCCTCGGCGAGGTCGCCCTGGGCGGTGGCGAGCCGGCGGAGCTGGAGCAGCTGACCTGGGAGACGGCCGACGGCATGATGTCCGCCGTGGTCTACCGCCCCGCCGACGGGGGCGCGCCGGTGCTCTCCCCCGCCGACCGGTCCGACCCGTTGCAGACGTACAGGCTGCCGGTGCCGGGGCAGCCGCTGGCCGTGCTGAGCTGGCGGCCGACCGCCGACAGTTCGCTGTCCACGCCACCGGACACGCTCCGGCTCGTGGACCGGCCGGGGCTGGTCGTGGTGCCGATGCCGACCCGCTCGGCGACGTTCAGCCTCGCCGAGGCGGAGAAGACGCACTACCGCTCCGTCGGCGACCGCTGATCCGGGGCGCCGGACGCCGACGGCGGGTGTCCCGGTCTCCCGGGGCACCCGCCGTCGGCGGTCAGGGGCTCAGTTCTGCGCGGTCGCGTCGTCGGCGGTGACGACCGGCTCGACCGGCTCGACGTCGAGCCGGGAGATCCAGCCGGTGACGTCGCGGGCCACGTCCTGCGCGGTCAGGCCCAGGTCGGCGAGGATCTGCGCGCGGGTGCCGTGCGGGTGCCAGTCGGCCGGCACGCCCAGGTCCTTCAGCGGCACCCGGACGTCGGCGTCCCGCATCGCCTGGGCGAGGGCGTCACCGACGCCACCGACCCGGACCCCGTCCTCGACGGTGACCACGAGCCGGTGGCCGGCGGCCAACTCGACCAGCTCGGCCGGGACCGGGCGGACCCAGCGCGGGTCGACCACGGTGACCCCGTAGCCCTGCCCGGCGACCCGGGTCGCCACCTCCATGCCGAGGTGGCCGAAGGAGCCGACCGCGACCAGCAGCACGTCCTTGCGCGCCGACTCGGCCAGCACGTCGACGGTGCCGACCCGGCGCACGGCCGGCAGGTCGGCGGCGACGGTGCCGGTCGGGAAGCGGACGATGGTGGGGCCGTCGTCGACGGCCACCGCCTCGCGCAGTTCCTCGCGCAGGGTGGCGGCGTCGCGGGGCGCGGCGATCCGCAGGCCCGGCACGACCCCGAAGACCGACATGTCCCACATCCCGTAGTGGCTGGGCCCGTCGGGGCCGGTGATCCCGGCCCGGTCCAGCACGAAGGTCACCGGCAGCTTGTGCATCGCCACGTCCAGCAGGACCTGGTCGAAGGCGCGGTTGAGGAAGGTCGCGTAGACCGCCACCACGGGGTGCAGCCCGCCGAGGGCGAGGCCGGCGGCCGAGGTGGCCGCGTGCTGCTCGGCGATGCCCACGTCGTAGACCCGCTTCGGGTGCTTGCGGGCCAGCTTGGCGATGCCGGTGGGCTCGGCCATCGCGGCGGTGATGCCCACCACGTCGGGCCGCTCGTCGGCGATGGCGACCAGCTCGTCGGCGAAGACGTGCGTCCACTTCACCGACGGGGCGGCGACCAGCTTGCCGGTCTCGATGTCGAAGGCGCTGCCGGGGCCGTGCAGGCAGTCGGCCTCGTCCTCCTCGGCCGGGCGGTAGCCGTAGCCCTTGCGGGTGACGGCGTGCACGATCACCGGACCGCCGAAGTTCTTCGCCGCCCGCAGCGCCGACTCGACCGCCGTCACGTCGTGCCCGTCGACCGGGCCGACGTACTTGATGCCGAGGTCCTCGAACATCGCCTGCGGGGCGACCGCGTCCTTGATGCCCCGCTTGACCGCGTGCAGCACCTCGTACATCGGCTTGCCGACCAGCGGCGTCGAGCCGAGCGCCTCCTTGACGGTGTCGAGCACCTTCTCGTAGCCGGGGTTCAGCCGCAGCGTGGAGAGGTGGTCGGCGAGGCCGCCGATGGTCGGCGCGTAGGAGCGGCCGTTGTCGTTGACCACGATCACCAACGGGTTACGGGCGGCGGCGATGTTGTTCAGCGCCTCCCAGCACATCCCGCCGGTGAGCGCGCCGTCACCCACCACGGCGACCACGCTGCGCTGCTCGCCCCGCAGCGCGTACGCCTTGGCCAGGCCGTCGGCGTAGGACAGGGCGGTGGAGGCGTGCGAGTTCTCGATGAGGTCGTGCTCGCTCTCGGCCTGGCTCGGGTAGCCGGAGATGCCGCCGCGCTGACGCAGCTTGTCGAAGCCGGTCTGCCGGCCGGTGAGGATCTTGTGCACGTACGCCTGGTGGCCGGTGTCGAACAGGAGCCGGTCGCGCGGGGAGTCGAAGACCCGGTGCATGGCCAGGGTCAGCTCGACCACGCCCAGGTTGGGGCCGACGTGCCCGCCGGTACGCGAGACCTTGGCGATCAGGAAGTCACGGATCTCCGCGGCGAGGACGTCCAGCTCCTCGGCGGACATCCGCTTGACGTCCTGCGGACCCCGTACGGTGGCCAGCAGCCCGGTGTGGTGGACCGTGTCCTCTTCAACGCTCATGACGCAAGAGTCTATCGGCCGTCCGGTACTCCGCAGCCTGGCCCGGATGCCCGCCGGCCGGCCCGGGGCCCTGATCGCCTGGTCAGTCCCCGGATCCGCGGCCGGCCCGGTCGCCGGCGAACCGGCCCCCTGGGAGATCAGGCCGCGATCCGCAGCCGCCGGGGCGCCGCGACGGTCGGGGCAGCCCGGTGCGCCGGCCCGGACGGGGTCCAGGAGCCCAGCACGGCGGCCCGGGTGGCGCCGGTCACCGAGGGCAGCGCGCCCGGCAGCCCGTGCCAGGAGAGCCAGCCCAGCAGCGCGAACGCGTACGCCTCCTTGGCCTGCGCGGGCACCCCCAGCTCGTCGGTGGTGCGCAGCCGCCAGCGCCCCGCGCCGAGGGCGGCCAGCCGGTCCGTCAGCGTCCGGTTGCGCACCCCGCCGCCGGCCGCGACCACCTCGGTCACGCCGTGCCGGTCGCACTCGCCGGCCACCACCCGGGTGGTCAGCTCGGTCAGGGTGGCGAGCACGTCGTCGGCCGGCACCGCCTCGCCGAGCGCGGCCAGCCGGTCGTCCAGGTAGCCGGCGTGGAACAGCTCCTTGCCGGTCGACTTGGGTGGCGGGGCCGCGTAGTACGGCTCGGCGAGCAGCGCGGCGAGCAGGCCGGGGTGCACCCGACCGGCCGCCGCGCGGGCGCCGTCGAGGTCGCAGGGCCGGCCCAGGAGGCGACGGGCCGCCGCGTCGAGCAGCGCGTTGGCGGGCCCCACGTCGTACCCGAGCACCGGCGCCCCGGGCGCGACGACCGTGAGGTTGGCGATGCCGCCCAGGTTGAGCGCGGCGCGCGGGGCCGCGCCGTCGGCCGGGTCGAGCAGCAGCGCGTCGAACGCCGGGACCAGGGGCGCGCCCTGCCCGCCGGCCGCGACGTCCGCCGAGCGCAGGTCGCTCAGCACGGGTACGCCCACCCGCGCCGCCACCCGGGCCACCGCGCCCAGTTGCAGGGTGCCCCGGGCGCGCCCGCCGTCCACCCAGTGGAAGACCGTCTGCCCGGGCGAGACCACCGCGTCGGCCGCGCCGCCGGCCAGCTCGACGCCGAGGGCCGCCGCCTCGGCGAAGACCTCCCCGAGGCGGTTGTCCAGGCGGCAGACCGCCTCGACGGTGGTGCTCGCGGGCGGCAGCAGCGCGCCGATCTCGGCGCGCAGCTCGTCGTCGTAGTCGACGCCCCGGTGCCCCAGCGGTCGTAGCCGCAGCGTGTCCCCGTCGAGGGTGAACTCGGCGGCGGCCACGTCCACCCCGTCGTACGAGGTTCCCGACATCAACCCGACGATCTTCATCGCGTCAGGCTAGCGGTGGGCTCGCCCCGGCGGCAGGAGCAGGCCGACCAGCTCGACGTGCTGGGTCATCGGGAACAGGTCGAAGCCGCGCAGCTCGGCCAGCCGCCAGCCCAGCCCGGCGAAGGTGTGCACGTCGCGGGCGAAGGCGGCCGGGTCGCAGGCCACGTACGCCACCGCGCGGGGACCGGCGGCCACGACGTCGCGCACCACCCGGGCGCCCGCGCCGGAGCGCGGCGGGTCGAGCACCACCACGTCGACCGGCCCGGTGATCCGGCGGCGGGCCAGCGCGGTCTCCACCCGGGCCGGGACGACCTCCACCCAGGGCAGGTCACGCAGGTTCTCCCGGGCGGCGGCGACGCCCTGCGCCGCCGACTCGACCAGGGTGACGCGGCCCGCCTCGCCGACCCGGCCGGCCAGCGCGGCGGCGAACAGCCCCGCCCCGCCGTAGAGATCCCAGGCCCGCTCGCCCGGGCGCGGGTCGGTCAGCCCCAGCACGGCCTCGACCAGGGTGTCGGCGGCGGCCGGGTGGACCTGCCAGAACGACGACACCGGCAGCGTCCACTCCCGGCCGGCGGCCACCTCACGGACCCGCTCCGGGCCGCTGAGGGTGCGGGACACCCCGTCGGCGACGGCGGTGGCGGTCACGTCCCCGCCGGTGGAGGCGACCGTCTCGACCGCGTCCGCGTCCGGCCAGCGCGCCCCGGTCGGGGCCAGCACGGGCAGCTCCCGGATCGCCGGGTGGGCGATCAGGCAGCGGTCGATCGGCACCACCTCGTGCGAGCGGTGCTTGAGCAGCCCGGCCCGGCCCGCCCCGTCGACGGCGTAGCGGACGCGGGAGCGCCAGCCGAGCGGGCCGCCGGGCAACGGCTCGACCCGGACGCCGAGGGCGTCCAGCTCGGCGTCGGTGAGCCCGCCGAGGCGGGTGAGCTGCTCGCGTACGACCGCCGCCTTCCAGTCGAGCTGGGCGGCCGGGGCGACGTGTTGCAGGTCGCACCCGCCACAGCGGCCCGGCTTCGCGTACGGGCAGGGCTGCTCGACCCGGTCCGGGGAGGCCTCGATCACGGTCACCGCGTCGGCCCGGACGAAGCCCCTGTGCACCTCGGTCACCTCGGCGACCACCCGCTCCCCGGGCAGCGCGTGCCGGACGAAGACCACCTGCCCGTCCACCCGGGCGACGCAGTGCCCGCCCGGCGCGACCGTCCCGACGGTCAGCTCGACGCGTTCGGCCTCCTCCAGCCCCCGTGCGTACTCCTGCGGGTTCACCGCTCACCCCCACCACTCGGGCCGCTCTCTCCGGGCGGCGCGGACACGACGGGCGGCACGCTCGGCGGCAGGGTGCCGCGCGGCGCCACCCGGGGCCCGCGCGCCGGGCCCCGGCTGAGGGTGGCGTCCAGCCGGTCCAGGTCCTTGCCCGCCGTCGAGGCGAGCTGCCACGGCACGCTGGTCACCATCACCCCCGGTTCGAAGAGCAGCCGCCCCTTCAGGCGCAGCGCGCTCTGGTTGTGCAGCAGGTGCTCCCACCAGCGCCCCACCACGTACTCCGGGATGAAGACCGTGACCACGTCGCGCGGCGACTCCCGGCGGACGCCGGCCACGAAGTCGAGGATGGGCCGGGTGATCTCCCGGTACGGCGAGTCGACCACGGTCAGCGGGACGGGCAGGTCCCGCCGCTCCCACTCCGTCTGCAACTCCCGGGTGTCCTTCTCGTCGACGTTCACGGTCACCGCGGTCAGCGTGTCCGGCCGGGTCGCCCGGGCGTACGCGATCGCCCGCAGCGTCGGCTTGTGCACCTTGCTGACCAGCACGACGGCGTGGTTGCGGGCGGGCAGCACGGCCCGGCCCTCGTCCGGCGGGGTCAGCTCCGCGGCGACCCGGTCGTAGTGCCGGCGGATGCCCAGCATGAGCATGTAGATCATCGCCATCGCGGCGATGGCGATCCACGCCCCGAGCAGGAACTTGGTGACGAGCACGATGACCAGCACCGCGCCGGTCATCGCCATGCCGAAGGCGTTGATCGCCCGGGAGCGCAGCATCTGCCGGCGCGCCTGCGGGTCCCGCGTCGTCCTCAGGTGCCGGTTCCAGTGCCGGATCATGCCGGCCTGGGAGAGCGTGAACGAGACGAACACGCCGACGATGTAGAGCTGGATGAGCCGGGTCACCTCGGCCTGGAAGCCGACGATCAGCACGATCGCGGCGACGGCCAGGAAGACGATGCCGTTGGAGAAGGCCAGCCGGTCGCCGCGGGTGTGCAGCTGCCGGGGCAGGTAGCGGTCCTGGGCGAGGATCGAGCCGAGCACCGGGAAGCCGTTGAACGCCGTGTTCGCGGCCAGGAAGAGGATCAGCGCGGTGACCCCGGCGACCACGAAGAGCAGCACCGAGCCGGAGCCGAAGACCGTCTCCCCGAGCTGGGTGGTGACGGTCTTCTGCACGTATCCCTCGGGGCCGGAGATGATCTGGAGCCTCGGGTCCTCGACGAACTGCAGGCCGGTGAGCCGGGACAGCCAGATGATGCCGACGAGCATGGCCACCGAGATGGTGCCGAGCAGCAGCAGCGTGGTGGCCGCGTTGCGGCTCTTCGGCGCCTTGAACGCCGGCACCCCGTTGGAGATCGCCTCCACGCCGGTCAGCGCCGCGCAGCCCGAGGAGAACGTGCGCAGCAGCAGGAAGACCAGGGCGAAGCCGGTGACGCTGTGCTCGGCCTGGATCTCCAGGCCGGCGCTGGGCGCCCGCAGGTCGTGGCCGAGCACGAAGACCCGTACGAGGCCGGTCAGCAGCATCCCGACCATCACGATGATGAAGCCGTAGGTGGGGATCGCGAACGCGGTGCCGGACTCGCGCAGCCCCCGCAGGTTCACCGCCGTGAGCAGCACCACCGCGGTGACGGCGATCAGCACCTTGTGGGTGGCCACGAACGGCACCACCGAGCCCAGGTTGGCCACCCCCGAGGAGACCGAGACCGCGACCGTGAGCACGTAGTCGACCAGCAGCGCGCTGGCCACCGCGACGCCCGCCCGGGGGCCGAGGTTGACCGTGGCCACCTCGTAGTCGCCGCCGCCCGAGGGGTAGGCGTGCACGTTCTGCCGGTAGCTGGCGACGACGGTGAGCATCACCACCACGACGGCCAGGGCGATCCACGGCGAGAAGAGGTACGCCGAGGCGCCGGCGATGGAGAGGGTCAGCAGGATCTCGTCGGGCGCGTACGCGACGCTGGAGAGGGCGTCGGACGCGAAGACGGGCAGCGCGATGCGCTTGGGCAGAAGCGTGTGCTTGAGCCGGTCGGACCGGAACGGTCGACCGAGGAGCAGCCGCTTCAGCAGCGAGGTGGGTCTGGCCACAACCGCCAAGCGTACGACCACCCGGTTGCGCCCCGTGGGGTGGCCGATCGCGCGGCGGCGGAGCGGCGGAGTACCGTCGGTCCGCGCCCACGCCCGCGACGTGGCAGGCTCGCAGACGGCAGGCCCACCGGCCGGGCGTTGCGCACCTTGAGGAGGGACGCGGTGCATGTCGTGATCATGGGTTGCGGCCGGGTCGGCTCGACCCTCGCCCACAGCCTGGAGTCCCGGGGGCACTCGGTCGCCGTCATCGACCACGACGCCGACGCCTTCCGCCGGCTCGGCCCCGACTTCGCCGGGATCACCGTCACCGGCGCCGGCTTCGACGGGGAGGTCCTCCGGCAGGCCGGCATCGAGCGGGCGGACGCCTTCGCGGCCGTCTCCAGCGGCGACAACTCCAACATCATCTCGGCCCGGCTCGCCCGGGAGACGTTCGGCGTGTCCCGGGTCGCGGCGCGCATCTACGACCAGCGCCGCGCCCAGGTCTACGAGCGGCTCGGCATCCCCACGGTGGCCACCGTCCGGTGGACCGCCGAGCGGATGCTGCGGCACCTGGTGCCGGAGGGGAACGTGGAGATCTTCCGGGACGCGACGAGCACCGTGTCGATCATCGAGGTGCCGGTGCACAAGGACTGGGTCGGCCGGCCGGTACGCGCCCTGGAGGAGGCGACCGGGGCCCGGGTGGCGTACCTGATCCGCTTCGGCATCGGCACGCTGCCGACCCGCTCCAGCGTCGTCCAGGAGGGCGACCAGGTCTTCATGCTGGTCACCGACGACATCGCGGCGACGGTCACGTCGGTGGCGGCGGCGCCGCCCGAAGGAGGGCTGTGAGCATGCGCATCGCCATCGCCGGCGCGGGCAACGTGGGCCGCTCGATCGCGCAGGAGCTGATCGACAACGGCCACCAGGTGATGCTCATCGAGCGCCAGCCCCGGATGCTGCGGCCCGACCGGGTGCCGGCCGCCGACTGGGTACTGGCCGACGCCTGCGAGCTGACCAGCCTGGAGGAGGCCGACATCGCCGGCTGCGACGTGGTGGTCGCCGCCACCGGGGACGACAAGGTCAACCTGGTGGTCTCGCTGCTGGCCAAGACCGAGTTCGCGGTGCCCCGGGTGGTGGCCCGGGTCAACCGGGCCGAGAACGAGTGGCTCTTCACCGAGCAGTGGGGCGTCGACGTCGCGGTCAGCAAGCCGCGGGTGATGGCCGCCCTGGTCGAGGAGGCGGTCACCGTCGGCGACCTGGTGCGGCTGATGACCTTCCGGCAGGGCGAGGCGAACCTCGTGGAGATCACCCTGCCGCCGACCGCCCCGTACGTCGGGGAGCCGTTGCGCGCCGTCCCGCTGCCCCGCGACTCGGCGCTGGTGGCGATCCTGCGCGGCAAGCGCGTGCTGGTGCCCACGCCCGACGACCCGCTCGAGGCGGGCGACGAGTTGATCTTCGTGTGCACGGCGGAGGTCGAGGACGCCGTACGCGCGGTGGTGCTCGGACCGGACAGCGTCGAGCGCACCCGCGGGCAGCGCTGAGGCGCGGCGCCCGGTGGGCGAACGGCCGGCTCAGCCGCCGGGCAGCGCCTCGGGCTCCGCTTCCCGGGTCACCCGCCGGACCGTCCAGACGGTGATCAGCAGCAGCAGCACGTACGGCGGGTAGCCCAGCACCAGCCGCGCCACGCCGAGCGCCGTGTCCTGGTGGGCGAGGTAGAGCCCGGCCTGCACGCCCACCTTCGCCAGCCACACCACGCCCCAGAGCACGGTGAGCCCGGTGAAGGTACGCACCAGTCGCGGGTCGTCGCGCCACTCCGAGCGGCCCTTGGCCACCAGCACCGACCAGATCCACCCCACCAGGGGCTGCCGGACCGCCGCCGAGACGAGCAGGGCCAGCCCGTAGCCGATGCCGTAGAGGATGCCGGGGAGGTAGAAGTCCCGTTCGTCGCCGGTGCGCCAGGCGATCGCGGCGCCGACGGCGATGCCGAAGAGCCCGTTGACCGCGTGCCGGACCGGTCGGCGCTGCGCCAGCCGGAGGCCGGCGATCAGGAGCGCCACCGCCACCGAGGCGATCACGGCGGGCCGCAGCTCGCCGATGATGTTGGCCAGCACGAAGACGACCACCGGGATGCTGGACTCGACCAGCCCCCGCCAGCCGCCGAGCTGGTCGGCCATCTGCTCGGCGAGGGTGGGCAGCTGCTCCTCGTCCTGCGGGTCACTCGCCGGCTGTGCCGCCCGGTGCTGTCCCGTCGTCATCGCACGCCTTCCGTCCGCCGCGGCCACCGGGTCACTTCGGCGGTTCCAGCTCGTAGTACGGGTTGTAGATCACCTTGCGGTCGTCGCGCACGGCCACCCGCCCGCGCGCGGTCAGGTGCCGACCGGGCTCGATGCCGGTGATGTGCCGCCGGCCCAACCAGACCAGGGTGACCACGTCGCTGCCGTCGTAGAGATCCGCTTCCAGGGTGGGCAGGTTGGTTCGGGGGGTGTAGACCACCGTACGCAGCCGGCCGGCCACGGAGACCACCTGGCCCCGCGTGCACTGCCCGGCCGGGACACCGCCGTGCTCGGCGCTCTCCCGGCGCAGCTCCTGCGCCTCGATCTCCGCCTCGCTCGCGGTGAGCCGGCGCAGCATGCGGCGCAGACCCCGGCCCTCGTCGGTCGACATGACCTCCGTGTCACCCTCTCCACGCTGGCCGACGCCACGCCGGCACCCGGGCAGGCCCCGGCGGCGCCGGAACCGTCCCGCCAGCGTACGCCGAAGGGGCCGGTCCCGGCGCGTCGTGCCGGACGGTCAGGCCTCGCGGGGCGCGGGAGCGGGGTTGGCCTCGGTCGCCGCCTGGTCGGCCACGTCCCGGGGCAGCCGCAGCGGCAGCGGCTCACGCACCGGCTTGGCCTCCTGGCCCCGGTCGACCACCAGGCCGTCGAGGCACTCGGCGAGCGGGCCGGCGGCGGCCGGGTCGCTGGCCGCGTCGCCCTGGTAGACGCCGCGGACCATCCAGCGCGGCCCGTCGATGCCGACGAACCGCAGGGCGGTCAGGCCGTCCGGCGTACGCACCCGGGCGTGCAACTCGGTGCCGTACTCGCCCTGAACCTCCTGGGCCGCCGCGCCGTCGTTGAACAGCGACTTGCGGATCTCCTCGCGCACCTCGTCCCAGATGCCCTCGGAGCGCGGCGCGGCGAAGACGCCGAGCTGGAGCGCGTTCGCCCCGTGCACGAGCACGACCTGCTGGATCACGCCCTCGGGGTCGGCCTGCACCCGCACCTCGACGTCGCGCACCGCCGGGATGTGCAGGCTGCCCAGGTCGAGCCGCTGCACGCCCTCGGGCGCCTCGGAGATGTCGTACGGCCCACGGGCCGGGGCCGACTCCTCCTGGGAGTCGAGAACCTCGGTCGTCTGCTCGTCACGGGCGTGCCGTCCGGCACTGTCCCGCTTCCGGGAGAAGATCACTGCGCCAACCTTCCGCTGTTCGTTCTCACCCTGCCACCTCTTCCGTCCGGCCGCCTGCCCGGTCGCGCTCTTCCCGTCGCGCGTCGGGCACGTCCGGCGCCCACCGTGCCTCCGGGGCCCCGCCCTGCCCGTCGCCCGCCGCCGGCGGCGCCAGGCCGGCGTGGCCGCCGGTGGAGCCGTGCCCGCCGCTCCCGCGCCGGGACGCGGGCAGCTCGGCCGTCGGAAGGAACTCCGCCCGCGCCACCCGCTGCACGACGAGCTGTGCGATCCGGTCACCGCGGGAGATCTTCGCCGGTGTCTCCCGATCATGATTGATCAGGTTGACGAGGATCTCACCCCGGTAGCCGGCGTCGACCGTACCGGGCGCGTTGAGCACCGTCACGCCGAGTCTGGCCGCCAGCCCCGAACGGGGGTGGACCAGGCCCACGTACCCCTCGGGCAACGCGATCGCCACGCCGGTCGGGACCAGGGCGCGACCGCCCGGTGGCAGCTCGACGTCCGCCGCCGCCACCAGGTCTGCCCCGGCGTCGCCGGGATGGGCGTACGCCGGCAGCGGCAACTCGGGGTCGAGCTGCCGTACGGGCACGGGTACGACTTCCGTCACGGTTCCCCTCTTCCGTCCGTCTTGCTGGGGTGACCCTGCCATCCTGCCGGTTCCGCCGGCCGTCGTGCGCCGTACCCTGGCAGGAGTGAGCCTGTCAGCATCCTCGTCGTCTCCGGTGTCGACCGCCGCGACGCCCCCGCAGCACACCGAGCGGCTCGGTCTGCCCTGGTGGTTGTGGCTGGGTGGCCTGGCCACGGCCCTGCTGCTGGCCGTGGAGGTCTGGATGGGCGCGCCCGGCGTCCGCGCCTGGCTGCCGTTCGCCGTGCTGCTCCCGGCGACCGTCGCCGGCCTGGCCTGGCTGGGCCGGATCAGGATCTCCGTACGCGACGACGAACTGCGGGTGGACGACGCCCGGCTGCCGGTCCGCTTCGTCGCCGACGTCGTCCCGCTGGACGCCGCCGGCCGGCGTGAGGTGCTCGGGGTCGGCGCCGATCCGCTGGCGTTCGTGGTGCAGCGGCCCTGGATCCCCGGCGCCGTACAGGTGCTCCTCGACGACCCGGCCGACCCCACCCCGTTCTGGGTGGTCAGCACCCGCCGCCCGGTCGAGCTGGCCGAGGCGGTCCTCGCCGCCCGCGACGCCGCCCGTCCCTGAAACAGCCGCGCCGCCGACGTCCGGAGTCTTCCCGGCGCCGCCCGCGCCCTGAGCCCGTCCCACCGCCGCCCGCGCCCTGATCTTCCCGGCACCACCCGCGCTGAGCCCCTCCTGGCGCCACCCGCGCCCTGGGTCCGTCCCGGCGTCGCCCCGCGCCTGAGCCCGTCCCGGCGCTGTCGGCTCCGCTCGCGGCGGTTCAGCGGGCGCCCGGGAGGGCCGGCGGGGTGCCGGGCAGTGCCTTGGACTGGCGGCGCAGGTCGCTGCGGAGCTGGTCGGCCATCATCCGGGTGGCGCGGCGGTTGAGGTAGCTGGCCACCGCCGCCCCGGTCAGGAACGGGCCGAGGGTGGTCAGGTTGCGGCCGAAGCGCTTGAGCAGCGTGTCCCGCAGCTCCTTGCGCGCGGCGGTGCCCAGCACCGCGCCGACCCCGACACCGGGCATCATCGGGTTGATCCCCCGCTGCCCGGCCCAGGACTGCATCAGCGCCACCGCCCGCTGGGTGCCGCCGGTCGGCGTCGGCATCCCGTAGACCTCGTGCAGCTCGCCGATCAGCTTGAGTTCGACGGCCACCACGGCGACCGTCTCGGCGGCGAGCAGCACCGGCGCGGAGAGCAGCGCCGGGGCGACCGTCCACTCGACCGCCGCCACTCCCCCGCCGGCGGCGCCGATCCCGGCCGTCGTCCGGGCGGCGTTGCGGACCAGCCGCTCGGCCAGCGCCTCGCCGTCCAGGCCGTCGAAGTGCCGGCGCAGGGTGGCCAGGTCGCGTACGGGCACGTGCGGGGCGATCTCGGCGACCGTGTCGACCATCCAGCGCACCGCGCTCTTCGGCTTGAACAGGTCCGTCAGCCCGCGCGCCCGCGCCTGCCCGACGAGCCGACCGAGCAACTGGCGCCGGCGGGCCGGCTCCACGTCGTCGGCGGTCAGCGCCGCGACCGTGGCGCCCAGTTCGTCCGCGCCGCGGTCGGCACCGGGCGGGGCCACGACGGCGGCGTGATCGCCGCGCGTGACCACAGGATCGTCGTCACGGTCGCGGGGAGTCGTGGAGTCGCCGTCCTGGTCGTGCGGGGCCCTGCGGTCACCGTCGCGCCCGCGCGGGGCCGTGGCGTCACGGTCGCGCGGGGGCACGCCGTCACTGTCACGGTCGCCCGGGGACCTGCCGTCACCGTCGCCGTGGTGCGGTGCCGTGGCATCGCCCCCGGGCGCGTCGGCGTGGTCACGCCGCACGGACGCGGGCGCGGCGTGGTCGCCCCGCGCGACGGGGCCGCCCGGGCCGCCGGCCCGGCCCAGGTCCGCGCCAGGCGTGCCGCCGGACTCGCTCCGCTCGCTCATGCCCGACCTCCCCCAGATGGACCGACGTCGACGTGACGGGTCACCGTCATCGAGTCAAGCAGGTCCACGGGACCATCGCACGGCGACTCGGACAGCGGCGGCCCCGACGAGGGAGCCGCCGCTGGTGCGGACGCACGATGTCAGACGCACTCGCGGCAGATGAGTTCGCCGTTGCGCTCGACCGCCAACTGGCTGCGGTGGTGCACCAGGAAGCAGCGGGCGCACCGGAACTCGTCCTGCTGCATCGGCAGCACCTTGACCGTGAGTTCCTCGTCCGCCAGGTCGGCGCCGGGCAGCTCGAAGCTCTCGGCCACCTCGGCCTCGTCGACATCCACGGCGCCCGATTGTGAGTCGACGCGTCGGGCCTTGAGCTCTTCCAGGCTGTCCTCGCCGAGGTCGACCTCGTCGCGACGCGGGGCGTCGTAGTCGGTGGCCATCGGTTTCACTCTCCCATATCGATGTTGTCGCTTCCGGTTGTAACGCCGGACGACGCTGTTTCGGTTCCGCTGGCCGGCCACCACTTGTGTCGGTCACCCGACCCGAAGACAGCACGGGCGAAGGCGTCCCCCAAGGAACACCCTGCGAGCGCGGAACCCTACCCCCCCTGTGGGCGAGGCATGTATACCGCCCTCGTGGCTGAGATGTACGCCCCCGCACTCGAAGTTGTTCCCAATGTGACTCAGGCGACACGAAGATAGGGGTAGTACTACCTGGTTCCCGGTTGGCGCGCCGGCATGTCCGGCTGTTTCCACGCGACGGCCGGACAACCGTTAACCTCAGCGGCGTACTCGACGGCCGGCGGGGCGGCCCGTCCACCGGCGGCCGCCACCACCCACCACTGTCCGGGGAGCACCCTGATGAGCTTTGCGCGAGTGCGAGCACTCGTTGTCGTCGGCCTGCTGGCGGTGCTGGCCCTCGTCTTCGTGGTCGTCGCGCTGGTCCGCGACACCCAGAGCAGCGCCGGCCTCGCCGGAGGCTGCCCCGAGGGCTGGCCGCTGGCCGACGTGACCCTGCGGGAACCCAAGGACGTCAAGATCAACGTGCTCAACGGCACGGACCGGATCGGCCTGGCCACGTCCGTCGCCGACGACTTCCGCAACCGGAAGTTCCAGGTGAAGAAGGCCGGCGACGAGAAGAAGCAGATCGACGACATCGCCGTCCTGCGCTACGGCCCGAAGGGGGTCGGCTCGGCGCACCTGCTGCGGGCGTACTTCCTCGACAACGCCGAGTACGACTACGACGCCAAGCGCACCGACGACGTCGTCGACGTGGTGCTCGGCAGCGGCTTCCAGCAGCTCGCCACCACGACCGAGGTCAACCAGTCCCTGGGCGACCTCGGCGCGCCGGTCGCCCCGGCCGGCTCCTGCCCGGTGCGCGAGGACGACTGAGCGCGCCGCGCCCCCGGTCCCGCCGGGGGCGCGGCACCGGCCGGTCAGGGACCGCCCGAGGCGTCCAGGTCGGCGAGGCGGTCGTGCAGCGGCTTGAACAGCGCCGCCGGCGCGGCGATCACCAGGTCCGGGCCGGCGGGCAGCCCGCCCAGCCCGGCGACCAGCAGCCCGGCCTCGGTCGCCACCAGGCCGCCGGCTGCCTGGTCCCAGGCGGCGAGCCCCTTCTCGTAGTAGGCGTCCACCCGCCCCTCCGCCGCCAGGCAGAGATCCACCGCAGCCGCGCCGAAGCGACGGATGTCCCGGATGTGCGGGATCAGCTCGGCGATCACCCGGGCCTGGTGCGCCCGGCGCGCCGGGTCGTAGCCGAAGCCCGTGGCGACCAGCGCCTGGCCGAGGTCGGTCTCGACGGAGCAGCGCAGCCGCTCGCCGTCGCGCCAGGCGCCCCCGCCGGCCGTGGCCGTCCACTCCTCGCCCGTGCTGATGTTGCGCACCACCCCGGCGACCACCTCGCCGTCGACCTCGGCGGCGAGCGACACGGCGTAGTGGGGGATCCCGTAGAGGTAGTTCACGGTGCCGTCGATCGGGTCGACGATCCAGCGGACCCCGCCGGGGCCGACCGGGCCGGTCTCGCCCGCGCCGTACTCCTCGCCGAGGACGGCGTCGCCCGGCCGCAGCCGGCGCAGCGCGGCGATCACCTGTCGCTCGACCGCCCGGTCGGCAGCGGTCACCACATCGGTGACGGTGCTCTTGGTGGCGGCGACCGACACGCCCTCGACCCGCATCCGGTGCGCGGTGGCGGCCGCGTCCCGGGCCACCTCGACCGCGATCTCAAGCAGTTCCGACGGCGTCGAGCGATCCATCGTTCGTCCCCTTCCCGCACGGCCGGGGTGTTCCGACTCACGCGCGGTACCATCCTTACAAAGTCCACATCTACGTCGAATCGGCGGTCCCCGCCGCGGGTCCGCCGTGCGGCGACGGATGATCGTCGCAGACGGAGTTACAATTCACCCCTGCCCACGCTGCGACGGACCGCCAACGACCGGCCGGCCCGGGACACGGGGGTCCCTCAACCACATCGCCCGGCAAGGTGCCCCGCTCTGCGTCGGACGACCCGGCCGTGCTCGCTCTTCGCCTCCGGAAGGTCATTCGTGACAGAACCCCGCCAGACCGGCGCCGACGTTCGCTCGCTCACCGACACTCTGATCGCCCACGCGCAGAGCGCCGGCGGTCAGCTCACGTCGGCTCAGCTCGCGCGCACCGTCGAGTCCGCCGAGGTGACTCCGGCCCAGGCCAAGAAGATCCTGCGGGCACTCTCCGAGGCGGGAGTGACCGTGGTGGTGGACGGCTCGGCGAGCACCCGCCGCCGCGTCGCCGCCGCCCGATCGGCCACCCCGGCGTCCCGGGCCACCACCGCCAAGACCACCAAGAAGGCCGTCGCGCCCGCCCCGAAGCAGGCGCCCGCCGCCGACGAGGCAGCGGCGCCCGCCCCGCGCAAGGCCGCCCCCCGCAAGGCCACCGGCACCACCGCCGAGGTGGCCAAGGCCGCCGCCCCGGCGAAGGCGACCAAGTCGACCCGGGCCACCAAGGCGACGGTCGCGGCGGCCGGCGCCGCCTCTGCCAAGGCCGGCGGCAAGGCCAAGGGCGAGGGCGACATCGACCCGGAGGAACTGGCCGCCGAGATCGAGGACGTGGTCGTCGAGGAGCCGGCGGAGCTGACCCGGGCCGCCGAGACCGACGCCGCCAACTCGGCCAGCGACAACGACTTCGAGTGGGACGACGAGGAGTCCGAGGCGCTCAAGCAGGCCCGCCGCGACGCGGAGCTGACCGCCTCCGCCGACTCGGTGCGCGCCTACCTCAAGCAGATCGGCAAGGTCCCGCTGCTCAACGCCGAGCAGGAGGTGGAGCTGGCCAAGCGGATCGAGGCCGGGCTCTACGCCGCGGAGCGGCTGCGCGCCGCCGAGGAGGGCGAGGAGAAGCTCACCCGCGAGATGCAGCGGGACCTGGGCTGGATCTCGCGGGACGGCGAGCGCGCCAAGAACCACCTGCTGGAGGCCAACCTCCGGCTGGTCGTCTCGCTGGCCAAGCGCTACACCGGCCGCGGCATGGCCTTCCTCGACCTGATCCAGGAGGGCAACCTCGGCCTGATCCGCGCGGTCGAGAAGTTCGACTACACCAAGGGCTACAAGTTCTCCACCTACGCCACCTGGTGGATCCGGCAGGCGATCACCCGGGCGATGGCCGACCAGGCCCGCACCATCCGCATCCCGGTGCACATGGTCGAGGTCATCAACAAGCTCGGCCGCATCCAGCGCGAGTTGCTCCAGGACCTGGGCCGCGAGCCCACGCCGGAGGAACTCGCCAAGGAGATGGACATCACACCGGAGAAGGTGCTGGAGATCCAGCAGTACGCCCGGGAGCCCATCTCGCTGGACCAGACCATCGGCGACGAGGGCGACAGCCAGCTCGGTGACTTCATCGAGGACTCGGAGGCCGTGGTCGCGGTCGACGCGGTCTCGTTCTCGCTCCTGCAGGACCAGCTCCAGCAGGTGTTGCAGACGTTGTCCGAGCGTGAGGCGGGTGTGGTACGCCTGCGCTTCGGCCTGACCGACGGGCAGCCGCGCACGCTGGACGAGATCGGCCAGGTCTACGGGGTGACCCGGGAGCGGATCCGGCAGATCGAATCCAAGACGATGTCCAAGCTGCGCCACCCGTCGCGCTCGCAGGTGCTCCGGGATTACCTGGACTGATCGCAAACGTCAACCGAACGTGTCGTTTTGACCACCTGGCGTGCAACGTCGGAAGGTGACCGTCCGGTTGCTCGATTGTGATCGTTGACGTGGCACCCTGGGTGCACGGCACACTGTCCCTGCCATGTGTGACCTCGGTCCCCCGCGGGCACACAGGGAACGCAGCGCCGGGACAGGGTGTTGCACGATAGGTGAGCAACGACCGAAGAGATTGTTCATCGGTGACGACCAGAGGAGGAAGGCGATGACCCCGACCCTCACGCCGCCGCCCGAGACGGTGGCTCCCCCAGCCGCCGATGAACGGTGCGACCGCTGCAATGCTGCCGGCAAGCTCCGGATCACTCTGGCGGGTGGGAGCGAGCTGGTGTTCTGTGGGCACCACGCGAACAAGTACGCGGAGGATCTCGTGAAGATCACCGTACGGTTCGCGACGGACCCGGAGTTCAGCTGGCGTGGCGCCGATCTGATGGCGAACTGAGAGATTCCGCGACCCACGACATAAGCCGGCCGGAGGCCCCCAGACGGGGCCTCCGGCCGGCTTTCTACGCACCGGGGACGCCGACGCCGCGGCCGACCGAGGCGGGCCCGGACCTCAGAGGGTCTGGACGGTGGCGATGCGTTCCTCGAGCTGCTCGATGGTGGCCTGCGCGCTCGGCGGGCCGCCACAGAGGCGGCGCAGCTCCGCGTGGATCTTCCCGTGCGGCTGCCCGGTGCGGTGGTGCCGGGCGGCCACGAGGGCGTTCAGTTGGCGACGTAGGGCGACCCGACGCTGGGCGGCACTCATCGGTGCCGGCGGCGCCGTGGACGTCTCAGCGGCCGCCTCAGCCGGCCTGGCGGCCCGTCGGCGCTGGGCCGCGAGCTGCTCCTGCTGCCGCTTGGTCAGCAGGAGGGCGACCTGGTCGGCGGTGAGCAGCCCGGGCAGGCCGAGGTATTCCTCCTCCTCGGGGGTGCCGGCCTGGGCGGCGGTGCCGAACGAGGCGCCGTCGAAGATCACCTGGTCCAGCTCGGCCGTGGCGGAGAGCGCGGCGAAGCGCTTCTCCAGCTCGCCGCTGGCCTGGTCGTCGCGCTGGGCGCGCTCCAACAGGTCGTCGTCGAAGCCCTCGCGGTCCTTGGGCTTGCCGAGCACGTGGTCCCGCTCGGCCTCCATCTCGCTGGCCAGCCCGAGCAGGTGCGGCACGCTGGGCAGGAAGACCGAGGCGGTCTCGCCCGGACGGCGGGCGCGGACGAACCGGCCGATCGCCTGGGCGAAGTAGAGGGGGGTGCTGGCGCTGGTCGCGTACACGCCGACCGCCAGCCGGGGGATGTCGACGCCCTCGGAGACCATCCGGACCGCCACCAACCAACGTTGCTCGGACGCCGCGAACGTGGCGATCCGCGCCGAGGCGCCCACGTCGTCGGAGAGCACCACCGCCGCGCGCTCGCCGGTCACCTGCGCGATGAGCTTCGCGTACGAGCGGGCGGCCTGCTGGTCGCTGGCGATGATCAGCCCGCCGGCGTCGGGCATCCCCGCGTTGCGCAGCACGGTCAGCCGGGCGTCGGCGGCCCGCAGCACCTGCGGCATCCAGTCGCCCGCCGGGTCCAGCGCGGTACGCCACGCCTGCGCGACGAGATCCTGGGTCATCGGCTCGCCGAGCCGCGCCGCCAACTCCTCCCCGGCGTTGGTGCGCCACCGCGTCTCCCCCGAGTACGCCAGGAAGAGCACCGGCCGCACGACGCCGTCGCGCAGCGCGTCGGCGTAGCCGTAGACCGAGTCGGCGCGGGAGCGGAGCAGCCCGTCGCCGCCCCGCTCGTAGCTGACGAACGGGATCGGGTTGTCGTCGGAGCGGAACGGGGTCCCGGTGAGCATCAGCCGGCGCTCGGCGCCCTCGAAGGCCGCCTTCACCCCGTCGCCCCAGGAGCGGCTGTCCCCCGCGTGGTGGATCTCGTCGAGGACGACCAGGGTGCGCCGGGTGAGCGTGCGCCGCTTGTGCACCTGGGGCGCCATGCCCACCTGCGCGTACGTCACCACCGCGCCGTGGAAGTCGGCGGAGGAGTGCAGGTCGGCGTTGCGGAACGCGGCGTCGAGCTGGATGCCGACCCGGGCCGCCGCCTGCGCCCACTGGGTCTTCAGGTGCTCGGTCGGGGCCACCACGGTCACCGCCTCGACGGTGCCGTCGGCGAGCAACTCGGCGGCGATCCGCAGCGCGAAGGTGGTCTTTCCGGCGCCCGGGGTGGCGACCGCCGTGAAGTCGGGGTCACGCCGGCGCAGGTACTCCACGAGTGCCTTGCGCTGCCACGCGCGCAGTGCCGGAAACGTCTCGATCGCCGGCAACCGGGCCGCCACGGGAAGCTCCTCTCCGACCGCCTGACGGCGGACCCCGGGCGAGGGCCACGGGTACCGCCGCCCATGAAAACGCCTCCGCGCAGGTGGTGCCGCGAAGGCCGACTCAGCATAACCAGGGCGGGCCGCCCGACCCAGCCGACGCCACGCTGGTCACATCCGCCACGCCTGTCAGGGCTGGACGCCGGAGGTGCCCGTACGCGGCGGACGCAGGGTGGCCACCGGCGCCGACCAGCGCCGTCGCAACGCCACCAGGCGCAACAGGAAGACCACGACCGCCGCCGCGGTCAGCCAGCCGGCGTTGGCGTGCCCGAGGGCGTCCAGCAGCGCCACGAGGATCGAGCCGGCGAGGGCGGCGACGGCGTAGATCTCCCGCCGCAGCACCACCGGGATCTCGGCGGTGAGCAGGTCGCGGCCGAGGCCGCCGCCGATCGCGGTGAGCATGCCGATCACGCAGGCCCCGACCGCGGGCACCTGGGCGTCGAGCGCCTTGACCGTGCCGGTGACGGTGAACAGCGCCAGCCCGGCCGCGTCCAGCACGAGCACGGTGGTACGCAGCCGGGCGAACTGGGGGTGCAGCCAGAAGACGGCGGCGGCGGTGACGGCGGCCGTGGCGGCGTACCGCCAGTCGCCGAAGGCCAGCGGCGGCGCCTCGTCGATCGCCAGGTCCCGGAAGATCCCGCCGCCGAGCGCGGCCACGAAGCCGACGAAGACGACGCCGAAGAGGTCGAGCCGTTTGGCCACCGCCGCGGAGGCCCCGGAGGCGGCGAAGACCGCCACCCCGGTGAGATCGGCGAGGAGCAGCGCGGTGGAGGTGGTCACCGGCGAAGGTTACGTGCGCGACCGGAGGGGTCGCCCACGTTCACTCGGCCCAGGAGTCGTAGATCTCCTTGCACTTCGGGCAGACCGGCGAGCCGGGCTTGGCGGCCTTGGTGACCGGGAAGGTCTCGCCGCACAGCGCGACGACGAAGGTGCCCATGACGGCACTCTCGGCGATCTTCTCCTTGCGTACGTAGTGGAACATCTCGGGACCGGTGTCGGCGTCCTTCAGCTCCGGACGCTCGAGAACCTCTGTGCTCACTTTGTGCACCTCCGGCCGTCAAGTCTGGCAGGTCACCCCCGATCCGGTCCACTTCAGGCCGACGGAACGGGGGCCGTACGGTGGTGACGTGACCGACTTCCACATCCGCCACGGCAGCGAGGTTGCCGACGCCCTGCGCGACGGGCGTCCCGTCGTCGCCCTGGAGAGCACCATCGTCTCGCACGGCCTGCCCAGGCCGGACAACCTGCGGGTGGCCCGGCAGATCGAGCAGGCCGTCCGGGACGCGGGCGCGGTCCCGGCGACGATCGGCATGGTCGGCGGGCGGCTCGTGGTGGGCCTGGACGACGCGGAGCTGACCCGGCTCGCCACCGTCGACGGGGTCGCCAAGCTCTCCGTACGCGATCTCGCCCTCGCCGCCGCGAGTGGCGCGGACGGCGCCACGACCGTGGCCGCGACCAGCGCGGTGGCCGCCGCCGCCGGCATCGGGGTGTTCGCCACCGGCGGCCTCGGCGGCGTGCACCGGGAGGCGGCGCAGACCTTCGACGAGTCGGCCGACCTGGTCACCCTGGCCCGCACGCCGATCGCGGTGGTCTGCGCCGGGGTCAAGTCGATCCTCGACGTGGGCGCCACCCTGGAGCGGCTGGAGACCCTCGGCGTCGGCGTGGTCGGCTTCCGGACCCGGCGCTTCCCCGGCTTCTTCATCACCGACGGCGGCTTCGACCTGGACTGGTCGCTGGACTCGGCCGAGCAGGTCGCGGACGTGCTGGCGGCCCGGGAGCAGCAGCGCGTGCACCAGGGCGGCCTCATCGTGGCCAACCCGCTGCCGACCGACGAGCAGCTCGACCCGGAGCTGCACGACCGGACCCTCGCCGACGGGCTGGCCCTGCTGGAGCGCGACGGGGTGACCGGCAAGGCCGTGACGCCCTACCTGCTCGCGCACTTCCACTCGGCGACCGAGGGGGCGAGCCTGGCGGTGAACGTCCGGATCATCCTGCGCAACGCCGACCTCGCCGCCCGGATCGCCGTCGCCGCGGCCGCCCGCCGCGCCGGGGCATGACCACGGGCCGCGTCCTCGTCGTCGGCGACCTCATCACCGACGTGGTGGCGGTGCTGGCCGGGCCGATGGCCACCGGGTCGGACACCCCGGCGGCGATCCGGTTCAGCGGCGGCGGGCAGGCTGCCAACACCTCGGCCTGGCTCGCCGCGCAGGGCGTACCGGTCACGCTGGTCGGCGCCGTCGGCGACGACGACGCCGGGCGGGACCGGGTGGCCGAGCTGGAACGGGCGGGGGTGGACTGCGCGACGAGCGTGTGCCCGGACCGCGCCACCGGGACGGTCATCGTGCTGGCCACGGCCGGGGAGCGGTCGATGATCACCGAGCGGGGCGCGAACCTGCGGCTGGCCCCGCGCGACGTCGACGCGGCGCTGGCCGCCGCGCCGGACGCGCGGCACCTGCACCTGTCCGGGTACACCCTGCTGGACGCCGAGTCCCGACCGGCGGGGCTGCGGGCGCTGGCCGCCGCCCGCGAGCGCGGGCTCACCACCAGCGTCGACGCGGCCTCCGCGGCCCCGCTGCGGCGGGTCGGCGCGGCGGCCTTCCTGTCCTGGGTACGCGGGATCGACCTGCTCCTGGTCAACGCCGACGAGGCGACGGTGCTGGCCGGCGGGCTGGACCCGGCCGCGCAGGGCCGGGCGCTGTCGGCCACCGCCCGGCGGATCGTCGTCAAGCAGGGCGCGGACGGGGCCGTCTGGGTGGAGCGGGACTCCTCGGTCGCCGTGGCGCCGGCACGCCGGGTGGCGGTGGTCGACGTCACCGGGGCCGGGGACGCGTTCGCGGCCGGGCTGCTGGCCGCCTGGCTCGACGGCGCGGAGCCCGCGGTGGCGCTGCGCCGCGCCGGCGACCTCGGTGCCCTCGCGGTCTCGCAGATCGGCGCCCGCCCCGCCCCCTGACCGGGGCGGGTGGATCAGGGCTCGGCGTCGATGACCTTGTGCGGGCGCTCCTCGGCGGTGAGGCTCATCGGCGGGGTCTCGTCCCGGTGCCGTGGCTGGAACCGGTTGGCCAGCCGGTGCTCGTCCTTGGGCGGGCGGTCGTTGGCCAGCAGGACCGCCAGCCACGGGATGACCACCATGCCCAGGGCCACCAGCGGCAGCCAGAGCCAGAGCAGCGGGGCCCGCACGCTGACCAGGACGGCACCGACGATCACGCAGGCCATCCGGATGGCCATCATCAGCACGTAGCGCTTCTGGCGGCTGGTGAGCTGGTCGTCCTGGCTGCGCGAGGCGTCGGTGATCAGGATCGGCTGGTACGCCTGACGCTTCACCACGGACCTCCTCGAGGGGTTACGCCCCATCCTGACACCTCCGCCGCCCGCGGAGCGAGATTCGCGGCAACCATCCCTCGTACTACGATCGTGGTACGCTCGCGCCGTGGGCAGCAGGTTCAGCTTCACCGACGAGGCGTTGGCCAACCTGAAGGTCTACGACGTCACGCCCGGGGAAGTCTGGGAGGCGCTGCACAGCACCCGCCGGGTGATCCGGCACCTCGGCGACGACGTGATGGTCGTCTACGCCGCGGCCCGCCGGGGGCGCCGGCTGGCTGTCCTGCTCGCCGAGGCCGACGGCACCGACAACGACTGGGACATCCTCTCCGCCCGCGAGCTGAGCGACGTCGAGGCGAAGCGCTACGACGAGGCCGTGCGGAGATCTCGCCGATGAGGAGGCGGTGACGATGAACCGTAACGACGCGACGAAGCAGTTCCACAGCGGCGGCGACCGGCTCGCGGAGCTGATCGACGGGAGCCCGCAGGTGGAGCTGCCCGCCCCCGACACGGACACCCCCATGGTCAGCCGCTCGGTACGGCTGCCGCTGGAGACGTACGAGCGGGTGCGCGCCGCCGCCGACGCGCGCGGCATCGGGGTCACCACGCTCATGCGGCAGTGGATCGAGGCGGGCCTGGCCGACCTCGACGACTCGGCGACGGTCTCCCTCGCCGACGTGCGGCGCGCCCTGGCCGCTCTCTCCCGGCCCACCGCCGCCTGACCCCGCCGGATCACGGCGCGGGAAACTCACCCCCGCCGGTCCCGCCGTGCCCGAGCGGCGACGCGGCCGGCTCGGGTGGACGCCCCCTGCTGCGCCGCGCGTCGGCGAACGCCACCGCCGCCAGCACGACGGCGACCGCCGCCAGCGCGGTCATGGGCGGCCCCAGGGTCAGCGCCGGGGACAGCAGGAGCAACACCAGCAGGCCGGCCGTCCGGGACCGGGACACCCGGCCGAAGATCTCGTACTCGAAGCGGGCCCGGGCCGCCAGGAAGATGGCCGGGCCACCGACGACGAAGACCAGCCAGGTCGGGTCGGTCCGGCCGTACGGGTGTGAGATCACCAGTTCGTAGCCGACGGCGGTGCTCAGCACGCCGATCACGATGACCAGGTGGGTGCGGCTCGCGGAGGCGCCGAGCCGCCCCGGCGACCGGGCCACCCGCAGCGCCTCGGCGAGCAGGTGACCCGCCCGGTGGAAGTAGATCCGCCACAGCAGGGCCGTGGTGACGAAGGCGGCCGTGAAGGCGCCGGCCCGGTCGGTCGTGAACTCCGTACCGCTGTACGTCAGCCCGATGACCAGGATGGTCTCCCCCAGTGAGATGAGGAAGATCTGCTGGTACCGGTCGGCGAGGTGCTCACCGGCGATCAGCCAGCCGGAGGTGCGCGCCGGCCCCAGCCGGGGCAACGGCCAGCCGCGCAGCAGGCCGGTGTAGTCGACGACCAGGGCGAGCACCCAGAGCGGCAGGCGCAGCTGGTCCGGCCCGAACGCCCCGACCAGCCACGGCACGGCACCCACGACCGCCCAGGCGAAGAGTCGCAGTGGCACCGCCCGGCGGGGGTGACCGCGCAGCGCCAGGCCGATGACCAGCGGCCGGACGACCATCACCGCCAGGTACGCCAGCACGAACGGGACCGCCCGCTCCTCGAACGCCCGGGGCAGCGCCACGGCCATCACCATGGCGCCGAACATCGACCCGACCACCACGAACTGGATCACCGGCTGCTCCGGCTCGTACCGGCTGGTGACCCAGGTGGTGATGGACCAGAGCAGCCACAGGGCGAGGAAGAGCACGCCCGTACGCCCGATCTCGGCGAGCAGCGTCCCGACCGAGTCCCCGGTGCCGTCGACGAGGCGCACCGAGACCCGGGTCAGCGCGAAGACGAAGACTAGGTCGAAGAAGAGTTCCAGGAAGGTGGCCCGGGGCGAGCTCTCCTCCGGCCGCAGCAGCCGCCCGGCGCGCTCGTCCGTCATCGGCTGCCCGTCGTCGCCATCCTGGCTACAACGACCGGCCCGACCTCGCGGTTGCGTCAGCCCGCAGCGGTCTTCGCCTTCGCCGCCGCCTTCATCTGCTGCTTGTACTCGCGCACCCGGCGCAGCGAGTCCGCGTCGGTGACGTCGGCCACCGACCGGTGGGCGTCCGGGTCGCCGTAGCCGCCGGCCGCCTCCCGCCAGCCCGCCGGGGTGACCCCGAAGCGCTTGCCGAGCAGCGCGAGGAGGATCTGCGACTTCTGCGTGCCGAAGCCGGGCAGGTCGCCGATGCGGCGCAGCAGCTCACGGCCGTCGGCGGCGTCGGACCAGAGCCGGGTGGCGTCGCCGTCGTACCGGTCGACGAGGACCCGGCACACCTCCTGTACCCGGGCCGCCATCGCCTTCGGGAAGCGGTGCAGCGCCGGCGGCCGGGCGAACATCTCGACCAGCGCCTCCGGGTCGTACCCGGCCAGCTCCCGGGCGTTCAGGTCGCGCCCGAGGCGCTGCGCCAGCACGTACGGCGAGGAGAAGGCCTTCTCCATCGGCACCTGCTGGTCGAGGACCATGCCGAGCAGCAGCGCCAGCGGGCTGCGCTCCAGCAGCCGGTTGGCCTCGGGGTCGATGGGCAGGGAGAGCGCCATGGCCACCATGCTGCCACCAGCCGGCCGCCCTGCCGCACACGACCCGCACAGCGCGCCACAACCACGCCCGCCACGCCGCCATGGCCGGAGCTGTCGGAGCAGTTCGCCTGGTCAGAGGATGAGCTGGAGGACCCTTACGACCCCGAGGACGAGGAGCCCCGACACGAGCAGACACCCGGCGCCCGCCGTCAACTCCACCCGCAGCGCCGGCCCCTCCCGGCCCTCCGGCCAGTCCCAGTGGCGCGTGTGCTCGTCCCAGAGCAGCCAGAGCCAGCACAGGCCGGCGGCGCGCACACGGCGTGGCCGCCCGCCCGGCCGCGCCGTGGATCGCCGGGTGGCCGCGTGCCGGCGCCGCGAACCAGGCAGGATGGCAACGTGGACGGACACGACATGCTGCTCTCCCCCGCCGGCGTCGACGCGCTGCGGACCGCGCTGACCCGGGCCGGGTTCACCTCGAACGGCATCGCGACCCGGCTCGGCGCGCACGCCACCGGCGGGGTCGCCCGCAACGACTTCCGGGCGGCGCTGCGCGCCACCGAGGAGCCCGACCCGCTCAACACCCTGATCCGGGTGTTCGTCTGCGAACAGACCGAACCCGAGGCCGCCGTCGCCGCGGCGCTGGCGCCGCTGTCGCTGGACGAGGCGCTCGCCGGGGGTCTGGTCGAGCGGCACGGCGACGGGCTACGGATGGGCGTGGACCTGGAGCCGTACGGGGACGAGTGGTGGGTGCTCGCGGACGTGCCCGCCAGCGCCCGGCCCGGCCGCCCGCTGCACGCCGAGCACGTCCTCGGCATCGGCGGGGCGACGCAGACGCTGATCGGCGCGACCGTCCGCCGCCCCGTGGAGACCGCGCTGGACCTGGGCACCGGCTCCGGCGTACAGGCGCTGCACCTGTCCACCCACGCCCGGCGGGTCACCGCCACCGACGTCTCCGAGCGGGCGCTGCGCTTCGCCGCCACCACCGCCGCCCTCAACGGCCAGGACTGGGAGCTGCTGCGCGGCGACCTGGTGGCGCCCGTCGCGGGGCGCCGCTTCGACCTGGTGGTGAGCAACCCGCCGTTCGTGGTCGGGCCGGGCACCACCACGCACGTCTACCGGGACTCGGGGCGGGTCGGCGACGCGATCGGCGCGGAACTGGCCGCCGCCGCGCCCGGCCTGCTCACCGAGGGCGGGACCATGCAGTACCTGGCCAACTGGGTGCACGTCGCCGGCGAGGACTGGGCCGAGCGGGTGACCGGCTGGTTCGCCGGCACGGGGCTGGACGCCTGGGTCATCCAGCGCGAGGTGGCCGACCCCATGGCGTACGTCAACCTCTGGCTCACCGACGTCGGCGAGGCGGCCGACCCGCGCCGGATGGCGGAATGGCTGGACTGGTTCGACGCGCACAAGGTGGAGGCGGTCGGCTTCGGCCTCGTCTCGCTGCGCCGCGCCGGCCACGACGACCCGGTCGTACGCGTGGAGGACCTGCGCCAGCGGGTGCAGGCGCCGCTCGGCGACCGGATCGGCACCTGGTTCGACCGCCAGGACTGGCTGCGCGCCCGCGACACCGACGGGCTGCTCGCCGCCCGGTTCCGGGCCGCCGACGGCCTCCAGCTGCGGCAGGAGGCCACCATGGGTGACGAGGGCTGGGCGGTGGACCGGCAGGTGCTGGCCATGCCCCACGGGCTGCGCTGGACCGAGGAGATCGACCCGCTCGTGCTGGCCCTGGTCGGCGGGGCCGACGGGCGGCTGCCGCTGCGCGACCAGCTCGCCCTGCTCGCCGCCGCGCACGACGTCACGCCCGGGGAACTGGCCGAGGCGGCGGGCCCGATCGTCGCGCACCTCGTCGAGCGCGGCTTCATCGAGCCGGTGACCGACTGATGCGGGCCGTGGTGCAGACCGTCGGCCGGGCCGGTGTGACGGTCGACGGCGAGCTGGTCGGCGCGATCGACGACGGGCTGCTGGTGCTGCTCGGGGTCACCCACACCGACACCGTCGAGACCGCCCGCACGATGGCCCGCAAGGTGCACGAGCTGCGGATCCTCGACGAGGAGCGGTCCGCGGCCGACACCGGCGCGCCGATCCTGGTGGTCAGCCAGTTCACGCTCTACGGCGACGCCCGCAAGGGCCGGCGTCCGAGCTGGACGGCGGCGGCCCCGGCCGAGGTCGCGGAGCCCCTGGTGACGGCGGTCGTGGAGGCGCTGCGGGCCCGGGGCGCGAAGGTGGAGACCGGCCGCTTCCGCGCCCACATGCTGGTCGAGAGCGTCAACGTCGGCCCGCGCACGGTGCTGCTCGAACTCTGACCGGCCCGGCGTCCGGCACCGGAGCCGGTCGGTGGCGGAGTCGCGCCGTGGCGCAACCCCGCCGACGGGAACTGTTCACGGGGCGCGACGATGGCGGTAGAACCGTCGCATGTCATCCCCCTCACAGCCCTTCACCTGGGCCTACGCGAGACGGCGGCTGACCGCCGCCGCCGCGTCGGCCGGCCTGGTCGCGGCCGGCCTCGCCGCGGTCCAGACGCCGGCCACGGCGGCCGGCCCGCCCCCGGCCGCCCCGGCCGCCACCCGGGACACCCACACGGTCACCCTGATCACCGGAGACGTGGTCACGGTGACGACCTTCGCCGACGGCAAGGCCACCGCCGAGGTCGACCGGCCCGACGGCGCCACCGGCGGCGTACGCGTCCGGCAGAGCGGCGACGACCTGTACGTGCTGCCCGACGAGGTGCTGCCGCTGCTGGACGGCGACAAACTCGACCGGCGGCTGTTCAACGTCACCGGCCTCATCGAGATGGGGTACGACGACGCGAAGACCCCGACGCTGCCGCTGATCGCGGCGTACACCCCGGCGAAGGCCCGCACGGCGAAGCCGGCGGCTCCGCGCGGCGCGAAGCTGGTCCGCGACCTGCCCAGTGTCGGCGGCGCGGCGCTGGCCACGGAGAAGAAGCAGGCCCGCGCCTTCTGGTCCGCCGTCGCGCCCGCCACGGCGACGGCGCCGGTCCGGACTCTCGGCGGCGGGGTGGCGAAGCTCTGGCTCGACGGCCGGGTGACGGCGGCGCTGAAGGAGAGCGTGCCGCAGGTCGGCGCGCCCGCCGCGTGGGCCGCCGGGTACGACGGCAGCGGGGTGACCGTCGCGGTGCTCGACACCGGGGTCGACCCCGACCACCCCGACCTGGTCGACCAGGTCGACGACAAGGCCAGCTTCGTGCCGGGCGAGGACACCTCCGACGTCCACGGGCACGGCACCCACGTCGCCTCGACGATCGCCGGCACCGGCACGGCCTCCGGCGGCGACAACCGGGGCGTCGCCCCGGGCGCCGACCTGATCGTCGGCAAGGTGCTCGACAACGGCGGCTACGGCCTGGACTCCTGGATCATCGCCGGCATGCAGTGGGCGGCCGAGTCCGGGGCCGACGTGGTCAACATGAGCCTCGGTGACGGCTCGCTGACCGACGGCACCGACCCGATGGCCGCCGCCGTGGAGACGCTGTCCGCGCGGCACGGCACGCTCTTCGTCGTCGCCGCCGGCAACTCCGGCCCGCAGACCATCGGGTCGCCCGGCACCGCGCCGAGCGCGCTGACGGTCGGCGCGGTGGACAAGCAGGACGCGCTGGCGCCCTTCTCCAGCACCGGGCCGCTGGCCCGCACCGGCGCGCTCAAGCCGGACCTCGCCGCGCCCGGCGTCGGCATCGTCGCGGCCCGCTCGCAGCAGGCCGCCGGCGAGGGCGCGTACCAGAGCATGGACGGCACCTCGATGGCCGCGCCGCACGTCGCCGGGGCCGCCGCGATCCTCGCCCAGCGGCACCCCGACTGGACCGGGCAGCAGCTCAAGGACGCGCTGATGAGCAGCGCGAAGGGCCTGGCCGACGACTACCGGCCGTACCAGGTCGGCACCGGCCGACTGGACGTGGCGGCGGCGGTCCGTGGCACCGTACGGGCCACCGGGTCGGCGTTCTTCGGCACCTTCGACTGGCCGCACGAGCCGACGGACGCCCCGGTCACCCGGTCGGTCACCTTCACCAACTCCGGCACCACCGCGGTGACCCTCGACCTCGCCCTGGCCGGCGGCGGGCCGTTCGCGCTGGGCGCCTCCTCGGTGACCGTACCGGCGGGCGGCAGCGCCGACGTGGCGGTGACCGGCGACCCGCGCGGCGACGCGCACGGCGAGCTGACCGGCTACCTGGTCGGCACCGACACCGCCACCGGCACGGCGGTCACCCGTACCGCGCTGGGGCTGCTGAAGGAGAACGAGCGGTACGACCTGAAGGTCAGGCTGGTCGGCCGGGACGGCAAGCCGGCCAGCGCGATGGTCCTGGTGAACCGGGCCGGCGACCTCAACCCCGGGCAGTACCCCGTCGCCGGTGAGCGGACGCTGCGGCTGCCGGCGGGTACGTACACGGTGGAGGCGGTGCTGGACGTCCCCGGCGAGCGGGCCGACCGGCTCGGCTTCGCCCTGCTAATGGACCCGGAGACGGTGCTCGACCGGGGCGCCGAGGTGGTGCTGGACGCGCGCCGGGCACGGCTGCTCGACACCGCCGCGCCGGAGCGCACCGAGGACCGGCAGCGCAAGCTCGACTACACCGTCGGGTACGCCGACGGCAGCGACTTCCGCGCGGCGTACCAGCTGCCGGTGCGCTACGACGACCTGTACGTCCTGCCGACCGAGCGGGCCGGCACCGTCTCGTTCACCATGGCGGCGCGGTGGCGCAAGGGCGAGCCGATGCTGAGCCTGCGTGTCCCCGGCCGGGCCCCGATCGACGCCACGGTCCAGCCCGGCAGCACCGTCACCGCCGGCACCGAGACCCTGCGGCCGGTCTACGCGGGCACCGGCGCCCCGGACGCGTACGCCGGTCTCGACGTCAAGGGCCGGGCCGTGGTGGTGACCCGCAGCGACGCGGTCGACCCGGTCGCGCGCGCCACCGCCGCGACGGCCGCCGGGGCGAAGTTGCTGCTGGTGGTCAACGACGGTGCCGGCATCCTCACCGAGTACGTCGGCGAGTCCGCCATCCCCGTCGCCTCCGTGCACCGTGACGCCGGCAGGCAGCTGATCGCCGCGACCCGGGGCGGGCCGCGGAAGCTGACCGTCACCGGGGTCCCGTACGCCGGCTACGTCTACGACCTGGCCCGGGTCTTCCCCGGTCAGGTGCCGGACCGGCCGCTCGTCTACCACCCCCGGCAGCGGGACCTGGGCCGGATCGACGCCCGCTACCACGCGGCCGTGGACTCCCCCGGCTCCGGCTACCGCTACGACATGGTCTTCAGCCCCTCGTTCGGCTTCCCGGAGGCCGAGTCGCACCCGGGCACCCGCACCGAGTGGGTCACGCCCGACGTGGTCTGGCACGAGGTGCACGACCAGGGCGGCTGGACCGACACGGCCTACCTCAACACGTACGCCAGGGGCACGACGACCAGGCTGGACTGGTTCGCGCCGGCCGTCCGGCCGGCGTTCAACCGGGCGTTCGGCGTGCGCAACAGCCGCTACCGGGACTACCTGACACTGAACGTGCAGGCCTGGAGCCCGTCGGACGACGTGCTGGAGCACGGCGGCAACATGGAGTGGGGCTCGGTGCCGACCAACCTGAAGCTCTACCAGGGCGACACGCTGGTGGACGAGAACACCTGGAGCTCGGACCTGCAGTGGGTGCCGGTGCCCGCCGGCACGCTGCCGTACCGGCTGGTGCTGGACGCCTCGCGGCCGGCCGAACGGTGGCGGCTATCCACGCGCACGCACACCGAGTGGGACTTCGTCTCCGGCTCGAACGACGCCGACAACTTCGTCCCGTTCGCGCTGCTCCAGCTCGACTACGCGCTGGAGACCGACCTGCGGGGCGACGTGCGGGCGGGCACCAGCCGGCAGATCAGCGTCAAGGCCGGGCCGCAGCCGGGCGGGACCGGCACCGGCACGGTCACGTCGGTCACGTTGGACGTCTCGTACGACGACGGCACCACCTGGCGGAAGGTGACTCTGCGCAAGGGCCCGGGTGACCGCTGGACCGGTTCGCTCGACCTGCCGGAGCGGCCGGGCGGCTTCGTGTCGGTGCGGGCCAGCGCCGCGACGGACGCCGGCTTCGGCATCCGGCAGGAGCTGATCCGGGCGTACGGCCTGCGGTGAGATGGCTGGCGGGGCCCCGGGACGGTACGCGCCCCGGGGCCCTTCCCGACGATCGGACAGGCTTCCCGGGCTGGTCGGGACCGTTCGGCGTGTCCCATACTCTGCGTGCCGCAGGGGGCAGAGGGAGGCAGCCACCGATGCTGGGCGCGTTGGGTCTGAGCCCCGAGGACGAGGCGGTCTACGGCCTGCTGGTCCGGCGGGACCAGGCCGGCGTGGCCGAACTGGGTGACGCCCTGCGGATGCCCGCCGCGACGGTCGAGGAGGCGCTGACCCACCTGGCGGCGTGCGGCCTGGTGAAGCGCGGCCCGGACGGGCAGTTCTCCGTGGCGCCGCCCGCCGTCGCGCTCGGAGCGCTGATCAGCGAGCAGCGGGGCGCCCTGCACAGTGCGGAACTCGAGCTGGTCAGGCTCGCCGAGGAGTACCGCTCCTCGATCGCCGGGCGCTCCATCGACGAGCTGATCGAGGTGGTCAGCGGAATCGACGCCGTCCGGCACCGGTTCGCGCAGGTGCAGCACGCCGCCCGTACGCAGGTGCGCAGTTTCGTCACGACGCCGTTCATCGCGGTGCCACCGGGCGCCAACGCGGTGGAGTCGACGGCGGTCGGCCAGGGGGTGCGCTTCCGGGTGGTGATCGACCGGCCGACGCTGGCCGAGCCCGGGGTCGTCGCCGAGACGCTGGAGTCGCTGCGCGACGGCGTCGAGATACGGGTCGTCGACCACCTGCCGATCAAGCTGATCCTGGCCGACGCGGAGCTGGCCCTGGTGCCGTTGACCGCCACGCCCGGCGGTGAGCCCGGCGCGGTGCTGCTGCACCGCACCGGGCTGCTCGCCGCGATGGACGCGCTGTTCGAGATCGTCTGGCGGCACGCCCACCCGCTCGACCCGTCGGCGATGATCGCCCCCGCCGGGGACGACGGCGCGGGCCCCACGGCCGACGGCCCGACCGAGCTGGACCGGAGGATCCTGGCGCTGCTGCTGGCCGGGCTCACCGACCCGGTCGTCGCCGCCCAGCTCGACCTGTCGTTGCGGACGCTCCAGCGACGCCTGCGCCACCTGATGGACCTCGCGGGGGTGGAGACCCGGATGCAGCTCGGCTGGCACGCCGCACGCCACGGCTGGGCGTGACGGTCGGCGGGCAACGGGCGGCTCGCCGTGCCTGCCGCTGCCGGCCGCACCCGTCGGGGCCCGCCCGCCGTCAGAAGAAGAGACCGCGCCGCTGCATCGACTGGCTGATCCAGGAGTCGAGCTGGGCCGTCCAGTCGGTGCGCTCGGCGGTGGCGTGGTCGATGCTGAAGCGGCCGAACGCGTCCCGGCCCTCGGTGAACACGCCGCCGCGCTTGTCCAGCTCCAGCACCACCTGGATCTGCTGCGGGTCGGTGACGAAGGTGACCTCGAGCTGGTTGATCCCCCGGGCGTACTGGGGCGCCGGGTAGAACTCGATCTCCTGGTAGAAGGGCAGGCTCTGCCGCACGCCGTAGATGTGGCCCCGCTCCACGTCGGCACGGGCGAACCGGAAGCCCAGCCGCAGGAACGCCTCCAGGATCTTCTCCTGGGACGGCAACGGGTGCACCGCCACGGCGTCCACGTCGCCCTTGTCGATCGCGCGGGCCACCTCCAGCTCCGTACGCAGCCCCATCGTCATCCCGTGCAGGTGCTGCCCGTACAGCTCGGTGAGCGGCGTCTCCCACGGCACGTCGAAGCGGAACGGGATGTCGTGGCGCTGCCCCGGGCCGAGCTGGAACGCGCCTGTCGCCGCCTGCCGGTGGAACTCCTGTGTGGTCTGGTACTCGTTGTCGCCACTCTCCACCTCGACCCGGGTGACCAGGCCCAGCGAGATGTAGGAGATGTCGACGGGGTGGTCGCCGCCCGCGACGTGGATGACGCCCTCCAACTGCCCGCCGGGACGGCAGTTCGGGTTGGCCAGCACCGTTTCCACCGACGGGCCACCCACACCCATCGCCTGCATGAGCCGCTTGAAGACCACGAAATCCTCCATCACCTGTTCAGTACGCCGATGTCGCCGGCGACCCCGGCCGTGCCGGCCGGTCGCTGGCACGGTAACCGCCTGCGGCAACAGCGCGCTCGGCGACCGGCCGCCCACGCTGAGCAGGCCGTCGACCGAATTCGTGTCGGGTCTCCGATCGCCTCACTCCCGTTTCACGCCCCGCCCGCCAAGCTGTGTGTCACACCGGCACCACTGGGCCGGAACCAACGGCACAGACGTGGACACGGGGAGAAACTGAGATGGCCCTGCAGATGACGGAGCACCGGACGCGCCCGGCCGGCACCACCGAGGCCGCGAGCGCCACCGACACCCTGACCGACCTCGACGCCACCGACGAGCGCGGCGTCTCCACGGATCTGGTCCGGGCATACCTGAACGGGATCGGTCGGACGAAGCTGCTGACCGCCGCCCAGGAGGTCGACCTCGCCAAGCGGATCGAGGCCGGCCTGTTCGCTGAGGAGAAACTGGCGACCTGCACCCCCGTCTCGACGGAGCTGCGTGCCGACCTGGAGCTGATCGTCGCCCAGGGCCGGGCCGCCAAGGACCACCTGCTGGAGGCCAACCTCCGGCTGGTCGTGAGCATCGCCAAGCGCTACACGGGTCGCGGCATGGCCTTCCTCGACCTGATCCAGGAGGGCAACCTGGGCCTGATCCGCGCGGTCGAGAAGTTCGACTACGCCAAGGGCTACAAGTTCTCCACCTACGCCACCTGGTGGATCCGGCAGGCGATCACCCGGGCGATGGCCGACCAGGCCCGCACCATCCGCATCCCGGTGCACATGGTCGAGCAGGTCAACCGCATGGTCCGGGCCCGCCGCGAGCTCTCCGTCTCGCTGGGCCGCGAGCCCACCGTCGCCGAGGTCGCCCGGGCCATGGACATCCCGGAGTTCCAGGTGATCGAGCTGATCTCGTACGACCGGGAGCCGGTGAGCCTCGACCAGGCGGTCGGTGAGGACGGCGAGAGCGCGCTCGGTGACTTCGTCGCCGCCGTCGACCCGAGCGCCGAGCCGGGCGACGCCGCCGCGCAGGGTGAGCTGCGCAACGAGGTGAGCATCGTGCTGTCCACCCTCTCCCAGCGGGAGCAGGCCGTGATCCGGCTCCGGTTCGGCCTCGACGACGGCCGGCAGCGCACCCTCGACGAGGTCGGCCGGGAGTTCGGCCTGTCCCGGGAGCGGATCCGGCAGATCGAGAAGGTGACCCTGCTGAAGCTGCGTGACCCGGAGCGGGCGCAGCGCCTGGAGGCGTACGCCTGCTGAGGTCGTCCGACCACGCGAGGCCCCGGCGGTTCGCCGGGGCCTCGCGTACGTGCGGGCGCTGGTCCTTGATCCAGGCTGCCGGGTGGGCTACCAATAGCCATGAACTGGACACTGGAAGTGGTGGTCGTGCCGGTCTCCGACGTGGACCGGGCCAAGGCCTTCTACGCCGACCAGCTCGGCTTCGCCGTCGACCACGACAGGACGTTCGGCGAGAACGCGCGGATCGTGCAGCTGACCCCGCCCGGCTCCGGCTGCTCGATCGTGATCGGCAGGGGGCCGCTGCCCGAGATGCCGCCCGGCTCCCTCAAGGGCCTCCAGCTGGTCGTGCCCGACCTGCGCCGGGCGCGGGCGGAACTCGTCGAGCGCGGCGTCGAGGTCAGCGAGATCCAGGTGCTCGGCGAGAACCCCCGCCCGGTGCCTGACCCGCTGGACAACGTCGGCTTCGTCCACTTCGCCGACCCCGACGGCAACGCCTGGTCCGTGCAGCAGATCTCCGACCGGGCCTGACCGCTCCGCCGCCCGCCGGACGTTCCCGCAGCCCCGCGTCCTGACCGTGCGCGGTGCGACCGGCGGCTCTCCCCGGCCCCGGTCGCACCGCCCCCGTCGGGGGAAGATGATCTTCCTCACAGGCGGCGGGGGCCCGTGTCGGGGCGGGCCACGGCGGAGCCGATCCGGACGGTGGCGTGCAGCACCGAGATGCCGTCCGGGCGGGCCAGCACCGGATTGAGGGTCAGGGCGCGGACCCGGGGCTGTTCGTCGGCGAGCCGGCCCACCCGCAGCAGCAGGTCCGCCAGGGCCGCCCGGTCTACCGGCGCCGCGCCCCGGTGCCCGCGCAGCAGCGGCGCCGCCCGGGGCTCGTCGACCAGTTCGGCGGCGTCCAGGTCGGTCAGCGGCACCGCCCGCCAGGCCCGGTCGCCGAGCAGTTCGGTGGCGACGCCGCCGAGCCCGAAGCCGACCACCGGCCCGAACGCCGGATCCTCCACCAGCTCGACCACGCAGGCCACGCCGGGCGGCACCATCGGCTGCACCAGGACGTCCGCGCCGAAGAGCGCCGACATCTCCGCGTACGCGCGCTGGACCGTGGCCGCGTCGGGCAGGTCGAGCCGGACCGCGCCGAGGTCGAGGCGGTGCCGCAGACCGGGGTCGGCGGCCTTGAGGGCCACCGGGAAACCCAGCCGCCGCGCCGCGTCGGCGGCCTCCCCGACGGAACGCGCCGGCACCGACTCGACCACGTCGATGCCGTACGCCGCGAGCAGCCCCGCCGGATCGAGGGCCTCCGGGCGCAGGGCGGCGTGCGCCGCCTCCCGGTCCACCCGGGACAGCTCCGGCGGCACCCCGGCGGGCCGGCGCAGCCACTCGGCGTACGCGGTGACCCGGGCGAGGGCGCGCACGGCCTCCTCCACGCTCGGGTACGCGGGCACCCCGGCGGGCGCCCGGCCGACCAGGAACGTCGCCACGGTCGGCTTGCCGGCGGCGGAGGCGCCCGGCAGCGCGGCCGTGAAGTCGGCGTCGGTGTCGGTGAGCTGGCCGGGCAGCGGCGGGGCGAACACCACCACCAGCGCGTCCACCTCGTCGTCGGCGCCCGTCGCGGCGAGCGCGGCGGCGAACTCGGCCGCGCCGGCGCGGGGGCCGACGTCGCGCGGGTAGCCCCGGGCCACGGTGAGGCCCTGCGCGGTGCAGGCGGTGGCCGCCAGCCCCGTCAACGCCGAGGAGTTGCCGACCACCCCGACGCGGGACCCGGCCGGCAGCGGCTGGTGGGCGAGCAGCACCCCGACGTCGAGCAGCTCGGCGACCGTGTCCACCCGGATCACGCCCGAGTGGGCGAACAGCGCGGCGACCGCCACCTCGTCCGGGCCGGCGGCCTCGCCCACGCCGGGCGGACGGGCCGGCGAGGCGAGCGCCACGACGGGCTTGTCCCGGCCGATCCGGCGGGCCAGCCGGGCGAACTTGCGCGGGTTGCCGAAGGTCTCCAGGTACAACATGATCACGTCGGTGCCGGGGTCGTCCTGCCAGTACTGGAGCAGGTCGTTGCCCGAGACGTCGGCCCGGTTGCCGGCCGAGACGAAGCTGGACAGGCCCAGCCCACGCCGGTCCGCCTCGGCCAGCAGCGCCACCCCGAACGCGCCGGACTGGCTGAAGATGCCCACCCGCCCGGGCACCGGCAGCCGCGGGGCGAGGGTGGCGTTCAGGCGTACCGCCGGGTCGGTGTTGGCCACCCCCAGGCAGTTCGGGCCGACCACGCGCATGCCCGCCGCGTGCGCCGCGCGGACCAGCGCGCGCTGTGCGGCCGCGCCCTCGCCGCCGGCCTCGGCGAAGCCCGCCGAGATGACCACCAGGCCGTGCACGCCCGCGGCGGCCGCGTCGGCGACCACCTCCGTCGCCGCCTCCGGCGGGACCGCCACCACGGCCAGGTCGACCGGCACGCCGGCATCGGCCGCCGAGGAGTACGCGGGCAGCCCGGCGACCGTCGTAGCGCTCGGGTGCACGGGGACCACCGCGCCGGGATAGCCGCCGTCGCGCAGGTGCCCGAGGACCGCCGCGCCGACGCCCCGCCCGGAGGCGCTGGCCCCGTAGACGACGACGCCGCGCGGGGCGAGCAGCCGGGCGATCGAGCGGGCCTCGGTGCGATGCTCCCGGCCGCGCTGCACCTCCAGCGTCGCGTCGGTGGGCGCGATCGGGAAGGTCAGGTGCACCACCCCGTCGGCGAACTGCCGCTGCACCTGGTAGCCGAAGTCGGAGAAGACCCGCAGCATCGCGCCGTTGGCCGGCAACACCTCCGCCACGAAGTTGGCGATGTCGTTGCGACCGGCCGCGTCGGCGAGGTGCTCCAGCAGCACCGAGCCGATGCCCCGGCCCTGGTAGGCGTCCTCGACCACGAACGCCACCTCGGCCTCGGGCGCCTGCGGGCCGAGGCGCTCGTAGCGGCCGACGGCGACGATCCGGTCGCCGACCAGCACCACGAACGCCTCCCGGTCGCGGTGGTCGACGTTGACGAAGCGTTGCAGGTCCCGGTCGGGAATACGCGGGTACGGGGAGAAGTAGCGCAGGTAGCGGGTGCGCTCGGAGAAGCGCGAGTGCATCGCCACGATGCCCGGCCCGTCAGACGGACGGATCGGCCGCAGCTGCACGGTGGTGCCGTCGCTGAGCAGCACGTCCACCGGCTGGTCCACCGTGGTCACCGTTCGGCCCTCCCCGGCCGGCTCAGTCGCGGGGGTCGTGCGGGTCGAGCCCGAACAGCGGGAAGGCGGTCTTGCGGGCCGCCGCGATCGCCCGGTCCACCGCGCTCGGCTCCCCCGTCGGCTGCCACGGCTCGTACGCCGGGTCGACGTCGTCGGTCATCCGCAGCGGGATCTGCCGGCCGGGGCGACGGGCGGCGGCCAGCTCCCGCCACGCCGGCGGGGTCAGCGTCGCCGGGGCGAGCGGATCGCCGGTGGCCACCGCGAGCAGGTGCGTCCAGGCCCGGGGCACCACCTCGACCAGCGCGTACCCGCCGCCGCCGGTGGCCACCCAGCGGCCCTCGCACAGCTCGTCGGCGAGCGCCCGCAGGGCCAGGTACGTGGCGCGCTGCCCGTCCACGGAGAGGTTCAGGTCGGCCAGCGGGTCGAGCCGGTGCCCGTCCGCCCCGCACTGGGTCACCAGTACCTGCGGCCGGAACGCGCGCAGCACCGACGGCACGACCGCGTGGAAGGCGCGCTGCCAACCGGCGTCGTCCACCCCGGGCGGCAGCGGGAGGTTGACGGCACTGCCCTCGGCGCCCGGCCCGCCCGTCTCGTCGGGGAAGCCCGTGCCCGGGAAGAGCGCCAGCGGCGTCTCGTGCACGCTGACCGTGAGCACCCGGGGGTCGTTCCAGAAGACCTGCTGCACCCCGTCGCCGTGGTGCACGTCCACGTCCACGTACGCGACCCGCTCGGCGCCCAGGTCGAGCAGGCGGGCGATGGCCACCGCCGGGTCGTTGTAGACGCAGAACCCGGCGGCGCGGGCCGGCATGGCGTGGTGCAGGCCGCCGGCCACGTTGACCGCCCGCCGGGCCTCGCCCCGCCAGACCGCCTCGGCCGCCGCCACCGTGGCGCCGGCGACGAGCGCGCTGGACTCGTGCATCCCCTCGAAGACCGGGTTGTCGGAGGTGCCCAGCCCGAAACCGGCGAAGAGCGGGTCGCGGGGGGCGACCTTCACCGCGGCAAGGTAGCGCGGGTCGTGCACCCGGCTCAGCAGCGCGTCGTCGGCCGGCTCCGGCTTGACCAGCCGCACCCCGGGACGCTCCAGAATGCCCAGTTCCCGGGCCAGGGCGAACGTCAGCTCCACCCGTACCGGGTCGAGGGGGTGATCCCCCATGTCGTAGGCGAGCAGGGACTCGTCCCACACCACCACCGTGTCGTCGGACATGGCCCCATCGTCGCACGCGCGCCCGGAGACACCCACGCACGCGCTGCGTGGCCTGTCGTTCAGTCGGCCGGGTTCGGGCCGGTGGCGACCGGGCGGGCCGGGTCGGCGACCCAGTTGCTCCACGAGCCGACGTAGAGGGCGGCGTCCGGTCGGCCGGCGAGGTGCAGCGCGAAGACGGCCTGCGCGGCGGTCACCCCCGATCCGCAGTACGCCCCGACCGGCCGGTCGTCGTCCACCCCGGCGGCGGCGAACCGCGCGCGCAGCGCGTCGGCGGCCGGGAACCGGCCCTCGGCGACGTACTCGCCGGCGGGCAGGTTCACCGCGCCGGGGATGTGACCGGCCGCCGGGTCGATCGGCTCGGTCTCGCCCCGGTAGCGGGGCGCGGCGCGCACGTCGAGCAGGACGCCCTCGTCGGCCGCGGCCAGCCGAGCCGCCTCTGCGGTGTCGAGCACCGGCAGCGCGCCCGGGCGCACCTCGACGTCGCCCGGCTCCGGGTTCGGCACCGACGTGCTGACGGGCAACCCGGCGGCCAGCCACGCCGGGAAGCCGCCGTGCAGCAGTCGTACCGGCCGGTGGCCCGCCCAGCGCAGGGTCCACCAGGCGCGGGCGGCGGCCATGCCGTCGCCGCCGTCGTACACCACCACGGGACGACCGGCGCGGACGCCGGCGGCCCGCAGCGCGTCCTGGAGCGCGGCGGGGTCGGGCAGCGGGTGGCGACCGGCGGGGCCGGGCGGTCCGCAGAGGGCGGTGTCCAGGTCGACGAAGACCGCGCCGGGCAGGTGACCGGCGACATAGTCCTCCCGGCCGGGCGGGCCGGCGAGCCGCCAACGGACGTCGAGCAGCGTGGGCGGGGCGGCCTGGCCGAGTTCGACCGCGAGCTGATCGGCCTCGACCAGGAGATCACCAGTGGCGGACATGGCGTCCAGTCAACACCATCCCGGCACGGACCTGGCGGTTCGCCGTGGGTCGTTCGGTGAACGCCGAGGTAGCATCGTTGGCCGGAGGTCCGCTGACGTGAAGCATGATCTGGTCGACACGACCGAGATGTACCTCAAGACCATCCTCGAGCTGGAGGAGGAGGGGGTTCCGCCGCTGCGTGCCCGCATCGCCGAACGGCTGGGGCAGAGCGGGCCCACCGTCAGCCAGACCGTCGCCCGGATGGAGCGCGACGGCCTACTGACCGTCGAGGGCGACCGCCACCTGGCGCTGACCCCGCTCGGTCGCAGCAACGCGGTCTCCGTGATGCGCAAGCACCGGCTCGCCGAGCTGCTGCTGGTGAACGTCATCGGGATGCCCTACGAGGAGGCCCACGAGGAGGCCTGCCGGTGGGAGCACGTGATGAGCGACGCCGTCGAGAAGCGGGTCTACGACCTGCTGAACCGGCCGACCCGCTCGCCGTACGGCAACCCGATCCCCGGTCTGGACCAGCTGGGCACGCCGGAGCAGACGACCGCAGCCCCGGTCGACGGCGAGCGCAACCTGGCCTTCCCCGGGCTGTCGGGGCCGGTCGTGGTGCGACGCATCTGCGAGAGCGTGCAGACCGACGCCGACGTGCTCCGGCAACTGCACGCCGCCGGCGTCGACCCGGGCGCGACCGTGACGGTGGCGCAGGAGCGCGACGGGGTGTCGATCGACCGCTCCGGTGACCGCATCCGGTTGCCGCGCGAGATCGCCTCCCGCGTCTTCGTCGCCGCGCACTGACCCGTCCCGCCGACGTCCGTTCTGATTCGTTTCGCCGACGTCCGTTCTGACTCGCCCTGGCCCACGCCCGTGTGCAACAGGCGGGGGATCCAGAGGGGCGAGGCCGTTCGAGCTGTGGCGGGGCGGCTTCGACGACCCTGGCCGGGGTCAGATGGCGCGGGTGTCGAGTCCCTGTGCCAGGGCGACGAGGGCGGTGGTGAGTTTCTCGGCCTCCGCCTTGTCGGCATCGCGCGCGGTGGCGTAACGCAGGGTGGCGAGGCGGCCCTCAGCGGCCAGCCAGCCGACCTCAGCGACCGGACCGACGTCGCCCTTGGCCGAAATGGTCCGCCGGTACGCCCGCTCGCCGAGCCCCGAGACCTTGGCCGCCTTCTCCGGCACCACGTCGGCGGCGAAGGTCGCCGCGTCGATCGACGTCTTGGTGACGGTCAGCGCCAACTCCGGCAGTGCCTCCCGGCCGACGCGCACCACGCAGGTCTGGCTGTCGCCCGTGGCGCTGGCCGCCGCGACGTCGAAGCGGACGCCGGCATGCTGCTCGATGACGCCGAAGTCCAGCAGCCGGCACGCACCGCCGGAGGAAGCGGCGGCCACGTCGACCGCGACCGGCGCGGCAGGCGGTACGGCCACCTGTTCGGTCTCCGCGCCGCAGCCCGTCACCAGCAGGACCGCCACCCCGGCGCCTAGTATCCGCTCGCGCACGATCGTTCCTCCGCTTGTTCGCCCCCGGCTACGTCCGCCGGAAACACCGTACGGTCTTTCGCTGGCGACGCAAGAGCCTGAGAGGCGGACGTCGGAATGTCGAAGCGGTGGGCCAACCAGCGTGTGTACTGATTGCGCGTGGATGCGCAGCGCCGAACGCGACACCAAAACGACAAGTGGTCCCTACTCTGACGAGAGTTACCCGCCGCCCACGCGTGACGGACGTTGTCGTCAGGGACTGAAGGCCGCGGTCAATGCTCACCGTAATCCTCGAACTCGACATCCCGATGCGGCCGGCCTTCTCTGCCGCTCCCGCCCAGTCCTCCGCTTCCAGCGACCCGACTTGTCGACGCAGGAAATTCCGCAATCTTCCTCGGGTCGAAGCGATCGACCAACAAGTAGCGGCGTCCGACAATCGGACCGGCCTCCGATGTCCGACGGTCCAGCCACACTGGAGTGCAGACCATCAGATCGAACGAGTCTCCGCGATCACCTCCGCCGGCCCTACGGTCATTCGGACCGGGAGGCAAAAGCCCGAAAGATCCTCAACCTGCCCGGAATGGAAATCAATGTCCGGGCTGCAAACGTGCTCAAATTCTGCTCTCATCAAATGAGATCCAGCTGGCCGTTGGATTGGAATCGCCCACCAGGACTGAACCTCCACTCGAAGTTGGCCCGCACTCTCTGCTGACCCGGCTTGAAGGTGGGCGGCCGGTATTGAGGGATCCGTCGGTAATCGCACTGTCAGTCGTCGACGTAGGGGCAGTGCCGGCAGCCGCGCCCGCAGCAGGTGCCGCGCCGGGCCAGGAAGCCGGCACTGAGTACGAACAGACCCGTGGACGGGTCGAGGTAGCCGGCCTCGCCGGCGGTCAGGGCAGCGGCGTGCGCGCTCATGATCCGCTCCCGGTCCGGGTGCTCCGGCGGCAGCCGGGACGGGTGCGGCTCGCTCAGGGGCCGGTCCGCCAACGGTCGTCGCTCTCCGGTCACCGGAGCAAGTCTAGAGACGCCCCCGGCCCCGGAGACGCCCTCGTCGCCCCGCCCGAGACCGGACGCTCCACCACCGGCGGGTCCCGCAGACCTCGGCGCTGCGCTCGCCCGGCCCGGCCCGCATCCCCAGCCGGCGTGCCGGGTACGGTCCGCCGACCATGCCCGCCAGGAGCCCGCCGCCCGTACCGCGGAGTCGGATAACCAGTGGCGTCGATCCGGGCGGGGCCGGCAGGCTGACCGGATGGACCAGGGACGTCCCGGGAAGCGGCGGCGTGTGTGGGCGACCATCCCACGGCGTTGGCCGGCCCGCACCGGGGATCCCCGGTGACGCAACAGGCGGCCAGGCCTGCCGGAGGTGCCGCCCCGAAACGGTCCTCGCTGCTGCGCAGCCGTAACTTCGGGCTGCTCCTGGCCGGGCAGACGGTCAGCGAACTGGGCACCCGGGTCTCCAACGTGGCCGTGCCGCTGCTCGCCGTCGGCACGCTCGATGCCAGCGTCCTACAGGTAGCGCTGCTGACCGCGCTCGCCTGGCTGCCGTACCTGATCTTCTCCCTGCCCGCCGGGATCCTCGCCGACCGGGTCGACCAGCGGCGGCTGATGGTCGCCTGCGACCTGGGCCGGGCCGCGCTGCTGCTGTCGGTGCCGGTGGTCGCCCTGACCGGCCGGCTCACCCTCGCCTTCCTGTACGCGGTGGTCGGGCTCTCCGGCGTGCTCACCGTCCTGTTCACCGTGGCCTACAAGAGCATGCTGCCGAGGCTGGTGCCCCCGGAGCGGCTCGTGGACGCCAACGCGAAGCTCACCGTCAGCCAGGACTCCGCCGAACTCGTCGGCCCGACGATCGGCGGCGTGCTGGTCGGGCTGGTCGGCGCCGCCCGGACCTTCGTCGTCACCGGCCTCGCGTTCGCCGTGAGCGGGTTGACCCTGCTGCTGATCCGGGATGCGCCAGCCGGGCCCGCGCCCCGCCGCGACCGGGTGCCGCTGCGCGTGGAGATGACCGAAGGGCTCGGCTTCATCCGACGCCAGCCGATCCTGCGCCGGATCCTCGCCTGCACCACCGTCTCGAACTTCTTCGTCATGGCGTCCGGCTCCATCGAGGTGGTCTTCATGATCGAGGAGTTGCACGCCACGCCGGCGCTGGTCGGGCTGGTCTTCTCGGTGAGCGCCGTGGGCGGCCTCGTGGTGGGCGCGCTCGCCGACCGGTTGACCGCGTGGCTCGGCTCGGCCCGGGTGATCTGGGTGGCGATGGCCGCCCCGGGCCCGCTGTACCTGCTCATGCCCCTGGCGCAGCCCGGCTGGGGGATGCTGCTCTACGGCGTCGGCCTGGCCGCGTTCTCCGCGAACGCGGTGCTCTACAACGTGGCCACCCTCACGTACCGCCAGCGGATCACACCGCCGGCCCTGCTGGGCCGGGTGAACGCGGCGTTCCTCTGGATCTGCTTCGGCGTGATCCCGCTCGGCGCGCTCACCGGCGGCGCGCTCGCCACCCACCTCGGGTTGCGGCCGGCGCTGTGGATCTGCGTGCTCGGCACGTGGAGCGCCGCGCTCTTCGTCGTCTTCTCCCCGCTGCGGCGGATGCGGGACATGCCGGCGACCTGACCAGCCGGTGTCGCAGGTCACACCTCCCGGCCGGGGGTGCGCCGGGGCACCGGCAAATCCTCGGGCGTACGGAAGCACGTTGGCTTTCCGATCCGCCCGGCCTATGGTGGCTGCATGTGTTCGACCGGTCAGCAGAGCAGCACCGCCGTCATGGTGACGGCGGCGTCCGCTGCTGCCTGCCGGTGTGCCCTGCGGGTGACCGTGGCGACCCGGGTGGTGCGATCCGCGGTCGCGCCGTCGTGCGCCGGCTCGGTCGCCTCCCGACTGCCGAGCCCCGCCGGACGTAGCCCTCCGTGGACCGGTTGCAACTCTTGCGAACGGCCACCAGGGCGAAGCTATCCAGCTTCGGCCCTTTTTCTTTTTCCCGGACAAGGAGCTACGCCATGACCACGCCCACCCAGTCCAGCGAGCAGAAGTGGCTCGACGACCTGCGTACGACACTGACCAACGACTTCGAGGCGCAGACCGTCCGGCTGACGCAGCTCACCGCCGACACCGGCGACCCGGGCCAGGCGCACACCCAGAGCGCACTGATCGCCGCCACCCGGCAGAGCATCGACCAGATCAGCGGCGCGCTGCGTCGCCTCGCCGAGGGCCGCTACGGCGTCTGCGAGCGGTGCTCCGCCTCGATCCCCCGGGAGCGCCTGGAGGTGCTGCCGCACGCCCGCTTCTGCGTGCCCTGCCAGCAGAAGCAGCACTGACGTACCAATCGGGCTGCCGTGCCGGTGCACGGCAGCCCGTCGGGTCACCCGAACCAGGTCATCGCCTGCCCGTGCGGGCTCGTCCAGGCGAGTGGCCGGCCGTCCAACGCGAGCACGTTGTACAGGGCCTCGTCCGGCGGCTCCGGCAACGCGTCGTGGGGCAGCACGTCCGGGGAATCGTTGGAGATCCAGTGGCCGGGCAGGCGGCGTACCACGTCGGCGAACGCCGCCCGGCGCGGCGCCGGCACCTGGTAGAGCACGGAGGTGTGGAACACCACCAGCGTCGCGCCCGCTGGCGCCCGCGCGGCCAGCGCGGGCAGGTCGTCCACCAGGTCGCCGCGCGCGAGCAGCGGCGGGTCGGACGCGGCGACGGCCGCAGCGGCCCGCAGCCGGGCGCGGCGGTGCGTGTGCTCCGGCCAGATGAGGGCGTCGAGCCAGGCCACGTCCGCCGGCTCGGTCACCCGCAGGGGATTCAGGTCCAGGCCCGCCCGCCACACCACCTCCGGTAGCCGGTCCGGCGGGGCCAGGCCGGTGGCCGCGCAACCGAGGACCGGTTCACCCGCACCGAGCGCGTGGTCGCCGTAGCGGTAGGCGTACCGGTCGGGGTAGAGGCAGAGCCCAGCGGACGCGCCGACCTCCAGCAACGCCAGCGGCTGCGGCAACGCGGCGAGCACGGGCAGCAGTACGGCACACCGCCCGGGCTCGTTCGTCTGCGTCGCGCGGGTGCGCAGTTCCGCCTCGATCGCCGGCCAGTTCGCCAGCACGAAGTCGCGGAAGGCCACCGGGTCGTCGACCGGCCCGCCGAGCAGTCGTACGACGCCGAACAGCAGGTTCGGCTGCCGCTTTCCTTGCGGGAGCGCACCGATCAGTGCGAGGACCTCTTCGTCGCGGGAGACGGCGAGGGACAGGCGCTCGTACGCCGGCGACACGCCGCGCGCCTCCCGGGTGGCGAACTCGACGTACGTCTGGGAGGTCGTCATGTCCCGATGATCGCAGTCGACGCCTCTCGTTGTTCGCCACCCGTGACGCGGTCGGGCGCCATCCCGGCTCACGAGCCCCGGGCGCGCCAACGCCCGGGGCTCGTTGCTCTTGTCAGCTGCAGCCGCTGGTGGAGCCGCAGCCCTCGCAGACGTAGCAGCTACCGGCGGGGCGCATCTTCGTACCGCAGGTGAAGCAGAGCGGCGCGTCGGCGGCCTTGCCGATCACGGCCTCCAGCAGCTCGGTGCTGGAACCCACGGACGGCGCCGGCTTGGCGGCGGCGACGTCGGCGACCTCCTGCGCCGGCTGGGCGATCGGGCCGGTCTTCGGCTCCTCCGGCCTCGCCTCGACCGGGGCGGAGGCGGCCATCGCGGTGAGGTCCGCACCGTTCGCCTCCGCCTCCGCCTCGGCCCGGAGCTGGGCGGCCCGCTCCTTGGCGGTGAAGATGCCCAGCTCCGCGCGGCGCTCGTACGGCAGGAAGTCCAGCGCCAGGCGACGGAAGATGTAGTCCATCACCGAGGCGGCCATCCGCACGTCCGGGTCGTCGGTCATGCCGGCCGGCTCGAAGCGCATGTTGGTGAACTTGCTGACGTACGTCTCCAGTGGGACGCCGTACTGGAGACCGATGGAGATGGCCACCGAGAAGGCGTCCATCACGCCGGCCAGGGTCGAGCCCTGCTTCGACATCTTGAGGAAGACCTCGCCCAGGCCGTCGTCCGGGTAGGACGACGCGGTGAGGTAGCCCTCGGCGCCGCCGACGGAGAAGCTGACCGTCTCCGACGGGCGCTTCTTCGGCAGCCGCTTGCGCACCGGGCGGTACTCGACGACCTTCTCGACGACCTTCTCCACCTCGGCGGACGCCTCCGTGGGCGCGGCGGCCTTGTTCGGCTTGGCGGCCGACAGCGGCTGGCCGACCTTGCAGTTGTCGCGGTAGATCGCCAGCGCCTTGAGGCCGAGCTTCCAGCCCTCGAAGTAGATCTTCTCGACATCCTCGACGGTCGCCTGCTCCGGCATGTTGACCGTCTTGGAGATCGCGCCGGAGATGAACGGCTGGACGGCCGCCATCATCCGCACGTGGCCCATCGGGGCGATGGAGCGTTCGCCCATCGCGCAGTCGAAGACCGGGTAGTGCTCCGGCTTCAGGCCCGGCGCGTCGACCACGTGGCCCTGGTCAGCGATGTGCTCCACGATCGCCTCGACCTGCTCCTCGGGGTAGCCGAGGCTGCGCAGGGCGCGCGGCACGGTCTGGTTGACGATCTGCATCGAACCGCCGCCGACCAGCTTCTTGAACTTGACCAGCGCCAGGTCGGGCTCGACGCCGGTGGTGTCGCAGTCCATCATCAGGCCGATGGTGCCGGTCGGGGCGAGCACGCTGGCCTGCGAGTTGCGCCAACCGAACTTGTCGCCGATCTTGTTGCCCTGGGTCCACTGCTTCGTCGCCTCGCGGACGATCGCGGTGGCCACGGTGCCCGAGGGCTTGATCTCGTCGTTGGCGGCGGCGTGCTTGCGCATGACCCGCTTGTGCGGCTCGGCGTTGCGGGCGTAGCCGTCGTACGGGCCGACGACGCCGGCCAGCTCGGCGGAACGGCGGTACGCGGTGCCGGTCATCAGCGAGGTGATCGCGGCGGCGACCGAGCGGCCCTGGTCCGAGTCGTACGGCAGGCCGGAGGCCATCAGCAGGGCGCCGAGGTTGGCGTAGCCGATGCCGAGCTGCCGGTAGGCGCGGGTGGTCTCGCCGATCTTCTCGGTCGGGAAGTCGGCGAAGCAGATCGAGATGTCCATCGCCGTGATGACGAACTCGACGGAGCGGACGAACTTCTCCACCTCGAAGCCGCCGTCGGCGCGCAGGAACTTCATCAGGTTGAGCGAGGCCAGGTTGCACGAGGAGTTGTCCAGGTGCAGGTACTCCGAGCACGGGTTCGACGCGGTGATCCGCCCGGTCTCCGGGCAGGTGTGCCAGTCGTTGATGGTGTCGTCGTACTGCAGGCCGGGGTCGGCGCACTCCCAGGCGGCCTGGGAGATGGTGCGGAACAGGTCCTTGGCGTCGATGGTCTCGATGACCGCGCCGTCGAGCCGGCCGCGCAGGTCGAAGCCGCCGCCGTTCTCCACGGCCGTCATGAACTCGTCGGAGACGCGGACGGAGTTGTTGGCGTTCTGGTACTGCACACTGACGATGTCGGCGCCGCCGAGGTCCATGTCGAACCCGGCGTCGCGCAGCGCGCGGATCTTGTCCTCCTCCCGCGCCTTGGTGACCACGAACTCCTGGATGTCCGGGTGGTCGACGTCGAGGATGACCATCTTGGCCGCGCGCCGGGTGGCGCCGCCGGACTTGATGGTGCCGGCGGAGGCGTCCGCGCCGCGCATGAAGCTGACCGGGCCGGAGGCGTTGCCGCCGGAGGAGAGCAGCTCGCGGGAGGAACGGATCCGGGACAGGTTCACGCCGGAGCCGGAGCCGCCCTTGAAGATCAGCCCCTCCTCCTTGTACCAGTCGAGGATGGAGTCCATCGAGTCGTCGACGGCCAGGATGAAGCACGCGCTGACCTGCTGCGGCGACGGCGTGCCGACGTTGAACCAGACCGGCGAGTTGAAGCTGAACACCTGGTGCAGCAGCATCCAGGTCAGCTCGTGGGCGAAGACCTCGGCGTCGGCCGGGCCGGCGAAGTAGCCGTACTCCTCACCGGCGGTGCGGTAGGTGGTGACCACCCGGTCGATCAGCTGCCGCAGCGACCACTCCCGCTCCGGGGTGCCGACGGCGCCCCGGAAGTACTTGGTGGTCACGATGTTCGCCGCGTTGACGCTCCACGACTCCGGGAACTCGACGCCGCGCTGCTCGAAGTTGATCGAGCCGTCCCGCCAGTTCGTCATGACGACGTCGCGGCGCTCCCACGTGACCTCGTCGTAGGGGTGCACCCCCTCGGTCGTCCAGACCCGCTCCACCTTGAGCCCCGCGCCGGCCTTGTTGCGTGCCCTGCTGGTTGTCACACCGTCCCCCGACATCTCATCCGCCCCCTCGTCCGCACGGCCACCCGCCGCCCGATCCGACTTACACCTGCAAAGAAAAATCAACTGGTACGGCCGGCGGCCTCCGCCGCGTCGGCCCCGGCGCCCTCCCGGGCGCGCGCGGCGGCCCGCAGCGTCTCGATCTCGCGCTCGAAGTCGGCGAGCGAGTCGAACGAGCGGTAGACGCTGGCGAACCGCATGTAGGCCACCTCGTCCAGGTCCCGCAGCGGGCCCAGGATGGCCAGCCCCACCTCGTGGCTGGGGATCTCGGCGGCCCCCTTGGCCCGGACGGTCTCCTCGACCTTCTGGGCGAGCAACGCGATCGAGTCGTCGTCCACGGGCCGGCCCTGGCACGCCTTGCGCACCCCGCCGATGATCTTCGTACGGCTGAACGGCTCGGTGACCCCGCTGCGCTTGACGACCGCGAGGACCGCCTCCTCCACCGTGGTGAACCGCTTGCCGCACTCCGGGCAGGACCGCCGGCGGCGGATCAACTGACCGTCGTCGGCCTCCCGCGAGTCGACCACCCGGGAGTCGGCGTGTCGGCAGTACGGACACCGCATCGGCCCGGCCTCCTCCATCGATCGCGGGCCCCGCCGCCCGCTCCCCGGGCACGCGTCAGCGCGACGGAGCCATCTGTCGATGATCTTCGCCGTGTCGACGGTGCCGGAGTGCGGTCGGTAGTCGAACCCAACCTGTAGGCGACTTACGCCCGTGTGACTACTACATCTAGGGGTCGACCGTAGGCCGCTGCGGATCTGCGGTCAAGTTGGCCGGCGTGTCCGGCGCGTCACCCGACCTCCCTGCCGCCCGACGTCGCCCCCCGCCGCAGGACCAACCGCCGGACGCCCCCGGGAGTTACCGGTCCGGCCGTGGCGAAACGGCCGACGATCGGACCGAAGTCGAACACCCGTTCGACCCGACGTACCATTTATCAGAACACGAGTACGAGCGGACCGGTTTTTCATCCCGACACGCCGAGCAAGGTCGTACAGATGTTTGAAAATGACCGATCTCACCTATACGGTCTTGAAGAACCGGGCGCGGATCCTCCGTCCACCGGTCGACTCGCACCACCGCACGCACCACGAGCCGCCAAGGCACCCAGCGCCGACCAGGGAGGACGGACGTGACCGAGGATCGGGCCAGCCGGCCGAAGAGCCCGCAGCAGATCACCGAGGCGGGCCCGCCAGCCACCCGGCGCCGGGGCGCCGCGCGCAGCCGGACGGGGCAGCCGGCCGTGCGCCAGGTCACCCCGGTGGTCAGTGCCTTCCCCGACCCGGCGACGGTGGATCTCACCGCCCGTCAGCGCCGGATCCTGGAGTTCATCCGCACCTGGGTCGAGCGGCACGGCTATCCGCCGAGCGTGCGCGAGATCGGCGAGGCCGTCGGCCTGGTCTCGCCGTCCAGCGTCGCCTACCAGCTCAAGGAGCTGGAGAAGAAGGGCTTCCTGCGTCGCGACCCCAACCGGCCGCGCGCCGTGGACGTCCGGGCGCCCGCCGACATCGACGACGAGCTGACCCGCTCGCAGCGCCCCGCCCCGGCCTACGTGCCGATGCTGGGCCGGATCGCTGCCGGTGGCCCGATCCTGGCCGAGCAGGCCGTCGAGGACATCTTCCCCCTCCCCCGCGAGCTGGTGGGTGAGGGCGAGGTCTTCATGCTCCAGGTCAAGGGCGACTCGATGCTCGACGCGGCGATCTGCGACGGCGACTGGGTCGTGGTCCGGCAGCAGCCGACGGCCGAGGCCGGCGACATCGTCGCCGCCATGCTCGACGGCGAGGCGACCGTGAAGACCTACCGCCGCCGCGACGGGCACGTCTGGCTCATGCCGCAGAACCCGGCCTTCGACCCGATCCCCGGCGACGACGCCACCATCATGGGCCGGGTCGTCGCGGTGCTGCGCCGCATCTGATCCGCACCGGGTGGCCGCCGTCGGCGGTCACCCGGCAGCCGTCACGGGAGGATCGGCCGGCTCAGGTCGGTAGCGGACCGCAGGTCAGTAGCGGACCGTCGGCCGGTCAGTAGCGGTCGCCTCGGTAGCCCCGGCCGCCGCCGGGCACGTGACCGTAGCCGCGCCCGTCCTGGGGCCCGTAGCCACGGCCGTCTTCGGGACCGCCGTCGCGCCGACGGACCGGCCGCTGGCCACGCGGATCCGACTCGTCGCCCCGACGGGGCGGCTCGGCCCGGCCACCGCCGTAGACACCGCCGCCCTGCTGCCCCCCGCCGCCGTAGACGCCGCCGCCGGGGCCTCCGCCCTGGCGTCCGCCGCCTCCGCCGGGTGCGCCACCGCCCTGCCGGCCACCCGCGCCGCCACCCTGACGTCGGCCACCGGACGGCGGCCCGCCCCGGCCGGGCGGGGCGTCGACGGGCGGGCGACCGCCGCCGTAGACACCGCCGCCGGACGCCGGACGGGCGCCGCCGTAGACGCCGGCACCAGCCGGACGGGCATCGCCGTGGCCCCCGCCACCGGACGGGCCGCCGCGCCCACCGGCCGGGCCGCCGTAGACGCCGCCAGCGGGCGCACCGCCGTAGACACCACCACCCCGTCCCCGGTCGCCCGACGGAAGGAAGCCGTCGTCCGCGGGCCCGCGCCGGTCGTCGGCGAGGACGTCGTCGCGCTCCGGCCCCCCGTCGCCGCGGGCAGGTGCCGGCTTGCGCCGGGCCCGGAGGATGCCGAAGACACCGGCCGCCACCATCAGCGCGCCGATCACCCCCACGGCCGCGATCAGGTAGGTGATGTCGCTCAGGCTCAGGCCGTCGACCCAGGACTGGCTGGCCTTCTTCGGCGCGTCGCCCCCCTCGTCCACCGGCTTCGCGCCCTCCGTGGAGGGGGTGTAGGCGAGGATGTCGATCGGGGCGTCGTCGTCGAGCTGACCGCCGTCGGAGACGGTGAGGAAGGTCTTGCCGTCGGGGCTGTAGGAGATCGCCTCGCCGAACGGGTCGGCGAGCGCCGTCACCCGGGGCTTGCCGCCGGTCAGGGCCGCCGCGACGTTGCCGTCGGCCACGTCGTACTCGAAGGCGTCGGCGTAGGTGCGCAACACCACCCGGGAGCCGTCCGGGGACCGGGCCGCGCCGGTGATCGCCACCCGTCCGGGGGCGCCGAGCCGGTTCTCCGTGTCGGTCTTCGGCAGGCTTATCTCGCCGACCTTCTTCATCGGTACGGCCGGGGTGTCCCCGCTCTTCATCTTCTCGGCGGGGGTGAAGATCTGGGCCTTGCCCGACATCACCTTGGTGATGATCAACGGGTTGCCGTCGTCGCCGATCAGCAGCGCCTCGGCGTCGTGCGGCTTGCCCTCCGGGTACGAGAGGCGGTGCAGCACCGGCCGCTTGGAGCCGTCGACCGGCATGCTCCACAGCGCCACCCGCTCGCGACGCTCACGGCTGGTGACGTTGTCGCCGGTGTCGGCGATCCAGAGCGTGGCGCCGTCCGGGGAGAGCGCCAGGTCCTCCGTGTCGAACGGCCCCTGCCCGGAATAGCGGACCGGCTCCTTCGAGATCCCGCACTTGGTGTCGAGGAAGAAGACCCGCTTGCGGCTCTCCACCTCGGTGCCGTCGTTGATCACGATGTAGCCGCTCTTGGTGGCCACCAGGCCCGACAGCTCACGCAGTCGTTCGTCGGTGACCGTGCACCGCTTCTTGCCGGGAGCGGCCGCGAGCGGGGACGCGGCCGAGGCCGGTGCCGCAGCCAGGGCGACCCCGGTACACGCCACGGTCGCCCCCAGCAAGCCGAGGGCGACCGTGACCGAAGAAACAGCGCGGCGCATTGAATCAGTGTCGCACGCCGGAAGTTTCCGGCGCGTGACGCCGGGAGGCAGTCATCGCGCGCCCGCGACCGCCTGCTGCTCCTCCGCCCGGAACGGCGCCAGCTCGGCGGCGAGCGCCGCCCCTACCCGGACGTGCAGCAGGGTGCCCTCCGGCAGGTGGGAGGTGCTCAGCACCTCACCCTGGCGGTGCACCCGGGCCACCAGGTCACCCCGGTCGTACGGCAGCACCGCGCGGACCTCCACGGCCGGGCGGGGCAGCCGCGCCTCGACGGCCTCGCGCAGCCCGTCGATGCCGCGACCGGTGTGCGCGGAGACGAAGACCGCCTCCGGCCAGAGCCGCTTGAGCCGCAGCAGCGTCTCCTCGTCGGCCGCGTCGGTCTTGTTGACCACCAGCAGCTCGGGCAGCCGGTCGGCGCCCACCTCGGCGAGCACCTCGTGGACGGCGCGCACCTGCTCCTCCGGGTCCGGGTGGGTGCCGTCGACGACGTGCACCACCAGGTCGGCCTCGGCGACCTCCTCGAGCGTCGAGCGGAACGCCTCGACGATCTGGTGGGGCAGGTGCCGGACGAACCCGACCGTGTCGGAGAGGGTGTAGAGCCGCCCGTCGGCCGTGGTGGCCTTGCGGGTGGTCGGGTCGAGGGTGGCGAAGAGCGCGTTCTCCACCAGCACGCCCGCCCCGGTGAGCCGGTTGAGCAGGCTCGACTTGCCGGCGTTGGTGTAGCCGGCGATGGCCACGGCCGGCACGGCGTTGCGGGAACGGCGGGCGCGCTTCGTCTGGCGTACCGTCTTCATGCCCTTGATTTCCCGGCGCAGCCGGGCGATGCGGTGGCGGATCCGGCGCCGGTCGGTCTCCAGCTTCGTCTCACCGGGGCCGCGCAGACCCACGCCGCCGCCGGCGCCGCCGCCGCGACCGCTACCACCGGTCTGCCGCGAGAGGGTCTCACCCCATCCGCGCAGGCGCGGCAGCAGGTATTCGAGCTGGGCCAGCTCGACCTGGGCCTTGCCCTCCTTGCTCTTGGCGTGCTGGGCGAAGATGTCGAGGATCAGCGCGGTGCGGTCGACCACCTTGACCTTGGTGCGCTGCTCCAGGTTGCGCAGCTGCGACGGCGACAGCTCGCCGTCGCAGATGACCGTGTCGGCGCCGCTGGAGAGCACCACCGCGCCGAGGTCGTCGACCTTGCCCCGGCCGACGTAGGTGGCGGGGTCGGGACGGTTGCGCCGCTGGATCAGCCCTTCGAGCACCTGTGAGCCGGCGGTCTCCGCCAGCGCGGCCAGCTCGGTGAGGGAGTTCTCGGCGTCGCTCTGCGTGCCCTCGGTCCAGACGCCGACGAGGACGACGCGTTCCAGGCGCAGCTGCCGGTACTCGACCTCGGTGATGTCCGCGAGCTCGGTGGAGAGGCCGGGGACCCGCCGCAGCGCCTGCCGCTCCGACAGCTCGTACTCACCGGTGGTGGCGTCGAGCTCGTCGTCCTCGTAGGGAAGTAGGGTCTCCTGGTTGTGCAAGCCGGTCTCCTGTCCGTTCTGTCACGTACCGAGCAATCCTGACATGTGCCAACGCCAGACGCACCCGCTATATGCCCGCGGGGAAAGGCCACAAAAGCGGGGGCGGTTGCCGAGCGGGCGAGCCGGGGCGAGTAGAAATGCGGGCGAGCCGTTCAGCGTCGACGGAGGGATCCCGTGGCCATCACCCGACTTCCAAGTGCCGGATTCTCAATCACGATACGGATCGCGGTGCCCGCGGACGCGTCCTCGATCGGCCGGCTGACAACCTCGGTAGGTGAGGCCGGAGCGATCGTCACCGCCCTCGACGTGGTGGACTCCGACCCGACCCACGTGCTCGTCGACCTCACCTGCGACACCGCCGACGCCAGCCACGCCGACCAGGTGGTCGACGCGTTGACGGCGCTGGACGGCGTGGACGTGCGCAAGGTCTCCGACCGGACCTTCCTGCTCCACCTCGGCGGCAAGATCGAGGTCAGCTCGAAGGTGGCGCTGCGCAACCGTGACGAGCTGTCCCGCGCGTACACCCCGGGGGTGGCGCGGGTCTGCCAGGCCATCGCCGAGAACCCCGCCGACGCCCGCCGGCTGACCATAAAGCGCAACACCGTCGCCGTGGTCAGCGACGGCTCCGCCGTGCTGGGCCTGGGCAACCTCGGGCCGGCGGCGTCGCTGCCGGTGATGGAGGGCAAGGCCGCGCTGTTCAAGCGCTTCGGCGGGGTGGACGCCTGGCCGGTGGTGCTCGACACCCAGGACACCGACGAGATCGTGCAGATCGTCAAGGCGATCGCCCCCGCGTACGGCGGGATCAACCTGGAGGACATCGCCGCGCCGCGCTGCTTCGAGATCGAGGCGCGGCTGCGCGAGGCGCTGGACATCCCGGTCTTCCACGACGACCAGCACGGCACCGCGATCTGCGTACTGGCCGCGCTGACCAACGCGCTGCGCGTCGTGGGCAAGCAGCTCGCGGACGTCCGGGTCGTGGTCTCGGGCGCGGGCGCGGCCGGCACCGCGATCATGAAGCTGCTGCTGCGCCAGGGCGTCGGCGACATCATCGCGTACGACCGGCAGGGGGCCCTGCACCGCGGGATGACCGGGCTCAACCCGGCCTGGCAGTGGCTGGCCGAGAACACCAACAAGGAGAGCTACTCCGGCGACCTGCCCGGGGCGGTACGCGGCGCGGACGTCTTCATCGGGGTGAGCGCGCCGAACCTGCTCACCGGCGACGACATCGCCGCCATGGCCAAGGACTCGATCGTCTTCGCGCTCGCCAACCCCGACCCGGAGGTCGACCCGCGCGAGGCGCGCAAGTACGCGGCCGTGGTCGCCACGGGCCGCTCCGACCAGCCGAACCAGATCAACAACGTGCTCGCCTTCCCGGGCGTGTTCCGGGGCATGCTGGACGCGCACGCCGAGGAGTTCACCGAGGAGATGGCGATCGCGGCGGCCCAGGCCATCGCGGACGTGGTCGGCGAAGACAAGATCAACCCGACGGTGATCGTGCCCAGCGTCTTCGACTCCCGGGTCTCCCCGGCGGTCGCCGCAGCGGTACGCGCCGCCGCCCAGAACCCGGCCCCGGCTCCCGCCGCCGACCCGGGTCCGGCCGACCTCCCCGAGATCGCCGCCGAAGCCAGCGCCACCCCCTAACCCACCCCACCCCCCATCCCCGTCTCCCACCCCGCGCGACCCCGCGCGACCCCACCCCGCCCCGCGCTGCGCTGCCCTGCGCTGCGCTGGCCGCCCCGCGCTGCGTTGCGCCGCGTTGGCCGCCGCGCGCCGCTGTGATCATGAAGTTGTTGCCCCCGGAAACCGCTCTCCCGGGCAATAACTTCATGATCGACGGGGAGGGGTGGGTGACCGGGGCACAGTCAGGCGCGAACGTTCCGCCCGTTGGCAGTCCTGGGAACTTGCCCGCCTGTGGGAACGCGGGTTCCGCAGGGCATCTCGCGTCACCGCTCGCCGTCTGCGTCGCGGGCCTGATCGTTGACAGTCGAGCTAGTCGACACGCCGCCAATCGAGCAGCTCAACTGTCAACGATCAGGGGGACGGGTGGGGGCGAAGGGGCAGGAGTTGGGGGCCGGGAGCAGGAGCCAGAGCGGGCGCAGGAGTCGGGAGCGGTGGGTTAGGCGGGGGGTAGGGCCGTCAGGGCGGTTGGGTCTAGGGTGCCGGTGGCCACCAGCGTGGCCGGGCCGGCCAGCCAGCAGGAGTCCTCCGTCACCGTGACCGACAGGCGCCCGCCCGGGACGTCCACCGCCAGCACGCCCGTGTCGCGGCCGGCGTCGCGCAGGGCCACCGCGGCCACCGCGCAGGCGCCCGTACCGCAGGAGAGGGTCTCGGCGGAGCCGCGCTCGTGGACCCGCATCCGGACGTGGCCGTCGGTGCCGTCGACCGGCTCGCCCGGCGCCGTGAACTCGACGTTGACGCCGGCCGGGAAGACCGCCGGGTCGACGTCGGGGGCCCGGGTTAGGTCGAGCGCGGCCAGTTCCAGCCCGGCCGGCAGCGCGCAGACCAGGTGGGGGTTGCCCACGTCCACCGCCGTGCCGGGCAGGGTCAGCCCGCCGAGGGTGGCCGTCGCGGTGTCGTACAGCCGGGGGCGGCGCATCTCGACGGCGATGGCGTCGTCCGTGACCAGCGCGCGCACGACGCAGGCCCGGGTGGCCACCGGCAGCGCCCCCTCCGCCGGCTCGGCCAGCCCGGTGGCGACCAGGTAGCGGACGAAGACCCGGGCGCCGTTGCCGCACATCTCCGCGAACGAGCCGTCGGCGTTCCAGTAGTCCATGAACCACTCGGCCTCGTCGGAGAGGTCGATGCCCTCCGGGTGCTTCGCGGCCCGGACGACCCGCAGGACGCCGTCGCCGCCGAGCCCGCGCCGCCGGTCGCAGAGGGCCGCGACCAGCCCCGGTGTCAGATCGAGTCGATTGTCCGGATCGGGCAGGATGACGAAGTCGTTGCCGGTGCCGTGGCCCTTGGTGAACTGCACGCCCCCATCATCGCGCAGCGGCGGGCAGCAGGCGCAGGGCGGCCGGAACCAGGTCCGGCGCCGACGAGTCCAGCCAGTGGATCCGCGGGTCGCGGCGGAACCAGGAGCGCTGCCGCCGGACGAAGCGGCGGGTGGCCCGGACGGTCTCGTCGTGCGCCTGCGCCTCCGTCAACTCCCCGGCGAGGAAGCGCAGGACCTGCTGGTAGCCGAGCGCGCGGCTGGCCGTACGCCCCTCGGGCAGGCCGCGCCCGACCAGAGCCCGGGCCTCGGCGACCAGCCCGTCGGCCCACATCCGGTCCACCCGCAGGGCGATCCGCTCGTCGAGCAGCGCGGTGTCCAGGTCCACGCCGAGCTGCACCGAGGGGTAGTACGGAGTCGGTTCGGGCAGCGCGGCGGTGAACGGCGCCCCGGTCAGCTCGATGACCTCCAGGGCGCGCACGATCCGCCGGCCGTTGCCGGGCAGGATCCCCGCCGCGGCGGCCGGGTCGGCCTCGCGCAGCCGGGCGTACAGGGGTGCGGGGCCGACCTCGGTCAGCTCCCGTTCCAGCCGCTCGCGCACCGCCGGGTCGGTGCCGGGGAACTCGAAGCGCTCCAGCACCGCCCGCACGTAGAGGCCGGAGCCGCCGACCAGCAGCGGCACCCGGCCCCGGGCCAGGATGTCGTCGACGGCGGCGCGGGCCAGCCGCTGGTACTCCGCGACGCTGGCCGGCTCGGTGACGTCCCAGATGTCCAGCAGGTGGTGCGGCACCCCTTCGCGCTCGGCCGGGGTGAGCTTGGCGGTGCCGACGTCCATGCCCCGGTAGAGCTGCATCGAGTCGGCGTTGACGACCTCGCCGTCGAGGGCGTGCGCGAGCGCGACGCTCAGCGCCGACTTGCCGGCCGCCGTCGGCCCGACGACGGCCACGACCGTCCCGGTCGGGTGGGCGGTCACGCCGGCGCCCAGGAGGCCACGAAGTAGGCGACGCCGTAGGGCGCCGAGTGGTGGCGCAGCTCGCCGCGCCAGTCGCCGCCCGTCGCCCGGACCGCGCCGGCCAGCACCTGCCAGGGCGCGCGGCCGGCGGCCTTCAGCTGCGCCGACAGGACCGGGTCCAGGTCGAGCAGGGCCTCGGCGTCCGCGTCGGCCAGGGCGCGGGCGACCCCGTCGTCGTACGCCTCGGCGCGCGGGTCGTCGTAGCCGGGCGACTTGGGGCCGTGGCAGGCCGACCCGTCCCCCGTCACCAGCAGCGCGGTACGCCGCTCCGTCTCCCCGCATATCGCCGCGCCCAGCTCGGCGCACTCGGCCGGCGTGGCGTCGGCCGCGACGGACCGGGCCAGCCGGGGCAGCGTGGTGCGGGAGCGCCCGACCAGCCACGCGCCGACGGTCAGGCTGAGCGGCAGCCGTTCGCCGCCGGCGCAGTTCACCTTCCACAGCCGCACGTACCGGTCGAGGCCGTACTGCCGCAGCGAGCCGTAGTCGGCCGAGTTGAAGCGGGTGGTCTGCGGCCCGTCACCGACCAGGACGAGCACCTCGGGCTCGGCGGCGAGCAGCCCGGCGACCGCGGCGTCGCAGGCGGCGCGGAGCTCGTCCAGCTCGGGCGCGGCGGCACCGGCCAGCTCGGGGACGATCAGCGGCGGGTGGGGGCAGACGGCGGCGGCGACCAGGGACACCAGGCAACGGTATCGGCACGGCCGCACCCCGGCGCCCCGCACCCATGCTCCTGAGACCACCGCCGCCCGCCAGCGCCCAGACCACGTGCGTCCCCCCACCGCGTGCGCCGCCTCGACCACGTTGCGCCGCCCCGACCACGTGCGCCGCCCCGACCGCGTTACGCCGCCTCGGCCGCTTCCGTCGCCCCGACCACGTGCGTCGCCTCGGCCAGCCCCGCCTGCTCGCCGGTCCGCGCCACACGTCGCCCCGTGCCGGTCCGGCCGCCGTCGTGCCCACGCCGGGCCGAAGGGTCGGCCCGCCGCGCCGGGACGCCCGGCTCTCCGGGGCTCGCCGTACCAGAATGCGACACTCCCCCGGTGAGCCCGTCCGCGGGCGCTAGGACACCGTATGGTCACGGTCGGCGATAGGCGCTCGACGGGAACGGGGTCGCACCTGTGACAATGCCGGGGGAAACTTTGCTGCGCCGTGGCGGCGATCGCGGGACTGCTCCCCGACGCCGGGAGAACGAGGATGGGCACATGAGCGACTGGACTGCCTTCGGACGGGTGGACGCGGACGGCACCGTGTACGTCAAGACCGCCGACGGCGAGCGGGTGGTCGGATCCTGGCAGGCGGGAGCGCCCGAGGAGGGGCTGGCCCACTTCGCCCGCCGCTTCGACGACCTGGTGACCGAGGTCAACCTGACGGAGGCCCGGCTCAACTCGGGTGCCGCCGACGCCGGCCATTCACTGACCACCATCCGGCGGATCCGTGCGTCGCTCGCCGAGGCGCACGTCGTCGGCGACATCGACGCGCTGGCCGCCCGGTTGGACCGCCTCGCCACGGTCGCGGAGGAGAAGGCCGGCGAGGCCAAGGCCGCCCGGGACGCCGCGCGTACCGAGGCGCTCGCCCGCAAGCAGGCCCTGGTGGAGGAGGCGGAGAAGCTGGCCGCCGAGTCGACCGGCTGGAAGACCGCCGGGGACCGGCTCAAGGAGATCCTCGACGAGTGGAAGACCATCCGCGGCGTCGACAAGAAGACCGACGGTGAGCTGTGGAAGCGCTTCGCCGCCGCCCGCGACGGCTTCACCCGCCGCCGGGGCGCCCACTTCGCCTCGCTCGACGCGCAGCGCAAGCAGGCGCAGACGGCCAAGGAGGAGCTGGTCGCCGAGGCCGAGAAGCTGAAGGACTCCACCGACTGGGCGGCCACCGCCAACCAGCTCAAGGAGCTGATGAACCAGTGGAAGGCCGCTCCGCGGGCCTCCAAGGAGGCGGAGCAGAAGCTCTGGGAACGGTTCCGGGGCGCGCAGGACGAGTTCTTCACCCGGCGCAGCGAGGTCTTCTCCGCCCGCGACAACGAGCAGCGGGGCAACCTGGAGCGCAAGCAGGCGCTGCTGGCCGAGGCCGAGGCGCTGGACATCGACGGTGACCCGAAGGGCGCGCAGGCCAAGCTGCGGGAGATCCAGGCCCAGTGGCACGAGGCCGGCCGGGTGCCCCGCGAGGCGGCGGCCGGGCTGGAGCGCCGGCTGCGGGCCATCGACGAGAAGGTCCGCGAGGTGATGGACTCCGCGTGGCGGCGTACCACCAAGGAGGACAACCCTCTGCTCGCCCAGATGCGGGCGCAGGTCGCCGAGGCCGAGGAGCGGCTGGCCCGGGCCCAGGCGGCCGGGGACGCGCGGCGGGTCAAGGAGGCCGAGCAGGCGCTGTCCTCCAAGCGGCAGTTCCTCCAGCTCGCCGAGCAGGCCGGCTGAGCCGAGCCAATCCACCACGGGAGCCCCCGGTCCGCCACGGACCGGGGGCTTTCGCGTGTGTGCGTGGCCCGCCGGCCCGCGCCGGGTCACGGGCGGTTGACGCATCGAGGCGGGCTGATCAGAATGAGCGGCGGAGCCAGGTCCAGCACCGGCGCGAGGGCACCGACGGCGCACGTCACGCCGTCGGGGGACGCCGGTGGTCCCGCGAGCGGCCGCATCCCCACGTGGCACGTCCCGTCGCGCCCTGTCCGCGTACTCCCTGAGGGAGCGTGACGGCCGTCGCCCGGTTCCCGCCCGCGCCGCCGGTGGCGGCGGCGGGCAGTTCGAAGTGGAGCTCGCATGCACCGACGCAGCGCCCTCGGCGGCGCGATCACCGCGCTCGCCACCGCCGCGGCCGGCGTCCTCGTCGCCGCCGCCGTCAGCACCGCCCCGGCCGTCGCCGCCCCTGCCGGCACCGGGACCGGCTACCTGCACACCAACGGCAACAAGATCGTCGACAGCACCGGCGCGACGGTACGCATCACCGGCATCAACTGGTTCGGCATGGAGACCGACAACAAGACCTTCCACGGGCTGTGGTCGACCAACCCGTGGCGGGGCCAGATCGACAAGATGGCCAGCCTCGGCTACAACACGCTGCGCGTGCCGTACTCGAACGACGCGCTGAAGCCGGGTGCCACGGCCAGCGGCATCAACGACTTCGTCAATCCGGACCTGGTCGGGCTCTCCCCGTTGCAGATCCTCGACAAGGTCATCGACTACGCCGGCGACAAGGGGATGCGGGTCATCCTGGACCGGCACCGGCCGACGTCGGCCGGCCAGTCCCCGCTCTGGTACACCCCGACGGTCTCGGAGGCGACCTGGATCAACGACTGGAAGATGCTCGCCCAGCGGTACGCGGGCAACACCACGGTGATCGGGGCGGACCTGCACAACGAGCCGCACGCCGAGGGGACGAACCCGGCGGCCACCGGCGCGTGCTGGGGCTGCGGCGATCCGGCCCGGGACTGGCGGCTGGCCGCCGAGCGGGCCGGCAACGCGGTCCTGTCGGTGCAGCCGAACTGGCTGATCTTCGTGGAGGGGGTGAGCTGCCCCAGCGGCGGCCTCTCCGACGTCTGGGACGGCGACCCGAGCAACGACGAGGACTGCGGCTGGTGGGGCGGCAACCTGACGAAGGCCAGGGACTTCCCGGTGCGGCTCGACGTGCCGAACCGGCTGGTCTACTCGCCGCACGAGTACGCCACCTCGGTCTTCGAGCAGAACTGGTTCAAGTCCCCCGACTTCCCGGACAACCTGCCGGGCATCTGGGACAAGTACTGGGGTTACCTGTACAAGCAGAACATCGCGCCGATCATGATGGGCGAGTTCGGCAGCACCCTGGCCGATCCCCGGGACCGGGTGTGGTTGGAGAAGTTGATGGCCTACACCGGCACCGGGGTCGACGGGATGTCGTTCACGTACTGGTCGTGGAACCCGAACTCGGGTGACACCGGGGGCATCGCGCTCGACGACTGGACGAACATCAACACCACCAAGCAGGCCATCCTCCAGCCGTACCTGATCCCGCCGGTCGGTGGTGGGGGCGGCCCGACGCCGACGGCGACGGCGACGCCGACCTCGACGCCGGCCGGGGGCTGCACGGGCGCGTACCGGCAGGTCAACGCGTGGCAGGGCGGCTTCCAGGGGGAGCTGACGGTGACGAACACCGGCACCGCGACGGTCAACCCGTGGCAGGTCACCTGGAGCTGGCCGGCCGGGGTGAGCCTCGCCAGCGGCTGGAACGCCACGGTGACCCAGTCCGGCACGACGGTGACGGCGGCGGCCCCGACCTGGGCGGGGGCGCTGGCGCCGGGCGCCTCGGTGACCGTCGGCTTCACCGCCAACGGCTCGTCCGCCGCGCCCGGCACGGTGAGGCTCAACGGCGTCGCCTGCTGATTCCACCCCCGTCGGCCGGCACGGCGTCCGCCGACGCACCGGCCGGGGCCCGCGCGTGCGGGTCCCGGCCGGTCGCGGGTCAGTGCGCGGCGCAGCCCGTCGTCGGCGCGGGCGCCGCGGCCGGCGCGCCGATCGTCGGCAGCCCGAGCAGCACGCCCGGCGTACGCGGGGCACGCCCCGCCTCGGCCGCGTCGCCGGCCCGGGTGCGCCGGTGCGACAGGGGCGCGCCGTCGGCGTTGAGGTGGTGCGGGGCGGCGTAGGTGATGGTGGTGTGCACGACGTCACCGGGGCGGATGGGCCCCGTGCCGCCGCCCTGGCCGGCCGCGCCGGTGGCGAAGTGGACCAGGCGACCGTCGCGGGCGCGGCCGGACATCCGGCCCGTACGCTCGTCCTTGCGCCCCTCGCCGACGGCGACCAGCACCTCGACGGTCTCCCCCACGAGCTTCTTGTTCTCCGCCCAGGTGATCTCCTCCACGCAGGCGATCAGCCGCTCGTAGCGCTCCTGCACGACCTGCTTGGGCAGCTGGCCGTCCATCGTGGCGGCCGGCGTGCCGGGGCGCTTGGAGTACTGGAAGGTGAACGCGGAGGAGAAGCGGGCCTCGCGGACCACGTCGAGGGTGCGCTCGAAGTCGGCCTCGGTCTCGCCGGGGAAGCCGACGATGATGTCGGTGGTGATCGCCGCGTCCGGCATCGCCGCCCGGACCCTGGAGATGATGCCCAGGTAGCGGTCGGCCCGGTAGGAGCGGCGCATGGCGCGCAGCACGTCGTCGGAGCCGGACTGCAGCGGCATGTGCAGCGAGTGGCAGACGTTGGGCGTCTCGGCCATCGCGGCGATCACGTCGTCGGTGAAGTCCTTCGGGTGCGGGCTGGTGAACCGCACCCGCTCCAACCCCTCGACGTCGCCGCAGGCGCGCAGCAACTTGCCGAAGGCGAGCCGGTCGCCGAACTCGACGCCGTAGGAGTTGACGTTCTGCCCGAGCAGGGTCACCTCCAGCACGCCCTCGTCGACGAGCGCGCGGACCTCGGAGAGGATGTCGCCGGGGCGGCGGTCCTTCTCCTTGCCCCGCAGAGAGGGCACGATGCAGAACGTGCAGGTGTTGTTGCAGCCGACGGAGATCGAGACCCAGCCGGCGTACGTGGACTCGCGGCGGGTGGGCAGGGTCGAGGGGAAGACCTCGAGGGACTCGAGGATCTCCACCTCGGCCGCCGCGTTGTGCCGGGCCCGTTCCAGCAGCACCGGCAGCGACCCGATGTTGTGGGTGCCGAACACCACGTCGACCCAGGGCGCCTTGCGGACGATCTCGCCCCGGTCCTTCTGGGCCAGGCAGCCGCCCACGGCGATCTGCATCCCCGGGTGCCGGGCCTTGACGGGGCGCAGGTGACCCAGGTTGCCGTAGAGCCGGTTGTCGGCGTTCTCCCGGACGGCGCAGGTGTTGAACACCACCACGTCCGGGTTGTCGTCGGCTTCGGCGGCGCGTACGTAGCCAGCCTGGTCCAGCAGGCCGGAGATGCGCTCGGAGTCGTGCACGTTCATCTGGCAGCCGTAGGTGCGCACCTGGTAGGTGCGCGGGCTGCTCGCCGCTGCGGTAGTCATGACCCGGACAGCGTATCCGGGTCCACCGACCTGACCGAACGAGGAGGAGCCGTGTGCCGGAGCATCAAGACCCTGCGGGAGCCGTACACCGAGGAGGTGACCCCGGCCGACGTCGACGCCGCGGCGTTGCAGTACGTCCGCAAGATCTCGGGTTTCCGCAAGCCCGCCGCCCACAACGCCGCGGCCTTCGACGCGGCGGTGGCCGCCGTCGCCGCGGCCACCGCGACCCTGCTCGGGGAGCTGGAGGTACGCGGCGGCCGCTCCGCCGGCCGGGCGGGCTGACCCCGCCGGGCCGGCCCGGGCAGCTCAGGCGGCGGCGAGCGCCGGGAGCACCGAGTCCGGCGCCCAGCGCGAGCGGTGGCACTGCGACCAGCCGCGACAGCGCGGGTCCGCCTCGGTGCACAGCCGCTGGTTGGTGAGCAGTTCGCCGTCGTCGGTCTCCCGCACGTCGAAGTGCACCGGCCGGATCGTGCCGTCGGGCGCGACGAGCAGGTGCCGCCCGGCGTCGAGCGTGTCGTCGCGCAGCAGGCAGTTGCGGTCCAGCAGCCGCGCGAGCGCGGCGATGCTGCCGTGCTCGGAGAGCCGCTCGGGCACCCCGTAGCAGTCCACGATCGTGGCGAACTCCCCCGGCGCCTGCCAGACGTCGCAGATCACCGCGTACGTCGGCAGGCGGGCGGGGTCCGCCGCCGCCAGGGGCATCACCACCCGGCCGAGCGCCTCGGCCAGTGCCGGGTAGACCTCCACCGGCCGCACCTGGTCGATTCTCCAGTTCCACAGCTCGGTCATGCCGCCTCCTCGCTGTGCTCGTCCCACCGGCCTCCGGATCGGGCCTTATGACGATGGTGGGGGGCATATGACCTCAGCCGGGGGCAAGTTACCGGTCTGTGACCATTCCGGGCAAAATTTCCCCGAGCGCCGTTGCTCAGAGCAGCCGAAAGATGACAGTTTATCGGGTACGGTGGCCCACTCCGGGCGCCACACGCCGGGCGCGACACCTCCGGCCGGAAGTCCGGCGCACGGTCCCCGCAGCGCACGCCGGTCGCGGTGCCAGGCACGCCGAGGGACCGGCCTCAGCGCACCAGCACGCGGTGCTCACCGGGCGGCAGCAGCTCACCGACCACGGTGGCGCCGGGCAGCTCACCGGCGACCAGCAGGCCGCCCGAGGTCTGCGCGTCGGCCAGCAGCAGCCGGTCCTCCTCGGCGACCCGGCCGAAGTCCGTCCACGGGGTGACCCACTCCAGGTTGCGCCGGCTGCCGCCGCTGACGTGCCCGTCGCGCACCGCCTCCCGGGCGCCGGCCAGGTAGGGCACCCGGGCCGCGTCGATCGCCACCGTCAGCCGGCTCGCCCGGGCCAGCTTGGACGCGTGGCCGAGCAGGCCGAATCCGGTCACGTCGGTGCCGCAACGGACGCCGGCCGCCACCGCGGCCCGCGCCGCGTCCCGGTTGAGGGTCGTCATCGCGGCGACCGCCTCGGGGAAGCTCTCCCCGGTGGCCTTGTGCCGGGTGTTGAGCACGCCGACGCCGAGGGGCTTGGTCAGCGACAGCGGCAGGCCCGCCCGACCCGCGTCCAGGGTGATCAGCTCCTCGGGCCGGACCACCCCGGTGACGGCCAGCCCGTACTTGGGGCCCTCGTCGTCGACGCTGTGCCCGCCGGCGAGGTGGCACCCGGCGTCGCGGGCCACGTCCTGCCCGCCGCGCAGCACCTCCCGGGCCAGCTCCAGCGGCAGTACGTCGCGCGGCCAGCAGAGCAGGTTGAGGGCCACCAGGGGGGTGCCGCCCATGGCGTACACGTCGGAGAGGGCGTTGGTCGCGGCGATGCGCCCCCAGTCGTACGCGTCGTCGACGACGGGGGTGAAGAAGTCGGCCGTGGTGACCAGGCCGGTGCGTTCGTCGAGCCGGACCACCGCCGCGTCGTCGCCGTGGTCGAGCCCGACGAGCAGCTCGGCGGTGCCGGTGGCCGGGCCGAGTCCGGCGACCATGGTCTCCAGCTCTCCCGGGGGGATCTTGCACGCGCAGCCGCCGCCCCGGGCGTACCGGGTGAGCCGTACCGGTTCGGTCATCCCCACATGGTCTCCCGGAGGTTTCGCCTGCCGGAAAGGCGGGGTCCGACGGGTCAGAATCGGACTCCCGACCGCGATCTGAGCTGGTGTTACCGCTCCGTGACCAACTGAGTTGCGTACCGCCACATCCCCCCGCCTAAAGTTGCCGCACCGGGGGTCGTCCGACCCCCGCGCGACGACAGGGACGGTGAACGACGTGACGACGGGCGAACCGCTCATCGTGCTGGACTCGGTCAACAAGTGGTTCGGGCCGCTGCACGTACTGGACGACGTCTCACTGTCGGTCGGGCGCGGCGAGGTGGTCGTGGTGATCGGGCCGTCGGGCTCCGGCAAGTCCACGCTCTGCCGCACCATCAACCGCCTCGAACCGATCAGCTCCGGCACGATCACCTTCGACGGGCAGGCGCTGCCGGCCGAGGGCAAGGCTCTGGCGAAGCTGCGCAGCGAGGTCGGCATGGTCTTCCAGTCGTTCAACCTCTTCGCGCACAAGACGATCCTCGAGAACGTCACCCTCGGGCCGGTCAAGGTCCGCAAGGAGAAGCCGGCGGCGGCGCGCGAGCGCGGGCTGGCCCTGCTGGACCGGGTGGGCATCGCCAACCAGGCCGACAAGTTCCCGGCGCAGCTCTCCGGCGGCCAGCAGCAGCGGGTGGCGATCGCCCGGGCGCTGGCCATGCAGCCCAAGGCGATGCTCTTCGACGAGCCGACCAGCGCGCTGGACCCGGAGATGGTCGGCGAGGTGCTGGACGTGATGACGTCGCTGGCCAGTGACGGCATGACCATGGTCGTGGTGACCCACGAGATGGGCTTCGCCCGGCACGCGGCGAACCGGGTCATCTTCATGGCCGACGGCCAACTGGTCGAGGACGCGCCGCCGGCCGAATTCTTCGCGAACCCGCGCAGCGAGCGGGCCAAGGACTTCCTCTCCAAAATCCTCACGCACTAGCCGTCCGTACCCGGAGCGCGCCGTCCCCCGGCGGTTCCGTCCAAGAAGGAGATCAACATGCGTATCACGCGCGTAGCGGCGCTTGCGGCGGCCGCCACCCTGGCGCTCGGCATGACCGCCTGCGGTGGCGACGACGCCGACGAGGGCACCGGCGCCGGCAGCAAGTCCTTCGCCGCCGGCAGCACGATGGAGCGCCTCAACAAGGCCCAGGCCATCAAGATCGGCACGAAGTTCGACCAGCCCGGCTTCGGCCAGAAGGGCCTCTCCGGCAAGCCGGAGGGCTTCGACGTCGAGGTCGCGAAGATCATCGTCAAGGAGCTCGGCATCCCCGAGGACAAGATCGAGTGGGTCGAGGCCCCCTCGAAGGTCCGCGAGGACGTGATCGTGAACGGCACGGTCGACCTGGTCGCCGCCACCTACACGATCAACGACAAGCGCAAGGAGCGCATCGCGTTCGCCGGGCCGTACTACGAGGCCGGCCAGAACATCATGGTGAAGAAGGACGACGCGGCCATCACCGGCCCGGACTCGTTCAAGGACGGCACCAAGAAGGTCTGCTCGGTCACCGGATCCACGCCGGCCGAGGAGATCAAGAAGCACGTCAAGGACGTCGCCACCCAGCTGGTGCTGTTCGACACCTACGACAAGTGCCGCGACGCCCTCAAGGGCGGCCAGGTCGACGCCGTCACCACGGACAACGTGATCCTGCTCGGCTACATCGCCAAGGACGAGGCGTCGTTCAAGCTGGCCGGCAGCAACTTCACCAAGGAGCCGTACGGCATCGGGGTGAAGAAGGAGGACACCGACTTCCGCAACTTCATCAACGACACGCTGGAGAAGGCGTACGCGGACGGCAGCTGGAAGAAGGCCTGGGACGACACCGCCGGCAAGTTCGGTGCCGAGCTCGGCGCCGCCCCGACCGTCAACCGCTACTGAGCCTGAATCGCTGATCTGGAGGGTGGGGAGGAAGACCGTCCCGTGAGTGTGCTCATCGACAAGTTCGACGTCTTCGCGGGTGGATTTTGGCTCACCCTCCAGATCTGCGTACTCGCCGCGGTCGGCGCCCTGGTCCTGGGCGCTGTCCTGGCGGTGCTGCGGATCTCCCCGGTGCCACCGCTGCGGGCGCTCGGCACCGGCTACGTGAACGTGTTCCGCAACATGCCGCTGACCGTGGTGATGTTCTTCGCCGCGTTCGGTCTGCCGGCGCTCGGCTCCAACGCGGACTTCCTACGGATCCCCGGCCTGGACGCGGTGTTCAGCCGGCTCGACACCGACCTGCCGTACTTCCGCTTCGCGCTGATCGCGCTGGTGCTCTACACCGCGGCGTTCGTCTGCGAGGCGCTGCGCTCCGGCGTGAACGCGGTGCCCGCCGGCCAGGCGGAGGCCGCCCGGTCGCTCGGGCTCACCTTCGGCCAGAACCTGCGCTACGTGGTGCTGCCGCAGTCCTGGAAGGCCTCGGTGGTGCCGCTCGGGTCGGTGATCATCGCGATGATCAAGAACTCGGCCCTGGTCGGCTTCTTCGGCGTGGTCGGTGACCTCTCGCAGACCGCCGACCAACTGACCTCGGCCGAGGGCTACGCCTTCGTCCCCGTCGCCATCGGCATCTCGATCGGATACCTGATCATGACCGTCCCCCTCGGCGCACTCCTCGACCGGATCGAGAAGCGGCAGGCGGTGGCCCGGTGAGCCAGCAGAGCGTCCTCTACGACGTCCCCGGGCCCCGGCAGCGCCGGCTCACCCTGATCGGCAGCGTGGTGGCGACGGTGCTGCTGCTCGCCGCCGCGTACTTCCTGGTCTACCGGCCGCTGAACGACAAGGGCCAGTTCTCGATGGAGCTGTGGGGGCCGCTGATCGACCCCTCCAACGAGAACTTCTCCCTGGTGTGGAAGCGGATCGGCACCGGCATCACGAACACCCTGACCGCCGCCGCGCTGGCCATCGTCTCCTCGCTGGTGGTCGGCACCCTGCTCGCGGTGCTGCGGATCCAGCTCAAGAGCCTCACCCAGCGCCGGTTCACCGGGTTGGCGACACCGCTGGCGTACCTGCTGCGCGGGCTGAGCACGCTGCTGTCGGCGGTCACCCGGGTCTGCGTCGAGGTGTTCCGGGGCCTGCCGGTGGTCATCACGATCTTCTTCGTGGCCCGTGGCTTCCCCGAGTTCGGCGTCTCGTTCGACACGCTGTGGTACCTGGTCATCGGCCTGACCATCTACAACTCCGTGGTGATCGCCGAGATCCTCCGCTCCGGCATGGAGGGCCTGCCCGGCGGGCAGGCCGAGGCGGCCTCCGCGATCGGCCTCTCCCCGTTGCAGACCACCCGGATGATCCTGCTGCCGCAGGCGTTCCGGATCATGCTGCCGGCGCTGATCAGCCAGCTCGTCGTGGTGCTCAAGGACACCTCGCTGGGCTTCATCATCAGCTACGAGGAGACCCTGAACATCGGCAAGCAGATCATCGGCGCGCTGGACAACCCGATCCAGGTCTACATCGTGATCGCGCTGCTGTTCATCCTGGTGAACTACGCGCTGTCGAAGCTGGCCCAGTACGTCCAGCACCGGCTCTCCCGGGGCCGCAAGACCGCCGGCACCCCGGCCCAGAACCCGCCCCCGGCGGCGCTCACCGCGCAGGCGGAGGGCACCGGCGCCGCCTGATCCGCACGTACGACGAAGGGCCGGCCCGATCGCATCGGGCCGGCCCTTCGCGTTGCGCCGTCAGCGGGCGATCTCGGTGACCCGGGACTCGCGGACCACGGTCACCCGGATCTGCCCCGGGTAGGTCAGCTCCTCCTCGATCTGCTTGGCCACGTCCCGGGCCAGCACGGCCGCGCCGATGTCGTCCACGTCGTCCGGCTTGACCATCACCCGGATCTCCCGGCCGGCCTGCATGGCGAAGACCTTCTCCACACCGAGCTTGCCGGCCGCGATCTCCTCGATCCGCTCCAGCCGCTTGACGTACGCCTCAAGGCTCTCCCGGCGGGCCCCCGGCCGGCCGCCCGAGCAGGCGTCGGACGCCTGGGTGAGGACGGCCTCGACGGTCTGCGGCGGCACCTCGTTGTGGTGCGCCTCGATGGCGTGGACGACGTCCTCGCTCTCGCCGTACTTGCGGGCGAGGTCGGCGCCGATGATGGCGTGGCTGCCCTCCACCTCGTGGGTGAGCGCCTTGCCGATGTCGTGCAGGAACGCCGAGCGCTTGATGAGCGGCACGTCCAGCCGCAGTTCGGCGGCCATGACGCCGGCGATGTGCGCGGTCTCCACCAGGTGCTTGAGCACGTTCTGCCCGTACGACGTCCGGTAGCGCAGCCGGCCGAGCAGGGTGACCAGCTCCGGGTGGATCTCGGTGATGCCCACCTCGACCAGGGCGTCCTCGGCGGCCCGCTGGCACAGCTCCTCCACCTCGTGCCGGGCCAGGTCGTAGACCTCCTCGATGCGGTGCGGGTGGATCCGCCCGTCCAGGACCAGCTTCTCCAGGGTCAGCCGGCCGACCTCCCGGCGCACCGGGTCGAAACAGGAGAGCAGCACCGCCTCGGGGGTGTCGTCGATGATCAGGTTGACGCCGGTGACCGACTCGAAGGCGCGGATGTTGCGGCCCTCCCGGCCGATGATCCGCCCCTTCATCTCGTCGCCGGGCAGGTGCAGGACGCTGACCACGCTCTCCGCGGTCTGCTCGCTGGCGACCCGCTGGATGGCGTCGACGACGATGTGCCGCGCGCGCTGCTCGGCGGTGCCGCGCGCGTCGGACTCGATGTCCCGCACCAGCAGCGCGGCCTCCCGCTTGGCCTGGACCTCGATCGCCTCGATCAGCTCGGCGCGGGCCGCGTCGGCGGTGAGGCCGGCGACCCGCTCCAGCTCGCGGCGCCGCTGCTCCTCCGCCTCGGCGAGCTCGGCCTCGCGCTGGACGAGCGCGGCCTCCCGGGCCGACAGGGCCGCGCTGGCGGCGGTGAGCTGCCGCTCCCGCTCGGCGAGCCGCTCCACCTCCTCGGTGTGCAGCCGCTCGCGCTCGTCCATCCGGGCCGCCCGCCGCTCCACCTCGGCGGCCTGCTCCCGGGTGGTGGCGGCGAGCACCGCGACCTCCCGCTCGCCGCTGCGCCGGGCGGTGACCCGCAACTGCTCCGCGTCGGCCTCGGCCTGCTTGTGGGCCCGCTCCAGGACGGTGTCGGCCTCCGCCCGGGCGTCGTCGAGCACCCGGCGGGCCTCGGCCCGGGCCGCCTTCGCCTCGGCCCTCGCGGCGGCTGCCTCCGCGCGGGCCGCCGCGGCGGCGGACTTCGCCACGTCGATCGTGCTGTTGGCCTCGTCGGCGGCGGTGCGCAGGGCCGCGAGGGACTGCTCCTGCCGGTCCTTCTCGGCGATGAAGGCGGGGTCCTCGGGCGCCGGCGCCGCGCTGAACCGCCGCAGCGCCCGTACGCCGAGCAGCACCGCCCCGAGCACGACCACGGTCAGGACCAGCACGACGGCGAGGATCACGGCGTCGAACCCGCTCATGTCGGCACCCCGGTGCAACTGCGCCGCCTCGCCATGGCCGCCTCCCCTGAACGTCGGGACCGCAGCGACCGTGCCGATGGGCACGCACCCTGCGGCTGTGGACGCCCGACCGGAGCGACTGGCCGTGGGGTAGCTTCCGTCGGCGGTGCGCCACATGGGAGCATCGCCGACGGCCGGGTGCAGTTGTCACGCCAGCGTCGGACCGGCCAGTCCGAGCTGCCGCCAATGACCGATCGGATCGGTCAAAGTGATGCTGTTCCGTTACACGATCTATGTTGTGCGCTTAGCCTGCGCTTGGTCGGGCAATGTGAGCCTGTATGGCGAGGCTAGGTCTCCCGGGGCGGTCTGGTCAAGAAGTCATGATCAAACCCCCCGAACGGAGAGAAGTTGTCGCGTTACTCAGCGCTGATTTCGTGCCGGACACCGACGGACAAAAGCGGCGGCCAATCGACGCCGGTCACGCATCGGCCCTGCTCAGCCGGGCCGACGCGGACGCGGTCCGCGTGGACCCGGTGCGACCGACTGTGACGTAACCGTCGGCGCGTCGGCGCGCCGGTCAGGGGGCGCCCGCGGCGAGCGCCGCCGACACCAGTGCGGCGTTGTCGGGCGCGGTCGAGCCGTCCGGCAGCGACAGGGTGTCTTCCAGCCCGACGCGGCGGTGCAACCCTCGACGCACCGCTTCGGCCAGCACCGCCCATGTCGCCGGCCCCTCGGCGTGCAGCAGCACCGGTGGGCCCCCGCTCACCCGGGGCGGCAGCGCCGCCAGCATGGCGGCGGCGTCCGCCAGCGCCGCCATGCGCTCCTCGGCCATGCACTCGATCAGGATCCGCCCGGCCGGCACCCGCCACCGCGTGTGAGCCCGCACCGCGTCGACCGTCCAGAGCCCCGCTTCCACCATGACGCCCCGCTCGTGCAGCGCCGCCGCCACCGCCTCCGCGCCCGGCTCGTGCGCGTTGACCGAGGCAAAGTCGGGCAGCACCCGCCAGGCCCGAACGGCGGCCACCCGGGCGGCCGGGTCCGGCTCGATCCAGGCCCCGGTGCTCACCCCGACGGGCAACCCCGGTCGGGCGGCCCGGATCGCGTCCAGCGCGGCGGCGACCGCCGACGGGTGCAGGGACTCCCGGCCGGCGCCGTCCCGTGGGTGCATGTGCACCGCGATGGCACCGAGCGCCGCGCAACGGGCCGCGTCGGCCGCCAGCTCGGCCGGGGTGACCGGCACCGCCGGATGCTCGTCACGCATCCGGGCCCCGTTGAGGCACGCCTTCAGCATCGGAGCTCTCCCTCCGCCGCGCTCACCCGCCGGAACCGCTGTCCCGGTCGAGATCGCCCTCGGCGTCGGCGAGCGCGTCGGCGTCGATCTGCTCGGCGAACTCGGCCGCCTCGGCGCTCTGCGCGGCCAGCGCGTCCTTCACCGCCCGGATCGCCACGCCCGGCGGATAGCCCTTGCGGGCCAGCATGGCCACCAGCCGGCGGAAGACGGCGTCCGGCTCACCCCGGGCGGTACGCAGCTTCCGTTCGACCAGGACGCGGGCGGTCTCGGCCTCGGTCTCCTCGTCCAACTCGCCGAGCGCCTCGCTCGCGACCTCGCCGTCCACCCCGCGCCGGCGCAGCTCGTTGGCGAGCGCCCGGCGGGCCAGGCCCCGACCGTTGTGCCGGCTGGACACCCAGGCCCGGGCGAAGGCGGCGTCGTCGATGATGCCGACCTCGTCGTAGCGGTCGAGCACCTCCGCCGAGACCTCGTCGGAGACGCCCCGCTTCGCCAGCGCCCCGGCCAGCTCGGCCCGGGTGCGGGGTCGGACGGCGAGTTGGCGCAGGCAAATCTCCCGCGCCAGCTCGGCCTCGTCGCGGGGTGGGGCCGAGGGCTGCTCGGGATCGGTGTCGCCGGCTGCACCGCGCCGGGCCCGACGGGGTCGGGGCGTGTTGTCGTCACCCGCGCGGGCGGGGCTGGCATCCCAACCCCGCCCGGTGCGGGCGCGTCGTCCTGCCACGGGTCAGGACCGGTCAGAAGTCGACCGGCGGCAGCTCCGGGCCACCGGCGGCGTCACCCGCGCCGACCCCGACGCCGAGCTTCTCCAGGATCTTCTTCTCGATCTCGGCGGCCACGTCCGGGTTCTCCCGGAGGAACTCGCGGGCCTTCTCCTTGCCCTGACCCAGCTGGTCGCCGTCGTAGGTGTACCAGGCGCCGGACTTGCGGATGATCGCCTGCTCGACGCCGACGTCGATCAGCGAGCCCTCGCGGGAGATGCCCTTGCCGTACATGATGTCGAACTCGGCCTGCTTGAACGGCGCGGCGACCTTGTTCTTCACGACCTTGACGCGGGTGCGGTTACCGACCACGTCGGTGCCGTCCTTGAGGCTCTCGATGCGACGCACGTCGAGCCGGACGGAGGCGTAGAACTTCAGCGCCCGACCACCCGTGGTGGTCTCGGGGCTGCCGAACATCACGCCGATCTTCTCGCGGAGCTGGTTGATGAAGATCGCCGTGGTGCCGGTGTTGTTGAGCACACCGGTGATCTTCCGCAGCGCCTGGCTCATCAGCCGGGCCTGGAGGCCCACGTGGCTGTCACCCATCTCGCCCTCGATCTCGGCGCGCGGCACCAGCGCGGCCACCGAGTCGATGACGATGATGTCGATCGCGCCGGAGCGGACCAGCATGTCCGCGATCTCCAGCGCCTGCTCGCCGGTGTCGGGCTGGGAGACCAGCAGGGCGTCGGTGTCGACGCCGAGGGCCTTGGCGTATTCCGGGTCGAGCGCGTGCTCGGCGTCGACGAAGGCGGCGATGCCGCCGGAGCGCTGGGCGTTGGCCACCGCGTGCAGCGCCACCGTGGTCTTACCGCTGGACTCCGGGCCGTAGATCTCGACGACCCGGCCCCGGGGCAGACCGCCCACGCCGAGCGCCACGTCGAGCGCGATCGAACCCGTCGGGATCACCGACGTCTGGATGACCGGCCGCTCCCCCAGCCGCATCACCGAACCCTTGCCGAACTGCTTGTCGATCTGAGCGAGAGCAAGGTCGAGTGCCTTCTCCCGGTCGGGCCCTGCGGCCATGTTTGCCACCCCTGCCTTCGCCGGCGTCTTTCCTGAGCTTCGCGTCACGCGGACACGCTAGGCGCTGGGTCCGACAGAAAACCAGCCGACCGGCCGTGAGCTGTGGACGAGCGCCCCGCTGTGGACAATAGCCGAACAGGTGTACGAGTCGGCAAGCGACACGCGCGAGCCGGGAAACGGCTGCTCAGCGTAGTCGCGCGGGCACCCGGTCGGGATAGGCGGCGCAGACCGCGCGCCACACCACGTGGGTCTGCTCACCCGCCGCCAGGGCCTGCTCGACGGTCCGCCCGCCGAGCTGCGAGAGCACCTGGTCGCGGGCGATGCTGGCCGCGTAGCCGGGACCGAACGCCTCCTCCAGCCGGGTCCAGAAGTCGGTCAGCCGCACGTGATCAGTCCTCCTCGTCCGGTGCCCCCACCGGCACCGGCCGCAACGCTAGCGTCACCAGGGGCACCACCGCGACCGCCGCGAGTCCGGTGAGCACCGGATATCCGGCCACCTCCACGACAAACCCGCTGACCGCCCCGGCCCCGGCGCCGGCGAGCCCCATGGTCAGGTCGGAGAGCCCCTGCACGCTCGGCCGGACCCCCACCGGCACCGACTCCGACAGCAGCGTCGAGCCCGCGACCATGGTCCCCGACCAGCCCAGGCCGAGCAGGAACAACCCGACCGAGAGCCGGGCCGTGTGGTGCCCGGCGGTGCCGGCGACCGCGCAGGCCGCGAGCAGCAGCCCGACGCCACCGAGGATCACCGCCCGGCGACCGACGCGGTCGGTGAGCCACCCCGCCAGCGGGGCGAGGGCGTACATGCCGGCGATGTGCAGGCTCAGCACGAGACCGACCACCCGCAGCACGTCGGCGTCGTCGTGCCACTCGTGCAGGCGTACCGGGGTCATCACCATCACCGAGACCATCACCAGGTGGCCGACCGCCACGGCGACGATGCCGAGCCGGGCGGCCGGGCGGGTGCGTACCACCGACCAGGCGGCCCGCATGCCCGCACCGCGCCGGGCGGTCGGCGCCGGCGCGAGGACGGGGGTCGCCGGCGTGGCGGCCGTCGCCAGCCGGCGCGCCGTGAGCAGCGGGTCCGGCCGCAGCAGCGCCAGGATCGCCCCGGCGGCGAGCACCAGGGCGACAGCGCTGAACGCGAACGGACCGGCCAGCGGCGGCAGCCCCCAGCCGCTGGTGGTGCGGTCGGCGAGCGTGGCGAAGTTCGGCGCGGCGACCGCGCCGAGGGTGGTGGCCCAGACGATCACCGAGAGCTGGCGGCCCCGGCGGGCGGGGGCCGCCAGGTCGACCGCCGTGTAGCGGGCCTGGAGGTTGGCCGCGCTGCCGCCGCCGAACAGGAGCATGCCGAGGAAGAGCAGCGGAACCCAGCGGGTGACCGCCGCCAGGACCACGAGGGCACCGCCGGCCGCGCCGGTCAGGTACGCCACGACCAGGCCCGGCCGCCGGCCACGGGCCGTCATGAGCCGGGTGACCGGCACGGCCAGCAACGCGCCGCCGACCACGGCCGCGCTGCTCGCCAGCCCTGCGACGGCGGTGCCGGCGATGTCGGCGGCGAGCAGCGCCCCGACCGTGACCCCGATGGTCACCCCGATCCCGCCGATGATCTGGGTGACGAAGAGCAACCGCAGCGTACGCCGCTGGATGGGCGCGACGTCGGAGGCGGCGAGCGGCGCGACGAGGTCTGTGGCCACGTCTGCTCCTTCGGGGTAAGGGGTGAACTACCGTTCCATCCTTGCGCACCCCGCGCGCCGTACGGCAGCCGGTCGCGCGGCGCTCAGCCGGCGAGGGCGCGGGCGGCGACGGTGAGGTCGGCGACCAGCCCCTCGTACGCCTTGTCCTGGTCGTCGGCGCGCAGCACGGCGGACGGGTGGATGGTGGCCAGCAGCCGGGCCGGCGGGGCGTCGGCGACGGCGCCGGCGGAGTCCACCGGAACCCGCCGGAAGTCCTCCGGGCGCTGGGCCGACTCCGGCCAGGGCAGCAGTTCGCCGCGCTGGCGGGTGACCCGGAACGTCGGGCCGAGCAGGGCCTTGGCGGCGGTCGCGCCGAGCACGACCACGATCTCCGGGCGCAGTTGGGCGAACTCGGCCACCAGCCAGGGGCGGCAGGCGGTGACGTGCACCCGGTCCGGGGTCTGGTGGATGCGCCGCTTGCCGCGCAGCTCGAAACGGAAGTGCTTCACCGCGTTGGTGAGGTAGATGTGGCCGGGGTCGAGCCGGGCGTCGTCGACCGCCCTGCGCAGCAGCCGGCCGGCCGGGCCGACGAACGGCAGGCCCTTCTGGTCCTCCATGTCGCCGGGCTGCTCGCCGACGAAGACCACCCGCGCGCCGGCGTCGCCGCGGCCGAAGACGGTCTGCGACGCGTCGCGGTAGAGCTCGCAGCCCCGGCAGCCGGCGGCGGCGACGCGCAGGTCGTCGAGGGTGTCGGCCTGCGGCGGGATGAACTGCTGTGCGCCCGGTGCGGTCTCGGTCTGCTCGGCCATGGCGACTGTTCTACCCGGTGCGGGAGGGACACGCGCGGGGACCCGCCGGGCGGGACACGCCGGTGCGGACAGAGTGGACGGTGGGACGCGCGACGCCGCCCGCCCCCGGGCCGGGTAGCGGTGGGCGACGACGCCGGCCGGCGGGTGACCGACGGGGCGGCCGGCGCCCGCTCACGCCGTGAAGCCGGCGGGCGGGGTGGGCCGCACCGCCCGGGCCACCGCCCCGGCCAGCTCCGGGATCTCCGCGTCGGAGAGCGAGCTGACGGTGATCCGGATCGCCGGCGGGCCGGCGATGCTGTGCAGCGCGCCGGGCGCGACCGCCCAGCCGGCGTCGCGCAGCGCGGTCAGCACGCTGGTCTCGTCGTCGACCGGCAGCCAGACGTTGATGCCGCTGCGCCCGTGGGCGGTCAGGCCGTGGCCGGCGAGCGCGTCGACCAACGCCGTGCGCCGCCGCTCGTAGCTGCCGGCGGCCCGGTCCACCAGCACCGCCACGGCGGGGTCGCGCCAGAGCGCCAGGACCAGTCGTTGCAGCACGGTGGAGACCCAGCCGGCGCCGACCCGGGCCCGGCCGGCCACCCGGGCCACCGTGGTCTCGTCGCCGACCAGCACGGCCAGCCGCAGGTCGGGGCCGAACGGCTTGCTCACCGAGCGGACGAAGGCCCACGTCGGGGTCGCCCCGGCGAGCGGGTGCAGCGGTACGCGGGCCAGCTCGGCGGCGTGGTCGTCCTCGATCAGCAGCAGGTCGGACCGGCCGGCGAGCAGGGCGCGCAGCTGCCCGGCCCGCTCGGCGGAGACCGCCGCGCCGGTGGGGTTCTGGGCCCGGCTCGTCACGATCAGCGCCCGCGCGCCGGCGGCCAGCGCGGCGCCGACCCCGGCGACGAGCGGACCGTCGTCGTCGACCGGCACACCGATCGGCCGCAACCCGAGCGCGGCGATCAGGTCGAGCAGGTTGGCCCAGCCGGGGTCCTCGACCGCGACCGCGTCCCCGGGGCGCAGGTGCGCGCCGAGCAGCCGCTCGATGCCGTCCAGGGCGCCGCCGGTGACGGTCAGCTCCGTCGCCGGTACGCCGTCGGCGGCCAGCCGCTCGCGGGCCGCCCCGGCCAGCTCGGGCAGCACCCCGGCGGCGGGGTAGCCGACCGGCTCGCCCGCGGCGGCGGCCAGGCCGGCCAGGTGCTCCCCGAGGGGTGGCAGCAGGCGCACGTCCGGCTCGCCCCGGGAGAGGTCACGCAGGCCGGGGACGGTCGGCGGGCGCAGCGCGGAGCGGCGGGCCGCCACCGGTGGGCGGGGCCGCACCCGGGTGCCGTGCCGGCCGGCGGTGACCACCAGGCCCCGCTGGCGCAGCTCCTGGTAGGCCCGGGCCGCGGTGGCCGGGCTCACCGCGAGCCGGGCGGCGAGCTCCCGCACCGGCGGCAGCGCGTCGCCGGGGGCGAGGGCGGCGCTCCGGATGCCCGATTCGATGCTGGCCGAAATCTCGGCGGCCGTCGTACCGACGACCTGATAGCGTGCTGACACAAATCAGGGATTGTACTAGAACAAAGGTCGAGCCATGTACGCACCCACCGAACGGACCGCCGCCAGCCGCTCGCGGGAGCGGATGAGCTACGACGAGGCCGCCGCGCACGCCGTCCTCGACGAGGCGTACGACTGCGCGCTCGGGTTCACCGTCGACGGCGAGCCCCGGGTGCTGCCCACCCTGCACGTGCGCATCGGCGACACCCTCTACCTGCACGGCTCCACCGGCAGCCGGCCGCTGCTCGCCGCCCGGGGCGACGGACTGCGGATCTGCGTCGCCGTCACCCTGCTCGACGGCCTCGTCTACGGCCGCTCGCAGTTCCACCACAGCGCCAACTACCGCTCGGTGGTGGCGCACGGCACCGCCCGGCTGGTCACCGACCAGCGGGAGAAGCTGCGGATGCTGACCGCCCTGGTGGAGAAGGCCGCCGCGGGGCGCAGCGCCGACAGCCGGCCGCCCTCGCGCCGGGAGCTGGCCGAGACGGCCGTACTGGCCCTGCCGCTGCGCGAGGTGTCGGTGCGCGCCCGCGCCGGCGGCGTACGCGACGAGCCGGCCGACCTCGCCCTGCCGTACTGGGCCGGCGTGGTGCCGCTGCGACTGACCGCCGGACCGCCCGAGCCCGACGCCGGGGTGGGCGTGCCGGTGCCTGCGTACCTGCGGCCGGAGACGTCGCCGTGGCTCGACCCGGCGGTGCTGCGCGGGGAGCACGTGCTGCTCGAACCGCTCGACCTCGCGCACGCCGACGAGCTGCACGCCGCGACCGCCGACCCGGAGGTCTGGCGGCACCTGGGCAGCCCGCCGCGGCCGGCCGACCCCGCCGGCACCGCCGAGGCGATCGCCGTCGCGCTGGCCGCACACCGGCGGGGCGAGCGGGTGCCGTGGGTGCAGCGCTGCGCGGTGACCGGCGCCGTGGTGGGCACCACCTCCTTCTACGAGGTGGACCCGGAGCGCCGGGCGGTGGCGATCGGCTACACCTACCTGGGCCGGCCCTGGTGGCGCACCGGGATCAACACGGAGGCGAAGCTGCTGCTGCTCACCCGCGCCTTCGAGGAGCTGGGCGCGGTACGGGTGGTCTGGCACACCGACATCCGCAACGAGCGCTCGCAGCGGGCGATCGAGCGCCTCGGCGCGTCCCGCGAGGGGGTGCTGCGGCGGCACCGGCAGCGCCCGGACGGCTCCTGGCGGGACACCGTGCAGTATTCGATGACCGTCGACGAGTGGCCGAACGCACAGGTCACGCTCCGGAAAAGGCTTCGCCGGGAGGCACCCGTGGCCCCATGATGACGGGCGTGCTGGGCATCACCGACATCTGGACGTACGTGCTGGGCACCGTGGCGATCGTTCTGCTGCCCGGGCCCAACTCCCTCTTCGTGCTCTCCACCGCCGCGCAGCGGGGCGTGGCGGCCGGCTACCGTGCGGCCGGCGGGGTCTTCGTCGGCGACGGGGTGCTGATGTTCCTCTCCGCCGCCGGCGTGGCGTCGCTGGTCAAGGCGTACCCGCCGATCTTCCTCGTGATCAAGTACGCCGGTGCCGCGTACCTCGGCTATGTGGGGTTGACGATGCTGCGCGGCGCGTGGCGACGCTGGCGCACGCGCAACGACCCGGCCAGCCCGCGGCTCATCGACGCCGCGGAGCCGGCGGCGCTGCGCAGCCCGTTCCGCAAGGCGCTGGTGATCAGCCTGCTCAACCCGAAGGCCATCCTGTTCTTCGTGTCGTTCTTCATCCAGTTCGTGGACCCGAACTACGCCTGGCCGGCGCTGTCGTTCCTGCTGCTCGGGCTCATCGCCCAGGTCACCAGCGTGCTCTACCTGACCGCGCTGATCTTCACGGGCACGTTCCTGGCGGCGCAGTTCCGTCGACGCCACCGCCTGGCCGCCGGCGCCACCACGGGCGTCGCCGCGCTCTTCCTCGGCTTCAGCCTCAAGCTGGCCACCGCCTCCGCCTGACCCGGCCGGGCCGGGTGCCGCCTCCCCCTGACGCTGCCGGGTCGGGTGCCGGCGCCTGAACCGGCCGGGTCGGGTGCCGCCATCGCCTGGCGCTGCCCGGCCGGCGCCGACCGAACCCGACGGGGTCAGGCGCCGTCGCCGCCCCCGGAACCGCCGATGCCGGCTCCGCCGGCGGTGCCGCCCAGCCCGAAGCCGGGATGGATCGGCGCGTCCGGCGGGCGGCTGACGTGCGCCGACTCGGAGATGTTCGCGGACCAGTCGGCGTGCGCGGCGGCGGCAGCGTGCCGGTTGATCGCCGCGCGCAGCCAGGCGTCCACGGTGGCGACCCAGTCGCGCTGGTCGGCGCCGGTGTGCCAGACCCGGAACCGGCTGATGCTCTGGTGGGTGATCCCGGCCAGGGCCAGCCGCCGGTCCATCCAGAGGATCACCTCCAGGCCGGCCGGATCGGCGATGAAGATCAGCTCCAGTTCGGTGATCGGCCCGGCGTAGAGCGGCGCCACCCAGTAGCCCAACCGCTGGTGCAGCGGCAGCGTCTGCGCCACCCCCGGCAGCCGCCCGTCGACCAGGCCGGCCTGACGCATGCTGAAGCCGAGCGTGTCGAGGGCCGCCAGGACGTGCGCCTGGGTGGGCAGCGGATGCACGAAGACCGGCACCATCGCGCCCTGGTCGAGCCGGGGCTCGACCGCCACCTCCGTACGCAGCCCCATCCGCAGGCTGAGCAGGGGGACCTCGCCGAACACGGTCACCGGGGTCTGCCACGGCAGCGGGAACTCGAACGGGATCGTGCGGCCCCGCCCGGCCCGCAGCACGAAACCTTCCGCCACCGTCGCCTGGTGGAACTGCACCAGGCGACGGGGTGCCTCCGGGTCCTCCGGCTCGGCCGTGGTGACCAGGCCGAGCCGGACGTGCAGGACGGGTACGTCGGTGGAGCCGGCGATGACGGTCACCCGTCCGGGCAGGCGCAGCCCCGGGCGGGTGCTCGGGTTGGCCAGGGCCGTCCGCACCGACAGTCCGGTCCAGCTGGACTCGGGTGACACCCCCGTCAGCCGCACGGCACTCCCCCGTCCACGACCAGGCCGGCCCGGCCGCCCCGTGACCGCCGATCCCGCGCGCGTGGGGCCGCCCCCGCCGTCACGTGCCCGGCCGGCGCCGCCCCCGTGCGTCGCGGGCCCGGCGGACGCCGTCCCCGTCGTCGCGGACCGGTGGGTGGGGCCCACCTCCATGGTCGCGGACCCGGCGGGTGGCCGCCCCGACTTCGGAGAAGAGCGGCCACCCGTCCGTTCTCACCTCATGCGTCGCCCGCGCGGCACCGGGTCGGTCTCGTCGTCGAACTCGCCGATGACCTCCTCCAGCAGGTCCTCCAGCGCGACGAAGCCGATGGGCCGGGTCGGCCCGCCGCCGTTGCGCACCAGCGCGAGCTGGGACTGCCGGGCCCGCATCTCCGCCACGGCGTCGGTCACCGAGGCCGTGGCCGGCAGGGTGAGCGCGTTGGTCATCAGCTCGGCCGCGGTGACCGTACGACCCGTGGTGGTGGCCCGCACCGCCTCGCGGACGTGGACCAGGCCGCAGACGTCGCCGTTGGCGTCCAGCACGGCCAGCCGCGACCGGCCGCTGTCCCGGCTGACCTGCTCGATGCGGTCGGCCCCCTCGTCGCGGCGCACCGTCACCATCTGGTCGAACGGCTCCATCACCTGGGCCACCGTGGTGCCCTGCAACTCGAGCATGCTGGTCAGCATCTCGTGCTGCTCGGCGCCCAGCAGCCCGTGCTCGCGGGACTGCTCCAGCAGCATGCGCAGCTCGTCCGGGCCGTGCACCTGGGCGAGCTGGTCCTGCGGGTTGACCTTGACCAGCCGCAGCATCGCGTTGGCCAGCGCGTTCATCACCGACAACACCGGCCGGGCGACCCGCGCGAAGGCGCGGAACGGCAGGGCCAGCAGCACCGCCGAGCGCTCCGGGTGGGTGATCGCCCAGGACTTCGGCGCCATCTCCCCGACCACCAGGTGCAGGAAGGTGACGACGCTGAGCGCGAAGATCAGCGCGATCACGTGACTCGCGGCGGTCGGCAGCCCCACCGCGTGCAGCAGCGGGCTCAGCAGGTGCTCGATCGCCGGTTCGGCGAGCGCGCCCAGCCCCAGGGTGCAGAGCGTGATGCCGAGCTGCGCGCCGGCCAGCATCAGGGACAGCTCGCGTACGCCGTCCAGGGCGGCCCGGGCGGCCCGGCCGCCACCGGCGGCGGCGTGCTCCAGCCGGTAGCGCTTGCTGGCCACCAGGGCGAACTCGGCGGCCACGAAGAAGCCGTTCAGCGCCAGCAGGATCACCGACGTGAAGAGTGCGATACCGGGGGTCATGCGGACACCTCCCCCGGCTCGGCGATCCGCAGCCGGACCGAGTCGGCCACGTGCCGGTCGACGGCCAGCACCTCGACCAGGGCGCGCGGCTCCTCCGCGCCGTCCTCGCCGTCGGCCGGCAGGCTGATCTCCAGCCGGTCACCGACCTCGGGGACCCGTCCCAGCTCCCGCATGACCAGGCCGGAGAGCGTGTCGTACTCCGGGGCCTCGGGCAGCGCGATGCCGGTGCTGTCGGCGACCTCGTCGATGCGCCAGCGGGCCGGCACCACCCAGGAACCGTCCTCCTGGCGGGCCGGGGCCCGCTCCGGCGGGTCGTCCTCGTCCCGGATCGGCCCGACGAGTTCCTCGGCGATGTCCTCCAGCGTGATCACGCCGGCGAAGCCGCCGTACTCGTCGACCACGCAGGCCAGCTGCCGGTGGCCGGAGCGCAGCCGATCCAGCACCGTCGGCAGCGGCAGGGTCTCCGGCACCAGGAGCGGGGGCCCGGCCACCGCGCTGACCGGGGTGCTCGCGCGCTTCTCCGGGGGTACGCCGAGCACGTCGGCGATACCGACCACGCCGACGAGGTCGTCGACGCCCTCGGTGCCGCGTACGGGGAACCGGGACTTGCCGGTGTCCAGCAGCTCGACCACCCGGCTGAGCGGCTCGTGCGCGCGTACGGTGTGCACGTCGACGCGGGGCACCATGACCTCGCCGGCGGTCAGCTCCCGGAAGTCGAGCCCCCGGTCGAGCAGCGTCGACATCTCGTCGGTCAGGTGCCCCTCCTGGCGGGACTCGGCGATGATCTGCTCCAGGTCCTGCGGGGTGGCCCCGCTGGGCAGCTCCTCGATCGGCTCGATGCCGACGCGGCGGAGCAGCCGGACCGCGGCCCGGTCGAAGAGCTTGATCAGCGGACCGGCGATCTTGAGGTAGATCAGGGTGGAGCGGCTCAGGGCCCTCGCGAGGGGCTCGGGTCGGGCGATGGCGAGGTTCTTCGGTGCCAGCTCGCCCAGGACCATCTGCACGAGGGTGGCGAGGATCAGGGCGAGGACGACGGAGAGCGGCAGGCTGACGGCCGTGGAGACGCCGGCGACCCCGAGCAGCTCGGCCAGCCCGGCGCCGAGGAACGGCTCGGCGACGTAACCGACCAGCAGGGCGGTGACGGTGATGCCGAGCTGCGCGCCGGAAAGCATGAACGACAGCCGTCCGGTCACCTCCAGCGCCCGGGCGGCGGCCTTGTCGCCGTCGTCGGCCAGCTGCTTGAGCCGGCCCCGGTCCACGGCGACGTAGCCGAACTCCTGGGCCACGAAGTAGCCCGTGGCGACGGTGAGAACGATGATGAGAAGAAGACCGACGACGATCAACACGGGTCGCTCAGGGCTCCCGGGGACGTCGGGGTCGGGATACGCCGGGCACGACCCGGCTGGCTACTGCTGCCCTCCTGGGCAGAAGAGTCGATCATGCGGCCCATTTTATCCGGCCCCCCTGGATGTCCGCTGAAGGTGTGCCGAAGGCCCCGCCGGGCGCCCGCGATCCCCGGTCAGTGGTCGGCGAGTTCGTCGGCGTCGAGCAGGGCCGGGTCGACCCGGCCGGCGCGGTACGCGGCCCGGCCGACCATCTGCGCCGCCACCGGGGCCGTGGCGAGCTGGAACACCCCGACCAGCGCCAGCATGCCCAGGTCCGCCGGGGTACGCAGCCGCAGCGCCACGCCGATCAGCAGGAGCAGCACGCCGAGCACCTGCGGCTTGGTGGCGGCGTGCATCCGGTCCAGCGTGCTGGGGAAGCGCAGCACGCCGATCCCGGCGGCGAGGCTCAGCAGGGCGCCGACCACCAGGCAGCCGCCGCCCAGCCAGTCGGCCAGCGTGTCCCACATCAGGCTCCCCCGCCCTCGCGGACGGCGAAGCGGACCAGCGACACCGATCCGACGAAGCCGAGCATGGAGAGCACCACCAGCACCGGCAGGGTGGTGGCGTGCCGGTTCACCGCGGCCTCCGCGCCGACCGCGCCGACCAGGGTGGCGAGCAGCATGTCGGCCGCGACCACCCGGTCGATCAGCGACGGCCCCCGGTAGAGCCGGATCAGGGCCAGCATCGCGGTCACCGAGAACAGGGTGGTGAGGATGACGGCGAGGAACGTGGTCACGGGTCGGGTCCCCTCTCGACGGGATCGGCGCTCACCCGGTGGACCTCGGCGGCGGAGCCGACCGCGCGGACGATCCGCCGCTCGACGGCGAGGATCCGCCGCCGGCTGCCGTCGAGGTCCTGCGGACCGTGGGTGTCGAACACGTGCACGTAGAGGACCCCGAGGTCCCGGTCCACCTCGACGATCAACGTGCCCGGCACCAGCGAGATCGCCTCGGCGGTGAGCGCGAGGTTCAGGTCGGTGCGGACCCGCAGGCGGACCGCGATGATCGCCCCGCGGGGCTGGTACCCGGGCTGCACCGCGACCCGGGCGACGTGCGCGCTGGCGCTGACCAGTTCGGCGGCGAAGCGCACCGCGAAGACCAGGAGCGGTCCGGGGCGCAGCCGGCCGCCGAAGCTCACCGGTGGCAGCGGGAAGAACACCAGCACGGCGGCGGCCACCAGCATCCCGCCCGCGAGGTTGCCCCAGGAGAAGTCCCCCCAGAACAGGCTCCAGACGAGCACCAGCCAGCCGAACGCGATGAGCTGGTCCCGCCGCCGTCCCCAGCCGCGTCCCCGTGCCGGGGTCACGGGGCACCGACCGGCAGCACGGAACGGATGTACGGGGTGCGCTCACGCAGGTCGGCCGCCGCGTCGGCGGTGACGTCGAACAGCGGTCCGGCGACGACGGTCAGCGCCAGCCCCAGCCCGACCAGCGCGATCGTGGCGCCGACCATCAGCGCGGGCAGGCGCACGACCGGGGCGGTGGTGGCCAGCTGGGGGGACCGCCAGAAGGCGATGTTCCACACCCGGGAGGCCACGTAGAGGGTGAGCAGGCTCGTCACCGTGCCCGCCGCGACCAGTACGCCGGGCAGCGGCTCGCCGGCCGCGACGCCGGCCTGGAGCAGGCCGAGCTTGCCGAGGAACCCGGAGAAGGGCGGGATGCCGGCGAGGTTCATGGCCGGGACGAAGAAGAGGACGCCGAGCAGCGGGGCCACCCGGGCCAGGCCGCCGATGCGACGCAGGTCGGTGCTGCCGGCCCGCTCCTCGACCAGCCCGGTGACCAGGAACAGCGTGGTCTGGATGGTGATGTGGTGCACCACGTAGAAGATCGCGCCGGAGAGCCCCGCGACGCTGCTCAACGCCACCCCGAAGATCATGTAGCCGATGTGGCTGACCAGGGTGAACGAGAAGAGGCGCTTCATGTCCGACTGCGCCACCGCGCCGAGGATGCCCACCACCATGGTCAGCCCGGCCACCACCATCAGCAGCCCGGCGAGCTCGCCGCCGGGGAAGAGCAGCGTCTCGGTGCGGATGATCGCGTACACGCCGACCTTGGTGAGCAGGCCGGCGAAGACCGCCGTGACGGGGGCCGGCGCCGTCGGGTAGCTGTCGGGCAGCCACGCCGAGAGCGGGAAGACCGCCGCCTTGATCCCGAAGGCGAGCAGCAGCATCAGCTGGAGGGTCAGCCGTACGCCGTCGGGCAGCGCGTCCAGCCGGTGCGCCAACTGGGCCATGTTCAGGGTGCCGGTGGCCGCGTACACCATGCCCACCGAGGCGAGGAAGATCATCGAGGAGAGGATGCTGACCACCACGTACGTCGAGCCGGTGCGGATCCGGGTCTCGGTGCCGCCGAGGGTGATCAGCACGAAGCTCGCGGCCAGCAGGATCTCGAAGCCGACGAAGAGGTTGAACAGGTCGCCGGCGAGGAACGCGTTGGTGACGCCGGCGGTCAGCACCAGGTAGGTGGGGTGGTAGATGGTCACCGGGACGGTCTCGCCGAAGTCCCCCTGCCCCTGGCCGACAGAGTAGAGCAGCACGCACAGGGTCACCGCCGAGGAGATCACCAGCATCAGCGCGGCGAGCTGGTCGGCGACCAGCACGATGCCCACCGGCGCCGGCCACCCGCCGACCTGGACCACCACGGGTCCGTGCCGGTACGCCTGCACCAGCAGCACCGCCGCCACCGCCAGCGTGGCCGTCAGGCAGGCCACGCTGACGAACCGTTGCGCCCCGGGCCACCGGGCCAGCAGCAGGGTCAACGCCGCGCCCAGCAGCGGCACCACCACGGGCAGCGGCACGAGCCGGCTCATCGGGCGCCCCGTCCCGCGTACCCGGTCATCCGAGGCCGTCCCCGCGCCGGAGCCGGCGCGGCGGCTCCGGGTCGACCTGTTCGGGGTCGGCGTCGGGGCCCTCGCCGCCGAGGTCGACGGCGGCCAGGTTGTCGTGCTCGGCCGCCTCCCTGATCTGCCGGTCCTCGATGTCGTCGGGCACCTCGTCGTCCCCCGTGAGGTACCAGCTGCGGTAGCTCACCGACAGCAGGAACGCGGTCAGCCCGAAGGTGATCACGATGGCGGTGAGGATCATGGCTTGCGGCAGCGCGTCGCTCAACCTGCCCGGGGGCGCCGTGCCGACCACCGGGGCGGCCCCCGCCCGCCCGCCCAGGAGGATCAACACGTTGACGCCGTTGCCGAGCATGATGACGCCGAGCAGGATCCGGCTCAGGCTGCGTTCCAGCAGCAGGGTGACCCCGCAGCCGACCAGCATCCCGGCGGCGACGACGAGCGCCAGGGCCGGCCCCGCGGCGTCCGTCGTCACGTCCGCTCCCCCTGCCGGTCGACGCGCAGCCCGCCCCCGGGCTCGCCGGCCGCCTCGATGTGCCGGTCCACCTCGGCGCCGAGGCTGCGCAGGATGTCCAGCACCAGCCCGACCACGACCAGGTACACGCCGACGTCGAAGAAGAGGGACGTGACCAGGTAGAACTTCCCGATCACCGGCAGCCACAGGTCGACCCGGGTGCTCTCCAGCACCGACCCGCCCGCGAACAGGGCGACGGCCCCCGCGCCGACCGAGACGAACAGGCCGGCGCCGAGCACCGTGCCGGCCCCGACCGGGGCGGCCTCGGCCAGCTCGTAGCGCCCGCCGGCCAGGTAGCGCACGGCCAGCGCCAGGCCCGCCACCAGACCACCGGTGAAGCCGCCGCCCGGGGCGTTGTGGCCGGAGAAGAGCAGGAACAGGGAGAAGACCACCACCGTGTGGAAGACCAGCCGGGTCACCACCTCCAGCACGATCGAACGCTGCCGCTTGTGCAGGGTCGCCCCGCCGCGCAGCCAGACCCGGTGCCCCGGCAGCTGAACCCGGTTCGGCGGCTGTGGGCGGCGGGGGCGGGGTCCGGTCCGGGACTGCTGGAAGACCAGGCTGGCCACGCCGGTCGCGGCCACCACCAGCACCGCCAGCTCGCCCATCGTGTCCCAGGCCCGGATGTCGACCAGGGTCACGTTGACCACGTTGCGGCCGTGCCCGTAGGTGACGGCCAGGTCCGGGAACGCGTCGGAGATGGTGGGCGCCTGCCGGGCCGCGGCGGCGGTCAGGGCCAGCCCGCCGACCACCACGCCGACGACCGCCCCGATCGTGCGGCGTACCCACCGCCTGCGTCTCGGGCGGGCCGAGAACCGCTCCGGCAACCGGCGCAGCACCAGCACGAACACCGCGATGGTGGCGGTCTCGACGAGGAACTGGGTCAGCGCCAGGTCCGGCGCGCCGTGGATCACGAAGAGCATCGCGGTGCCGTAGCCGGTCATGCCGACCAGCAGCATCGCCGTCAGCCGCCGCCGGGCGCCCACCGCCAGCAGCGCGGCGACCGTCACCACCGCCGTCACCACCACCTGCAACGGGCTGTCCCAGAGGGCGATCCGGTCCTGCCACGGACGGGTCGCCAGCATCGCCCCGCCGGGCACGACGGCGAGCACGACCAGGATCACGCCGAGGTACTGGGGCAGGGAGCCCCGCTGGGTGGCGCCGGTGACCTCGATGGCGAGCCGGTCGAAGCGGCCGATGAGCCACTCGTATCCCTGGTTGCCGCTGACCGGGACGTGCAGCCGGGCCAGCACCGGGGCGAGCGGGCCACGCAGTGCGAACAGCGCCGCCCCGCCGGCCACGGCGAGCGCGGAGAGGCCGAGGGCCGGGGTGAGGCCGTGCCACAGCGCCAGGTCCTTGCCGACGGCGCCGAACAGCTCGGCGTACGGGCGCAGCAGGCCGTCGAGGATCCCGGCGGCCGGACCGGCGGCCAGCCCGACGGCGGCCAGCAGGACCGGCGGGGCGAGCATCGACGCGGGGATCCGCCCGAGGACGGTCGGCTCCACGCCGGGGCGGGTGGCGAACGCGCCCCAGACGAACCGGGCGCTGTAGGCGACGGTGAGCGCCGTGCCGGCCACCAGCACGGCGACGACGGCGGGCTGGTCGGTGAAGGCGGCCAGCACGGCCTCCTTGGCGACGAAACCGACCAGCGGCGGCAGTCCGGCCATCGACGCGGCGGCGAGCACCGTCACGGTGACGAGCAGCGGCGCGCGCCGCCCCAGCCCCGACAGCTCCCGCAGGTCACGGGTGCCGGCACCGTGGTCGATGATGCCCACGACGAGGAAGAGCGGCGCCTTGAACAGGGCGTGGGCCAGCAGCATCGCCGCCCCGGCCAGCGCGGCGTCCGGGGTGCCCGCCCCGACCGCCACCGCGAGCAGGCCGAGCTGGCTGACCGTGCCGTACGCCAGCAGCAGCTTCAGGTCCGTCTGCCGCAGCGCCGCCCAGCCCCCGGCGAGCATGGTGACCAGACCGGCGACCACGACCACCGGCCGCCACGGGCCGGCGCCCGCGAGCACCGGGGCGAGCAGCCCGATCAGGTAGATGCCCGCCTTCACCATCGCGGCGGCGTGCAGGTACGCGCTCACCGGCGTCGGCGCCGCCATCGCCACGGGCAGCCACGAGTTGAACGGCACCAGCGCCGACTTGGACAGCGCCCCGGTCAGGATCAGCAGGACCGCCGTGACCAGGTACGCCCCGCCCGGCGGCGGGCCGGCGGCGATCTCCGACCAGCGGTAGGTGCCGGCGTGCTCGCCGAGCATGATGAACCCGACCAGCATCGCGAGCCCGCCGAGGGTGGTCACGGTCAGCGCCTGCGCCGCCGCCCACCGGCTGGAGCGCCGCTCGGTGCTGTGCCCGATCAGCAGGTACGAGAAGACGGTGGTGAGCTCCCAGCACGCGTAGAGCAGCAGCAGGTCGTCGGCGAGGACCAGGCCGAGCATCGCCCCCGCGAAGGCCACCAGCACGGCCGCGAAGCGGGCCACGCCCCTGGACTCCCGGCCGAAGTAGTGGGCGCTGTAGACCAGTACCAGCGCGCCGACCCCGCCGACGAGCAGGACCATCAGCCAGGACAGGGTGGTCAGCCGCAGCGCCAGGTCGACGCCGAGCTGACCGATCCACGGGTACGTCTCGACCACCTCGCCGCCGTCGCGGACGGCGGGGGTGCGGGCCAGCGCCCAGCCGAACGCGGCGGCCGGCGCCAGCGCCAGCGGGTAGCAGGCGCGGGGGCCCCACCACCGGACGAGCAGCGGCGCGACGAGGGCCGCCACGAGGTGGAGGATCAGCAGTACGAGCACCCGCGCTCCCGGTCGAGGTTGCTGCGGCGCGCGCCGGAGGTGGGACGGCACCTAGGTGCGATCTCACGCCAGTTCGTCGCCCTGCGGGCGGTTTTGCGCGAATTCGCCCCTGTCGCGGCGTACGTCAGGCGACGGTGACTTCGGCCGCGGGGGCCGCGGATTCCCGGACGGGGCGCTCGCCACGGGGCTCCACCAGCAGGTCGGGACGGCCGAGCTGGACCACGACCTTGTTGACCACCCGCTGGGCGGCGGCGAGGGAGCGCACCGGCAGCAGCCGGCCCCGGCCCTCGCGGCGCAGCACGAAGTAGTGCACCGCCGCACGGACCTGGCCCCGGTCGGCGGCGCTGGCCTGCGCGGTGGAGACGACCAGCTCCCGCAGCGCGGCGGCGAGCCGCTCGGCCAACTCCAGCTCCGGGCCGGACAGGCCGGTGCGGACGGCGGCGAGGTGACTGTCGACCTTGCGGATGAGCACGTCGGTGCCGGGCTCGAAACTCCGCTGCTCGACGGCCAATCCGATCCCCTCCACCCAGGCTGACGCTCCGGGTGAAGTTACTTTATGTTGCGGTACACAATCAAGCTGTTAAGTAAGACTTAATGGATTAAACGCTCAAACACCGCCAGTTGCCCAGCCGTGCCGGCACCGATCCGGAGCCGATGAGCCGGAGCGAGGCGCCCGTGGCCCGCCGGCGAGTCAGGATGTCGGCCCCGCGGGGCAGGATGGATGGCGTGACGGAGGCGATGGCGGGTTTCGGCGCGGCGACCAGAGAGTGGTTCGGCGCCGCGTTCGCCGCGCCCACCGCCGCCCAGACCGGCGCGTGGGCCTCCGTCTCGGCGGGGCGCAGCGCGCTGGTGGTGGCCCCCACCGGCTCCGGCAAGACGCTGGCCGCGTTCCTCTGGTCACTCGACCGGTTGGCCCGCGAGCCCGCCCCGGCCGATGCCCGGCACCGGTGCCGGGTGCTCTACGTCAGCCCGCTCAAGGCGCTCGCGGTCGACGTCGAGCGCAACCTGCGCACGCCCCTGACGGGCATCCGGCAGGCCGCCACCCGGCTCGGCGTGGCGCCTCCGGAGATCACCGTCGGGATGCGCACCGGCGACACCCCCGCCGACGAGCGGCGGGCCTTCGCCCGCACGCCGCCGGACATCCTCATCACCACGCCCGAGTCGCTGTTCCTGCTGCTCACCTCGGCCGCCCGCGACTCCCTGCGCGGCGTCGAGACCGTGATCGTCGACGAGGTGCACGCGGTCGCCGGCACCAAACGCGGCGCCCACCTCGCGCTCTCCCTGGAACGCCTCGACGAGCTGCTGCCCGCCCCGGCGCAGCGGATCGGCCTCTCCGCCACCGTCCGGCCGGTCGACGCGTGCGCCCGCTTCCTCGGCGGCGCCCGCCCCGTCGACGTGGTCGCGCCGCCCACCGCCAAGACGATCGAGGTCAGCGTCCAGGTCCCGGTGGAGGACATGACCCGCCTCGACGAGCAGGAGCCGCCGGAGGACGATCCCGGTGGTCTCGGCGCCCGTCGGGCGTCGATCTGGCCCGCGCTGGAGGAGCGCGTCTTCTCCCTGGTCCGGGCGCACCGCTCGACCATCGTCTTCACCAACTCGCGGCGTTCCGCCGAGCGCCTCTGCGCCCGGCTCAACGAGCTGGCCGGCGAGGCGGCGGCCGGGCAGGAGCCGACCGGCGCGTCCACGGCGCCGGAACGCGAGGCGGACGGGTGGGGCGGCCCCGCGGGGCCGGTACGCGTCGGTCGTACGCCCGCGGAGCTGATGGCGCAGGCGGGCGCGGCGGCCGGCGCACCCGCCGTGATCGCCCGCGCCCACCACGGCAGCGTCTCCCGGGAGGAACGCAAGCACATCGAGGAGGCGCTCAAGTCCGGCCAGCTGCCCGCCGTGGTGGCCACCTCCAGCCTGGAGCTGGGCATCGACATGGGCGCCGTCGACCTGGTGGTGCAGATCGAGGCGCCGCCCAGCGTGGCCGCCGGGCTGCAACGGGTGGGCCGGGCCGGCCACCAGGTCGGCGCGGTCTCCCGGGGGGTGGTCTTCCCGAAGCACCGGGGCGACCTGCTCTCCTGCACGGTGGTGGCCGAGCGGATGGTCGACGGCGCCATCGAGGAGCTGCACCACCCGCGCAACCCGCTCGACGTGCTGGCCCAGCAGATCGTCGCCATGGTGGCGCTGGAGCCGTGGCGCGTCGGCGACCTGGCCGTGCTGGTACGCCGGGCGGCGCCGTTCGCCGAGCTGCCCGACTCGGCGCTGCACGCCGTGCTCGACATGCTCTCCGGCCGCTACCCGTCGACCGCGTTCGCCGAGCTGCGGCCCCGGCTGGTCTGGGACCGGGCCACCGACACGCTCACCGGCCGGCCCGGCGCGCAGCGGCTCGCGGTGACCAGCGGCGGCACGATCCCCGACCGGGGCCTGTTCGGTGTCTTCCTGGCCGGGGCGGAGCGGGCCGCCCGGGTCGGCGAGCTGGACGAGGAGATGGTCTACGAGTCGCGCATCGGCGACGTGTTCCTGCTCGGCTCGTCGTCCTGGCGGATCGAGGAGATCACCCCCGACCGGGTGCTGGTCTCCCCGGCACCGGGGCAGGCGGCGAAGATGCCGTTCTGGAAGGGCGACCAGCTCGGCCGGCCCGTCGAGCTGGGTCGGGCCATCGGCGCGCGCGTACGGGCCCTGCTGCGGCAGGACGACGAGACGGCGACCGCCGCGCTGCGGGCCGGCGGCCTGGACGACTGGGCCGCGGGCAACCTGATGGCCTACCTGCGCGAGCAGCGCGCCGCCACCCGTTCCCTGCCCGACGACCGCACGGTGGTGGTCGAGCGGTTCCGCGACGAGCTGGGCGACTGGCGGCTGGCCGTGCACAGCGTGCTCGGCGCCCGGGTCAACGGGCCGTGGGCGCTGGCCATCGGCCGCCGGCTCGCCGAGCGCTACGGCGTGGACGCCCAGGTGATGCCGTCCGACGACGGCATCGTGGTCCGCCTGCCCGACACGGCCGACGAGCCGCCCGGCGCCGACGTGGTGGTCTTCGAGCCGGAGGAGATCGCCCAGCTCGTCGAGGAGTCGGTCGGCACGTCCGCGCTCTTCGCGTCCCGGTTCCGCGAGTGCGCCGCCCGGTCGCTGCTGTTGCCCCGCCGCGACCCGCGCCGCCGCCAGCCGCTGTGGCAGCAGCGGCAACGCGCCGCCCAGCTCCTCGACGTCGCCCGCGAGTACGCCGACTTCCCGGTCACCCTGGAGGCGGCCCGGGAGTGCCTCCAGGACGTCTTCGACCAGCCGGCGCTGGCCGAGCTGATGCGCGACCTGGCCGCCCGGAAGGTGCGCCTGGTCGAGGTGGAGACCGCCCAGCCGTCGCCGTTCGCCCGGTCGCTGCTCTTCGGCTACGTCGGGGCGTTCCTCTACGAGGGCGACGCGCCGCTGGCCGAGCGCCGGGCCGCCGCGCTCGCGCTGGACTCGACCCTGCTCGGCGAGCTGCTGGGCCGGGTCGACCTGCGGGAACTGCTCGACCCGGCGGTGCTGGCCGAGACCGAGCGGCAGCTGCGCTGGCTGACCGAGCAGCGCCGCCCGCGCGACGCGGAGGACGTGGTCGAGCTGCTCCGTGTGGTCGGCGACCTCTCCGAGGCCGAGCTGGTCGGGCGGGGGGCCTCCCCCGGGTGGCTGACGGAGCTGGCGGCGACCCGCCGGGTGCTGCACGTACGCGTCGCCGGGGAGGAGCGCTGGGTCGGCATCGAGGACGCGGCACGCCTGCGCGACGCCCTCGGCGTGGCCCTGCCGGTCGGGGTGGCCGAGGCGTACCTCGCCCCGGTGGCCGATCCGCTCGGCGACCTGGTCGCCCGCTACGCGCGTACGCACGGGCCGTTCGCCGCCGCCACCTGCGCGGCCCGCTTCGGGCTCGGCGTCTTCGTGGTCGAACAGGCGCTGCGCCGGCTCGCCGCCACCGGGCGGGTGGTCGCCGGCGAGTTCACACCCGACACGGCCGGCAGCCAGTGGTGTGACGCGGAGGTGCTGCGGCTGCTGCGCCGCCGTTCCCTGGCCGCGCTGCGCCGCGAGATCGAGCCGGTGCCGCCCCGCGCGCTGGCCGCGTTCCTGCCCCGCTGGCAACAGGTGGGCTCGTCGGCGCGGGGGATGGAGGCGCTGGCCGCCGCCGTAGAGCAGTTGCAGGGGGCGGCGGTGCCGGCGTCGGCGCTGGAACGGCTCGTGCTGCCCGGCCGGGTGGCCGACTACTCCCCCGCCCAGCTCGACGAGCTCTGCGCCAGCGGCGAGGTGCTCTGGGCCGGCTCCGGGGCGATCTCCGGCGGGGACGGCTGGGTCACCCTGGCCTACGCGGACGTCGCGCCGCTGCTGCTGCCCCCACCCGACGAGGCGCTCACCCGTACCCCGCTGCACGACGCGGTCCTGGACGCGCTCGACGGCGGGCAGGCGCTGTTCTTCCGCTCGCTGTCCGACCGGGTCGGCTCGACCGACGACGCCGCGCTGACCGCCGTCGTCTGGGATCTGGTGTGGGCCGGTCACCTCACCAACGACACCCTGGCGCCGCTGCGCGCGGCGCTCGGCGGCGGCGGGGCGCACCGGTCCCGTCCCGCCGCGCCGCGCACCCGCTACCGCCGCCCCGGGCGGGTGACCCTGCCGACGCGTGGCGGCCCGCCGACCGTCGCCGGCCGCTGGTCGCGGCTGCCGGAGCGCGACACCGACCCGACCCGCCGCGCCGCGGCCCTGGCCGACGTGCTGCTGGAGCGGCACGGCGTGGTGACCCGGGGCGCGGTCATGGCCGAGCAGGTGGCCGGCGGTTTCGCCGCGGTCTATCCGGTGCTCGCCGCGCTCGAGGAGCGCGGCGCCGCCCGGCGGGGCTACTTCGTCGAGGGCCTGGGCGCGGCGCAGTTCGCGGTGCCGGGTGCGGTGGACCGGATCCGGGCGCTGGCCGAGACGGCGGACGGCGGGCGGGGGCGCGGCGGCCCCACCCTGGTGCTCGCCGCCACCGATCCGGCCAACCCCTACGGCGCGGCGCTGTCCTGGCCGGAGCGGGTGGTCGACTCGGGCGACGGGGCCGCCCCGGCGTCCGGGCACCGGGCGGGGCGCAAGGCCGGTGCCGTGGTGGTGCTGGTCGCCGGTGACCTGGTGCTCTACGTCGAACGCGGCGGGCGGACGATCCTGTCGTACACCGACGACGGCGACCTGCTGGCGGCGGCCGGGAAGGCGTTGGCCGACGCGGTCCACTCCGGCGCGCTGGGCGCGATGTCGGTGGAACGGGCCGACGGCGAGGCGGTGCGTTCCTCTCCGCTGCGCGACGCCCTCACCGCCGCCGGCTTCCGCGCCACCCCGCGCGGCCTGCGCCTGCGCGGCTGACCCGCCCCGACACACGCCGGTGTCGAGGGTCCGCCGGTCCGGAGGGCCGCCGACGGGCCGCGCGAGCCGGGGGCGGGTGTCGGTACGCGGGGCCGGGGCGTCAGCGCAGGCTCGTGAGCACCTTCTCGTACCCGGCGCGGTCGGCCTCGGGGGTCTTCGCCTCCAGGTAGTTGAGCACCACCGTGCCCCGCCGGAACGACTGGCCGCCCCAGATCTCGGCGATGTCGCTGGCGCTGGTCTCGTCGGGGAAGACGTACACGGTGACGGCGTCGGTGGCGATCAACTCGGAGCAGCCCAGGCCGAGCCCGTCCGGTCCGCACTCGACCGACCGGTCCCGGGGGTTCGGCGCCTTCAGCCCGGCGGCCTTGAACGCGTCGACGACCTGCCGCGCGCCGGGAGTGCCGGTCGGCCGGACGGGCAGCTTCACGGGCGGCGGGCTGGCGGGGCGGCGCTCGGTGGTCCCGCCGGCGCTCGGTCCGGCCGGGCCCGGGAGCGCGGCGGGCGGCGTCGGCGCGCCGGTGGGGCCCGACGTGGGCAGGTCCGCCGGAGTCGACGGAGAGGTGGCCGGGGTCGACGCGGCGGCGGCCGGGGGCGGGGCGCTCGGCTTCTCCGCGTCGTCACCGCAGGCGGCGGTGAGGGCGGCGGCGATCACGAGTACGGCGACGGCGGGCAGGCTCCGGTTGGTCACCCCTGGCAGTCTGCCCGAACCCGATCCCGTCCCGGCAGGGGCCGGTCGGCCAGTGCCACTGTCCCATTTCCGCCATTCCGCTCCGGTCGGCGGGGCCGCGTTGCCGGCGTCGGTACGATCCCGACCGGTCGACGAGGGGAGCCGGGGATGACGGGGGCGGACGCAGCGGCCGGGGTGACCGTACGGCCGGCGCGGGCCGGGGACCGCGCTGCGGTCGACGCGCTGCACGAACGTGAGTGGGGTGGGCCGTACGTCGTCGCCCACGACACCCGCCACGACCTGCGTACGCTGCCGACGCTGGTGGCGGTCGACGGCGCCGGGGCGGTGGTCGGCGCGCTCGCCCACCGCGCCGACGCCGACGGGCTGGAGGTGGTCAGCCTGGTGGCCGCGACGCCGGGCGGCGGCGTCGGTACGGCGCTGCTGGCGGCGGCTGGGGAGGTGGCCCGGGCCACGGGCCGGTCCCGGCTCTGGCTGGTCACCACGAACGACAACCTGCGCGCGCTGCGCTTCTACCAGCGGCGCGGGCTGCGGCTGGTACGCGTGGACCGGGGCGCGGTGGACCGGGCTCGCCGGATCAAGCCGAGCATCCCGACGGTCGGCGAGGACGGCATCCCGCTGCACGACGAACTGGTCCTGGAGCTGCCCCTCGCCGCCGGCCAACGGGTACCCACCGACGGTGCGGAGCACGGCGCCCCCGACGCGACCCGCGTCCCGTGGATCTCGCTGACCACCGACTACGGCCTCGCCGACGGGTTCGTCGCCGCGTGCCACGGGGCGATCGCCCGGCTGGCCCCGCAGGCCCGGGTCGTCGACGTGACCCATCTCGTCCCGCCGGCCGACGTACGCCGGGGCGCGGCGGTGCTCGCGCAGGCCGTGCCGCACCTGCCGGAGGGGGTGCACGTGGCCGTCGTCGACCCGGGCGTGGGCACGACCCGCCGGGGCGTCGCGCTGGCCACCCCGCGCGGGCTGCTCGTGGGGCCGGACAACGGCCTGCTGCTCGACGCCGCGCAGGCGCTGGGCGGGGTGACCGCGGCCGTCGAGCTGACCGATCCGCGGTGGCTCGCGCCCGAGGTGTCCCGCACGTTCCACGGTCGCGACGTCTTCGCGCCGGTCGCCGCGCGGCTGGCGCTGGGGGCGCCGCTGGCCGGGATCGGCCCGGCGGTCGACCCGGAGTCCCTGGTCCGGCTGCCGGCGCCGGTGCTCCGACGGGAGACGGACGGGTTCGTGGCCGAGGTGCTGACCGTCGACCACTTCGGCAACGTGCAACTGGTCGCGCCGGCCGAACTGCTGGCGCCGCTGCCCGCCCGGGTCCGGGTGGGGCCGGGCAGCGGCGCCGGGTCCGGCCGGGCGGCCGTGCACGGGCGTACCTTCGGCGACGCCCCGCCGGGCGGGCTGGTGGTGCACGCCGACTCCGCCGGCCACGTCGCCGTGTCGGTCAACGGCGGGCGGGCGGTGGACCTGCTGGCGGTGGCGCCGGGCGACCTGCTGCGGGTCGCGGCCGGCTGAGCGCCCGGACCGCCGCCTGGCCTGGCAGGGCGGCGGAGCGGGCCGCCGCCGCCCGACCGACCGGGCCCTGGCCGGGCCAGCGCGGTCGCCGTGCCGGGCCGGCGGATTGCTCCGTCCGGCCCGGCGGGCGTACGCGGGCGGCGGTCAGCAGAGCGGCACGGTGCCGCCGTGGACCGCCGAGACGTACGCGTGGCTGACGTACTGGCCGCTGGCGACGCGGTTCCACCGGTTGGAGGTCCCGTACGGCCCGGCGACGCTCTGCCCGGTCACGTAGCACTCGATCGGCACGTTGGCGTGCCGGGCGGCGAGGCCGCGCACCGCGTAACCCGTGCCGGCGCCGGCACGGATGTTGAGCGGACCACCGCCGACCACGCCCCGGGGGCCGCTGCCGGTCCACAGGTACGCCACGTCGACCCAGGCGTTGGTGGTGAGCTGGAGCCCGTCCCAGAACGTGCCGTCGGCGAGGTCGATGCCGGCCGGGCTCAGCACCGTCCGGCCGAACTGGTCCCGCCCGCCGTTGTAGCCGGACTGGTAGGCCGCCTGTGCCTGCGGCAGGCCCTGCGGCAGGTCCTTCCACTCCTCCCGCACGTCGCTGGGGTTCCAGTAGTCGTTGCGGGTGTTCCACGGGCCGACGTCCCAGACCGGGGCGTACTCGCAGCGGCTGCCGGTGGTGGTGCAGACCCGGACGGTGTAGTCGCCGGTGTTCCGCGGGGACAGGCCGCGCCACGACGGCAGCGCGACGAAGTGGTCCCGGGAAACGATCGTGTGCCCGTTGGCGGTCACTCCGCCGACCAGCCCGATCCGGGTGGCGTACACCCGGTAGGTGAGGCCGGGCGTGGCGGCGGAGACGGTGGAGTTGGCGGCGGAGGCGGTGTCGGCGGCGGCAGCGGCCGATACGGGGCTCGGGGCGGGTAGGAGGGCGAGGGCGAGGATGACGGTCATGGCGGTGGTGAGCGCACGACGATGGGACAGAATCATGGGCATTCTCCTGCAACTTTTCGATCCTGCCCCTTTATAGATCGACAAGAATCTTCACACAACCAGCGATGCATGTGAATTTTTTGCGAACGAGGAGGGACGGACCGGTGCCCGAAGGCGACACCGTCTGGAACACCGCCCGCGTGCTGCACCGCGCCCTGGCCGGCGCCCGCCTGACCGGCAGCGACTTCCGGGTGCCGCAGCTCGCCGCGGCCGACCTGACCGGCTGGACCGTGCGGGAGTCCGCCAGCCGCGGCAAGCACCTGCTGCTGCGCCTCACCGCCCCACCGCACGCCGCACCCGCACCGGCTGCCCCGCCGCCAGCGGAGGAAGCGATCCCGGCGACGGGCGCGGTCCCGGTGGAGGGCGTCGGCCCTGCCGGGGACGCGGCAGACGACGGCGGGGCGCGCTGGACGCTGCACTCGCACCTGCGGATGGACGGCGCCTGGCGGGCGTACGCGCCGGGGGAACGGTGGACGGCCCGGCCGGCGCACCTGATCCGGGTCGTGCTGCACAGCGCGCGGGCCGTCGCCGTCGGCTACCACCTGCACGAGCTGGCCCTCGTGCCGACCGCCGAGGAGGACTCGCTCGTCGGGCACCTCGGCCCCGACCTGCTCGGTCCGGACTGGGACCAGTCGGAGGCGGTACGCCGGTTGACCGCCCACCCGGACGTCACCATCGCGGAGGCGCTGCTCGACCAGCGCAACCTGGCCGGCGTCGGCAACCTCTACAAGTGCGAGGTGCTCTTCCTGCGCGGCGTCTCGCCGTGGACCCCCGTACGCGCGGTGCCGGACCTCGCCGGCACCGTGGCCCTGGCACGCAGGCTGCTCGCGGCGAACCGGGGTCGGTGGACACAGAGCACCACCGGGTCCCTGCACCGGGGGCGGACCAGCTACGTCTACGGCCGGCGCGCCCAGCCCTGCCGCCGGTGCGGTACGGCGATCCGCAAGGAGGAACTGGGCGAGCGGGTCACCTACTGGTGCCCGGTCTGCCAGCCGGAGCGCCCCGCCTCCTGACGCCGGCGTGTCGGGCGGGACACTCCGTCGCTGCGGCGACGAGTCGCATCCCCGTCACAGAAACGGACGATTGGGTACTTCCTAACCTCCCGTCGAGGTCGCATGCTGCGGTTGACTCCTCACGCATCGTCAGCGAAGCGCGTCACGCCGCCGTGGCGGCCACCGCGCCCCGACACCGGGGAGAGCCATGGAGCTGTTCCGCAGACTCCGGATCCCGTGGGCGGATCGCGCGACGGCCCGCGCCGACGACGTCGACGGGACCGGGGCGGCAGCCGTTCCGGCGGCCCGGCGCGCGACGGAGCCGGTCGTCGCGCCGGTCAGCCTCGACCCGGCCGCCGTCCCGCGCTACTTCGGTCCGGTACCGAACCACGCGCGCAGCCCGCTGCCGGTCGTCGACGCCGACGGCGGCGTGCTGCCCGGCACCGGCATCCGCAAGTTCGTCGACGCGCTGCCGTGCCCCGGCGCACCCGACCCCGCCGAGCCGGGCGCCCACCTGCCGGTGGCGGTGCCGGACACCATCAGCTACCCGGGCTGCGACTACTACGAGATCGGCCTGGAGCAGTACGCGCAACGCCTGCACCGGGACCTGCCGGCGACCCGGCTGCGCGGCTACCGGCAGCTCAACCTCGGCACGGACGCGCACGGACACAACACGGTCGTGCCGGCGGGACGCCCCTGGCACCTCGGCCCGCTCGTCCTGGCCCGGCGGGGCCGGCCGGTCCGCGTCAAGTTCATCAACCAGCTCCCCACGGGCCGCTCCGGCGAGCTGTTCCTGCCGGTCGACCCGACCGTCGACGGCGCCGGGAGCGGCCCGCTCGACGGCCCCGCGCCCTATCCGCAGAACCGGGCCGTGCTGCGCCTGGCGGGTGCGCACACCGGCTGGATCAGCGCCGGCAGCCCCTGGCAGTGGGTGACCCCGGCCGACGAGATCACCCCCTACCCGACCGGGCCCGGCCTGACCCATGTGCCCGACATGCCGCCGCCCGGCGCGGGCGCCACCACGCTCTACTACCCCAACGAGCAGAGCGGGCGGCTGTGCTGGTTCCACGACAACACCGTCGGCCTGGCCCGGCTCACCGTCTACTCCGGGCAGGTCGCCCTCTACCTGCTCACCGACCCCGCCGAGGAGCGGCTCGTCGCGGACGGGGTGCTCCCCGCCGACCAGCTGCCCCTGGTGATCGAGGACAAGACCTTCGTGCCGGAGGACGCCCAGCTCGCCGGGGAGGACCCGACGTGGGACCGGGACCGCTGGGGCTCCCGGGGCAGCCTCTGGCACCCGCACGTCTACCAGCCCCGGCAGAACCCGCACCGGGCCGACGGAACGAACCCGACCGGCCGGTGGGACTACGGGCCGTGGTCGCGTACGGGCGACGAGACCGGGCAGCGGGAGCACGGCGGAACCCACCACCGGGCGGCCCCGGTGCCGAACCCGCACCACGATCCCGTGACCGCGCCCGACGAGCCGCCGCTGGCGCCCGGCGTACCGCACCCCGCGGCGGTGCCGGACGCGTTCGGCGACACCGTGCTGGTCAACGGGGTCGCGTACCCGTACCTGGAGGTCGAGCCGAGGACGTACCGGTTCCGGATCCTCAACGCCTGCCTGGACCGCGGCCTGAACCTCCAGCTCTACCGCGCCCGCTCCGACGGACCGATGTGGGACCCGGACGGCGGGCTGGCCGACGCGGGCGCCGGTGAGGTGCCGATGGTGGAGGCGGTACGCGCGCCGGGCCGGCCGCCCGGCTGGCCGACCGACGGGCGGGACGGCGGCGTCCCGGACCCGCGCGCCGCCGGCCCGGAACTCGTCCAGATCGGCAACGAGTGCGGCCTGCTCCCCGCGCCGGTGGTGGTGCCGAACCAGCCGGTCGGCTACCGGTACGACCGGCGCGACCCGACCGTGCTCAACGTCGACTCGCACGCGCTGCTGCTCGCCCCCGGGGAGGCGGCCGACGTGCTGGTCGACTTCTCCGCGGTCCCGCCCGGCGCCACGCTGATCCTCTACAACGACTGCCCGGCCCCGCTGCCCGGCTTCGACCCGCGCGCCGACCACCACACCGACGGCCCGGACCGCACCGCCGAGGGTGGGACGACGACCCGTCCCGGGTACGGGCCGAACACCCGCACCCTGCTCCAGTTCCGGGTCGCCGGCACCCCCGCGCCGCCGTACGACCTGGCCCGGCTGCGCGGGCGCCTGCCCGCCGCGTACGCGGCCAGCCAGCGCCCGCCGATCGTGCCGCAGCCGGCGTACGACGCGGCGTTCGGCACCCGGACGGCGCGCGACACGGTGGTCGGGGTGCACGCCGGCACGGTCAGCTTCGTCCCGGCGGGTGCCGCCGCCCCGGTGCTCCTGCCGCTGGAGGTCAAGGCGGTGCAGCAGGTCTTCGAACCGGACCACGGGCGGCTCGTCGGGCGGCTCGGCGTCGGGCACCCGTACGCCGGGCCGCTCTCCCCCACCGTCCTGCCGCTCGGGCCGACGGACCCGGCCACCGAGGTGCTGCACGTCAGCGACCCGGCGGTGCCGGTGGGCGGGCCCGCCGACGGCACCCAGCTCTGGCGGATCCGCGGCAACAGCCGGCAGACCCAGCCGGTGCGGTTCAGCGGCTGCGACGTGCAGCTGGTCGGCCGGGTCGGCTGGGACGGCGTCACCCGACCACCGCACCCGGCGGAGCGGGGCTGGAAGCAGGTCGTCCGCGTCGACCCGCGCGAGGACGTGATCGTCGCGCTCCGGCCGGTCGCGCCACCCCTGCCGTTCAAGATCGGCGACAGCGTACGACTGCTCGACCCGGTACGGCCGGCCGGCGCCCGGACCGGCTCGACCCCGGTGAGCCCGGCGGACGGCCGGCCCGCGGTCGTGGTGAACCAGCTCGTCAACCTCGGTTGGGAGTACCACTGGCACAGCCAGCTCGGCGGCCACCGGGACCAGGGCATGACCCGGCCGCTGGTGCTGCGGGTGTCGCCCCGGGCACCGACCGGGCTGACCGCGACCCCCGCCCCCGGTTCGGCCACCGCGCTGCCGGCCATCGCGCTGACCTGGACGGGCAACGGCAGCCGCCCGCCGGGCACCAGCCACCTGCTCCAGCGGGCCACCGACGCCGCCTTCACGCAGGGCCTCACGGCGATCACCGTGGCAGCCACCGCGACCCGCCACACCGACGCCAGCGTCACCCCCGGGGTGACCTACCACTACCGCATCCGGGCGGAGAACGCGGTGAGCTTCTCCACCTGGTCGAACAGCGTGCCGGCCTCGGTGCACCTCGCCGCGCCGGCCGGGCTGACCGCCGCGATCCCACCGGCCGCGCCGCTACGGATCGCGCTGCGCTGGGCCAACCGCTCCTTCGCCACCGGGATCGACGTGCAGCGGGCCACCAATCCGACGTTCAGCAGCGGGCCGGGCACCACCGCGATCGGCGTCGGCGACAACCATCTCGACGCCGCCGTGGCCCCCGACACCACGTACTACTACCGGGTGCGGACCACCTATCTCGGCGCCGCGTCGGCCTGGTCGACCGTGGCCCGGGCGACCACCCCGCCGGCGCCGGGCCCGCCCACGGGCGTGACCGCCACCGCGACGGCGCCCGGACCGGACACAGCGACGGTGATCCTCGGCTGGGCGGCGAGCAACCCGGCCGCGCCGGGCGCGGGGTTCATCGTGCAGCGGGCGCTGGACCCGGCGTTCAGCCGGGAGGTGGCGACCTTCACCGTCACCGGCCGGGGCTTCACCAACACCGGCCTGGCGCGCGGCGTCACCTACCACTACCGGATCCGGTCGTTCAACGTCGTCGGCAGCTCCCCGTTCACGGGCCCGATCCCGATAACCACACCCCCCTGACCCTGCCCCCGGGCCCCGGCGCCGGCGCCGACGCCGATCATGCAGTTGTGGTGGGGTGCGAAACGCCCGAAAAGGCGCTGATCCGGCACCACAACTGCATGATCGACCGCGCGGGAGGGCGCGCCCGGGCGGGAGGGCGCACGGGGAGGGCGCGGGGCTTTAGGGGGTGCGGAGAGGGGTGTTGACGGCACGGAGTTCCGTCAGGGCCGAGGCGACGCCGTGCAGCAGGTCCGTCGCCTCGGTGAGGCGGGAGGCGGCCGGATGCGCGGCATCGGGGTGGGCTTCCCCGGCGACGTAGCCGGCGGCGGCGACGACCAGCCGCTCGTACGCGGTGACGCCCTGCTCGAGCTGCGCGGTCAGGGCCCGGTGCGCCTCGGCCAGTGGCGGCCGGGACTCGGGCGGGGCGAGCCGGAGCGTGCGCTCGACGCTGGCCACCCGGTCGGCGAGGTCCCGCAGCGACCGGTCGGCCTCGGCGGCCTCCAGCACGGCAGGACCGGCCAGCCCCGTGAGCCGACCGGTCATCCCGGCAAGGGTGAGGGCGGCCCGGTCCAGGCGGGCCCACGGCTCGGCGGCGCTGGTGCCGCGCAGCGCCACCCGGGAGCGCACCCGCCGGACCTCGGCCAACACACCGGGACCGACGGGGAGCCGCTCGACGGCGGCGACGAGCCGGGCGCGGGACCGGGCGGCGGCCTCGGCCGGATCGAGGGCCGGCGGGGCCGGTTGGGCGGCCAGCGCCCGCAGGTCGACCCAGCGCCAGGCGGCGAGCACCAGCGCGCCGCCCGCCCCGGCCGCCCAGGCCGCGTCGGGCAGTCCCAGCCCGGCGTACGGGGTCAGCACGGCGGCGGCACCACTCAGGCCACCGGCCGTGACACTCCACCGACGCGCGGACGCCCGCAGCCGGGTCAGGCGCCGGAAGTACCGCGTGCGCTCGTCTGCCACCTCTGCCTCCTCGCCCCGGCCGCTCAGCCGGCGGCGGTGGTGTCCCCGGTGCCGCGCTCGCGGCCCATGCTGGCCCGGATCTCGTCCAGCCGGGCGGCGGCGGCCGGGTCGGCGGCCGGCGCGGCGGGCTGAGCCTGCTCCACGCCCGGTCGTTCCTGCTTGCCGCCGAGCTGCTCGCCCGCCATGCTCGACCGAATCTGCTCCAGCCGGGAGGAGCCCGCCGAATCGAGCGTCGCCTTCTGGATCTCCAGCATGCGGCCCTCGACGGAGTTGCCGGCCAGCTCGGCGCGACCCATCGCCGTCGCGTAGCGCTGCTCGATGCGGTCACGCACCTCGTCGAGCGAGGGCGTGTTGGCCGGGGCGGTCAACGCCGACATCGACTCCAGCGAGCGGGCCACGCTCTCCTGCATCTTGGCCTGCTCCAGCTGGCTGAGCAGCTTGGTGCGCTCGGCGAGCTTCTGCTGGAGGATCATCGAGTTGTTCTCGACCGCCCGGCGGGCCTGGGCGGCGGCGCCGAGCGCCTGGTCGTGCAGGGTCTTGAGGTCCTCCGTGGCCTGCTCGGCCGAGACCAGCTGGGTGGCGAGGGTCTGCGCGGACTGCTCGTAGCGGCCGGCCTCGGCCTCGTCGCCCCGGGCGCGGGACTGGTCGGCGAGGACCAGCGCCTGCCGGGCGTTGGCCTGCAACCGCTCGACCTCGGACATCTGACGGGACAGCTTCATCTCCAGCTGCCGCTGGTTGCCGATCACGGCGGCGGCCTGCTGGACCAGCGCCTGGTGCTGCCGCTGGGCCTCCTCGATGGCCTGCTGGATCTGCACCTTCGGATCGGCGTGCTCGTCGATCCGGGCGCCGAAGAGCGCCATCAGGTACTTCCACCCCTTGACGAACGGGTTCGCCATCTTTGCGTTGTCCCCTCAGTAGCGTCGCTCCGCCTCGACCGCGCCGGGTGTTCCCGGCCGGCTCCGGCGCGGCAGTGGCTCCATCGTCCCAGCCGGACGCCACCGGGGCATCCGTACCGGTGAGCGAAACGAGCGCCGACGCCGTCCGCGATCAAGGGTACGCGGCGCGGTCGAACCCGACCACGTGGCGTCGTAGGGGGTGGATCAGGCGGCGCAGACCACGTCGCGCTCGCTGCCCCGGACCCGGGAGCTGCGCAGCGTGGCCTTGAGCGGGGAGTCCTGGCGGACCTGGACGGCGACCGTGCCGTCCGAGCTGACCTGGTGCACGCCCCGACCCGTGCTCCTGCGTACGGCGACGGGGGCGGCCGGCGCGGCCGGCTCGTCCTGCACCGGCACCAGCACGCCGGGCATCTGCTCGGCGAGGGCCACGGTGTCACTGACCTCGCGCAGCAGCTCCGACAGACGCGCCCCGAGGGCGTCGCAGATCGCCGCCAGCAGCTCGCTGGAGGGCTCCTTCTGGCCGCGCTCGATCTCGGACAGGTAGCCCAGGCTGACGTTGGCCGCGGAGGAGACCTCCCGCAGGGTGCGGTGCTGCCCCTGCCGGCGCGCCCGCAGTGCGTCACCGATCACGCGGCGTAGCAGGACCATTCGCACCTCCCCCTGAGGGACACCACTCGTCCACGCGGCCCGCCCGGCACGTCTAGCCGGACCGGCCGCCGGAGCCTTCCCGCAACCGTACCTGTTGCAGGCCACCAGGACATCCCACCCCGCCCCTCGGAATCACGGGAGACCGGTCAGCGGCGGCCCGCGCCGGCGGGGTCGGCCCGCCCGCCGCCTCTCTCCACGGCGTCGCTCTCGCCCGCGTCGACCTCGGCGGCGGCCTCGGTGCCTCCGGTGTCGGCGGCGGGCTCGGTGGCCCCGGTCTCGGCCGCCTCGGTCTCGTGGATCCGCGTGGCGAGCAGCCGCAGGGCCTCGACGACCGCGGCGGATCGGATGTGGTCCCGGCCGCCGTCCAGGTCGAGCTGCCGGACGTGGGTGCCGGACGGCCCGGCCACCGCGACGTAGACGAGCCCGACCGGCTTGCCGTCCTGCGGTTCGGGGCCGGCCACCCCGGTGGTCGCCAGGCCCCAGTCGGCCCCGCAGCGGCGCCGGCCGCCCTCCGCGAGGGCCACCGCCACGTCCGGGTCGACGGGCCCCCGCTCAGCCAGCAGATCCTCCGGTACGTCGGCGAGCCACGACTTGAGCTCGGTGGCGTAGACCACAAGGCCGCCCCGGTAGATCCCGCTCACCCCGGCGATCTCCACGATCGAGGCGGCCAGCAGGCCGCCCGTCAGCGACTCGACGGTGGCCAGGGTCTCGTGCCGTTCGGAGAGGCTGTGCACCACACCGGCTGCCGGGCTCCCGACCGGCCGCGCGCCGTCAGCGTCACTGTCCATGTCTGGGATCCTTTCCCCACCCCGCCGGCCCTACTCATCCTCCCCGACCGGGTCGCCCGCCGGTGGGTCAGCTGCTCGGGCGGCGCAGCCGGAGGGCCTGGACGACGTAGTCGAAGCCGGTGACGACCGTGACGCCGACCGCGGCGACCATGATCCACGGACCGACGGCGGCGAGGGCGGCGGGCATCGGCCACAGGTACCACGTGATGGCCAGGATCTGGAGGGCGGTTTTGATCTTGCCGCCCCGGCTGGCCGCGATCACGCCGTGCCGGATCACCCAGAAGCGCAGCGCGGTGATGCCCAGCTCGCGGACGAGGATCACGGCGGTCACCCACCAGGGCAGCCGGTCGTACCAGGAGAGCAGCACCAGGGCGGCCCCCGTGAGCGCCTTGTCGGCGATCGGGTCGGCGACCTTGCCCACCGAGGTGACCAGGGCGAACCGGCGGGCGATCCAGCCGTCCACCAGGTCGGTCGCGGAGGCGACGGCGAAGATCAGGCAGGCCACCATCTGCCAGCCGGCGTGGGTCATCGCCGAGACGGCCACGGAGGCCGCGAAGACCGGCACCAGGAGCAGCCGCAACGCGGTGAGCGCGTTGGCCGCGTTCAGCACGGGCACCCGGGCCACCACCGGCGCGGGCGTCGGTTCGGCCGCCCCGGCCACCTCAGCCGCCCCGGTCACCGCCGCACCCCGCTGCGGCCTCCGTGGCGTACCTGGCACCCCACCACGCGGCTCCCCCGCTCCGTCCGGGCCCGCCGTCACCGTGTTGCGCCGGGCGCAGCCGAGATCATCTCATCCGGGACCGCCACCAGGTCCACTCCCTCGGTGCTGGTCACCGTCGCCCGCACCAGGTCGCCCGGGCGCAGCGCGGCCAGGTCCACCCCGCCGTCGGCCGGGGCGACGAGGGTGGTCGAGCCGTCGACCTCGGGAGCCTGGTGGGCCGCCCGCCCCTCCACCACGCCATCCTCGACCGAGTCGACCAGCACCTCGACCGTGGAGCCCAGGCGCTCCTCGGCCCGCTGCGAGCAGAGCTCGTCGGCGAGCGCGCTGAGCCTGTCGTAGCGGCGCTTGACCGTGGCGGCGGAGACCTTGCCGGGCAGCCCGGCGGCCTCGGTGCCGTCCTCGTCGCTGTAGTCGAACACGCCGATCGCGTCGAGCCGCGCCTCGGTCAGGAACCGGACCAGCTCCTGGTAGTCGGCCCGGGTCTCGCCCGGGAAGCCGACGATGAAGTTGCTCCGCGCGCCGGCGTCCGGCGCCAGCGCCCGGGCGCCGGCCAGCAGCTCCAGGAACCGGTCGGTGGAGCCGAAACGACGCATCCGACGCAGCACCGGCTCGCTGGAGTGCTGGAACGACAGGTCGAAGTAGGGTGCCACGCCGGGCGTGGTGGCGATCGCCTCGACCAGGCCCGGCCGGGTCTCGGCCGGCTGGAGGTAGCTCGCCCGTACCCGCACGATGCCGTCGATCGCGGCGAGCTGCGGCAGCAGCTTCTCCAGCGCCCGGGGGTCGCCCAGGTCCTTGCCGTACGAGGTCGAGTTCTCGCTGACCAGCACCAGCTCACGGACGCCGGACTTGGCCAGCCACTCCGCCTCGGCGAGCAGCTCGTCCGGCGTACGGGAGACGAAGGCGCCGCGGAAGGCGGGGATGGCGCAGAACGCGCAGCGCCGGTCGCACCCGCTGGCGAGCTTGAGCGAGGCGACCGGGCCGGTGTCGAGCCGGCGGCGCAGCACCTGGCGCAGGTGGGCGGGGGTGTGCTCGTCGGTCTCGGCGACGTTGCGGACGGGGGTGCCGTGGCCGGGCAGCGACACCGCGCTGTCCCGCCGGGCGACGGGGGTCAGCGGCAGCAGCTCGCGCCGGTCGCGGGGGGTGTGCGCGTCGATCCGCTCGCCGGCGACCACCGCGTCCAGCCGGGCGGCGATGTCCGGGTAGTCGTCGAAGCTCAGCACCGCCTGCGCCTCGGGCAGGCTGTCGGCCAGCTCACGGCCGTAGCGCTCGGCCATGCAGCCGGCGGCGACCACCTTGGCGCCGGTGTCGGCGGCGGCCAGCAGGGTTTGGATGGAGTCCTGCTTCGCCTTCTCCACGAAGCCGCACGTGTTGACGACCACCACGTCCGCGCCCTCGCCGTCGGTGGTCACCTGCCAGCCGTCGGCGTGCAGCCGGGCGGCCAGTTCCTCCGAGTCGACCTCGTTGCGGGCACAGCCCAGCGTCAGCAGGGCGACCCGGCGGCCGTCGGGGGTCGACGACTCCAGGTCGTGGCGCGGCGTCGGACGTGCCGAGCTGGACTCGTCGGTGGCGGAGGTGGCAGACACCATCCGAGGGTACCGGGCGGGCGGACGGCGCCCCGCAACGGCAGGCCACCCGTATCCCCCCGCACACCGCCCGCCGTCCCTGGCCGGCTCAGGCCACCGCCGCGCCCACCCGGACCAGCTGGTCGAGCAGGAAGACCTCCGTGCCGGCCAGGCCGGTCGAGCAGAAGACGGAAACCTGGTCCGCGCCGGTCCGGCCGGGCACGGCGCCGGCCAGCACCGCGCCCAGGTCACCCAACCGCCCGGCGTACGCGGGCAGCGCCGCCAACATCGGCGGGTCGTACGCGGCTGCCTGCGCCGGCGAGTCGGTGACCAGCAGATCGGCGGCGTCCAGCAGGTCGGTGCCGAACTCGTGCCGGTCGACCTGCTTGAAGCCGACCGTGTTGACGTGGGTGCCGGGGGCCAGGTCGGCGGCGTCGAGCACGGAGGTGACGGCGGTGGTGGCGAGCACCACGACGTCGCGCTCCCGCACGGCGGCCGACGCCGAGCCGACCGCCCGTGCCGGCACGCCCAGCTCGGCGCGCACCCGGGCGGCGAACGCCTCCCGCCGGGCGGCCGAGCGGCTGTACACGGTGACCTCGCGCAGCGGGCGCACGGCGGCGGCGGCCCAGACCTGGGTCCACGCCTGAGCGCCCGAGCCGACCACGCCCAGCGTGGCGGCGTCCGGGCGGGCCAGGGCGTCCACGGCGACCCCGCCGAGCCCTCCGGTACGCCGGGAGCCCAGCTCGTCCCCGACCGCCACCGCCCGGACCGCCCCGGTGCGCCCGTCGTGCAGCACGACCACCTGCTCGCTCTCCGGGTGCCCGAACGTGTCGTAGGAGCGGTAGCCGTACCACTCGCCGGTGAGGTGGCCGGCGGTGAGCACCATCCGTCCCCCGCCCAGCGGCGCGGCGGCCCGGGGCGGGGCCACCAGGCGGCCGGCGTACGCGGCGAGCAGGGCGTCCCGCATCGCGGCCACCGTGGTGGGGGCGTCCAGCGCGGTGGCGACGTCGGGATCGGTGAAGAGCAACGGCATGACCCGAATACTGCAACTTGAAGTTAGGTTTACGTCAACCGGTGGTGGCCCGGCTCACCCCGGCAACCGTCCGGCCGGTGCTAACGTCGGTCGTGGCGGCCCCAGGGTCGCCCCGGACGAGTGGTGGGCGTACCCGGTCAGGCCAAGACGCCTCACGTGTGAGTACGAGCCCACTCGCCCTGGCACCGCAGGTCCCGGGCGCCGAAGCAGAGGTGTTGCGCCATGGCCTGGATCGTGTTGGTGATCTCCGGACTTCTCGAGACCGCGTGGGCGATCGCCCTCGACCGCAGCGCCGGCTTCAGCCGGCTCGTACCGTCCCTGGTCTTCGGGGTGACCCTCGTGCTCAGCATGGCCGGGCTGGCGTACGCGCTACGCGAGATCCCGGTCGGCACCGGCTACGCCGTCTGGGTCGGCATCGGGGTGGTCGGCACCGCCCTGGTCGGCATGGTCGCGTTGCACGAGCCGGTCAGCCTGCCCCGGATCGCCTGCCTGCTGCTGGTGGTCGCCGGCGTCGTCGGCCTGAAGGTCCTGCACTGACGACACTGCGGGCGAGGCACCGGGGCACCCGCCGCGGTGAGGCGTGGCGGACGACCACAGTGGGTAGAACTGTGCCTGGCACCGGAAGGCTCTCACCCACGGAGGCAGACATGGCCGACATGCACTCGACCGCCCGCCCGCGCACCAACGCCGCCCGCATCTGCACGATCGTGGCCTTCGTGTTCGCGGTCCTGGCGCTCCTGATCAGCCCGCTCATCTTCGGCATCCTCGGGCTGATCCTGGGCATCGTCGGCGCGGTGCTCGGCGACAAGCCGCTCGGCTGGTACGCCGCCGCCGCCAACGTGGCCGCCATCATCGTCAGCCTGTTGATCGTCAGCGCGATCGTCAACAACTGATCCGCTCCCCCGGCGGAGACCGGGCCCGCCGGCATGCCGGCGGGCCCGTCGCGTATGCCCGGGCGGCCTCTTCCGTGTGCCGGCGGGCCCGTCGCAGGTGCCCGCGACGAACCGGCCCGACCCTACGACGACACGCCGGCCGGGCTCGTGCTCAGCCCTCGTCGCCGCGCAGGCCGACCAGGACCTCCTCCAGCTCGTCCGGCTTGACCAGCACGTCGCGGGCCTTCGAGCCCTCCGACGGGCCGACCACGCCCCGGGTCTCCATGAGGTCCATCAGTCGCCCCGCCTTGGCGAAGCCGACGCGCAGCTTGCGCTGGAGCATCGACGTCGAGCCGAACTGCGAGGTGACCACCAGCTCGACCGCCTGCACCAGCAGGTCGAGGTCGTCGCCGATCTCCTCGTCGATCTTCTTCTTGCCGGCGTCGGGCGCGACGAGCACGTCGGGGCGGAACTCCGGCTCGCGCTGGTCCTTGCAGAACTTGACCACGTCGGAGATCTCGCGCTCGGTCACCCAGGCGCCCTGGATGCGGATCGGCTTCGAGGCGCCCATCGGCAGGAACAGCCCGTCGCCCCGACCCAGCAGCTTCTCCGCGCCCGGCTGGTCGAGGATGACCCGGGAATCGGCCAGCGAGGAGGTCGCGAACGCCAGCCGCGACGGCACGTTCGCCTTGATCAGGCCGGTGACGACGTCGACCGACGGGCGCTGGGTGGCCAGCACCAGGTGGATGCCGGCCGCGCGGGCGAGCTGGGTGATCCGGACGACCGAGTCCTCCACGTCGCGCGGGGCGACCATCATCAGGTCGGCCAGCTCGTCCACGATCACCAGCAGGTACGGGTACGGACGCATCTCCCGCTCGCTGCCCGGCGGGGCCTTGATCTCGCCGTTGCGCACCTTGCGGTTGAAGTCGTCGATGTGCCGGACCCCGTTGGCGGCGAGGTCGTCGTAGCGCATGTCCATCTCGCGGACGACCCACTCCAGCGAGTCGGCCGCCTTCTTGGCGTTGGTCACGATCGGGGTGACCAGGTGCGGGATGCCCTCGTAGCCGGTCATCTCGACCCGCTTCGGGTCGATCAGCAGCAGCCGCACCTCGTCCGGCGTGGCCCGGGTGAGGATGGACACCAGCAGCGAGTTGAGGCAGGACGACTTGCCCGCGCCGGTCGCGCCGGCGATCAGGATGTGCGGCATCTTGGCGAGGTTGGCCACCACGTAGCCGCCCTCGATGTCCTTGCCGAGCGCCACCACCATCGGGTGGTGGTCGCTGGTGGCCGCCCGCGAGCGCAGCACGTCGCCGAGCGCCACGTTCTCCGGGTCGGTGTTCGGGATCTCCACCCCGACCGCGCTCTTGCCCGGGATCGGGCTGAGGATCCGCACGTCGGGCGACTTCACGGCGTACGCGATGTTGCGGGACAGCTGGGTGATCCGCTCGACCTTGACGCCCGGGCCCAGCTCCACCTCGTAGCGGGTGACCGTCGGCCCACGGGTGAACCCGGTGACGGCGGCGTCCACCCCGAACTGCTCGAAGACGCCGGTGAGCGCGACGATCACCTCGTCGTTGGCCTTGCTCCGGGACTTCGGGGCCGCGCCGCTGCCGAGCATGTTCGCCGGCGGCAGCGTGTAGTCGCCCGCCAGCCCGGTCAGCGCGAGCTGCTCGGCCCGGGTCGGCGCGGGCGAGTGCTCCGGCGGCTCGGCCGGCTTGCGGCTGGCCGGGACCCGGCCCGGGGGCTTGCGCGGCAGCACCAGGGTCTCCTGGAGGTCCACCCCGTCGAGGTCGTCGTCGAAGTCCGCCGGATCGGGCGGCGGCGGAGTCGCCCGCTTCGCCGGGCGGCGGCGGGGCGCCCGCTTGACAGGCTCCTCGTCCGTCTCCTCCTGCGCCACCGGCGGGGCGATCCGGGTGCCGAACAGCAGGCCGAGCCGCTCCGGGACCTTGTTGATCGGGGTCGCGGTGACCACCAGCAGGCCGAAGACCAGCAACAGGATCAGCAGCGGTACGGCCACCCAGGCGGTGACGGCCCGCTCCATCAGGCTGCCGACGCCGGCGCCGACCAGGCCGCCGGCGAAGTCGCGCTGGCCCGCGTCGGCCGGGTCCTGTCCGATGTGCAGCATCGCCGCGGTGGCGACCAGCATGGACGTCCACCCGACCAGGCCCCGGCCACGGTGCTCGGGATCGACGGGCTCGCGCATCAGCCGCCAGGCGCCGATCATCAGCAGCACCGGCACCACGACCGAGATCGCCCCGAGGAAGAGCCGGAAGGTGTCGGCCAGCCGCGCGCCGACCGGGCCGGCGCCGGAGAACCAGACGGCCACCGCGCTGAGCAGCGCGAGACCGAAGACCAGCAGTCCCGCGCCGTCGCGGCGCTGCTCCGGGTCGAGGCCCCGGGCCGAGCCGGCCTGCCGGAACGCCCAGCCGACGCCGTGCGCCATGCCCATCCACAGGGCGCGGGCCGCCTGCCCGACGATCACCCCCGGGCCCCGCCGGGCCGCCGGCCGCCGCCGGGGCGCCGCACGGCCGGTCTTCTTCGCCGGCTGACGGGCACGACTGTTCGTGGTGCCACGCGGCGACGCGCCGCGCCGCCGGCTCGCCTGAGAGGTACGGCCCGCCATAGCATCAACCTAATGGCGTGACCCGGCAGATCGCCGCCTTTCCGGGTCGTGTCCGCGTGTCGCAGCGCGGGCCCCGCCTGGTCACGTGATATCTGCCTCAGAAGGGATGCCCCCATGGCGTCGCCGGGAACCGAGGACGGCCGGCACGGCCCCCCGACCGGACACCCGGGGGCGCTGGAGCCGCTGACCGGCGACCTGATCGCCGCCGTGCTGCACAGCCGGGGGTACCGCGTCGGGGCCGACGCCGACGGCGACCTGGTCGGCCGCTGGGACGACAGCCTGATCTGGTTCCTGCGCCCCGGCGCCGCCGGCGAGCTGCTCCAGGTCCGCACGCTGACCGCGCCGACGTTCCCGATCGAGTACGTGCCCGCCCTGCACGCGTTCTGCAACGCGTGGAACCACGACCGGCTCTGGCCGAAGGCGTTCGTGCACGTCGAGGATGACGGGCGAGCCCGGGTCTGCGGCGAGGTCATCACCGACCTGGAACGCGGGGTCACCGCGCACCAGCTCGACCAGCTGCTCGACTGCGGCATCGCCACCGGCTGCCAGCTCGCCACCGAGGTCGCCCGGCTGCCCGGCGGGGTGGTGGCGTGACGGGCCGCGGCGGGGAGCTGGCCGGCCGGGGCCTCGACCCGTTCGGGCTGCCCGGCTGGTGGAGCGGGCTCCGGCGCGGGGGCCGGCAGCCCGACCCGGCGCTGGCCGCGGCGCTCGCCGACGCCCGCGACACCCCCGACGGCGAGGCCCGCAGCACCGAGCTGGAACGGATCGCCGCGCACGCCGACGCGACGGGCGACGACCAGACGGCGCTGGCCGCCCGGTTCGCGCTGGTCGAGGCGTACCTCGTGCACGGGGAGCGGTGGCGGCTGGTCGAGCCCGTGCGCCGCTGCCTCGCCACCGCGCAGCGCCGCCCCGACCTGCTCGCGGCGGACCAGGCCGAGCTGCTGCGGCGCTACCGGCGGTACGCGGTCGAGGCCCTGCTCGGCTCGCCCCGGGTCGGGCTGGACCAGGCCCGCTCCATGCTGGACGACCTCGCCGCGTACGCCGCCGACGACCCGGCCGCGATCGCCGAGCTGCGCTGCCGCATCGCCGAGCACCTCGGCGACGAGCCCACCGCCCGGCGGTGGTACGAGCACTGGTCCACGGCCGACCCGGGACCGGTCGGCGGCTGCCCGGACTGCGCGGCGGCCCGACGGGCCGAGCTGCTCGCCGGCTGGGGCGACCACCCGGCCGCGCTGGCCGTCCTGGGGGGCACCTCGGACGGTGCCGGCGGCTGCACCGAGCAGCCGGAGCGGACGCTGGCCGCCGGGATGCTGTCCTGGCTGCGGGCCGGGGCACCGGAGCGGGCGGCCGAGGCGCACGTGCGGGCGTACCGGCGGCACCGGCGGGAGCGGGCCGCCTTCCCGTTGCTCGCCGCGCACCTGCGGTGGTGCGCGCTGGCCGGGCACCCCGCCCGGGGTCTCGACGTCCTCGCCGAGCAACTGCCCCGGCTGGACCAGCCGCACGACGACTTGTCCGCGATGGAGTTCGCCGCCGCCGGGGCGCTGGTCTGCGCCCTCGCCGTCGAGGCGGGGCTCGGCGGGCGGACGGTGCACCGCCCGGCGTACGGGGTGCGCCCGGCCGCCGACCTCGACGTGGCCACGCTGGGCGCGACCCTGCTGGGGGTGGCCACCGCGCTCGCCGGCAGCTTCGACGCCCGCAACGGCACCGGCCACCAGTCCGGCCGCATCGCGTCCTGGCTGGCCGAGCGGCCGACCGCCGCCCCGGTGCCCCTGCCGCCTGACGACGGCTCCGACGACGTCGACGACCCGCCCGGGGAGGACCCGCCGGACACGGAGCCCCGCCCGCTGAGCCTCGCGATGATCACCGCCGTGCTGGACCGGCGCGGGGACCGGTACGCCGTGGACGACCGGGGCGCCGTCACGGGCCGGTGGGGCGAGGCGCTGATCCAGTTCCGGCAGGCCGGCGAGCGGGGCGAGATCCTCCAGGCCCGCTCCGTGGCGAGCCGCCGACTGCCGACGGACCGGCTGGTCGAGGCGTACGCCTTCTGCAACGCCTGGAACCACGACCGGCTGCTGCCGAAGGCGTACGTGCACGAGGGCGAGGGCGAGCTGCTGCTGGCCGGCCAGGTCGCCACCGACCTGGCGCACGGGGTGGCCCCCGCCCAGCTCACCGTCCTGCTCGACGCGGCCGTGCAGACCGCCGTCGCGTACGCCGACGCGGTGGCCGCCCTGCCCTGACCCGGACGGCCCGTCCGACGACGACGCCCGCCGGCACACGGGGGTGCGGGCGGGCGTCGCGGCGGGTGCGGGTCAGACCTCGACGACGGTCGGGACGATCATGGGTCGGCGCCGGTACGCGTCGTTCACCCACCGTCCCACGGTGCGCCGCACGATCTGCTGGAGCTGGTGCGGGTCGGTGATGCCGTCGGAGGCGGCCCGGTTCAGGGCCTCGGTGACCAGCGGGATCACCGGGGCGAACGCCTCCGGGTCCTCGGAGAAGCCCTTCGCCGACAGGGTCGGGCCGGCCACCACCTTGCCGGTCACCGAGTCGACCACCACGGTGGTGGCGATGAACCCGCCGTCGCCGAGGATCCGGCGCTCGGTGAGCAGCGACTCGCTGACGTCGCCGACGGCGAGGCCGTCGACGTAGACGTAGCGGCTCTTGACGTGCCCGACGAGGCTGGCGCGGCCCTCGACGAGGTCGACGACGTCGCCGTCCTCGCAGAGCACCACCCGGTCGGGGGCGACGCCGGACTCGATGCCGAGCCGGGCGTGCGCGCGCAGGTGCCGCCACTCGCCGTGCACCGGCATCAGGTTGCTGGGACGGACCACGTTGAGCAGGTAGAGCAGCTCGCCGGCGGGGGCGTGACCGGAGACGTGCACCTTGGCCACGTCCTTGTGCACCACCACGGCGCCGGCCCGGGCCAGCCGGTTGATCACCCGGTAGACCGAGGTCTCGTTGCCGGGCACCAGCGACGAGGCGAGCACCACCGTGTCGCCGGGGGCGATGGTGATGTGCCGGTGGTCGCCGCTGGCCATCCGGCCCAGGGCGCTCATCGGCTCGCCCTGCGAGCCGGTGGACATCAGCACGATCTGCTCGGGCGGCATGTTCGTCGCCTCGTCCAGCCCGACGACCAGGCCGGACGGGATGTTGAGCAGCCCCAGGTCGCGGGCGATGCCCATGTTGCGGACCATGGACCGGCCGATCAGGGCGACCTTGCGGCCGTGCTCGGCGGCGGAGTCGAAGACCTGCTGCACCCGGTGCACGTGCGACGCGAACGACGCGACGATGATCCGGCCCTTGGCCTTCGCGAAGATCGAGTCGAGCACCGGCCCGATCTCGCGCTCCGGCGTGACGAAGCCGGGGATCTCCGCGTTGGTGGAGTCCGAGAGCAGCAGGTCCACGCCCTCGGCGCCGAGCCGGGCGAACCCCGCCAGGTCGGTGATCCGCCCGTCCAGCGGGAGCTGGTCCATCTTGAAGTCGCCGGTGTGCAGCACCAGGCCGGCGGGGGTGCGGATGGCCACCGCGAGCGCGTCGGGGATCGAGTGGTTGACGGCGAAGAACTCGCACTCGAACGGGCCGAGCCGCTCCCGGCCGCCCTCCCGCACGGTCAGCGTGTAGGGCTGGATCCGCCGCTCGGCGAGCTTCGCCTCGACCAGGGCGAGGGTGAACTGGGAGCCGACCAGCGGGATGTCGGGCTTGTGCGCCAGCAGGTACGGCACCGCGCCGATGTGGTCCTCGTGGCCGTGGGTCAGCACGATCGCCTGGACGTCGTCGAGCCGGTCCAGGATCGGACCGAAGTCGGGCAGGATCAGGTCGACCCCGGGCTGCTCCACGTCGGGGAAGAGCACCCCGCAGTCGACCACCAGCAGCTTGCCGTCGTACTCGAAGACGGTCATGTTGCGACCGATGGCGCCGAGCCCGCCGAGCGGGATGATCCGCAGCCCACCCTCCGGCAGCGCTGGGGGCAGTTCCGTCTCGATGTGCGCCTCGGTCACGCGTCCACCTCATTCTGCGACGCCGTCACTCGGCGTCCGTCGTGTCGTTCGGTCATTCGGGCAGTTCCACGCCCGCCGCCGCGCTGTCGGCGCGGAGCTGGGCGATCTCGCCGTCGGTCGCGTCGACCAGCGGCGAACGCACCGGCCCGGCGGGCTTCCCGAGCGCCGCCAGGCCCGCCTTCACCAGGATCACGCCCTGGGTACGGAAGATGCCGGTGAACAGCGGCAGCAGCCGCCGGTGCAGGTTCAGCGCGGTGGCGGTGTCCCCCGCGTCGTACGCCTCGATCAGCTGCTTGGTGAGCACGCCCGTGAAGTGGGTCGAGGTGCCGACCACGCCGACGCCCCCCACGGCCAGCGAGGGCAGGGTCAGCGAGTCCTCGCCGCTGTAGACGGCGAGGTTCGTCCGGCTGGTGACCCAGCTCGTGGCGGTCAGGTCGCCCTTGGCGTCCTTCACCGCGACGATCCGGCCGTGTTCGGCCAGGCGCACCATGGTCTCGGTGTCGATCGGCACGCCCGCCCGGTGCGGGATGTCGTAGAGCATCACCGGCAGGCCGGTGGCGTCCGCGACGGCGGTGAAGTGCCGCAGCAGGCCGCTCTGCGGCGGCTTGTTGTAGTAGGGGGTGACCACGAGCAGGCCGTGCGCGCCCGCCTTCTCGGCGGCCACGGAGAGCTCGATGGTGTGCCGGGTGTCGTTGGTGCCGACCCCGGCCACGACCTTGGCGCGGTCGCCGACGGCCTCCACCACGGCCCGGATCAGCTGTTCCTTCTCCGCCTCGGTGGTGGTCGGCGACTCGCCGGTGGTGCCGTTGACCACCAGCGCGTCGTTGGCCTGCTCGTCGACCAGGTAGCTGGCGAGCTGCGCGGCGCCGTCGAGGTCGAGGGAGCCGTCGGCGGTGAACGGGGTCACCATGGCCGTGAGCACTCGCCCGAAGGGGCGGGACACCGCCCGCGCGGGCGTGTCAGGGTGGTCGTGCGTCATGCCACCAACCTAGCGGACGAGCACCGGCGCCCCACGGGGGAAGGGTTCAGGACTCACTCGCCGTGCGGGCTGGCGGCCACCTCGGTGCCGTCGGGCAGCGTCGAGATGACGAAATCGGCGAAGACGTTCGGGGCGACGCCCTGGAGCTGCCGCAGGCACTCCACCGCCAGCTCACGGATCTCCACGTCGGCGTGCTCCGTCGCGCGCATGGCGATGAAGTGCCGCCAGGCCCGGTAGTTGCCGGTGACCACGATGCGGGTCTCGGTGGCGTTGGGCAGCACCGCGCGGGCCGCCTGGCGGGCCTGCTTGCGCCGCAGCGTGGCGTTCTCCACGTCGGCGAAGCGCCGCTCCAGCCCCTCCAACAGCTCGTTGTACGCGCGCACGCTCGCCTCGGCGGCCTCCACGAACTTCTTGTGCAGCTCCGGGTCGTCGGCGATCACGGCGGGCTCGACCATGGCGGCGTCGCGCTCCGGCACGTACCGCTGGGAGAGCTGGGAGTACGAGAAGTGCCGGTGCCGGATCAGCTCGTGGGTGAAGGACCGGGACACCCCGCTGAAGTAGAAGCTGACCGAGCCGTGCTCCAGCACACTCAGGTGGCCGACCTCGAGAATGTGGGCGAGGTAACCCGCGTTGGTGGCGGTGGCGGGGTTCGGCTTCTTCCAGCTCTGGTAGCAGGCCCGCCCGGCGAACTCCGCCAGCGCCTGGCCGCCTTCGGCGTCGGTCGACCACGGCACGTCGTCGGGGGCCTCGAAGTGCGTCCACGCGACGAGCTTGACCTGGGGCTGCACCATCTCCGGCATTCCTCGGACTGTAGTGCCGTGGACCCGGCCCGCCCAAGCCAGGCTCGCCCGGTGCAACGTCGGTCACCGAAACGACGCCGGCCGGCGCGGGGCGGCCTCGTTCCGCTCACCGCACAGGCAGTCGTGACCCGGCTTCGGATGTGGCCAGCAGCAACACGAGAGCCGTCGGACCTCGCGCCGGGGACCCGGGGAGCGGGAGCCGGAGGTCGAGGGCTGGAAACCCGGTTCGAGGGCGAGGGCTGCTGGAGGCGGGGACCGGGCCGAACACACCGGCTTGTGCACGCTGTCGAACTGAATCGTCTGCGACATCAGCGAGCGGCGACGGCCTCGGCCTGCCGGCCGCCACCGTTTCGGACCTCAGAACGGGTTCCCGTATCCGCCGGCTCACCGGGCACCGCCCGTGCGTGTGAGCGTCGAGGCGAAAGGGCTTCGGGAGCGTGATGTCGCAAACGATTCAGCTCGACAGGACGCTTGCACCACTCCGCGTCGGTCCCTGTGTCGACGATCACCACGGAGCGCCCAGCTTCGCGTCAGGCCCGAGCCCTTGGCCCGGGCGGGACGACCGGCTCGGTCGGTACGAGAGCCAGGAAGCCCGTACATCCCCGCCCGACGTGACACCCGCCCGGCCCGCAGCCCGGCCGCCCCTAGCCCCAGGCGACGCGGCCGGGTGGGCCGGGACGCGCCGCCGGGGGTACAGAGGTCAGCCGTGGAGGGAAGTGAGCCGCGAAACGCCGTCGGTGGGCGTTCCGCACCAGCCCAGTTCTTCCGCCACTTCCCCCGGCCGGTCAGACGTAGAGGGTGGTGAAGGGGGCCCAGGGCAGGTTGCGCAGGATCGTGAAGGCCAGCCAGGCGGCCAGGAAGACGCCGATCACCCGGGAACTGATCCGCAGCTCGGGCAGGCGCCAGCCGAACGCCTGCTTCCCGGCCCAGGCGACGAAGAGGTAGGCCAGGAAGGGCAGCGCGAAGACGAAGAGGAAGTGGTGCCGGGCGGCGGCCGGCAGGTCGGCGTGCAGGACGTACCAGAGCGCGCGGGTGCCGCCACAGCCCGGGCAGTCCAGCCCCGTGGTGAGCTTGAGCAGGCAGGTGGGCGCGGCGTCCGGCGCCGAGCGGGTGGGGTCGCTGATCAGGGCGTAGCCGATGCCGGCGGCGACGCAGCCGAGCGCGGCGAGCGGCACGGCCCAGCGCGGCGAGCGCTCGTAGAGACGGACGACGAACCGGGTGAGCCGGTCCGGCTCCGCCACGGGATAGGGCACCGTCGGGTAGGCCGCCCCCGGATAGGGCGCCCCCGGGTGCGGCGAACCCGGGTGCGACGAACCTGGCTGGGGCGGCCCCGGGTGGAGCGGCCCCGCGTGGGGCTGCGCCTGGTCCGTGGGCCATCCGCCGGCCGGTGCGGCCGGGTCAGCCGGCGGCGGGGCGTCGAGCCCGGCCGTCTGCGGATGCGGCGGGGAGGCCGGTCCGTCAACGCTCGTCACGTCGCTCACCGTACACCGGCCACGCCCCCCAACGCGGCGGCCAGCGGGACAGCCAGGTCGCCGGCGGTGGGCGGGGCGACCGCGTCCAGCCCCAGCCAGCCGGCGAGTCGGTGCAGCTCGGCGGCGAGCGCCAGCGCGGTCTCGCCCCGGTCGACGCCCGGCTCGCCCCAGGCCGCCGGCACCAGCAGCACGCCCGCCCTGCGGTCGGCCTTCAGGTCGACCCGGGCGGTGAAGCGCTCCCCCTGGAGGAAGGGCAGCACGTAGTAGCCGTAGACCCGCTGCGGCGCCGGCACGTAGATCTCGATGCGGTAGCTGAAGTCGAAGAGCCGCTCGGTGCGGGCCCGCTCCCAGACCAACGGGTCGAACGGGCTGACCAACGTGTTGCCGCGCACCCAGCGGGGCAGCCGCGCCCCGGCGTGCAGCCAGGCGGGCCGCTGCCAGCCCTGCACCGCGACCGGCAGCAGCTCGCCCGCCTCGACCAGTTCGGCGATGGCCTGCCGGGCGCCGGCCACCGGCAGCCGGAAGTAGTCGCGCAGCTCCGGCTCGGCGGCCACTCCGAGCGACCGTGCGGCGATGCCCACCAGCGCACGGTGGGCCTCCGCGTCGGTCGGCGTGGGCGCGTCGAGCACCGCGGCCGGCAACACCCGCTCGGGCAGGTCGTAGCGGCGGGCGAACGACGTGGTGCGCTCGGCGGCGGTGACCTCCCCCGCCCAGAACAGGAACTCCAGCGCCCGCTTCACGGCCGACCAGTTCCAACCCCAGTTGCCGGTCTCCCGGGGCGCGTCGTGCTCGATCTCGGCGGCCGTCAGGGGACCCCGGGCGGCCACCTCGTCGCGCACCCAGGCGACCAGGCCGGGCTGCTCCTGGGCGATGCGCCGCATCCCGCCCCAGGCCTCCGAGCGGGCCCGGGCCATCCGCCAGCGCAGCGCCGGGTGCAGCCCGACGGGCACCAGCGACGCCTCGTGGCCCCAGTATTCGAACAGCTCGCGGGGACGGCGGTAGGCGGCGGTGTCGAGCAGCGTGGTCGGATAGGGCCCGAGGCGGCTGTAGAGCGGCAGGTAGTGCGCCCGTTGCAGCACGTTGACCGAATCCATCTGGATCAGCCCGACCCGGTCGAGCACCCGGCGCAGGTGCCGGCGGGTGGGCACGCCAGTGGGCGCGGGGTCGGCGAAGCCCTGGGCGGCGAGCGCCACCCGACGTGCCTGGGCGAGCGAGAGCGATTCCGGTGCGGCCATCGTCGGCACCCTAATCCAGGGGTACGACACCGGTGCGGACGCTGGACCGGTCGCCCGTCGAGGCATAGAACGGACCCATGCTCACAATCCGGCGCGAGGAGCCCGACGACGCCGAGGCGGTCGCCCGGGTGCACATCCACGGCTGGCAGGCCGGCTACGCCGGCATCATGCCCGAGGAGGTGCTGCGGCGGCTCAACGTCACGGCCTGGGCGCAGCGCCGCCGGGACCTCGGCACGGCCGACCCGGAGCACCCCTTCACCACGCTGCTCGCCGAGGTCGACGGGACGCTGGCCGGTTTCACCACGTTCGGCCCGTACCGCAACAACCAGGACCGGGGCGACCTCGACGCCGCGCACGGCGAGGTGGTGGCGATGTACGTCGAGCCGGCCTGCTGGGGCGACGGCACGGCGCTCGCGCTGCTGGCCGCCGCTCGGCGCGGGCTGGTCGCGCGGGGCTGGTCCGACTGCCGGCTCTGGGTGCTGGAGGCCAACCACCGGGCCCGCCGGTTCTACGAGCGGGCCGGGCTCTCACCGGACGGTGAGCGGTCGACCTACGCGGTGCCCCTGGCCGGCGGGCGCCCGCCGGTCGGGCTCGTCGAGCTGCGGTACGCCGGACGCCTCGACGGCTAACCCGGCCGACGTCGCTGAACGACGGCTGATCCCGCCGGCGTCGCGCCCGCGACGGCTGGGCCGGCTGTCGTCGCCCCCGCGACGGATGGGCCGGCTGTCGTCGCCCCAGCGACGGATGGGCAGGAACGCCAGCAGGGCCAGGCTGATCCAGACGTAGGTGTTGCTGCCGAGGAAGCCGTCGAGCCCGGTGAAGTCCTTCTCCCAGGCCCAGACGATCCGGCTGATCAGGAAGCCGTACCCGACGATCGCCGCACCCAGCAGGAGACGGCGCCGGCGGCTGCCGGCCGGGGCGTTCATCCCGTTGTCCACCAGCAGGATCAGCGCGGGCAGCAGCCAGACCAGGTGGTGCACCCAGGTGACCGGGCTGACCAGGCACATCACCGCTCCGGTGAGCGCCAGGCCGGTCGCCTCGTCGCCGGCGGCCACCGCGGCGCGGGACCGCCAGGCCCACAGCGCCAGCGTGGCGAGCACCAGCGCCAGCCAGGCCAGGGTGCTCGGGTGTTCCGGGTTCAGCCGGGCGACCACGCCGCGCAGCGACTGGTTGGAGACGAACGCCAACTCACCCACCCGGCCGGTGTTCCACAGCGCCTCCGTCCAGAACTCCCGTGCGGCGTCGGGGAAGAGCGCGGCGGCCAGCAGGGTCACGCCGGCGGCGGCGGCCATCGAGGTGACCGCGGCGCGCCAGCGGCGGGTGACCAACAGGTAGACGATGAAGATGCCCGGGGTCAGCTTGATCGCGGTGGCCAGGCCGATGCCGACGCCCGCCCAGCGGTTGCCGCCCGGCAGCAGCCGGAGCAGGTCGACCGCGACCAGGAAGAGCAGCAGCATGTTGACCTGGCCGAAGTTGACGGTCTCGCGCATCGGCTCGTACGCGGCGGCCAGGCAGAGCGCCACGGCGAGGGCGAACCAGCGGGTCCAGCCCGACCGGCGGGAGATGGGGTCCACCAGCCACCAGAACAACACGGCGGTGACGACCACGCTGGCGGCCACGCTGACCGCGATCGCCGCCGACCACGGCAGGTACGCCATCGGCAGCATGACCAGGGCGGCGAAGGGTGGGTAGGTGAAGCCGTACTGGGTGCCGGGCTTCAGGAAGTCGTAGATCTCCCCGCCGTCGTGCACCCACCAGGTCAGCGCGCCGTAGTAGACCTTGAGGTCGAAGAAGCCGTGCCGGACGGCGGCCACGGAGAGGAAGAGGGCAACCGCGGCGGCTAGCCCGACGACTCCGACGACCTGCCCGATCGTCTTTCTGGCACCCTGCGACACCATCGCCTCCCTCGCCCTGCGTAGGCTTCCGTCCCATGGCTCTCGGGTACGTCCGCCCGGCGCGTCCGGAAGACGCCGGCGAGATCGCACGCATCCAACTCGCGACCTGGCGGGTCGCCTATCGCCGGATCCTGCCCCGGCATGTGCTCGACAACCTGGACGAGGCGTGGCTCGCCCGGCGGTGGAGTGCGGCCGTGCAGGAGCCGCCCTCCGGCGCCCATCGGGTGCTGGTCGCCGTCGAACAGGCCGAGCAATCCTATCTGGTGGGGTTTGCCGCCTCCGGTCCGGCCGATGCCGAGGCGCTCGCGCCGGGCGAGCCGGCGGAGGCCCTCGGGCCGGACGTCGCCGCGGTGACGGACCTGCTGGTGGAGCCGCGCTGGGGCCGGCGCGGCCACGGCAGCCGGCTGCTCGCCGCGACCGTCGACCTGTGGCGTGCCGACGGGTTCACCCGCGCGCTGGCCTGGGCCTTCGACGGCGACGCGGCGACCCGGAAGTTCCTCACCAGCACCGGCTGGGAGCCCGACGGCGCGGCCCGCGCGCTGGACGTGGAGGACATGCTCGTCCCGCAGGTACGCCTGCACGTGGCGGTGCCCGGGGACCCGGATCCGGCGGACGCGACGCCCGCCGAGGCGACGTTGCCCGACCTGCCGCCGGGTGGGTCGTCGCCCGCGACGCCCGGGGACTGACGCACCGCCTCGCGGTCCGGGCGACACGCCGGCCACTGTCGGGGGCATCGCCTACGGTGACCCCATGGTCACTGTGGCGGCGCCCACGAGAGGGAGGCACCTGGCATGTTCGCGGACACGAGGGCGTGGAGCAGTTTCTCGGTGGACGACACCGGGCAGGCCGAGCGGTTCTACACGGACACGCTCGGTCTGCGGGTGTCGCGGGACGACGCCATGGGCGGCCTGCTGACGCTGCACCTCGCCGGCGGCCGGGACGTCATGGTCTACCCGAAGGCGGATCACACCCGGGCGGCCTACACGGTCCTCAACTTCCCCGTCGAGGACGTCGACCGGGCCGTCGACGAGTTGACCGCGCGCGGGGTCCGGTTCGCGCAGTATCCCGGTCTGCCCCAGGACGAGCGGGGTGTCATGCGCGACAACGGCCCGACCATCGCCTGGTTCACCGACCCGGCCGGCAACATCCTGTCGGTGATCGAGGAAGGCTGATCCGGAGACGGGAGCGGGCGGGGCCAGCTCAGCAACGGGACCGGGCAGGCTCCGGAGCAGGGCGGGGCAGGCCGCTCAGGAGCGGGACGGGGCCGGGGTGGGCGCGAGGAGTTCGGCGACCAGTTCGTCGTCCTCCATCGCCCCGGTCGGGACGAAGCCGAGGCTCGTGTAGAGGCGGGCGGCCTGGACGTTGTCGGGATGGTAGGAGAGCCGGACGGGGTGGCCGCCGCCGTCCTGACCGCCCAGCCAGCCGGCCAGGGTGCGTACGGCCGCCCGGCCGACCCCCCGGTCCTGCTCGGCCGCGTCGATCACCATGCCGCCGATCCAGCGGGACCCGTCGTCGTCGACGCCCCACATGACGTGCCCGGCTACGGTCTCGTCCGCGTACACGGCCAGCGAGGTCCACACGTCCGAACGCGTGGTCAGCAGCAGGTAGCGGGCGGCCAGTGCCGCGACCCACGCGCGCTGGTCGTCGCGCGGGGCCACGTCGGCCACCGCCCGCCAGTTGTCGTCGTCCACCGGGCGCAGGGTGACCCGGCGCCCGGAGCGGTCGGAGAGTCCAGAATCGATCACCCGGGCAGCCTAGGGGGCGGGCCGGGTGCCCGCGACGGGTTTGCCCGTCAGCCCACCGTCGCCCGTCAACCCAGCGTCGCCCGTCAGCGCCCAGCTTCGCCCGTCAGGCCAGCGTCGCCCGTCAGCGCCCAGCGTCGCCCGTCAGGCCAGCTTCGCCCGTCAGTCGAGCAGGGGGTCCAGGCCGACCGTCAACCCGGGCCGGGTGCGGACCGCGCGGACGGACAGCAGCACGCCAGGCATGAACGAGACCCGGTCGTACGAGTCGTGCCGGATGGTCAGCGTCTCCCCCACGGTGCCGAAGAGCACCTCCTGGTGGGCGACGAGGCCGGTGGCGCGCACGGCGTGCACGCGTACCCCGTCGATGTCGGCGCCCCGGGCGCCCGCCACCTCGTCGGAGGTGGCGTCCGGCACGGGGCCGAGCCCGGCCTCGGCGCGGGCCGCCGCGACCAGCCGCGCGGTGTGCGTGGCGGTGCCGCTGGGGGCGTCCAGCTTGCGGGGGTGGTGCTGCTCCACGATCTCGACCGACTCGAAGTGCCGGGCGGCGCGGGCGGCGAACTGCATCATGAGCACGGCGCCGATGCCGAAGTTGGGGGCGATCACCACGCCCACCTCGGGCTTGTGGGCCAGCCAGTCCCGCACCTGCGCCAACCGCTGCTCGGTGAAGCCGGTGGTGCCCACCACCGCGTGGATACCCTGGTCGACGCACCACTGCAGGTTGTCCATGACGACGTCCGGGGTGGTGAAGTCGACGACCACCTCTGCCCCGGCGTCGGAGGCGGCGAACAGCCCGTCGCCCTGGTCGACCATGGCCACCAGCTCCATGTCGGCGGCGGCGTCCACGGCCCGGCACACCTCGATGCCCATCCGTCCCCGGGCGCCCAGCACACCGACCCGGATCAGCTCGTCCGGGCTCTTCTCCTGCTCGTCAGTCACGGGGCACAACCTATCCCAATCGGGACGGGCGCACCCCGGCGGACCGTGACGGGCACCGCCACGCGCACTGGTCGTCTGTGTGGCGCTGAGCGTCCGCAACGCGCGTACCCCGGCGGAGCGTGACCGGGCAGGGCCACGGGACGGCTCAGTTCGCCGCGAAGTCCCCCGCGTCGAACGGGCCGACCACCGCCAGCGACATCGGCCGGCTCAGCAGCTCGGCGGCCAGGGTGTTGACGTCGGCCACGGTGACCGCGTCGACCCGGCCGAGCAGCTCGTCGACCGGCATCAGGTGACCGTAGAGCAGCTCGCCCTTGGCCAGCCGGCTCATCCGCGAGCCCGTGTCCTCCAGGCCCAGCACGAAGGAGCCCTTGCTCATCCCCTTGCCCCGGGCCACCTCGGCCTCGGTCAGGCCGTCGGCGGCCACCCGGGCCAGCTCCGCCCGGGTCAGCTCCAGCACCTCGTCGACCTTGCCGGGGGCGCAGCCGGCGTAGACGGCGAAGAGGCCGCTGTCGGCGTACTGGCTGGCGTAGGAGTAGACCGAGTAGGCGAGGCCGCGCCGCTCGCGGATCTCCTGGAACAACCGGCTCGACATGCCGCCGCCGAGGATGTTGTTCAGCACGCCGAGGGCGAAGCGGCGCTCGTCGAGCCGGTCGATGCCGGGGCAGCCGAGGATGACGTGCGCCTGCTCGGTCTCCTTCGGCTCCACCAGGGTGGTGGCGGGCTTCGTGCGTACGGCCGGGGTGGCCGACCGGTGCGCCGCGGGCGCCGCCGGGTCGGTGTCCAGCGGAGTGCCGCGCAGCGCCTGGCGCACCAGCTTGACCACCGTGGCGTGGTCGAGGTTGCCCGCGGCGGCGACGACGATCCGCGGCGGCGTGTAGTGGCGGCGGTAGAAGCCCTGGATCTGCCGCCGGGTCATCGGGGTGACGGTCTCCTCGGTGCCGGAGATCAGCCGGCCCAGCGGGTGGTCGCCGTAGGCGGCGCGGGCGAAGAGGTCGTGCACCTCGTCGCCGGGCTCGTCGTCGTGCATGGCGATCTCTTCGAGGATCACGCCCCGCTCGGTCTCCACGTCGGCTGCTTCCAGCAGCGAGTCGGCGACCGCGTCGCACATGACGTCGATGGCCAGCGGCAGGTCCTCGTCCAGCACGCGGGCGTAGTAGCAGGTGTATTCCTTGGTGGTGAAGGCGTTGGTCTCGCCGCCCACCGCCTCGATCTCGGCGGAGATGTCGAGCGCGCTGCGCTTGTTGGTGCCCTTGAAGAGCAGGTGCTCCAGGAAGTGCGCCGCGCCCGCCTGCGGGCCGGTCTCGTCGCGGGAACCGACCGCCACCCAGACGCCGAACGAGACGCTGCGCATGGCCGGGATCGCCTCGGTGAGCACGCGCAGCCCGCTGGGCAGCACGGTACGGCGTACCGTGCCGCCCAGCGGGTCGTCGCTGATGGTGCGGGTCACCGCGCGGGAGGCGCCGCCGGAGCGGGCCGCCCCGGTGCTCCGGTGGCTGGCCCCGGCGGGGGCCGGGACGGACGCCACCCCCCGTCGATCCGGCGGAAACGGCGCGCTGACGGCCCGACTCACGTGTTGCTCCCAGATCGACGAGGGGTGGGTGATGCGCTGGTGCGGTGGGTCAGCTGCGCCGGGTACGGCGGCGCGGACGCTCGCCGCCCTCGCCACCCTCGCCGCCGCTCTCGCCGCCACCCGGGCCACGACCGCCCCGGTCGCCGCCACGCTCACGGTCGCCACGGTCGCGCGGTCCCCGGTCGCCCCGGTCCCGGCCGGCCGGACGCTCCTCACCGGCGGCCTCGGCAGCCGGCGCCTCGGCGCCCTCCGGGCGGACCTTGTCCAGGTAGATCTTGCCGCGGGCGTCGATGTCCGCGATCTCGACCTCGACCCGGTCGCCGACGTTGAGGAAGTCCTCGACCTTCTCGACCCGCTTGCCGTCGCCCACCTTGGAGATGTGCAGCAGGCCGTCGCGGCCCGGCAGCAGGGAGATGAACGCGCCGAACGCGGCTGTCTTGACCACCGTGCCGAGGAACCGCTCCCCGACCTTCGGCAGCGTCGGGTTGGCGATCCCGTTGATCCGATCCACCGCCGCCTGGGCCGCCGGGCCGTTGGTGGCGCCGACGTAGATCGTGCCGTCGTCCTCGATGGAGATCTCGGCGCCGGTCTCGTCCTGGATCGCGTTGATGGTCTGCCCCTTCGGGCCGATCACCATGCCGATCTTGTCGACCGGGATCTTGACGGTGGTGACGCGCGGGGCGTGCTCCGACATCTCGGCCGGGCCCTCGATCGCCGCCTGCATCACGCCGAGGATGGTCTGCCGGGCCTCGTACGCCTGCTGCAGCGCGGAGGCCAGCACGTCCGACGGGATGCCGTTGAGCTTGGTGTCGAGCTGGAGCGCGGTGACGAACTCCGGCGTGCCGGCGACCTTGAAGTCCATGTCGCCGAACGCGTCCTCGGCCCCGAGGATGTCGGTCAGCGTCACGTACCGGGTCTTGCCGTCCACCTCGTCGGAGATGAGCCCCATGGCGATGCCCGCCACCGGCGCCTTCAGCGGCACACCGGCCGAGAGCAGGCCCAGCGTCGACGCGCAGACCGAGCCCATCGAGGTGGAGCCGTTGGAGCCGAGCGCCTCGGAGACCTGCCGGATGGCGTAGGGGAACTCCTCGCGCGACGGCAGCACCGGGATCAGCGCCCGCTCGGCGAGCGCGCCGTGGCCGATCTCGCGCCGCTTCGGCGAGCCGACCCGGCCGGTCTCACCGGTCGAGTAGGGCGGGAAGTTGTAGTTGTGCATGTAGCGCTTGCGGTTCTCCGGGGACAGGGTGTCCACCATCTGCTCCATGCGCAGCATGTTCAGCGTGGTGACGCCCAGGATCTGGGTCTCGCCACGCTCGAACAGCGCCGAACCGTGCACCCGGGGCAGCACGCCGACCTCGGCGGTCAGCGGGCGGATGTCGCGCGGCCCACGGCCGTCGATGCGGACCTGCTCGCGCAGCACCCGGTTGCGCACCTCGGACTTGGTGAGCGACCGGAAGGCGGCGCCGAGCTCCTTCTCGCGGCCCTCGAAGCGACCGCCGAGCTCCTCGGCGACCTTGGCCTTGATCCGGTCGAGGGCCTCCTCGCGGTCGGCCTTGCCGGCGATCTGGAGCGCCTCGGCGACCTCGGCACGGGCCAGGTCGGCGACCGCCTCGTAGACGTCGTCCTGGTAGTCCAGGAAGACCGGGAACTCGGCGACGGGCTTGGCGGCCACCTCGGCCAGCTCGGCCTGCGCGCGGCACAGCTCGCGGATCGCCGGCTTCGCGGCCTCCAGGCCGCTGGCCACGATCTCCTCGGTCGGCGCGGTCGCGCCGCCCGCGATCAGGGTCACGGCGTTCGGCGTCGCCTCGGCCTCGACCATCATGATCGCGACGTCGCCGTCCGGCAGCGAGCGGCCGGCCACGACCATGTCGAAGGTGGCCCGGGCCAGCTCCTCCAGGGTCGGGAAGGCGACCCACTGGCCGTCGACGTGCGCGACCCGGGTGGCTCCGATCGGGCCGGAGAACGGCAGGCCGGAGAGCTTGGTCGACATCGAGGCGGCGTTGATCGCCACGACGTCGTAGGGGTGCTGCGGGTCGAGCGCGAGGATGGTCTCGACGACCTGGACCTCGTTGCGCAGGCCCTTGACGAACGACGGGCGCAGCGGCCGGTCGATCAGCCGGCAGGTGAGGATCGCGTCCTCGCTGGGGCGCCCCTCGCGGCGGAAGAACGAGCCGGGGATGCGGCCCGCGGCGTACATCCGCTCCTCGACGTCGACGGTCAGCGGGAAGAAGTCGAACTGCTCCTTCGGCTGCTTGCCGGCGGTGGTGGCGGAGAGGACGACCGTCTCGCCGAGCTGGGCGACGACGGAGCCGGCGGCCTGACGGGCCAGCCGGCCGGTGGAGAAGGTGATCTCACGGGTGCCGAAGGACCCGTTGTCGATCACGGCGGTGCGGGATTCGGTGCCGAGGTTGGTCTCGGTCATGGTGCTGTCGTGCTCCTTCGCATCGGGGGCCCACGACGCGGGAAGCTGCTCAGACGGCCGGTCTTCGATCGAAGCGCCCGGGTGGCCGGCGAAGGCCGGGGTGCCCGGGGGCCACTACCGGAGACCGGTACGCTGACCGGCTCCCCTTCTCGGGTGGTCGCGCGGCCCGGTTTTCGTGTGGTCACACGGCGGGGGAGCGGCCCGGTCGGGCCACTCCCCCGTCACGTCACCGGCGCAGACCGAGCCGCTCGATGAGCGACCGGTAGCGGTTGATGTCCTTCTTCTGGACGTAGTTGAGCAGCCGACGGCGACGGCCGACCAGCAGCAGCAGCCCACGGCGGCTGTGGTGGTCGTGCTTGTGCACCTTCAGGTGCTCGGTCAGCTCGGCGATCCGCTTGGTGAGGACCGCGACCTGCACCTCCGGCGAACCGGTGTCGCCCTCGGCGGTCGCGTACTCCGCGCGGATCTTGGCCTTGGCTTCCTGGTCGAGCGCCATGTTCTCCCTGTTTCGTGGGTTGTTCGATGATGTCCGTCGGATCGGTCAGTGGACCGGAAACGGACCGGTACCTCGCACCCGCGGCGTCGTGCAGGCACGCGAGGCCCCACGTCGGTCAGCCGACGTCGGGGCCAGACTACCAGCCCGGCCGGGTGCCGGCCTGTCAAGGGCCGCGACGCGGGTCAGCCGAGCACGCGCCGGGTGCGCTCGACGTCCTGGTTCATCTGGGCGATCAGCGGCTCGACCGCGTCGTAGCGGATCTGCCCGCGCAGGTGCGCCACGAAGTCCAGCGCCAGCCGCTCGCCGTAGAGGTCGCCGGTGAAGTCGAGCACGTACGCCTCCACCCGCCGCTCCCGGCCGGAGAACGTCGGGTTGGTGCCGACCGACACCGCCGCCGCCATGGTCTCGGTGTGGCCCCGGCGCACGAGTCGGGCGGCGTAGACGCCGTCGGCGGGGATCGCCGCGTACCGGTGGCAGAGCAGGTTGGCGGTGGGGAAGCCCAGCTCGCGCCCGCGCTGGTCGCCGCGGACCACCACGCCCTCGACGCGGTGCGGCCGGCCGAGCGCGGCGGCGGCGGCCGTCACGTCACCGGCGTCGACGCAGGAACGGATGTACGTGGAGGAGTAGACCGTGCCCGCCTCGGCGACCAGCGGGGCCCCCTCCACGCCGAAGCCGAAGGTGCGGCCGAGCCGCTCCAGCAGCGCCACGTCGCCGGCGGCCTTGTGCCCGAAGCGGAAGTTGTCGCCCACCACGACCAGTGCGGCGTGCAGGTGCTCGACCAGGATGTCATGCACGAACGCCTCGGCGGGCAGCCGGGAGAACTCCGGGGTGAACGGCACCACGCAGAGCACGTCCACGCCGAGCGCCTCGATCAGCTCGGCCTTGCGGGCGGTCTCGGTGAGCACCGCCGGGTGCGAGCCGGGGCGCACCACCTCCGCCGGATGCGGGTCGAAGGTGACCACCACCGACTGCACGCCCAGCTCGCGGGCCCGGGACACGGCGTGCCCGATGGTCGCCTGGTGTCCCTTGTGCACGCCGTCGAAGACGCCGATGGTGACGACCGACCGCCCCCAGCCACCGGGCGCCGCGTCGTACCCCCGCCACCGCTGCATGCCGCTCCTCCCCTGCCTCTGCGGGCGGCCCGCGCCGGCCCCCGCTCCTTCGCCCCGTCAGGCGGGGGCGAGCACGATCTCCGCGCGGGCCCGGCCGTCCCGCTCGCTGACGATAGCGATCAGCCCGCCGTCGGGGCCGAAGACCGCGTAGGGGCCGGGAATCCCCGCCGGGTCGAGCGGCCCGCCGTGGGAGAGCACCTTCGCCTCGTCGGCGCCGGCGTCGCGGCGCGGGAAGAACCGGTCGGCCGCCGCGGCCAGCGGCAGGTTCACCACCTCGGGGGCGCGCTGCTCCAGCTCGTCGAGGGTGGCGGCCTCCGCGAGGGCGAAGTTCCCCACGGCGGTACGGCGCAGCGCCGTCAGGTGGCCGCCGACCCCGAGCGCCAGGCCCGCGTCCCGGGCGATCGCCCGGATGTACGTCCCGGAGGAACAGGTCACGTCGATGTCCACGTCGACGACGTCCGGCATGTCGCGGCGTACCGCCAGCAGCTCCAGCCGGGACACGGTGACCCGGCGGGCGGGCAGTTCGACGCTCTCCCCCTCACGCACCCGCTTGTACGCCCGCTGCCCGTCGATCTTGATGGCGCTGACCGCACTCGGCACCTGGTCGATCTCCCCGGTCAGCGCGGCCAGCGCGGCCCGGATCGCCTCGTCGGTGACCTGACCGGCCGGCGTGGTGGCGATCACGTCGCCCTCGGCGTCGTCGGTGACGGTGGCCTGGCCGAGCCGGACGGTGGCGGTGTAGCTCTTGTGCGCGCCGATCACGTAGGTGAGCAGGCGGGTGGCCCGCCCGACCCCGATCACCAGGACGCCGGTCGCCATCGGGTCGAGGGTGCCGCCGTGGCCCACCCGGCGGGTCCGCGCCAACCGGCGGATGCGCGCCACGACGTCGTGCGACGTCATGCCGCCGGGCTTGTCGACCACGATCAGACCGTCTGTGCTCACGACACCCAAGCCTGCCAGACCGGGTCGGACGCCCCACCGCCGCCGTACGTCCGGAGGCCCCGCCGGCGTTGCCTCCCGCCCGCGCGGCGGTGGGAGCCGCCTCCGATGGTCGGCCGATGTGCCGTCAGCCACTCAGGCGGGATCGCGGCGGCGGTGGCGTACGGGATCACGTCCCGGACGACCGGGTGCGAAGATCATGCGCCCTCGATGGACCGTTCCCCAAGGACATGCCGATGACCACACCCCCGCCGGCGGACGAGCCGTCCCCGCCGAGCCGGTCGGCTCCCCTGGCCTCCCACGACGAGTCGGGACAGGTCCCGGAGTGGCTGCGCCAGCCGGCCGAGGAGCATCCGGTCGGCGCCCTGGAACGGCTCCGCCTGTTCTGGGAGAACCACACCCAGGCGGTCACCGCCGTGGTCGGGGGCGGACTGGTCCTCGTCCTCCTGCTCGGCGCGGGGTGGTTCGACCTGTGGCGGCGGGCCGGGGAGACGCCGCGCGGCTACCCGACGATCAGCCCGCCGTCGGGCGTCTCCGCGACGACCGACACGAAGCCCGCGACGAGCGGCACGAAGCCCACATCGGCTGCCGACACCTTCGCGGGTACCCCGGCGGCGACCTTCGCCGAGGGGGCGGCCGGGATCACGCTGCCGCCCGCCCGACGCGCGGGTGTGTTCAGCGCCACCGAGGTGGCGGCGGCCCTCGCGGACGTCCGCGCGGCGCTGCGGCTCGCCCGGCTGGACCGGAAGTTCCTGGCCGGCGGCGAGTTCGACCGGTTCGTACGGATGTTCGCTCCCGCGTCCCGGTCGGAGATCCGGGCCGACTTCCGCGACACCTCCTTCGCCACGTACGCGACCCGACTGGCTCCGGGTGCCCGGCTGACCGCTGACCAGCCCCGGGTCAAGGGCCGGGTCACCTACCGGGCGACCCGGGACAATGAGGGCATCCGGGTGCTGGAGATCACCACCAACTTCGTCTGGGCGTACGCGTTCCACACCCTCGACCCCACTCCGGGCGCCGGTGTGGTGGTCGTCCACGACACCGTCGTCTGGCACGTGCCGCACCCCGACGACGTCGCGAGTTCAGGCGTCGGGCTCTGGCTCATGGAGTCGGAGTCGTACGCCTCCAACATGGACTGCGCGTCGTTCGACAAGGGTCTGCTGGCTCTGGGCACCCCGAGCTACGGCCTTCCGGTCGCCACGGAGGACCCGGACGCGGTGTTCGACCCCGATCGTTCCCTGGACATCACAGACACCTGCTGAGCCGGACCGGAGCACCCATGGCACCCGACACACGACCTGCCCACGAGCACCACGCCCGGGTCGACCTCCCGGACTGGATGCGCAACCCGACACCACCGCGACGGACCCTCGGCCGCCACGTCGCCGACCTGGTCGAGCGGTTGCCCGTGCTTCGTGGGGCCCGGCGTTCGCTGTGGCGGTGGCGGGACCGCAGGAGGGTGACCGAATCCCGCCCGGTGGTCACGGTGGCCGTGTTCATCGTCACCGTGACGGCGACGTTCGCCCTGGCCGCCTGGTTCTTCTACTGGCTCTACCTGACCCTGCGCGACACGCTCTGAGGCGGAGACGATGCACACCGACCCGTACGCCGACACTCCCGGGACCACCGACCAGGCGCGGACGCCCGAGCAACCCACCGCCGAGGTGACGCCGGCCGGACAACCCGCCGCCGACGCGACGCCGGCCGAACAACCCAGCGCCGACGCGACGCCGACCGAGCAACCCACCATCGACGCGACTCCGGTCGCCGACCGGCCACCAACCGGCAGTGCGGCCGAGGGGCGACGGGAGGTCGTGGTCGCCGAGGCGGAGCCGGTGCGGCTGCCCGACTGGATGCGGTCGATGGGGCAGGAACACCAGCCGACCGGGTTGGACCGGGTGCGCTTCTTCCTCGCCCGGCACAACGGCCCGCTGACGGTCGGTCTCGCGTTCGCTCTCGCGCTGGTGATGGTCGTCGCGGCCGGGTGGATGGTCGTGCGGGTGGCCGACTGGCGCCGGACGGCGACCGTCGCACCGAGCGCGAGCGCGACGCCCGAGCCGATCAGCGCCGTCGGCACGCCCCGAGACCACTTCGCCGGTACTCCGGCTGCGTCCTTCCCCGTCGGGAAGGAGTCGATCGTGCTGCCGCCGGCCACGGCTGCCGGACCGTTCAGCGCCGCCCAGGTACGTGCCGCGCTGGACCTGGTCGGCAGGGCCCTGGTCGAGAGCCGGCTGGAGCTGAGGATGATGGTCGGGGACACCGGGAAGTTCCTCGCCCTGCTCGCTCCGGACGCCCGCGCACAGGTGCAGCCGTGGCTCAACGAGGGCCGCCTGCTGACCTTCGCCACCCGCACCGGGTCCCAGGTCCAGCCGGTGGACGACGCGCGGGCCCGGGGGCGGATCAGCTACCGGGCCACCGAGGCGAACGGCATCCGGCTGCTGGAGGTGACCACGGAGTTCGTCTGGGCGTACCCGTTCGACGTGGTGCGCCGCGCTCCGGCGGGCGCGGGGGTGGCGGTGATCCGTGATCGGGTGGTGTGGCACGTGCCGTACGCGGCCGACGTCGTCGCCTCGTCGCGGGGGCTCTGGCTGGACTCCGCGAAGATGATCACCTGGAACGTCGACTGCGCCAAGCACGCCGACGGCTGGCTCGACGTGATCCGGTGGATGCCCGAGCAGCATGGCGAGCGTCCGCCGGGCGGCGACCCGGGTGCTATCTTCGACCTGGATGCGCCCCGACCGGTCACCAGGCGGTGCTGAGGCTCAGCGGACCGCGCCGACCACGGCCCAGCCGCCGGAGCGCAGGCGCCACAGCAGGGCGACCAGCCGGAGCACCACGAAGAGCGTGAGCCCCGCCCAGATGCCGCCGAGGCCGAGGCCGAGCCCGTACGCCAGCCAGATGGCGGGCAGGAAGCCGCCGAGCGCCGCCACGACGGTGAGGTTGCGCAGGTAGCGGACGTCCCCGGCGCCGATCAGCACGCCGTCGAGGGCGAACACGACGCCGGCCAGCGGCAGCATCGCCACGAACCACGGCCAGGCGAGCATGGCCTGGGCGCGTACCTGCGGATCGGAGCTGAAGAAACCGGGCACCACGCCGGCGCCGGCGGCGATGAGCACGGCGAACGCCACGCCGCAGACGCCGCCGAGCAGCCCGATCCGGCGCGCGAGGTCCCGGGCGGCGTCCGCGTCGCCGGCTCCGAGGGCGGCGCCGACCAGGGACTGGGCGGCGATGGCGAGCGCGTCGAGCACCAGGGCGGTGAAGAACCACAGTTGCAGGGCGATCTGGTGCGCGCCCACGGCGGCGGCCCCGAAGCGGGCGGCGACGGCGGTGGCGGAGAGGAAGCTGGCCTGGAACGCGACGCCCCGGATCAGCAGGTCCCGGCTGAGCGCCAACTGCTGCCCGATCAGCCTCGGGCGGGGGCGCAGCGAGATCCGTTCGGCGACCAGCGCCCCGGCGAAGAGCGCCCCGCCGATGCTCTGGGCGATCACGTTGGCCACGGCGGAGCCGACCAGTCCGAGCCCGGCCGGATAGACCAGCAGTGGGCAGAGCACGGCGGAGAGCAGGTTAGGGCCGAGCACGAACAGCAGCGGGCGGCGCATGTCCTGCACGCCGCGCAGCCAGCCGTTGCCGGCGGCGGCGAGCAGCAGGCCGGGCGCGCCGAGCGCCGCGACCCGCAGCCACTGTGCGGCGGCGTCGGCCACCTCGCCGGGGCCGCCGGCGAGGGTACGCGCCAACGCCCCGCCGCCGATCTGCATGCCGAGCGCGACCAGCACCCCCACCCCGAGGGCGAGCCAGGACGCCTGCACGCCCTCGGCGACGGCGGCCGCCCGGTCGCCCGCGCCGAACCGCCGGGCGGAGCGCCCCGTGGTGCCGTACGCGACGACCGTGCCGAGCCAGGCGATGAGCGTGAGCACCGTCCCGCCGACGGCGAGGGCGGCCAGCGGCACCCGGCCGAGGTGCCCCACCACCGCCGTGTCCACGAGCACGTAGATCGGTTCGGCGGCCAGCACCACCAGCGCCGGAAGGGCCAGCGCGGCGATCCGGCGGGGCGCGACGGCCCGGGGGTCGGCAACGGCGGGAGTGCTCATCGCCGCCGATCCTGGCACGGACACGTAAGGATCGCAATGCAGCCGATCACTTACCGACGATACGGCCGCGCGGGCCGGCTATCCGGCCGTTGAGCGCAGGTGGACGACGGCCACGGCACCGAGCAGGAGCACCCCTCCGACGATCACCGGCGCGGGCAGCGACTCGCCGACGAGCCAGCCCGCCAACAGCACGGCGGTGAGCGGCTCCGCCAGGGTGGCCAGCGCGGCGGCGCTGCCGGTGACGCTGCGCAGCCCGGCGTAGAACAGGGCGTACGCCACCGCCGTGGTGACCACACCGAGGTGGAGCAGCAGGCCGACGGGCGCGAGCCGGGCCGGGACGCCGATCCCCTCGGCCAGCGCGATCGGGGCCAGCGCCACGGCGCCGACCGCCGCCGACACCGTGGTGAGCGCCATCGGCGCGACGCGCTGCGCGGCGTGCCGGCTCAGCACGGTGCTGGCGGCGTAGCCCACCCCCGAGCCGAACGCCGCGAGCAGCCCGAGCAGCGGGCGCGGCGCGGTCGCGCCCGGTTGCCCGACCGACACCGTGATCAGCACGAGGCCGATGACGCCGGCCACCAGGGCGCCCAGCATGGTCCGGCCGGGCAGCCGCCGCGCGCGCAGCGACTCCCAGCCGAAGATGAGCACGGGGGCGAGCCCCAGGCTGACCACGGTGGCCACCCCGACGCCGCCCGACGCGACGGCGAGGAAGTACAGCGCCTGGTAGCCCCCGAGCCCGACGCCGACCCCGACGAGGGTCACCGGTTCCGCCCGCAGCGCCGCGAGCACCGGCCCCAGCCGGTGCGCCAGCAGGGCGACCAGCACCAGCGCGCCGATGGTGAGACGGTAGAAGCCGATGCCCGTCGGGGTGAGCGTGGTGGACTCGCGGACGAACTGCACGGCGACGCCGGTGGTGCCCCACAGCACGGCGGCGCCGGTGACGTACAGCAGCCCTCGGCGTACGCCGGCCGGCGCGCGGCGGGCACGCAGGACGGACGCGGACAGGGCGGACGAAGAAAGGGACGTTCGAGACATAGGTGCGCTCCAGGGCAGGGTCGAATCACGGCGGGGTCGACGTCTGTCGGAGCGCACGCACGACGAACGGAAGCCGGGCGGCTGCGCCCGGTCCCGAGGTCTCACGGGTCAGGTGGATGACCGGCGACGTCCCCCACACGGGGACGCGGCCGGTGGTGTGGCGCTCCGGTCAGGAGCGCGGCGGCGGCAGGACGCCCTGGAACGGCCTCATGCCCGCACTCTAGCCCAGCGCTGCGGGGCCGGGCGGGCGGTGACGCTGTGGCGTACGTCGACGCCTACAGCGTCACCGCCGGTCGACCTTGGTCACTGCCGGGTGTCCATGGACGTCTGCAGCGCGCGGCGCATCTGCTCGCGGGCCTCGTCGGTGGTCTGCGGCTTCGGCTTGCTCGGCATGGTGGTCCTTCCAGGGGCGCGGGCCACCGGCGGACGGCAGCCCTCATCGGGCGGTCGTGCTGAGCGCCCGGCAGCGGTCCGGGGTCACCGGAGCGGCTGGTGGGCAGCGAGAGCCCGGGTCGGTCCGACCCTGGAGGGAGGCGCCGCCGGGTGTGGCGACACCGCCCGTTCGCCGGCGCCGCCACACGACACCGGTCGATTCCCAAGCTATCGTTCAGTTCCACATGCTGCCCGGTGTTCCCGCGATTTGGACTCACGTCCGCCCCGGCCCGGCCCGCGTCACGGGCTCCCCCGGGATGCGGCAGGGGCGGGGGTCAGCGGGCCAGGAAGTGCCAGCCCAGCCACCACCAGAAGCCGAACAACCCGATCCGGCCGACCGGCACCGGGCCCACCTCGTAGCGCATCACGTACGCGCAGACCTCGCCGAGCGTGGGGATCCGGGAACCCTCCCGGCGGGCCGCCCACTCGACGGCGGCGAAGAGCACCAGCGAGACCAGGAACCCACCGATGGCCACCATCCGCATCATCGCCGCACCAACCCCCAGAACGCCGCCAGCCAGCCCAGCCAGGCCGCCGAGCGGACCAACTGGTCCTCCAGCAGCGGATCGGCCAGCCGGGAGAAGGTGGGGAACTCGTCCCCCGCAGCCATCACGAAGGTGGCCCCCTCGAAGACGCCGAAGACCACCACCGGCAGGGCCCACCAGGCCGCCGGGGCGCCCAGCCGGCGTGGCGCGGGCCGTCGGGGCACCCGGTTGCTCAGACCCAGCCAGATCAGCACCCCGCCGGTGCCGAGGGTCCAGAGATTGGCCTCGGTCGAGAAGGACGGGAACCGGCCGCCGACCAGCGAGAGGCAGACCAGCACCGGCACGGTGACGGCGGGACGGTCCCAGGCGCGAGGCGCCTCGACGGTGAGGTCGTGGGGCTGTTCCATCTCGCGATTCTCCCCGTACTCGCCGGAACCGGGAAGACGGACACTCCCCGAGCTCACCCTGATCTTCCTGTGCCCGGCCCTTTCCGTTCAGTCCCGGCCGGAGCCGGTCAGCGCGCCGTCGAGCTCCGCGCGGATCCGGTCGACGACCTCGTCGACGGTGCCCGAACCGGTGAAGCCCGCCGCGAAGCGGTGCCCGCCGCCGCCCAGCGCGACCGCCACCCGGCTGACGTCCACCGCGCCCTTGCTGCGCATCGACACCGCCCAGTCGCCGGTCGGCGTCTGCTTGACCACGCAGCTCACGTCGGCCTCGGCCGTGCACCGGACCGAGTCGATCAGCGCCTCCAGCACGTACGGGCGCTGGTCGTGCCGGGCCAGGTCGTCCTGCGTCGCGTACGTCCACACCAGACCGTGCCCGGCGGCCGCGGCCGGCTCCAGTCGGGCCCGGCCGAGCACCTCCCCGAAGAGGCGTACGGCGCCGAACGGCCGGGTGTCGAAGATCCGGCGGGAGATCTCGCCGGGCCGGATGCCCGTGGCCAGCAGCCGGGCCGCCAGCTGGTGCACCGCCGGAGTCGTCGCCTCGAACCGGAACGAACCGGTGTCGGTGCTCAGCGCGACGTAGAGACACTCCGCGATCCCGGCGTCCAGCGGAACGCCGAGCCGGGCGAGCAGCTCCTCGGCGACCACCGAGGTGGCCGCCGCGTGCGGGTCCACCAGGTTGATCCGTCCGAAGCGGGTGTTCGACCCGTGGTGGTCGAGCACCAACGCGGCGCCGGCGGTCTCCAGCCGGTCGACCAGGTCGCCGAGGCGCGACTCGCTGGCCGCGTCGAAGCAGATCACCAGGTCCGGGTCGGGGTACGCCTCCGGGGCCGGCACCAGCAGGTCCAGCCCGGGCAGTCCCCGCAACTGCTCCGGCACCTCCGGCGGGCCGGGGAAGGTCGCCTGCATCCGCCGCACACCGAGCCGGAGCAGCCCGAGCCCGAAGCCGAGCATGCTGCCCAGCGCGTCCCCGTCGGGGTTGACGTGGCAGATCAGCAGCACCCGCCCGTCCGGCGGCAGATCCCGCACGGCCGCGACGGCGGCGGCCCATTCCGCCTCGCTCGGGCCGGAGTCGACCGGAAACGCCGCCGCACCAGGTCCGGGATCGGCCGGTGGCGCCGCACCCAGGGCGGCGTGGGCCGGGAGCCCCAGTGCGCCCGGGCCGGGGTCGGCCGGAAGCCCCGCCCCGGTCGGGCCGGAGTCGGCCGGGAGCGCCGCCTCGGCGAGGGCGCCACCGGCCGGGCCACCGGAGGGCTCCGTCACCTCGGATCCCCGCCCCGGGGCGGGGTCTCGTCCTCGTCGCGCGCCTCGTCGCCGTCCTCGTCCTCCTCCAGCCGGTACGGCTGGGGCTCGCCCGCGTACTCGGCGCGGGCGGCGAGGCGCTGCACCTCCGCGTCGGCGTTGCGGGCCTGGGCGAGCAGGTCGTCGATGTGCTTGACCTGATCCTGCACGTCGTCCAGGACGAAGGTCAGCGTCGGCGAGTGCCGCAGCCCGAGCGCCTTGCCGACGGTGCTGCGCAGCATGCCCTTCGCGCTCTCCAGGGCCGCCGCCGTGCCCGCCTGGGCCGCCGCGTCGCCGAGCACCGTGTAGAAGACGGTCGCGTCGCGCAGGTCGGCGGTGATCCGGGCGTCGGTGATGGTGATCATGCCGAGCCGGGGGTCCTTGATCTGGCTGCGCACCACCGACGCGACCAGTTCACGCACCCGTTCCGCGTGCCGGCGTACCTTGGCCGGATCCGACATCTCGCACCTCCACGGCGTCCCGCTCCCGACCGTCACCGGCGACGCGGAGCGCCCCCGGAGCCGACCGGCCAACAACTCGAACACTACCCGCGTGGCCACCCGTGCCGCGCGGCGCCGGCTGCGTCCCGGCCGCCCGGCCGACTGGCGTCGCCGGGGTCAATCCTCTTCGCCGTACAGCCGCCGGCGCACCGAGAGCAGCTCGGTCTCCGGCCGGCCGGCCACCAGGCGCTCGCACGAGTCCAGCACCTCGCGGACGTGCGACGCCTCGGCGGCCACCACGGCCACGGCGATCTCGGCCCGACCGTGCAGGTCGAGCGCTCCGACTTCGGCGGCCGAGACCTCGAAGCGGCGCAACGCCGCCACGATCGGCCGTACGTATGATCTCTTGGCCTTGAGCGACCGGGAGTCGCCCGGCAGCAGCAGGTCGAAGACCGCGGTTCCGGTGAACATCGCCCCGGACGATACCCGTCCGGACCCCCACATGATCAAGGGGTTTACGCCTCTCGACGTAAACCCCTCGATCAGTGGTTCACCGGATCAGGAACGAGCCTTCTCCCGCATCTCGAAGGTCTCGATGACGTCGCCGACCTGGACGTTGTTGTAACCACCCAGGGTCAGACCACACTCGAAGCCCTCGCGCACCTCCGTGGCGTCGTCCTTGAAGCGCTTGAGCGAGCTGACGGTGAGGTTGTCCGCCACCACCGACCCGTCCCGCAGCAGGCGCGCCTTGGCGTTGCGCCGGATGATGCCCGACCGGACGATGCAACCGGAGATGTTGCCGATCTTGGACGAGCGGAAGACGTCGCGGATCTCCGCGGTGCCCAGCTCGACCTCCTCGTACTCCGGCTTGAGCAGGCCCTTGAGCGCCGCCTCGATCTCCTCGATGGCCTGGTAGATCACGGTGTAGTACCGGATCTCCACAGCCTCGCGGTCGGCGATCTCGCGGACCTTGTTGGCGGCCCGCACGTTGAAGCCGATGATCGTGACCGGCTCGGACGACGCGCTCGCCAGCATGACGTCGCTCTCGGTGATCGCACCCACGCCCCGGTGGATGATCCTGAGCTGGACCTCCTCCGGGATGTCGAGGTTGAACAGCGCATCCTCGAGGGCCTCCACGGAACCGGAGACGTCGCCCTTGAGCACCAGGTTGAGCGAGGTCTTCTCGCCCTCCTTGAGCTGCTCCATGAGCGTCTCGAGGGTGGCCCGGCCGCGCGAGTTGGCGAAGGACGCCGCCCGCCGCCGTGCCTGCCGCTGCTCGGCGATCTGACGCACCGTGCGGTCGTCCTCGGCCGCCAGGAACGTGTCACCGGCACCGGGCACCGCGGTCAGACCGAGCACCAGGACCGGACGGGCCGGACCTGCCTCGGCGACCTGGTTGCCGTTCTCGTCGAGCATCGCCCGGACCCGGCCGTGCGCCCCGCCGGCGACGATGGAGTCGCCCGCCCGCAGGGTGCCCTTCTGCACCAGCACCGTCGCCACCGCGCCGCGGCCCTTGTCCAGGTGCGCCTCGATGGCCACACCCTGCGCCGGACCGTCGATCGGAGCGGTCAGCTCCAGCGACGCGTCGGCGGTCAGCAGGACCGCCTCGAGCAGCTCGTCGATGCCGATGCCCGGCTTCGCCGCCACGTTGACGAACATGGTGTCGCCGCCGTACTCCTCGGCGACCAGGCCGTACTCGGTCAGCTGCTGGCGGACCTTGTCCGGGTTCGCCTCCGGCTTGTCGACCTTGTTGACCGCCACCACGATCGGCACGTCGGCCGCCTTGGCGTGGTTCAACGCCTCGATCGTCTGCGGCATGACACCGTCGTCGGCCGCGACGACCAGCACCACGATGTCGGTGACCTGGGCACCACGGGCACGCATGGCGGTGAACGCCTCGTGACCCGGGGTGTCGATGAAGGTCACCGCGCGGTCCTCGCCCTCGTGCGGCACGTGGACCTGGTAGGCACCGATGTGCTGGGTGATGCCGCCCGCCTCGCCGGCCACGACGTTCGCCTTGCGGATCGCGTCGAGCAGCTTGGTCTTACCGTGGTCGACGTGACCCATGACGGTCACCACCGGCGCACGGCTGACCAGGCGGTCCTCCGCGACCTCGGCGTCGAGGTCGATGTTGAACTGCGCGAGCAGCTCGCGGTCCTCGTCCTCCGGGCTGACGATCTGCACGTTGAAGCCGAGGTGCTCACCCAGCAGCAGCAGGGTGTCGTCGGAGCACGACTGGGTCGCCGTGACCATCTCGCCCAGGTTGAACATCTCCTGGACCAGCGAGCCCGGGTTGGCGTTGATCTTGTCGGCGAAGTCCGACAGCGAGGCGCCACGGGAGAGCCGGACGACCTGACCCTGACCCCGGGGGGCACCCGAGCTCATGGTCGGGGCCGACAGGTTGTCGAACTCCTGTCTGCGCTGCTTCTTGGACTTGCGACCGCGCGTCGGCCGGCCGCCGGGACGCCCGAAGGCACCCGCCGCGCCGCCACCACGGCCACGACCGCCACCACCGGGGCGACCACCGCCACCGGCGGGAGCACCCGGACGGAAACCGCCGCCCGGAGCACCGCCGCCGCCACCGGGACCGCCACGGTAGCCACCGCCACCGCCGCCGCCACCGGGACCGCCACGGAAGCCACCGCCACCGCCGCCACCGGGACCGCCACGGAAGCCACCGCCACCGCCACCGGGACGACCCGCGCCGCCACCGGGGCGACCGGCGCCACCGGGGCCGGGACGGCCGGTGGAGGGACGCTGGCTCGGCATGGACGCCGGGCTCGGACGCGGCGGCATGGAGGCCGGGCTCGGACGCGGCGGCATGCCGGCCGGGCTCGGCCGGGGACCACCGGCACCGGCGGCCGGAGGCCGCTGCTGCTGGCTGCCCTGGATGCCGAACGGGTTGTTACCGGCGCCGCGCGCCGGCGGACGCCCGCCCGGACGGCCACCCGGGCCCGGCGTCGGAGCGCCGGGACGGCCGGCGGCCGGGGAACCCGGACGCGGCGGCATGGCACCCGGACCCGGTCGGGGACCGGGACGGTTGCCACCGTCCGCCGGGGGCTCCCGGCGGACGTTCTCACGCTGCTGCTGCCGAGCGGCCTGGGCGGCCTTGACCGCCGCCTCCTGCTCGGCCTTCAGCGCGGCGGCACGTGCCTCGGCGGCCGCCACCTCGATGTCGTGGGCACTCGCCGGCTTGGCGACCGGGGCCGCGGGCTGCGGCGGACCGGGCACCGGGCCCTTGGGCTTCGGGCCGGGCGTCGGCGCGGCCGGCCGCCGGGGCGGCATCGGCTTGGCCGAGATCCGGGGGCCACCGGGGGCCGGGGAGGGCGTCGGGGTCGGGGTCGGCGCCGGGGCGGCCGCCGGCGGGGCGGCCGGCGCCGGAGATCCGGCTCCGGCGACGAACGCGCTACGCAGCCGTCGGGCGACGGGCGCCTCGACGGTGCTGGACGCGGACTTCACGAACTCGCCCATCTCCTTGAGCTTGGCGAGAACGGTCTTGCTTTCGACCCCGAGCTCTTTTGCAAGCTCGTGTACGCGGGCCTTACCTGCCACTGCACTCCTCACTCCGAGGTCGTGCGGGCAGCACCCGCAGCGACCTCACTCGTGCACTTGAAGCCTGGTCATTTCAGGGACTTCATCGTGTGCTCATGTCGGTCGTCCTACCTTGCTAGCGACCCTCGCCCGGTCGGGTTGACCGGACGTAGTGGTTGGCGCATCGACGTGCTCCGCGAGCTCACCGTGGTCGGGGACCCCGCTGATGCGCAGCGCGCGCCCGAAAGCGCGTCGCCGCACCGCTTGCGCGAAGCAGGCCGGATCCGGGTGCATGTTCGCTCCCCGACCCGGCAGCCTGCGGGCCGGATCGGGCCGAAGACTGTGACCAGCCCCGTCGCCGACCGCGACGATCCGCAGCAATTCGCTGGCCGGCGCACGTCGCCGGCAACCCACACAGGTGCGCTCCGGCAGCGCGCGTCGTACCACTGGAGAAAGTCTACCCCTAGGCGCCCGAGATCGCGCCGCCCGGTTCCGGGACGTGATCAGCTCCGCCCCGGCCGGAGGCGCCGGCCTGCTCGGCGTCGGACCGGATGTCGATCCGCCAACCGGTCAACCGGGCAGCAAGTCGGGCGTTCTGCCCCTCCCGGCCGATGGCGAGGGAGAGCTGGAAGTCCGGGACGGTGACCCGGGCGGTGCGGCTGGCCAGGTCGACCACCTCGACCCGCAGGGCCTTGGCCGGCGACAGGGCGTTGCCGACGAACGTCGCGGGGTCGTCCGACCAGTCGATGATGTCGATCTTCTCGCCGTGCAACTCGCTCATCACGGCCCGAACCCGTTGTCCCATCGGCCCGATGCAGGCGCCCTTGGCGTTGACGCCCTGGGTGGTGGACCGCACCGCGATCTTCGTACGGTGACCTGCCTCACGTGCGATCGCGCCGATCTCGACCGTGCCGTCGGCGATCTCCGGCACCTCGAGCGCGAAGAGCTTCTTCACCAGCGCCGGGTGCGACCGGGAGAGGGTGATCTGCGGGCCGCGCATCCCCTTGGCCACGTGCACCACCACGCAGCGGATCCGCTCGCCGTGCGCGTAGCGCTCGCCGGGGACCTGCTCGGACTGGGGCAGCACCCCCTCCAGCTTGCCGAGGTCGACGCTGACGATGCCCTTCTCGCTGCGCGCCTCGTGCGCCTGCACCACACCGGTGACCAGGTCACCGTCGCGGCCCACGTACTCGCCGAAGTGCACCTCGTCGGTGGCCTCCCGCAGCCGCTGGAGGATCACCTGCTTGGCGGTCATGGCGGCGATCCGGCCGAAGTCGTGCGGGGTGTCGTCCCACTCCCGTACGACGGTGCCGTCGTCGCCCAGCTCCTGGGCGTAGACCAGGGCGGCACCGGACTTACGGTCGATCTCCACCCGGGCGTGCGGTTCCGCGCCCTCGGTGTGCCGGTAGGCGGTCAGCAACGCGGTCTCGATCGCCGCGAGGATCGTGTCGAACGGGATCTCCCGCTCGCGCTCGAGTGCGCGCAGCGCCGCGAGGTCGATGTTCACCTCTCCTCGTCCTCCACATCATCATCTTCGTCGTCGAAGTCGTCGGTGTCGTCCATGTCGTCGGGTTCGTCCGCCTCCTCGATCTCGCCGAGGCGGTGGAACTCGACCTGCACCCGGCCGGGGCCGAGCTCTGCGTACGTCCAGGTGGCGCGGCCGGCGTCGGTCTCCAGCACCACGCGCTCGTCGTCGGCCTCGACCACCCGGCCGGTGACCTGCCGGTCGCCGGCGGGCTGCCCGGCCGGGGAGCCCGCGCCGCGCGCGGTCACCTTGACCAGCCGGCCGACGTTGCGCCGCCAGTGCCGGGGGAGGGTGAGCGGCCGGTCCACGCCGGGGGAGCTGACCTCCAGCTGGTACTCCCCGGCGACGATGTCGCCCCCGGCCTCCTCGGCCGCGTCGAGGGCCGCGGAGACGGCCCGGGACACCTCGGCGACGGCGTCCAGGTTGATCCCGCCGTCGGCGTCCACGATCACCCGCACCACGTGCCGCCGGCCGGCCCGGGAGACGGAGAGCTCCTCCAGGTCGTAACCGGCGCCGACGACCACCGGCTCGATCACCTCGCGCAGCCGGGCCCGCCGGGCGGCGAGGTCGCCGCGCGGGCCGCCGGCACGCTCCCCGCCCCTGGGGGCGTCGGCGCGTCGGGGCCTCCCCGCCGGACCCGTCGACCTCGTGGCACGGCCACGCTGCGTCATCTCCGCACCCTCCTGCTGATCGACGGCACCGATCGGCCGCCATGCCGGCACGCCACCGGAGCTGAGCGCCGGCGGCTGCGCAGAGCGTAACGCGCCTGCCGGGTACCGGGCCGGGCGGCGCACCGACGCCGGTGGCCCACGTACGGCCGGTGATGGTGTTGACTTGTCTGGTGGCGACCGGCAGAACGACACGACGCGGCGGGACGACCGGGCACTCCCGGCGGAAGGTGCTGCGCGCCGGGGTCCTCCTGGCGCTCGGCGGGGCGGCGGCGCCGCTGACCGGCTGCGGCCTCCTCGACCGCGGCGACGACCCCGCACCCGGGCCCGACCCGCTCACGCCACTGCTCGACGAGTCGCTCCGGCTCGCCGCCGGACACCGGGACGCCGCCGCCGCGCACCCCACGCTCGCCGGCCTGCTCACCCCGATCGCCGAGGCGCACCACGCGCACGCGACCGAACTGGCCCGGGTCATCGGCGTACCGCTGCCCTCGGCGTCCGCCACGCCCACGCCCGCCGCGCCGGGCGACCCGGTGGCGGCGCGGGCCGCGCTGCGCGAGGACGAACGCGCCGGCCGCGAGTCGGCGACCAGGGCCTGCGCGGCGGCGCCGGCCGAGCGGGCCGCGCTGCTCGCCTCGATCGCCGCCGCCCGGGCCACGCACGTGGAGGCGTTGAAGTGACCGCACCCACACCCACCGGGCCGGCCGGGGCGCTCGGCGCGGCGCTCACCGCCGAGTACGCGGCGATCTGGGCGTACGGGCCGATCGGGGTACGCCTCACCGGCGCCGCCCGGAACGCCGCGAGGGAGGCGGAGGCCGCGCACCGGCGCCGCCGCGACGACCTGATCGTGCAGTTGAGCGCCGGCGGCGGGAGCGTCCCGCCGGACCGGGCCGGCTACACGCTGCCGTTCCCGGTCACCGACCGGGCGAGCGCGCTGCGGCTGGCCGTCGAGGTGGAGGAGCGCACGGCCGCGTTCTGGCGGGCGGCGGTGCCGGCCACCACCGGCGCCGACCGGGACAAGGCCCTGGCCGCCCTGGTCGAGTACGCCCTGCGGGCCACCCGCTGGCGGCGGACGGCCGGCATCACCCCGCTCACGGTGCCCTTCCCGGGCCGCCCCAGCTGACCTGCCCGGCCCGTAGTCCGCGACTCCGGTTGCGGGTCGCATACCAGGTATGCATACTCCGGAGCCATGTCCATCCGTCACGGGCTGCTCGCCCTGCTCGAACGCGGCCAGATGTACGGCTACCAGCTCCGCGCCGCGTTCGAGGAGTCGACCGGCTCGACCTGGCCGCTGAACATCGGGCAGGTCTACACCACCCTGTCCCGCCTCGAGCGCGACGGGCTGGTCCGGTCGCTGCCCGAGAGCGAGGCGGGACAGCGCCCGTACGAGATCACCGACGCCGGACGGGCGGACCTGGCCCTGTGGTTCGCCACCCCGATCAGCCGCACCGACCGCCCTCGCGACGAGCTGGCCATCAAGCTGGCCCTCGCGCTGACCACCCCCGGGGTCGACGTCCGGTCGGTGGTGCAGACCCAGCGCAGCGCGACCATGCGGGCGTTGCAGGAGTTGACCCGGTTGAAGTACGCCAGCGACCGCCCCGAGGACCTGCCGTGGCGGCTGGTGCTGGACGCCATGGTCTTCCAGGCCGAGGCCGAGGTGCGCTGGCTGGACCACTGCGAGACGAGCCTGGTGCGCTACCGTCCGACGGAGCCCGGGCGCGTGCCGACGACGCCCGCCGAGGCGGTGGACCGGACGGACCAGGAGGCGAGACGGTGAGCACGGGGAACGGGCCGGCGGGCGGGAACCCCGCCACGCCCGTGCTCGACGTACGGGCCGTGCACCGCACCCACGGCGCCGGCGCGGCGGCCGTGCACGCGCTGCGCGGCGTCAGCCTCACCGTGCACGCGGGGGAACTCGTCGCCGTGATGGGGCCGTCCGGCTCCGGGAAGTCGACCCTGCTCGCCCTGGCCGGCGGGCTGGACGGCCCCACGGCGGGCGAGGTGTACGTCGAGGGCGAGCCGCTCGGCGCCCTCGACCGGCGGCGGCTGGCCCAGGTGCGGCGCCGCCGCATCGGCTACGTCTTCCAGGACCTCAACCTGCTCGGCAGCCTCAGCGCCGTGGAGAACGTCGCCCTCCCCCTCGAACTCGACGGGACGGGCGTACGGCGGGCCCGCCGCCTCGCGCTGGACGCGCTGGCCGAGGTGGGCCTGCCCGAGCTGGGCGACCGGTTCCCCGACCAGCTCTCCGGCGGGCAGCAGCAGCGGGTGGCGATCGCCCGCGCGCTCGTCGGGGAACGCCGGCTCGTGCTCGCCGACGAGCCGACCGGCGCGCTGGACTCGCAGACCGGGGAGGCGGTGCTGCACCTGCTGCGCCGGCGGGTCGACGCCGGAGCCGCCGCCGTGCTGGTCACCCACGAGGCGCGGCACGCCGCCTGGGCGGACCGGGTGGTCTTCCTGCGCGACGGGGTGCTGGTCGACACGACGGCGCCACTGGGCAGCGTGGAGCAGCTGCTGAGCGGCAGCGGTCGGTGAGCGCGGGCCGGGGCGGCCGGCTCGCCCGGGCGACCGGCTCCTGGTGGGCCGCGCTGCGGATCGCCCGGCGCGAGGCCCGGCGGGCGCGGGGGCGTACGGCGCTGGTGCTCGCGATGATCACGCTTCCGGTGCTGGTGCTGACCTTCACCGCCGTGAGCTGGCGGATGTCCGAGCTGACCCCGGTGGAGCGGGCCGACCGTCAGCTCGGCGCGGCCGACGCGGAGCTGAACTGGGTGACGCGGATCCCGATCGTGCAGAGCGCCTGGGCCGAGACCTGGCGCACCGACCCGGAGGAGGCTCCCCCGGCCGAGCCCGTCACCGCCGAGCAGGTGACCGCCCTCCTGCCGGCCGGGAGCCGCGTCATCCCGCTGCGCCGCTGGGTGTCGTTCGACGCCCGGATCGGCGAGCGGGTCGACGACACCCTCACGGGACGCGCCGTGGACCTCGCCGATCCGCTCGGCCGGGGACTCGTCCGGTTCCACTCGGGGCGGGCGCCGGCCGGGCCGGGCGAGATCGCCGTCAGCCCGGCGGGCCTGCGCCGCCTCGACGTCCGCCTCGGCGGCACCGTCACCTCCGGCGACGGCGTGCGCTCCTGGCGGGTGGTCGGGGTGGCCGAGTACCCCGACGACCTGGGCCCGGTGGTGACGCTGCACCCGTCGGACGGGCGGATGGAGACCGAGCCGGGCACGAGCTGGCTGGTCGACCTGCCCGGCGCCCCCGACGAGACCCTGTTCCGCCGGCTCAACGCGCACGGCGTCCTGGTGCACGCCCGTGTCCCCGCTCCGGCGTCGGGCACCGTCACGTTCCCGCCGTACGGCCGCTCCCCCCTGGACGTGGAGGGGATGAGCGTCTCGGTGCTCGTCGGCGGGCTGGGACTACTGGAGGTGGTGCTGCTCGTCGGGCCGGCCTTCGCGGTCGGCGTACGGCGGCGGCGCCGGGACCTCGCGCTGGTCGCCGTGGCCGGCGGGGACGACGTCCACCTGCGCCGGATCGTGCTGGCCGACGGCGTGGTGCTGGGCGCGCTCGGCGCCGTCGTCGGGGTCACGCTGGGCGTCGCCGCCGCGTTCGCCGGCCGCTCCCTCGTGGAGCAGCACCTCTTCGGCGTGCGCTTCGGCGCGTACCGCTGGTGGCCGGAGGCGATCGCGGCGATCGCCGCCGTCGCGGTGCTGGCCGGAGTGCTGGCCGCGCTCGCCCCGGCCTGGACGGCCGCCCGGCAGGACGTGGTGGCGGGGCTGGCCGGCCGGCGGACCCCGCCGGCACACCGGCGGCGCTGGTTGACCGTCGGGGCGGTCCTGGCCGTCGGCGGGGCCGCGGTGGCCGCGTTCGGGGCGGCCCGGACGGCGCCGGCGGTCATCCTGGCCGGCCTCGTCCTCGGCGAGCTGGGCCTGGTCTTCGCCACCCCGACGCTCGTCGGCCTGCTCGCCCGCCTCGGGCGGTCGCTGCCGCTGGCGCCCCGGATCGCGCTGCGCGACGCCAGCCGCAACCGGTCGTCGACCGCGCCCGCGATCTCCGCCGTGATGGCGGCGGTCGCCGGCAGCGTCGCCGTCGGGGTGTACCTGGCCAGCGACGACGCCCGGTCGGCCACGATGTACCTGCCGACCCTGCCGGCCGCCACGGTGCTGGTCACCGGATCGGACGGGGTTAGCCTGCCCGATCTGTCCCGGGTCAGCGAGGCCGCGCGCGCCCACCTGGGAGGCCGGACGGTGGCGCCGCTGGCGGAGCCCCGGTGCGGGACGGCCACCGACCTGTGCGTGGTCTCGCCGGTGCTGCCGGCCGAGCGCGTCTGCCCGTGGACGCCGGGCGACGGGCTGAGCCAGGCGGAGCAGCGACGGGCCCGCGCGGACGCCCGCTGCACGGGACCGGAGGACCACTACGGCCGGTACTTCCACGTGCTGGTGGACGACGGCACGGCGCTGCCGGTACTCACCGACGCCGCCACCGAGGACATCGCCGCCGCCACCGCCGTGCTGCGGGCCGGCGGCGCGGTGGTCACCGATCCGCGCTACGTGCGCGACGGTCGGGTCGACGTGCGGGTGACCCGCGCCGGGCAGGCCCGGCCCGATTCCCCGGCCGTCACCACCGTCGCCGCGTATCCGCTGCCCACCGCGCTGGGGGCGGACCGGCTGCTGCTCTCACCGGCGGCCGCCGAGCGGCTCGGTCTGCGCGTCCACCCGCTCGGCTGGGCGATCACCGCCGACGGCGCGCCCGACGAGGACCGGCAGGACCGGTTCGTCGCCGCCGTACGGCCGCTCGGCGCGCACGTGGAGATCGACCAGGGCGCCCAGGCCAACGCGGGACGGCCGCTGCTGCTCCTGCTGGCCGCCGCAGCCGGGGTGATCACCGTGGGCGCCGCCGGCATCGCCACCGGGCTGGCCGCCGCCGAGGGGCGGGCCGACCTGTCCACCCTCGCGGCGGTCGGCGCCGGCCCGGGGCTGCGCCGGCTGCTCTCGCTCTGCCAGTCCGGGGTGATCGCCGTGCTGGGCTCCGCGCTCGGCATCGTCGCCGGCCTCGGCTCCGCGTCGATCATCCTGACCGCCCTCAACCGCCGGTACGCCGCCCTGTGGCCCATCCCGGAGCCGTACCCGGTCGTGGTCCCGTGGATCACGCTCGGCGTACTGGTGGTGGTGCCGCTGGTCGCCATGCTCGGCGCGGGACTCCTCACCCGGTCCCGGCTGCCGATCGAGCGACGTCTCGACTGACGGGCCGCGAACGGGCACACTGGCTGCCGTGCCCGTACTGGGATCCCTCACCCGCCGGGTCGGTCACCACCGCTGGTTCGGTGCCGCCGTCCGCCTGCTCGTCCCCGCCGACCGCGTGGTCGGGCGGCTCACCCGGGGGCGGGTGGTCGCGCTCGGGCTCATCCCGTCGCTGGTCATCACGACCACCGGCCGCCGCTCCGGCAAGCCGCGCAGCAATCCGCTGCTCTACGTGCCCGACGGCGACGCGTACGTGGTGGTGGGCTCCAACTTCGGCCAGGCCCACCAGCCCGGCTGGGCGATGAACCTGCGCGCCGATCCCGCCGCCGAGGTCGCCGTCAAGGGCCGACACGTCCCGGTACGCGCCGACATCGCGACCGGCGCCGAACGGGACCGCCTCTGGACACTGCTGGTCACCGAGTGGCCCGCCTACCGCACGTACGCGCAGCGGGCCGGCAACCGGGAGATCCTCGTCTTCCGGCTGGTGCCCACCGGGCGCGGCGAGCCGGGCGGGCCGACCGCCCGCGAATAGGGTGGTCGGGTGACCGGCGCCGACGGCGAACCCCACCTGGACGACCCGCGGTGGGCGGTGGCCGAACGGGTCGCCGACGCGGTGCGCCGGCGGTTCCCGGCCGACGTGCTGGCGGTCGCGGTGCACGGCCCGCTGGCCCACGGCGACGACGACGGCGGCGGGAACGGCGAGGTCGGGCTGCTGGTGGCGACGTACCGGCCCGGCGGCGGGCCGTCCCCGGCGACCCGGCGGGTCGACGGCGTGCTGGTCGACCTGACCGTGGCCGGCGCGGACGACTACCTGCGGCAGGCCCAGGTCATCTCTCCACTGTGGCCGTTGACCGCCGACCGGTACGTCAACACCCGGGCACTCCACGACCCCACCGGCTGGCTGCGCACGCTGCGCGACGAACACCTGGGCCGGCTGGCCCGGGCCCGGCCGGGCGAGTTCAGCACGGCCGCCCGCCGGGCCTGGTACCGGGGCAGCGCGGCGCACGCCCGGGCCGCCCGGCTGGCCGAGTGGTACGAGACCGACCAGGCGCTGCTGATGCTCGGCGAGGCGCGGCTGGCGGCGGCCACGGTCAACGGCCTGCTCAGCCGCACCTACTTCCGCGACCCGGGCGACGCCGTTCGCCGCACCGGTCTGGCGGGCGCGGACATGACCGAGGTGGGCGCGGTGCTGACCCGCCAGGCGGAGGAGCTGGCGGCCCGGGGCCGTCCCGTCGACGGCACCGTCGACGATCTGCTCGACGGCTGACGGCACTCCTTGCCCGGCCGAGCTGGCGGGACCTCCTACCAGCCGAGCCGACGACACCCGCGCCGCAGCCGATCCAAGGGACCCGCGCCGCAGCCGGGCCGGCGGGGCCCCGGGCTCAGCCGAGTCCGCCCTGGACGCCGATGAGCGCGCCGATGAGGTAGGTGGCGCCCGCCGCCGCCGCGCCCAGCAGGAGCTGCCGCAGGCCGCCGGACCACCAGGGCCGGGCGGTGAACCGGGCGACCACCGCGCCGGCCAGGAAGAGCCCGAGCCCGCCGACCGCGAGCGCCAGCCCCAGGCTCGTCGCGCCGAACAGGTAGGTCAGCAGCGGCACCAGCGCCCCGACCGAGAAGAACAGGAACGACGAGATCGCCGCCGCCCACGGGCTCGGCTGCTCGTCCGGGTCGACGCCGAGTTCCTCCCGGACGTGCACCCGCAGCGCCTCCTCCGGGTTGCGCCGGACGGCCTGGGCCACCTCCATGGCGAGGTCGGGCGGCAGCCCCCGGGCGATCCACGCCTGGGCCAGCTCGCGCGCCTCGGCCTCGGGGTGCCGCTCCAGCTCGCGGCGCTCCTTGGCGACCTCGGCCGCGACCTGCTCGTTGGCCGAGCGCACGCTCGTGTACTCCCCCAGCCCCATCGAGATGGCGCCGGCCACCAGGCCGGCCACGCCGGTGAGCACGACGCTGCGGGGCGACACGCCGCCGCCCGCGACGCCGGCGATCAGGGCGATGTTGGTGACCAGACCGTCCATCGCCCCGAAGACGGCGGGGCGCAGCCAGCCGCCGGAGACGTCCGCGTGGTGCGCCTCACGCAGCGCCGCCGGGGTGTCCGTCACGGCAGGGTCAGGATCTCGTGACCGTCCTCGGTCACCACGATGGTGTGCTCGAACTGTGCCGTCCACCTGCGGTCCTTCGTCACCACGGTCCAGCCGTCGTCCCACATGTCGTACTGGTGGGTGCCGAGGGTGATCATCGGCTCGATGGTGAAGGTCATCCCCGGCTCCATCACGTCGGTGGGGCGGGGGCTGTCGTAGTGCGGCACGTAGAGCCCGCTGTGGAAGGCCTCACCGATGCCGTGGCCGGTGAAGTCGCGTACGACGCCGTAGCCGAAGCGCTTCGCGTACGACTCGATGACCCGGCCGATCACGTTGATCTGGCGGCCCGGGGCCACCGCGCGGATGCCCCGCATCATCGCCTCGTGGGTCCGCTCGACCAGCAGCCGGGGCTCCTCGTCGACCTCGCCCACGCAGAAGGTGGCGTCCGTGTCGCCGTGCACCCCGTCGAGGTACGCGGTGACGTCGACGTTGATGATGTCGCCGTCCTGGAGCACGGTCGAGTCGGGGATGCCGTGGCAGATCACCTCGTTGAGGCTGGTGCAGCAGGACTTGGGGAAGCCCTTGTAGCCCAGCGTCGACGGGTAGGCGCCGTGGTCGCAGAGGAACTCGTGCACGACCCGGTCGATCTCGTCGGTGGTCACGCCGGGCTTGCAGTGTTCACCGGCGAGCTGGGTGGCCTGCGCGGCGAGTCGACCGGCGACCCGCATCTTCTCGATCGTCTCCGGGGTCTGCACGTGCGAGCCGGTCCACTGGCGTGGGCTCTTCTTGCCCACGTACTCCGGGCGGACGATGTGGGCGGGCACGGGCCGCAACGGGGAGAGCGTGCCTGGGGTCAGCGGCGCACGGACGGTCATGCCCCGAGTTTATCGCCGCGAGCAGTGGTGACCCGCGCCACCGCCCGCCCGGAGCGGTCGGTTGCCGCGCCAGGCCTGCTGTGCCATTGTGGCTGCGTGGATCAAGGGGGTGGCGCATCTCCCGTCTTCTCCGTCAGCGCGGAGGTCGACGGCGGCCACCTGCACGTCCTGGTGACCGGCGAGGTCGACATGGCCACCGCCGACATCATGTTCCAGACCGCGCTGCGGGAGCCGGCCGAGCGGCTGACCCTCGACCTGCGGGCGGTCACCTTCTTCGACTCGGCGGCGATCCACGCCGTGGTCCGGCTGGCCCAGCAGTTCCCCGACGCGCTCACCGTGCTGCCGTCGCGGCAGGTCCACCGGGTGCTGGACATCTCCGGCCTGGGCGACCAGGCCTGGCTCCGCCCGGCCTGAGCCTGCTCCCCGTCGGAGCGCCGCCGCGGCGCCCGCTCGGAAGGGCGTCGGGTGCCGCGGTCAGGCCGCGAGGCGCCGGCGCAGCGTGACTTCGGTCCCCTCGGCGGTACGGTTCACCGACAGCTCTCCCAGCGCCTCGATCAGCGACAGCCCGCGCCCCCGGAAGCCCGATCCGGTCGACTCCCGCCACCGCCCGCTGTCGCGCACCGTGGCGACCACCGTGCGCTCGGAGATGGTCACCTCGACGCTGATCGTCGGCTCGCGCGGGTCGACCGGGTGCTCGATGGCGTTGGCGGCCGCCTCGGAGACGGCGACCGTCAGGTCGAACAGGTCGGTCTCGGTGACCCGGTGCGCGACGAGGAAGTCCTCCAGCCGCTTGCGCAGCACGCTGAGCCGGGTGGGATCGGCCGGCAGCCGCAGCGCGAACCGGTCGAGTTCGGCCGCCTCCAGGGCGAGCACCGCGACGTCGTCGCGCAGCGGCCGGCCGGCCACCCGCTCCACCACCGCGTCGATCAGGTCGGCCACGTGCTCGGCGGGGGTGGCCGCGTCCTGCCGCAGCAGGTCCAGCGAGGCGTCGATGCCGAGCTGCCGGTCCTCGATCAGCCCGTCGGTGTAGAGCAGCAGCCGGTTCCCGGCGGCCAGTTCCCCGTCGACGGTCTTGTAGGTCGTGCCGGGGATCGCCCCGACCGGCGGCCCGAGCGCCCGCCCGTGCAGGAACGCCACGTCGTCGCCGCGACTCAGCAGGGGGGACGGGTGGCCGGCGCTGGCGTACCGCATCCGGCCGGTGCGGGGACTGAACCACAGGCAGAACACCGTCGCGAAGGAACGGCCCTCCGTCGTGCCGACGAGCCGGTTGAGCCGGGTCAACGACTCGCCGGGGTCGAAGCCCTCCAGGACGTACGCCCGCAGCCCGTTGCGGAGCTGGCCCATCGCCGCCGCCGCCGGGACGCCCTTGCCGACCACGTCGCCGATGGCCAGCACGAGCTCGTCGTCGCCGAGCGCGATGACGTCGTACCAGTCCCCGCCGACCTCCACGTCGGCGCTGCCCGGCAGGTAGCGGCTGGCCACCAGGGCGCCCGGCAGCTGCGGCAGCGACCGGGGCAGCAGGCTGTGCTGGAGCGTGGTGGCGATGCGGTGCTCGGCCTCGTAGAGCTGGGCGTTCTCCAGCCGCACCCCGACCAGCCGGGCCAGCTGGGTGAGCGCGGCCTCGTCGGTGTGGATGCCGTCGCCGTCCGGGCGCCAGACCCGCAGCTCGCCGAGCCGCTCGCCGGCGGTGCCGGTCAGCGGCAGCACGAAGGACGGCTCGATCGAGGTCAGCCCGCCGCCGTCGGCCTCGAAGCGCATCCCGGTGGCGGAGACCACCACCCGGGCGGCCTCGGCGAGGCTCAGGGCGTGCCGCGCGGCGACCTGGAGCACGTCGGCCGTGGAGCGGGCCGTGTTGAGCGCCACCGCCGCGTCGGCCAGGGCCTGCAACCCCCGGATGATCTGGCCGCGGAGCTGCCCCAGCTCGACGTTGGCCCGCACCCGGGCGATCAGCTCCTGACCGGAGAAGGGCTTGGTGAGGTAGTCGTCGGCGCCCACCGCCAGCCCGGCGACCTCCTCGGCGGAGCCGGCCCGGGCGGAGAGCAGCACGATCGGCACGTGCCGGGTACGCGGGTCCGCGCGCAACGCGGCGACCAGCCCGAAGCCGTCCAGCCGGGGCATCATCACGTCGGTCAGCACCAGGTCGAACGAGCCGTCGACGGCGTGCCGCAGCGCCTCCACGCCGTCGGCGACCGCGACCACCTCCCAGGACGGCGAGAGCAACCGGTTGACGTGCTCGCGGAGGTCGGCGTTGTCGTCGGCGACCAGGATCCGGCCGGCGGCGCCGCTTCCCCGGGGCGTCCCACCGCCGTCGGCCGACGCGGCGCCCGTCCAGAGCGCCGTCTCCGCCACATAGAGGTCGGCGTGCGCCAGCTCGGCCTGTGCCGGGGCGCCGGTGTCGACGACCCGCTCGGCCGGCAGGTGCCCGGCGCCGAACGGGATGGTCACGGTGAACGTGCTGCCCTCGTCGACGCGGCTGCGCGCGGCCACCTCGCCGCCGTGCATCTCGACCAGCTCGCGGACCAGTGCCAGGCCGATCCCGGTGCCCTCGTGGCTGCGCGAACGCGCCCCGGGCACCCGGTGGAAGCGCTCGAAGATGTGCGGCAGCTCCTCCGGCACGATGCCGACACCCGTGTCGGAGACCTCCAGCCGGGCGGCGCCGTCGACCGCGCGGACGCGGACCCGGATCTCGCCGTCGAAGGTGAACTTCACCGCGTTCGAGACCAGGTTGAGGACGACCTTCTCCCACAGGTCCCGGTCGACGAAGACCGGCGCCGGCAGCGGCGGGCAGTCCACCACCAGCCGCAGCCCGGTCCGTTGGGTGGCGGAACGGAAGGTGCTGGCCAGGCGGGCGGTGTAGTCGGCGAGGTCGGTGGGCTGGTAGCGGGCGGCCAACCGCCCGGACTCGAGCCGGGAGAAGTCGAGCACCGTGTTGACCAGCTTGAGCAGCCGCAGCGCGTTGCGGTGCATGGTGGCGAGCCGGTCGGTGTACGCCTCGGGCAGCGCCGGGTCGGCCAGCAGGTCCTCCAGCGGGCCGAGCACCAGGGTGAGCGGGGTGCGGAACTCGTGACTGACGTTGGCGAAGAAGTTCGTCTTGGCGCGGTCGAGGGCCGCCAGCTCGGCGGCGCGGGCGCGTTCCTGCTCGTACGCCTGCTGCCGGCCGACGGCCCGCGAGACCTGCGCGGCGACCAGGTCGAAGAAGTCCCGGTACTCGTCGGTGAGCGGCACCCGGCGGGCGACACCGACCGCCAGCGTGCCGACGGTCTCGTTCCCGGCGGTGACCGGCAGCACCAGCGCCTCACCGGTCGCGTCGGCCGGCACCTCGGTGAGCAGGTCCGTCACGGCGACGGTGACGGCGCTGCCGGTGGCGGCGACCTCGGCCAGCCGCGCCGGCGGGGGCGGGACGACCACCCCGGGGTCGACACCGCTGCATCCGGCCAACGTCACGTCGCCCGCCTGGCCGGGCAGGTGCAGCAGCGCGAACGGCACGTCCGAGCGGTGCCGGTCGAGCACCTCGGCGGCGATGCGACCCAGCTCGGGCCTGCTGTCGACCTCGGCCAGCTCGGTGCCCAACTCGGCCAGCAGCCGCAGCCGGCGCTCCCCGACGACGCGGCCCGTGGTCTCGTTGACGATGCAGAAGACGCCGTCGACGGAGCCGTCGACGCCCAGGATCGGATCGTAGGAGACGTCGAAGTACGTCTCCTCCACGAAGCCCCGGCGGTCGAGCGGGAAGGGATGGTCCTGCGCGCGGTACGAGCGGCCGTCGCGCCGGACGCCCTCCAGCAGCGGCCCGAGCACGCTCCAGGTCTCGGCCCAGTGCACGCGCGCCGGCTGGCCCAGCACGTCGGGGTGCTTGCCACCGATCGTCGGGCGGTAGGCGTCGTTGTAGAAGGCGAGCTCGTCCTCACCCCAGAACATGACGATCTGCGCGCTGGAGGCGAGCATCAGGCCGACCGCGGAGCAGAGCGTCGTCGGCCAGCGGTCGGGGGTGCCCAGCGGGTGGCCGGACCAGTCGAGGCGACTCATCAGCTCGCCCATCTCGCCGCCGCCGGCGAACGCGGCGGCCAACAACGGGGGGAACTCGGGGTCCTGGCCTCCCTCGGACGGGTGCCCTCCGCCCACGCCCCCCTGGGCCGAACTCATAGTTCCTCCTGCTCCGGCCATCACCGCCTCGGCCCGATGATCCAACCGGCCGTGCCCCGCTTGGTACCCCGACGGACGAGCAACGTAACGCATACGGCGCCGTGAGCGCTGGTCATGTCCCCCCGACCAGCGGCCGGCTCAGAGCGGGGTGACGTACGCGCCCGTGATGCCGCCGTCCACGACGAACTGGGCGGCGGTCATGAAGGACGAGTCGTCGCTGGCCAGGAACGCCACCGCGGCGGCGATCTCCTCCGGTTTCCCGAACCGCCCCATCGGCACGTGCACCAACCGGCGGGCGGCGCGCTCGGGGTCGGCGGCGAAGAGTTCCAGCAGCAGCGGGGTGGCGACCGGGCCGGGGCAGAGCGCGTTGACGCGGATGCCCTCCCGGGCGAACTGCACGCCCAGTTCCCGGGTCATCGCCAGCACCCCGCCCTTGCTCGCCGTGTACGCGATCTGCGAGGTGGCCGCCCCCATCAGCGCCACGAACGACGCGGTGTTGATGATCGAGCCCTTGCCCTGCCGGCGCATGTGCGGGATGACGTGCTTGCAGCAGAGGTAGACACTCGTGGTGTTGACCCGCAGCACCCGCTCCCAGGCGTCCAGCCCGGTGGTCAGGATGGAGTCGTCCTCCGGCGGGGAGATGCCGGCGTTGTTGAACGCCACGTCGATGCGCCCGTGCCGCTCGGCCACCCCGTCGAAGAGGTCCCGTACGGCCGCCTCGTCGGCGACGTCCGTGGCGACGAACTCCCCGCCGACCTCCTCGGCGGCCCGCCCACCCGCCTCCGGGTCGACGTCCACGCAGACCACCCGGGCCCCCTCGGCGGCGAAGCGCCGCACGGTGGCCAGCCCGATCCCGCTGCCCGCTCCGGTGACCACGGCCACCCGGTCCTCAAGTCGACCCCGCACCTGATCACTCCTCCGTCGCGATGAACACGTTCTTGACGTCCGTGAAGGCGTGCAGCGCGTCCGGGCCCAGCTCGCGGCCCAGCCCGGAGCGCTTCATCCCGCCGAACGGGGTCCAGTACCGCACCGAGGAGTGCGAGTTGACGCTGAGGTTGCCCGCCTCCACGGCCCGCGCCATCCGCACCGCCCGGCCCACGTCCCGGGTCCAGATCGAGCCGGAGAGCCCGTACTCGGTGTCGTTGGCGAGGCGGATCGCGTCGGCCTCGTCGTCGAACGGGAGCACCGAGACGACGGGGCCGAAGATCTCCTCGCGCCAGTGCCGGTCGGCGGGCGAGTCGGCGAGCAGCACCGTCGGGGCGTGCCAGAAGCCGGGCCCGTCGGGGCGGGAGCCGGTGAAGGCGACGTTCGCCCCGTCGACGTACCCGGCCACCCGGTCCCGCTGGGCGGCGGAGATGAGCGGCCCCATCTCGGCGGTCTCCCGCGCCGGGTCCTCCACCCGCAGCGCGCGCACCGCCGGTTCGAGCAACTCCAGGAACCGGTCGTACGCCGGCCGCTGGACCAGGATCCGCGACCGGGCGCAGCAGTCCTGGCCGGCGTTGTCGAAGACGGCGTACGGGGCGGTGGCCGCCGCGCGCTCCAGGTCGGCGTCGGCGAAGACGACGTTGGCGCTCTTGCCGCCCAGCTCCAGGGTCAGCCGCTTCACCTGCGCCGCGCAGCCGGCCATGATCCGGGTGCCCACCTCCGTGGAGCCGGTGAAGCAGACCTTCCGTACGGCGGGATGGGTGACGAACCGTTCGCCCACCACGGATCCGGCGCCCGGCAGGACGGTGAACACGTCGTCGGGCACGCCCGCCTCGCGGGCCAGCTCGGCCAAGCGCAGCGCGGTCAGCGGGGTCAGCTCGGCGGGCTTGAGCAGCACGGTGTTGCCGGCCGCGAGCGCCGGCGCGAAACCCCAGGCGGCGATCGGCATCGGAAAGTTCCAGGGCACGATCACGCCGACCACGCCGAGCGGCTCGTGGAACGTCACGTCCAGCCCGCCCGGCACCGGGATCTGCCGTCCGGTCAGCCGCTCCGGCGCGCCCGCGTAGTAGTCGAGGACGTCGCGGACGTTGCCCGCCTCCCACCGCGCGTTGCCGATGGTGTGTCCCGAGTTGCGCACCTCCAGCCGCGCCAGCTCCTCCAGGTGCGCGTCGACCACCGCCGCGAAGCGCCGCAACACCCGCGCCCGCTCCCCGGGCGTCACCGCGCGCCAGCGTACGAAGGCCGCGTCCGCCCGCGCGATCGCCGCGTCGACCTCGGCGAGCGACGTGGCGGCGACGCGCCCCACGACCTCCCCGGTGGCCGGATCCACCACCTCACTCACGCCCACCCTCCCTCCCGCCGCCCCGCCCCAGGCGGCGTCGATCACGCAGTTGTGGTGCCGCATCAAAGCCGCCGATCATCCTCGACCGCCCACCGGAACCGCATGATCGACCGGCAGCGGGGCCCGGGGCCGGGCGGAGGGGTCAGAGGCGTTCGAAGCCACGGCGGAGTTCCCAGTCCGTGACGGCGGCGTCGAAGGCCGTCAGTTCGACTCGTGCCTGGTTGGCGTAGTGCGCGTGCACCTCGTCGCCGAACGCCCCGGCGGCCAGCGTCGAGCCCTCCCAGAGGGTCAGCGCGTCGCGCAGCGTGCCGGGGACGCGCTCGGCGGCCGGGTCGTCGTACGCGTTGCCGGTGCACTCCTCGCCCAGCTCCAGCTCCCGCTCGATGCCGTGCACGGCACCGGCGACGAGCGCCGCGATCGCCAGGTACGGGTTGACGTCCGCGCCCGGCACCCGGTTCTCCACCCGCATGCCCTGCCCGTGCCCGACCAGCCGCAGCGCGCAGGTGCGGTTGTCCGTGCCCCAGCGCAGCGCGGTGGGCGCGAACGATCCGGGCTGGTAGCGCTTGTACGAGTTGATGTTCGGCGCGAACAGGAGGCTGAACTCGCGCATGGTGGCCAGCAGCCCGGCCAGCACCCGCTGCCCGGTCGTCGACAGGTGCGCCGGCCCGTCGCCGAGCATCGCCGAGCGGCCGTCGGCGTCGCGCAGCGAGAAGTGGATGTGGCAGGAGTTGCCCTCGCGCGCGTTCGGCTTGGCCATGAAGGTGATCGACATGCCCTCCTGGGCGGCGATCTCCTTCGCCCCGTTCTTGTAGATCACGTGGTGGTCGGCGCAGGCCACCGCCTCGTCGTAGCGGAAGGCGATCTCGTGCTGGCCGAGGTTGCACTCCCCCTTCGCGCTCTCCGGGGTGAGCCCCGCCCCGGCCATCTCCCGCCGGATGCGGCGCAGCAGCGGCTCCACCCGGGCCGTGCCGAGCAGGGAGTAGTCCACGTTGTACTGGTTCGCCGGGGTCAGGTCGCGGTAGCCGCGCCGCCAGGCCTCCTCGTACGAGTCGCGGAACAGCACGAACTCCAGCTCGGTGCCGGCGTACGCGGTCAGCCCGTGCGCGGCCAGCCGGTCGAGCTGGCGGCGCAGGATCTGCCGGGGCGAGGCGACGACCGGGGAGCCGTCCGGCCAGGCCAGGTCGGCCAGGAGCAGTGCGGTGCCCGGCTGCCAGGGCACCGGGCGCAGCGTGTCGAGGTCCGGCACCATGGCGAAGTCGCCGTAGCCGCGGTCCCAGCTCGACATCGCGTACCCGTCGACGGTGTTCATGTCGACGTCCACGGCCAGCAGGTAGTCGCAGCCCTCGCTGCCGTGCGCGGCCACCTCGTCGAGGAAGTAGGGCGCGTGGAACCGCTTGCCCTGCAACCGGCCCTGCATGTCCACCAGGGCCAGCACGACGGTGTCGATCTCGCCCTCGGCGACGGCGACCCGCAGCTGTTCCAACGTGAGCGGAGCTTTCCTCATCGGCGGGCCTCCATCACCAAGGTCTACTGGCTGAACCGGTCGACCGTCAATGCCCTGCCCGGCATCCCGGCAACCGCCCCGGGGCCGCCGGACCTGCCGCGCACCGCAGCCGCCCGACCTGCCGGCCGCCGGTGGGGCGGGCCGGCCGAGCCGGGCAAATTGCGTTGCCGTGCGGGCGCGTGGACCGCATGCTTGAGCCCGTGACCAGGCCCGATCGCGACGGGCCACCGCCGGGCGCTCGGACCGCCCGGCACGCGGCGGCGCGGGGCACGTCACCTCTCTCTCACCCGTACGGCGCTGCGCCGTACCGACGCCCGCCCCGCGCCGTCCGCACCGCACCGCACCGGTCCACCCGAGCCACCGCACGGGTTCAGGCGAGCGTCAGTCCCACCACCCAGAGCGCCGCCACGAGCAGGCCGGCGAGGAACTCGACCAGCATGGCCAGGCCCGCCGCCGCCACCGCCTGCTTCGTCGCCGGCCAGGCCAGCCGGGAGTCGCCCAGCCGCAGCCGCTCCGCCGCCCACACCCCGCCGACGAAGCCGAGCACCAGCCCGATCACCGGGATCACGAAGAAGCCGACCAGCCCCAGCAGGCCACCGGCCAGCAGCGACGAGGTCGGCACCCCCGTGCGTTTCAGGTTCCGCCCCGGCCAGGCGTACTTGACGACCGTGCCGCCGGCGACGACCACGGTCGCGGCGGCGAGCACCGCCCAGCGGCCGGGCCCGGCGCCGCCGAAGACCGCCCAGACGAGCACCCCGCCCCAGCACAGCGGCAGCGCCGGCAGGCCGGGCACCACCACCCCGGCGAGCCCGGCGACGATCGCCAACCCGGCGAGTACGGCGACCGCCGCCTCGCTGTCCGTCAGGCTCATGCCGTCGTCTCCTGCTCCTCGGCGCGCAGCCGGGCGGTGATCTCCGCCGCCGGGGCGGGCGGGCCGAAGAACAGCCCCTGCCCGCTGTCGCAACGCAGCGCGCGCAGCCGCTCCGCCTGCACCCCGGTCTCCACCGCCTCGGCGGTGACCCACAGCTCCAGCGCGTGCGCCAGCCGGACCAGCGCGTCCACGATCCGCTCGTCCCGGTGGTCGGCCACCGCCCCGGCGTCCGCGCCCCGGATGCCCTCGACGAACGGCCCGGCCAGCTTCAGGCAGTGGATCGGCAACCGGCGCAGGTACGCCAGGTTGGAGTAGCCGGTGCCGAAGTCGTCGATCGCCATCCGTACGCCGAGGGCGGCCAGCCGGTGCAGCGACCGCAGCGGCTCCCCGGCGGTGCCCATCACCGCGCTCTCGGTCAGCTCCAGTTGCAGCAGGTCCGCCGGCAGGCCGGTGGAGGCCAGCGCGTCGGCGACGGTGTCGACGATCCCCGGATCGTCGGCCTGCCTTGCGGCCAGGTTGACGCTGACCACCAGCCCGGCGCGGGGGAACTCCCGCCGCCACGCCTCCGCGTCCCGGCAGGCCTGCCGCAGCACCCACTCGCCCAGCCGGACGATCAGGCCGGTCTCCTCGGCCAGCCCGATGAACCGGTCCGGCCCGATCAGGCCCAGCTCCGGGTGCTGCCACCGGACCAGCGCCTCGACGGCCAGCGTCGAGCCCTCCAACAGGGACACGATCGGCTGGTAGTGCACGACGAACTCGCCCCGGTCCAGCGCCGCCGGCAGCCCGGCGGCGAGGGCGGAGCGGGCGATGTCCCGGGCGCCGCGCTCCGGGTCGTAGACCGCCCACCGGCCCCGCCCCTCCGCCTTCGCCCAGTAGAGCGTGGTGTCGGCGGCCTTCATCAGCTCCGAGGCGCTCGTCGCGCTGGCGGGGCACTCGACGACGCCGACGCTCGCCGACACCGCGACCTGGTGCTCGCCGATGCGGACCGGGACGGAGACCGCGGCCAGGGCCATCTGGGCGACCTCGACCGCGTCGTCGATGCCGGCGCCGTCGTCGACCAGGATGACGAACTCGTCGCCGCCCATCCGGGCCACGAGGTGGCCCCGCCCGGCGACGCAGTCGGCGAGCCGCTCGGCGATCACCACGAGCAGCCGGTCGCCGAGGTCGTGGCCGAGGCTGTCGTTGATCGCCTTGAAGCCGTCCAGGTCGAGGAAGCAGACCCCGACCCGGTGGGCGGCGTCGGCGCCGTCGAGGACCCGGCCCAGCGTCTCGAAGAACAGGGTCCGGTTGGGCAGGCCGGTGAGCGGGTCGTGCAGCGCCTGGAAGCGCAGCCGCTGCTGGAGTTCGTACCGCTCGGTGATGTCCTCGATCATCGCCACGGTGAACCGGGGCCGGCCGTCGTCGTGGCGGATCAGCGAGACGGACAGGTCCGTCCAGACCACACTGCCGTCCTTGCGGTAGTAGCGCTTCTCCACCCGGGCCCGGTCCTGCTTGCCCTCGATCAGCTCCTGGTAGAGCTCCCACATGCCCGCCGCGTCGTCGGCATGGAACAGCGCGGCCACGTTGGTCTGCCGCAGCTCCTGGATCGAGTAGCCCAGCATGCCCGCGAACGCCTGGTTGACGTCGATGATCTGGCCGTCGACGCCGGCGATGCCGATCCCCGTGGCGGCCCCCACGAAGACCGCCCGGAACCGGGCCTCGCTGTCGCGCAGGGCCTGCTCCACCTCGTCACGGGCCTGCCAGGCCGAGCGGGCGATCCGCTCCTGCTGGGCGAAGGTGCGCTCGCGCAGGGCCCGGGCGAAGCCGGCCGCGAGCCCGCCCTGCAACGCCGCGACCCGTTGTGCCGTCTCGCCCCGGTGGGCCCGGCCCGGCAGCACCCGGGCCGGGAACCGGTGGCCGAGCGCCTGCACCGACCAGTCGAGCACCCGGGGCTCGGTCAGGTGCTCCTCGACCAGTGCCCGCCCCACCTCCTCCGCCGGCAGGGCCGAGAACGGCTCGGCCAGCAGCGCCTCGGCCAGCCGGACGGTGTGCAGGTGCAGCAGGCGCTCCGTCTCGGCCGCGCTGAGCGGCACGAAACCGAGCCGGCGCACCGCCCGCGCCCACTCGGCCGCGTAGCGCTGGGCGCCCGACCGGCTGAGGTCGTCGCCGCCGGGCTCCGGGACGGCGGCCATCGGATCAGGCGGCGGGCAGGTCGTACCGGGCGACGCCGCCGAAGGCGCCGAACCGCTCCGGGTGCTCGTCCACGTCGGAGGGCGAGTCGGGCCGCCACAGCGGCATGTGCACCACGCCCGGCTCCAGCAGCGTCCAGTCGCCGAAGAAGCTCGTCACCTCGGCCCGGGAGCGCAGCGTGATCTCGGTGTCGGTGCGCGCCGAGAGGCGCTGCGCGTCGAGCATCTCCTGCGGCTGGTCCTCGAACGTGGAGTGCGAGACGACCAGATGACTGCCCGGGGCCGCGGCGGCCCGGAGGGCGGCCAGGATGTCACCGGGGCGGTCGGCGTCCGGGATGAAGTGCACCACCCCCGCGAGCAGGATGCCCAGCGGCCGGTCGAAGTCGAGCAGCCCGAGGTCGCGGGCTCCGGCCAGGATCCGCTCCGGCTCCCGCAGGTCGGCGTGGATCACCCCGGTCAGTTCGTCGCCGGCGAGCAGCTCCCGGCTGTGCGCCACGGCGACCGGGTCGATGTCGACGTAGACCACCCGGGCCTTCGGGTTGGCCGCCTGGGCGACCTCGTGCACGTTGCCGACGGTGGGGATGCCCGAGCCGATGTCGAGGAACTGGTCGATGCCGGCGTCGAGCAGCGTACGCACGGCGCGGCGCAGGAACTCCCGGCCGGCACGCATGGTCGCCGCCAGGTTCGGGGTCATGCTGGCGATCTGCTCGGCGAGCTGCCGGTCGATCTCGAAGTTGTGCGCCCCGCCGAGGAAGTAGTCGTAGACCCGGGCCGCGCTCGGCCGGGAGAGGTCGATCTCGGCGGGAAGTCCGTCCGGCATCTGCACTGCTGCACCCCAAGTCGTCGCCGCGGTGCGGGAGGGAGCCGGCGTCGGGGCGCGTGCGGGCACGCGCGGCACGCCGACCGACCCGCGGATCGTGTGGTGCTCACCACTCTAGGCCGCGAACTCCACGCTCCGGGAGGTCCCATGACCCACTTCGTCGGCGCCGCCGCCGCTCCGGTGCCGCCCGGGGGTCAGGCGGCTTCGAGGAGGAGGGAGATGCCCTGCCCGACCCCGACGCACATGGTGGCCAGCGCGCGCCGGCCACCCCGGTGGCGCAGCTCGATGGCGGCCGTCAGGGCGAGGCGGGCGCCGCTGGCGCCGAGCGGGTGCCCGAGCGCGATCGCCCCGCCGTTCGGGTTGACGTGCTCGGCGTCGGTGGGCAGGCCCAGCTCGCGCAGCACCGCGACGGACTGCGCGGCGAACGCCTCGTTCAGCTCGATCACGTCGACGGCGTCGAGACCGAGGCCGAGGCGGTCGAGCAACTTGCGGGTGGCCGGCACCGGGCCCACCCCCATCACCCGCGGCGGTACGCCGGCCGAGGCGGCGCCGGCGACGCGGGCCAGCGGGGTGAGGTCGTAGCGGGCCACCGCCGCCTCGGAGGCGACCAGCAGCGCCACCGCGCCGTCGTTGACGCCCGAGGAGTTGCCGGCGGTCACCGTGCCGCCCTCGCGGAACGGGGTGGGCAGCGCGGCGAGCTTCTCCAGTGAGGTCTCCCGGGGGTGCTCGTCGACCTCGACGAGCCTGGTCTCGCGCCGGCCCGCCGGCACGGTCACCCCCACGATCTCCTCGGCGAACCGGCCGGCGGCCTGCGCCTTCGCGGCCCGCTGCTGCGACCGGTACGCGAACTCGTCCTGCTCGGCGCGGCCGACGCCGTACGCGGCGGCGACGTTCTCCGCCGTCTCCGGCATGGAGTCGATGCCCCAGTGCCTCTCCATCAGCGGGTTGACCAGCCGCCAGCCGATGGTGGTGTCGTAGACCTCGGCGGTGCGGGAGAACGGGGTGGCCGCCTTGGGCAGCACGAACGGGGCGCGGCTCATGCTCTCCACCCCGCCCGCCACCACGAGGTCGGCCTCGCCGGCCACCACCGACCGGGCCGCGCTGGCGAGGGCGTCCAGGCCGGAGCCGCAGAGCCGGTTGACCGTGCTGCCGGGCACCTCCTCGGGCAGCCCGCCGAGCAGCGCCGCCATCCGGGCCACGTTGCGGTTGTCCTCGCCGGCCTGGTTGGCGCAGCCCAGGATCACGTCGTCGACGCGCGCCCAGTCCACCGACGGGTGCCGGGCGACCAGCTCGCGGATCACGTGCGCGGCCAGGTCGTCGGGGCGGACGGCGGCGAGGGCGCCGGCGTACCGGCCGATCGGGGTGCGGACACCGGCCACCAGGTAAGCCACGGTCATCGACGCGATCCTTCGGGGGTGGGGGAAGGGGCGGGGCGGGCGGCCCGGGTCCCGGGGGACACCCGGCCGCCAGGATATCCGTGCCCGCAGCGGATAGGTTGGCGGCATGGCCCGGCCCCAGTTCAGCGCAGAAACCAGCGGCGGCGGCGAGTTCGTCCGCCAACCCAACCGGTTCACCGGGAGGGTCACCGTGGACTCCGACTCGCCGCCCGGTGGCGGGCCGGACGCGCAGGACCGGTGGCCGCTGGAGCCGGGCCGCTACCGGCTGATCTGGTGTCGGGCCTGCCCGTGGGCACACCGGGCCCGGATCGTACGCGGCCTGCTCGGTCTGGAGGACGCGATCTCCCTCGGCACGGTGGACCCGATCCGCGACGAGCGGGGCTGGCGGTTCGCCCTCGACCCCGACGGGTTCGACCCGGTGCTCGGCATCGGCTTCCTCTCCGAGGCGTACCTCGCCACCGATCCCGACTACACGGGTCGGGTCACCGTGCCGGCGCTGGTCGACACGCTCACCGGGCGGGTGGTCACCAACGACTATCCGCAGCTCACCCTCGACCTCTCCACCGAGTGGCGCGGGCTGCACAAGCCGGACGCACCGGACCTCTACCCGGTCGAGCTGCGCCCGGAGCTGGACGCCCTGATGGCGGAGATCCACCGCGACGTCAACAACGGCGTCTACCGGTGCGGCTTCGCCACCTCGCAGGCCGCGTACGACGAGGCGTTCACGGCCCTCTTCGCCCGCCTCGACGCGCTGTCGGAACGGCTGGCGGGCCGGCGCTACCTGATGGGCGACGCGATCACCGAGGCCGACGTGCGGCTGTTCACCACCCTGATCCGCTTCGACGTGGCGTATCACGGGCACTTCAAGTGCAACCGGCACAAGCTCACCGAGATGCCGGTGCTGTGGGCGTACGCCCGGGACCTGTTCCAGACCCCGGGCTTCGGCGAGACGGTCGACTTCGACCACATCAAGCGGCACTACTACGGCACCCACGGGGCGATCAACCCGACGGGGATCGTCCCGCTGGGGCCCGACACCTCCGGCTGGACGACGCCGCACGGGCGTGGCTGAGCCGCCCCGGGCCGACCCGCGCGCCGCACCACCCCGGGCCGCCGCCGCGTCGGCTTCGGCCGGCTGCGTCGTCGGGGGCGCGGTCGCGGTGACGGTCGCCGTGGTCGCCGGTCCCGGGCCGGGCCTGACCGGGTACGTCAGCGAGGCGGGCGTCACCGACAGCGCGTACGCGCCCGCGTACCGGATCGGGGTCTTCGCCCTGGCTGCCGGCCTGCTGCTGCTCGCGGCGGCGCTGCCCCCGGCGCTGCGGGCGGCGGCCGGGCTGCTCGCGGTCGGCAGCGTCTTCGCGCTGGTCTCCGGGGCGGTGACGTGCAGCGCCGGTTGCCCGCTGCCGCCGTTCGAGCAGGCGACCACGGCGGACCTGGTGCACGGCGCGGCGAGCATCCTCGCGGTGGCCGCGGTGGTCCTCGCGATGCTGGCGATCGCGCTCACCCGGGCCGCCGAGCCGGTGCTGCGCCGGCTCGCCGTGGTGGCCCTGGCGGTGGCCCTGCCGTTGGCGGGCGCGACCGCCGTGGCGCTCGTCACGGTCGGGCGCGGCGGCCTGATCGCGGTCCTGGAACGGCTGTTGCTGCTGGTGGCCGTCCTCTGGGGCGCGGCCACCGCGACCGTCGTCGCCCTGCGCCGGCGGGCGAGGGCACCCGGTTGACGCCCGGTGGGGCAGGAGCACAGCACGACCCGACGAGCCGGGAGGGGCCCGCACCGGCGCCCTTCCACCCCCGGAGAGGATGACCACATGAGTGTCCTGTTCACCCCGCTGACTCTGCGCGGCGTGACCCTGCCCAACCGGATCGCCCTGGCGCCGATGTGCCAGTACACGGCCGGTCCGGACGGCCTGCCCACCGACTGGCACCTGGTGCACCTCGGCGCCCGGGCGGTCGGCGGCGTCGGCCTGGTGATGACCGAGGCCACCGCCGTACTGCCCGAGGGACGGATCAGCCCGCAGGACACCGGGCTCTGGTCAGGCGCGCACGTCGACGCCTGGCGGCCGGTGACCGCGTTCGTCGCCGCGCACGGCGCGACGCCGGTCGTGCAGCTCGCGCACGCCGGGTTCAAGGCGTCGACGTACCGGCCGTGGGCGCCCCGGCGCGGCGGGGTGCCCGACGCCGAGGGCGGCTGGACGCCGGTCGGCCCGGGCTCCGCGCCGTTCGTCGCCGACTACCGGGTGCCGACCGCGCTGGACGAGGCGGGCATCGCGGGCGTCGTCGAGGCGTTCGCGGCGGCGGCCGAGCGGGCGGTCGACGCCGGCTTCGCCGCCGTGGAGATCCACGCCGCGCACGGCTACCTGCTGCACGAGTTCCTCTCCCCGCTCACCAACCACCGCGACGACGGCTGGGGCGGGGACCGCTCCGGCCGGATGCGGCTGACCCTGGCGGTGGCACGGGCGGTCCGCGCGGCGGTCGGCGAGCACGTGCCCGTGCTGACCCGCATCTCGGCCACCGACTGGGATCCGGCGGGCTGGACGGCCGACGACAGCGTGGTGCTCGCCGGCGAGCTGGCCGCCGCCGGGGTGGACCTGGTCGACTGCTCCTCGGGCGGCGCGTCGCCCACCGCGACCATCCCGGTCGGCCCGGGCTACCAGGTGCCGCTGGCCGCCCGGGTGCGCCGGGAGGCGGGCGTGGCGACCGGCGCGGTCGGCCTGATCGTCGAGCCCGAGCAGGCCGAGGAGATCGTCGCGTCCGGTGACGCCGACCTGGTCCTGCTCGGGCGGGAACTGCTACGCGACCCGTACTGGCCGCACCGGGCCGCCGCCAAGCTCCGCGCCACCCCCACCTGGCCGGCCCAGTACGCCCGCGCCTGACCCTCGGGACGGGTCAGCCGGCCAGGTGGGACCAGTGTGGTTCGAGGTCGCGCCACGGTCCCTGGGCGGCCACCGTGCCGGAGGACAGCACCACGACGTGGTCGGCCCGGACCAGGGCGGCCCGCTTCGAGGTCGAGCCCACCACCGTCACCCCGTGCTCGCGCAGCGCCTCCCACAACGCCAGCTCGGTGGTGACGTCCAGCGCCGAGGAGACGTCGTCGGCCACCAGCAGCTCGGTACGCGGGGCGAGCGCCCGGGCCAGCGCCAGGCGCTGCAACTGCCCGCCCGACAGGCGGGTGCCCTTGTGCCCGATCAGCAGCCCGAGCCCGCCGCCGGCCGCCGCCAGGTCGTGGTCCAGCTGGGCGGTGGACACCGCCGCCGCGGCGTCCACCTGGTGGCCGAGGGTGATGTTGTCCGCCACCGTGCCGGAGAGCACCCGTGGCAGCTGGCCGACGTAACCCACCTGGTGGGGGCGCAGGAACAGCTCCGGCTCGGTGACAGGGTCGCCGTTCCAGGTCAGCCGGCCGGTGTGCGGGGCGATGCCGGCCAGCGCCCGCAGCAGCGACGACTTGCCCGAGCCGACCGGCCCCACGACCAGCACCAGCTGGCCGCGTTCCACCGTCAGGTCGACGTCGCGTACGGCCACCGTCCCGTCGGTGTGCCGGACGCCGAAGCCGGTCAGCTCCAGGCGGCGCAGCGGGTGCCGGGTCGGCACGACGGGTGCCGGGGCGGTCCCGGCGCCGAGGTCCACCTCCGGCACCGGCGCCGAGTACGCCTCCACGCCGGCCATGGCCACCGTGCGTCCGGTCCACACCCGCGCCGACGGGACCTGTGAGATCAGCGACGCCGTCGTCCAGGCGAACCACCGGGCGGCGGCCAGGGTGGCCACCGCGACCAGCGTGGCGCCGGCCGACAGCTGCCCGGCCAGGAAGAGCGCCCACGCGCCGATCGGCAGCAGGCCGCTGACCAGCGACGGGGTCGACCGGGACCAGACCTGCACCGAGATCTCCCGGCGTTGCCGGTCGCTGCGCACCACGTCGAGGTCGGCCAGGTGACGCAGCACCGGGCGGGTGGCCCCGGCGAGTTTGACCGTACGGGCGGCCGACAGCGAGGAGACCAGGGCGGTGGCGAACGCGGCCCGTGCCGCGACGGTGGCCCGGGCGCACCGTTCCAGGTGGGGGCCGAACAGCATCGCGGCCAGCCCGGAGACCAGCATCGTGCCTGCGAAGAACAGCCCCGGAACCACGCTGCCGGTGACGGCGGTCATCGTGACCAGGAGCAGCAGCGAGATCCCCTGGTCCATCAGGTTGTCGGCGAGCTGCACCACGCGTTCGGTGTCGCCGCCCTGGGCCACCACCTCCGCCGGCGTGTGCCGGCTGACCCGGCGGGGCCCCGTCTGGCCGTGCACCAGGCGCAGGCTGATCCGCAGCATCTGCCGGACCCACCACCGCGGGAAACGCAGGCCGGTGATGTACGGCACCGGCAGGGTCACCAGCAGGCCGGCGACGATTCCCAGCGCCGGTTTCCACGGGTCGCCGGTGCCGTCGACCACGTCGGCCCAGAGCCAGGGCAGCACCGGCCCCTCCAGGCCGAGGAGCACGATCAGCAGGAACAGTGAGAGCGAGGCCAGCCCGTACCGGGCGTCGTTCAGGCACAGCCGCAGGATCTCCCGCAGCCCGCGCAGCCCTCGGGGAGCCGGCTCCGGCGACGCCTGGGCACCGCCGTCCCTGCCCGCCACCGGGTCGACGGGTCCGGCCGACGGCGCGGTCGGGGGCGCGGCGGACGACACGGTCACCGGCGGCGCGGTCGGCGTCTCCACCGGCGGCGTGGCCGGCGGGAAAGCCTCGTGCGGGGCGGTGGACGGCCACGGGTCCGACGGGCCGGTCAGCAGGTCGACCCCGCCGGAGCCGCTCGGGAGCGCGTGGGCGTACGCGGTGGCGTGGCTGGTGGCGAGCAGTTCGGCGAAGCGTTCCGAGGCGTGCAGCGGCGCGGCCTCGACCACCGCGCCGTCGGCCAGCACCACCACCTCGTCGCAGCGGCGCACGGAGGAGAGGCGGTGCGCGATGACGATGCCGATCCGGTCACGCAGCAGCCGCTCGGTGGCCTGCTGCACCCGCGTCTCGGTCACCGGGTCGAGGCGGGCGGTGGCCTCGTCGAGGATCACCACGTGCGGGTCGCGCACCAGGATCCGGGCGAAGGCGACCAGCTGCTCCTGGCCCGCCGAGAGCACGTGCCCGCCGTCGCCCAGCCGGGTGTCCAGGCCGGCGGGCAGCTCGGCGATCCAGCCGTCCAGCCCCAGCTCACGCAGCGCCCGGGCGGCGGCGTCGAGCAGGTCCGGTTCGAACAGCGCGACGTTCTCGGCGAGGGTCCCGGCGAGGATCTCGGTACGCTGCGGCACCACGGCGATCCACCGGCGCAACGCCTCGACGTCGAGGTCGCACACGTCGTCGCCGGCCAGGAAGACCGTCCCGCGTGGCACGTCGACGGCCCGGGTGAGCACCTTCGCCAGGGTCGACTTACCGGAGCCGGTCCGGCCGACCAGCGCGTACGAGCGGCCCCGGGTGAAGGTCAGGTCGACGTCGCGCAGCACCGGCCCACGCTCGTCGTCGGCACCCGCGTAGCGGAAGGTGAGGTCCCGCACCACCAGGTCCCCCTCCGCCGGGGCGGCCCCGCCCCGGGGCTCCTGGGGCGAGTTCGCCAGCAGCAGCACGCGTCCCCACGCGCCGAGGGCGTACTGGAGTTCGGGGACCATCCGGCTGACGTGCTCGACGGTCATGCCGAAGCCGACGACGAGCAGCCAGATCGCGGTGAGGCGGGCGCTGTCGACCCGGCCGGTGACCAGCGCCCACGCACCGCCGAGCACCACGGCCGCGATCCCGGCCCGGATGGCGCCGGCGGCCACGGTGGTGACCTGGGCCGACATCCGCCACACCCGTACCCCCCGGCGCAGCACCTCGGCGGCCCGCCGGGCGTAGAGGCGCAGCACGTACGGCCGGGCCAGGCTGGTACGCACGTCGTCCTGGCCGTGGATGGCCTCCTCCATCACGGCGGCGAGGTCGGACCAGGCCTCCTCCTCGGCCATCCGGGCCGGGCCGATCCGCGCGGTGGGCTTGCGCAGGCCGGCCGCCAGCAGCACGGTGAGCAGCAGCATCCCGACGCCAGCCGGCCACCACAGCACCAGGGCGACGACGGTCGACAGCACGCCCGCGGTCAACCCCTGCGCGATCCGTACGCCCTGGTTGCGCACCGACGCGGCGACCTGGTAGACGTCGCCGTCGATGCGGTCGAGCAGCTCGCCGACGGGGGTGGTCTCCAGGGTCGGCAGATCCTGCCCGAGCGCGACCCGGCACAGCCGGCGCCGGACGTCGGCGGACCAGTCGGCGGTCAGCCCGGCCATCAGCAGGCTCACCGCCAGATCGGTGAGGACGGCCGCCACCAGCGCCACGACGAGCAACGCGAAGTACCCGGCGGCGCGGTGCACCAGGACGGGGCCGGCCAGCGCGGCGGCGGCGGCCTGACCGCCGGCGCCGAGCACGATCAGGCAGGTCACGATCGCCATTCGGCGGGGCGAGGTGGCCCACATGTCCCGGAGCAGACGCATGGCAAAGTCCCTTCGGGCAAATGGGGGCGGAGTATCCAGCCTGGTCGGTGGAGCCGACCGGCTCAACGCATTTACCGGCCGTTCACCTGGCCGGAGACCGGCGCGGGGGCCGCCCCGGCCGAGGCCGGTCCGGGCAGGGGCTGCGCCGGCCGAGGGCTGCGCCGGCCGAGGGGCCGCTCCGGGCGAGAGCCACGCCGGTGGCTCAGAAGAGCACCGGGTGGCTCAGAAGAGCACCGTGGCGAGCGTGCCGACGGGGCGGAACCCGCAGCGCTCGTAGACCCGGCGGGCGGGCAGGTTGAAGTCGTTGACGTACAGGCTGACGGTCGGGGCGACCTGAAGCAGCGCGTCGCGCACCACCGCCGCCATCGCGGCCGACGCGATGCCCCGGCCCCGCCAGGCGGGGGCCACCCAGACACCCTGCACCTGGGCGGTCCGGCGGGTCACCACCGCCAGCTCGGCCTTGAACACCACCTCACCGTCGACAAACCGGGCGTACGCCCGGCCGCTCCGGACCAGGTCGGCGACCCGCCGCCGGTAGCCGCGACCGCCGTCGTCGGCGAGCGGCGACACGCCGACCTCCTCCGTGTACATCGCCACCGCCGCCGGGAAGAGCCGGTCGACCTCGCTGGCGCGCACCCGCCGCACCTGCGGGTCCGCCCGCAGCGCCGGCAGCGCGTCGGTGGCCAGCAACGGCTGGTTGGGGCGTACGTCCCGGGCCGGCCCCCAGACGGCGGAGAGCCGGTCCCAGAGGCCGAGCACGGCGTCGGCCCGGCCCACGATCGACGAGCAGAACCGCTCCTCACCGGCGAGCAGGTCGGCGTACGCGGCGACGGCCGGCTCGGTGGCGAGCACCGGGGTGAGGTTGCCGCCCAGCCAGCAGATCGACTCCAGGTTGCGGCGGCTGCCGTAGCCCAGCACCCGCCCCTCGGCACGCCACCAGGCCAGGCCCCGCGCGGTGACCCGCTCGGCGACCTGCGCGCCCGCGAACGGGTCGAGGTCGAGCAGCCGCTCGACCGCGCGGCGCTCCGACTCCCCCAGTTGCCGTACCGGCACCGTCAGCACGGTTACCAGCCTGCCAGATCCGCCCGGTGCCGCGCGGGCCGTGTGACGAGTGGGACGACAGTCGCCCAACCCGTCGGACCCAGCGGCCGGGGTGCCCGTCGCCGTGGTGACGCGGGCACCCCGGCCGGCGCGACGGGTCAGTGCACGGTGACGGTGGCGCCGGGGAGCAGGCCGCGCAGTTCCTCGGGCAGTTCGGCGCCCATCTCGTCGGCGATGCGCAGCGCCTCCTCGATGAGGGTCTCGACGATCTGCGCCTCGGGGACGGTCTTGACGACCTTGCCCTTGACGAAGATCTGGCCCTTGCCGTTGCCGGAGGCCACCCCGAGGTCGGCCTCGCGGGCCTCGCCCGGGCCGTTCACGACACAGCCCATGACGGCGACCCGCAGCGGCACCGGCAGCCCTTCCAGGCCGGCGGTGACCTCCTCGGCGAGTTTGTAGACGTCGACCTGCGCCCGACCGCAGGACGGGCAGGAGACGATCTCCAGGCCACGCTCGCGCAGCCCGAGCGACTCCAGGATCTGGTTGCCGACCTTGATCTCCTCCACCGGCGGGGCCGACAGGGAGACCCGGATGGTGTCGCCGATCCCCTCGGCCAGCAGCGCGCCGAAGGCGACCGCCGACTTGATGGTGCCCTGGAAGGCCGGGCCCGCCTCGGTGACGCCCAGGTGCAGCGGGTAGTCGCACTTCTCGGCGAGCTGGCGGTACGCCCGGATCATCACCACCGGGTCGTTGTGCTTGACCGAGATCTTGATGTCGCGGAAGCCGTGCTCCTCGAACAACGAGCACTCCCACAGCGCCGACTCGACCAGCGCCTCGGCGGTGGCCTTGCCGTACTTGGCGAGCAGCCGCTTGTCCAGCGAGCCGGCGTTCACGCCGATCCGGATGGGCACGCCCGCGTCGCCGGCCGCCTTCGCGATCTCCTTGACCTTGTCGTCGAACTGGCGGATGTTGCCCGGGTTCACCCGGACCGCCGCGCAGCCGGCGTCGATCGCGGCGAAGACGTACTTCGGCTGGAAGTGGATGTCGGCGATCACCGGGATCTGCGACTTCTTCGCGATCGCCGGCAACGCCTCCACGTCGTCCTGGCTGGGCACGGCGACCCGGACGATCTGGCAGCCGGACGCGGTCAGCTCGGCGATCTGCTGGAGCGTGGCGTTGACGTCGGAGGTGAGGGTGGTGGTCATCGACTGCACCGACACCGGCGCACCCCCACCGACCGGCACCGGACCGACCATGATCTGGCGGCTGACCCGGCGCGGGGCGAGCGGCGGGGGCGGCACGGCGGGGATACCGAGACTGACAGCGGTCACTTCAGGCACTCACCTTGAGAAGAGCGTGATCGGGTTGACGACGTCCGCGGTGATGGTCAGCAGCGTGAACACGCCACCGATCAGGATCACCGCGTACGTGAGGGGCATGAGCTTGAGGTAGTCGACGCGCCCCGGGTCGGCGCGGCCGATGCGGGCGTAGAGCCAGGAGCGGGCCCGCTCGAACCAGGCGATGGCGATGTGCCCGCCGTCCAGCGGCAGCAGCGGCAGCAGGTTGAACACGCCGATGAAGAAGTTCAGCGAGACGAACAGCATGAAGAACAGCAGCCAGGCGTCGTTCTCGACGGCCTCGCCGCCGAGCCGGCTGGCGCCGACCACGCTGATCGGGGTGTCGATGTCCCGCTCCTCGCCGGTGATCGCCGCCCACAGGGCGGGGACCTTCTGCGGGATGCGCTTCATCGCCTCGTAGGTGTTGACCGCCATGTCGCCGGTGAAGTCGGCGGTCGCGCCGAACGCGCCGACCGGCCCGTACGTGATCCGGGTCGGGGTGCTGGGCACGAGGCCGACGCCGAGCGCGGCGACCGGGGCGACCTGGCCCTTCGGGTCGTCCAGCGGGGGCCGCTGGGTCTGCGCGAGCACCGTGCTGGTCGTCGCCGGCTGCCCGTCGCGGACGTACGCGATCTGCGCGGTGTCGCCCGGCTTGAGGCTGCGCAGGGTGGTGAGCAGTTGGCCGTAGTCGTTGATCTGCGTGCCGTTGATGGCGGTGATCCGGTCGCCGTCGCGCAGCTGCGCCTGGGCGGCCGGGCTGGCCGGGTCGGCGGTGGTGCACTCGCGCAGGGTGTTCTCCGGGACCACGCACTTCGACAGCTGGATGACCGCCGGTTCCTTGCGGATCTCCGCCTCGGTGGTCGGGAACTGCGGGTTCGGCAGGCCGGCGCTGACCGCGATGATCCAGAGGGCGATCAGGGCGAGGGCGAAGTGGGTGATCGAGCCCGCGGACATCACGATCGTCCGCTTCCACACCGGGTAGCGCCACATCGCGCGCGGCTCGTCGGCCGGGTCGACGTCGTCGTCCTGGGGGGTCATCCCGACGATCTTGCAGAAGCCGCCGAGCGGGATGCCCTTGATGCCGTACTCGGTCTCGCCCCGCTTGAAGGACCAGAGGGTGGGGCCGAAGCCGACGAAGTAGCGGGTGACCTTCATGCCGAAGGCCTTGGCGGTGAGCATGTGCCCCGCCTCGTGCAGGCTCACCGAGACGAGGATCGCGAGGGCGAAGAGCACCACCCCGAGCAGGTACGCCATCAAGCTCCTTCCACCGAACCCGCGATGATGATCTCCTGCGCGTGCGCGCGCGCCCACGACTCCGCCGCGAGCACGTCTTCGACCGTACCTGGTTCGTCGAAATCGGGAGCGTCCTCCAACACCCGCTCGAGGGTGTCGACGATGCCGAGGAAGGGCAGCCGGCCGGCCACGAACGCGGCCACGCACTCCTCGTTCGCCGCGTTGTAGATCGCCGGCCGGCAGCGCCCGGCCTCGCCGGCGGCCTTGGCCAGCGCGACGGCCGGGAACGCCTCGTCGTCCAGCGGCGCGAACTCCCAGGTGTGCGCCTTCGTCCAGTCGACGGCCGCGGCGGCGTCGGGCACCCGGTCGGGCCAGCCGAGGGCGACCGCGATCGGCAGCCGCATGTCCGGCGGGCTGGCCTGGGCGATGGTGGAGCCGTCGACGAACTCGACCATCGAGTGGATCACCGAGGTCGGGTGCACGGTCACCGTGATGTCGGCGTACGGCACGTCGAACAGCTCGTGCGCCTCGATCACCTCCAGCGCCTTGTTGACCATCGTGGCGGAGTTGATCGTGATGACCTGACCCATGTTCCAGGTCGGGTGGGCGAGCGCCTGCTCGGGCGTGACCTGCGTCAACTCGTCGCGGCGCCTGCCCCGGAACGGGCCGCCGCTGGCGGTGACGATCAGCCGCCGCACCTCGCCCCGGGCACCGGAGCGCAGGCACTGGGCGAGCGCGGTGTGCTCGGAGTCGACGGGGACGAGCTGCTCCGGTCGCGTCACGGCGGCCTTCACGAGCGAGCCGCCGGCCACGAGCGACTCCTTGTTGGCGAGCGCGAGCGTACGCCCGGCGCGCAGCGCGGCCAGGGTGGGCGCGAGCCCGAGCGAGCCGACCACCCCGTTGAGCACGACGTCGCACGGCCACTGCGCCAGCTCGGTCATCGCGTCGGGGCCGGCAACGATCTTGGGCAGCTTGAAGTCCCCGGTGGCCCAGCCGCGCCGGCTCGCCTCGGCGTAGAAGGCGAGCTGGAGGTCCTGCGCGGCGGACGCCTTCGCCACCCCGACCGCCTCGACCCGCAGTTCGAGGGCCTGGGCGGCGAGCAACTCGACGTTGCCGCCACCGGCGCCGAGCGCCACCACCCGGAACCGGTCCGGGTTACGCCGCACGATGTCGATGGCCTGTGTGCCGATCGAACCGGTGGAGCCGAGCAGAACAAGATCACGTGGGGATGTCACCGACCCATTCTTCCCCACCATCCCTGTGCCCCCGCTGGGAGCCTCAGCCCTCCGCGCCGGCCTGCCCCTCCGGCGCTTCCTTCTCCTCCTCGGGTGCTTCCTCGTCGAGGAGGTCGGCCGGGTCGACGGAGAACGCGAACGGCTCGATCATGGTGAAGGTGCTGCCGGCCGCCGCCGCGCTCAGCGGTCGGTACTCCCCCTCAGCCAGCTCGAACAGGGTCATGGTCGGCACCCGGTTGCGCAGGTCGACCCGGAGGAAGAAGGGGACACCGGCGGCGGCGTACTCACGCGGCCGGTCGATCACGTCCTTACGCCGATTTCCTGGTGACACGATCTCGCCCAGCAGGACGGCCTGACCGATGTCGACGGCCGGTCGCCCACCGCCCGAGGACCGGAGCACGGCGACGTCGGGGATGAAGAGGTCCTCGCCGGAGACCACGTTGATTTCGGGGTACACCCACAGGCCTGCCCGACGGGCGGCACGGTGCAGAAGGTAGGGCAGTTCACGTTCGACCGACTGGTGGTCGATTCCGGCGTGTGGGGTCACGATCACGCTTCCGCTCAGGACCTCAACCTTGGGGCCGTTGGTCTCCGGCAACAGGTCGAGGGCGAGCTGAGCGGTCCATGGCTCGTCGCGCCACCGCAGCACGTCGAACGACGGCCCGGTGGGCTGCGGCGCGGGGTCGGGTTGCTGCGGCGCCGGCTCGGGAGCGAAAGCTGCCTGGGCCATCCGGGCTCACCCCCTCAGCGGACATTCTGCTCAGGTCAGCCTAGCCGCCGCAGCCCCCGACGCACGCCATCGCACAACCAGTGCGGCACCCGCCCGGCGAGCACAGGTGTCGCCCCCGAGTGCGCGGCGGAGGTCCTTCATCAGCAGCAACAGGCGCATCGGGTCGGTGGGGTTGGCCTCGAACTTGGCCAGCCGCTGGTAGAAATCGCGGGCGGCTTCGGTCTCGCCTGTGATCAGGACACCATGTGCGCTACCCAGCCGTTTTAAGGTACATGGCGTCCTGATCACGAGTGATTGGTCCGGCGTTCGGTAAAAGGCGCCAGCGAACCAGCTCACAATTCGGACGAGGCGTCACGCAGCGGCATCCGTACGCTGGCCGGTGGCCCGTGATCAATGACCGGTTGACGCTGGCCCGGGCGGAACGCGGCCCGAAGCCCGGCAGAACGTCAACCTAACTTCAGTGCCCACAAAGGTGCCGCTGGCCCCATGCCGATGCCCGGCCGAGGCATGCGTGCGGCGGCACCGAGACGCACCTGGTCGGACACCGCCTCGCCGAGGTACTGCTGACGGATTGGCCTTCGGCACCCCCGTGAGACGCAGGGCGCCGAAGGACCTCTTAAGGGGCCGCGGCCGTGCGGCACATTCTGGGCAGTCCAGGCTGACCGCCGCACCACGTCGCACACCGACCTGTGATGTAGCGCCTTGACAAGCCCCACAATCCGTTCGTCCCACTTCGCTGTCCGCAAATAATCCTGACGTAAATCAGCTACCCCAGGCTAGCCCAGTCAATGTCCGGATCCTCGACGACCTCAACCATGGACGGCCGGTCGAGGCGCTGCCCGTTCATGTGACCGGCGACCCAGTCGACACACTCGGGACGGCCCCCCGAGCGCCCATGACAGAACTCCTCCACCGCAGCCTGCACTTGGGGGACTGGAAGGGCGCTTGCCGGGTCGTGAAAGAGCGGATACCCGGGGTCCGACACGACACGTGGGTCGAAATCGAGAGGGTCAGGGTTGTCAGACACCCAAACGGAATCATAAAACCCTCCCCTACTTGGGAATCCCTCGTCAACGAACCACACCAAGGCACCGTATCCGTAGCGCTGATTGACCGCGACACGCAGGTTGCTTCCTGCCACCGAGACGCTGTCGGCACACCGCCGGTCAGCGAGGCAGAACCATGCGTCTTCGCCGGGAAAATAGCTGCCTGCAATCTGCTCTTCTGCTTGCAACCCCTCCATGACTTCGACGATAAGCCGCGACGTCTCGTCGAAACTCACAGCATATCTCCACTCACCCCTGAAGAACACGCTCAGCAACACAGCCCCTCACTTCTTGTTCACTCAACTAGCGCACGCCCATGAAGCGCGACATTCTGCAAAGCGCCTGCCGCATCTCTGAACCAAACCGTCATGGTCGAGCCCCGGGGAAGAATCGCCGCAACCGCTGACGAGCATGAGAACTTCCCTACACACGGTCCACCTGAGTGGTTGATCACAACGTCTATCGACCTCACGCCTGCCTGCCGCATGCGCCAAGCAAGCTTCGTCTCCACGTGAGTGATTGAGGCATGAGGACCACTGGCCGGGTTCGCTATGTCTGGTGAATCCATGAGGAAATCATTGATATCGTCCGAAGAGGCCGAGTGGCCACTCTTGAACGGAGCTCCAACTCTGGAGGCACCCGAGTCCGAGACCTTCACAACCTGTCCGACCGTTGGGTCACCTTTCGCACGCGAAGGAAGCCCGTCAGCGATACTGCCGACATCGCAGTTGTGCACGAGGACCGACGTGCCGCCAGTTACGACATAGTACGTGTGGATGTCGTCGACGGTGAGGTCGTACGTGACGTGTTCGGCGTGGTATTTCCGGACCGCCCCGACCTGCACGTACGTGCCGGCAGAGGTCCGCAGCAGCTCGCCCGGCTTCAGGTCACCGGCGTCGACCCAACTCTCCCGCGTGACGGACCAGAACTTGTGGTGGTCCGTCGTGGTGAGCGTGTCGTCCCCGTCGGTCCCCTCGACCGTGACGTCGACGTACTCCTTGTCGCTGTCGGTACGGATCGTGTGCGTGACCTGGCGGGCCTCGGTGCGGCCTGACTCCGGGTCGGTGGCGAGCACGGTGTCACCCGGTTCAACCTGTTCGATCGCCTTGCGCGTGCCGTCGGCGAGCAGGACGAGGGTGCCGGCGACGAAGCTGTTCTTGCCGGAGCAGCCGCCACTGTCCTTCTTGGTCTTGGCTTTCGCCTTTGCCGCCAGCGCCTTGGCCCGCGCCGCCGCAGCCGCCGCAGCCCGCCTGGCCGCCGCCTCCGCGGCCGCCTTCGCCGCGGCGGCCTTCTGGGCCGCTTCCCTGGCCGCCGCCGCTGCCGCCGCCTTCGCCGCCTCGGCGGCCCGTTCGGCGTTGCGCAGGATGGCCCTGGCCCAGTCGAGTTCCTTGAGGAAGGTGACGACCGCCTTGCCGGCCCGGAAGATCGACTCGGCGATCTTCTTCGCCTTGAAGATCTTGCCCCAGGGCAGCGCCCCGATGACCATCGAGACGCAGGCGCCCAGGTCGCCCTTGAGGCAGTTGATGATGTCGTTGATCCCGAGGAACTCCATCAGGATCTGGCCGCCGGCCTCCAGCACCACGTCCAGCAGGCTCTTGCTCTGGATCTGCTGGGCCCTGGCGACGTCCTCCGGGTTCGACTGCGGGGCTCCCGTCGCCGCTGCCGGCTCCGGGGTCGCCCCGGTCGGATCGGTGTACGACGTCGGGTTGTTGTCGGCGTACGTGTACGGCGAGGTCGCCGCCCCGCCCATCGGCATCGGATCGGTGCTGGTGAACCGGCCCGTGCCCGGGTTGTAGTTACGGGCCCGCAGGTAGTAGTTGCCGCTGCCGGTGGTGGAGTCCTGGTACGCCCCGCCGTACTGCAACGGGTTCTCCGGCGCGCCGGCCTGACCCTCCGCCCCGCCGCCGCCCAGCGTCGGCCCGACGCGCGGGTTGCCGAACGGGTCGTAGTCGTAGCCGACCTGCGGCGTGCCGGTCGGGGTGAGCATGTTCGCGACCCCGCCGAGCCAGTCGTGGGTGTACGCGTGCGCCCCGCTCGCCGGGTCCAGCAGCGCCAGCGGCTCGTCGTCCGGGCCGTACGTGAAGCCGCGCTTCTCGGCGGTCTGCCCGTTGGCGTCGGTCACGGTGTCGACGGCGATCTGGGGCAGGGTGCCAGAGACGTCCCAGGACCAGCGCTGGGTGGCCTGTTCCGGCTTGCCCGGGTCGGTGGTGGCGGTCAGCCGCAGCCCGTCGGCGCCGTAGCCGAAGACCGCCTCCCGGCCGGCGACCTTCGCCTTGGCCAGGGTGTTGTCGAGGTGGTACTCGAAGCGGTCGGTGCCGGCCCGCGTCTGGTTGCCGTTGACGTCGTAGCCGTACTCCTTGGTGGTGACGTGCCGGGGCTCGAACAGGATCTCCTTGGTGAGCTGGTTGGCGTCGTCGTAGTGGTAGGTGGTGGTGTCGTTGCCGGCGCTGCCGCTGCGCTTCTGGCTGAGCCGGTTGCCCATCAGGTCGTAGCGGTAGTCGATCCGCCCGGTCGGCTTGCTCCTGTCATCACAGGAGGTGGCCGCGTAGCAGGCCGAGGTGAGCCGGTCGGCCTTGTCGTAGGCGTACGCGACGGACTCCGAGGTGCCGCCCCGGGTGGTGACGACCCGGGTCGGGTTGCCGACGGCGTCGAGTTCGAGTTGGAACGCCGACACCGGGTCCTGCGGCACCGGGACCGGGGTGACCGGGGCGGAGGGTTCCGACGCCTTCCCGGCGCCGTCCCTGTCGTGGGCGGCGACGGTGAAGGTGTACGCCGTGCCGGCGTCCAGCCCGTTCACCACCGCGCTCGTGGCGTTCGCGCCGACGGTGGTGGTCCTGCCGCCCGGCGAGGCGGTCACCGTGTAGCCGGCGACGTCGTTGTCCCGCGGCGGCTTCCAGGAGACGACCGCCAGGCCCGCGCCCGGCTGGGCGGTCACCGCGGTCGGCGCGTCGGGGCGGTCACCGAGGGCGAGCAGCCCGCCGTCCGGCAGCTTGGCCTGTTGCGCCTCGGGCGCCCGTTCGGTGCCGATGGCGGTCAGCCGGCCGGCGTCGTCGTACGTGCGCCGCTCGATCAGCCCGGTCGCGGCCGGTAGCCGGGTGACCTCCCGCCGGCCCGCCACGTCGTAGTCGAATCCCCAGGTCGCCGGGGTCGCCCCGACGGATCCACCCGAGGCGGTCAGCGTCTTCATCTGGCTGTCCGCGTCGTACGTCGCGGAGACCCTCGTGCCGTCCGGGTACTCGCGCAGCGTGATGTTGCCGCGCGCGTCGTACTCGTAACGGAACTTCTCCTCCAGGTCGGCCTCGACGCGGGTGACGGACTGGATCTGGTCCTCGTCGTCGTAGGCGACCGTGCGGTGACCGGTCGGGTCGACGTACGCGGTGGTCCGGTCCTTGGCGTCGTACCGCCAGGAGTAGCGCGGCCCCTCGCTGCCGAGGGTGCGGGTGTCGCGGCGGTTGACGATGTCGTACGTGTCGACGATGGTGCGCCTGGCCCGCTCCTCGGAGGTGAGCCGCTCGTGCTCCCGGCGGGTCAGGCTGGAGACGCGGTTGCCCTCGACGTCGTAGCCGTACTCGGTGACCCGGCCCAGCGGGTCGGTCTCCCTGGTCAGCCGGCCGCCGTCGTCGTACGACATCCAGGTGCGGTTGCCGTTCGGGTCGCGTACGGAGGCCACCAGGCCGTCGTCGAAGTAGTCGTAGACGGTGGTGTACCGGGTCGGGTCGAACAGGTCGCGTGGGGCGTCCGGGGTGCGCACGGTGCGCGGCAGGTTGTCGTCCCGGTAGGTGTAGTGCGTGGTGCGGTTCTTGGCGTCGGTGACCGAGGTCAGCCGGTTGTTGGCGTCGTAGCGGTACGTCGTGGTGTGGTCGAGCGGGTCGACGACCTTGGACGGGTTGCCGGCCAGGTCGTACTCGTGGTGGGTGGTGAAGCGCTCCCCGTCGGCGCCCGGGAGGTTGCCCCGGGGCTCGGTGGAGCTGGCCAGCATGCCGTCGTCGTCGTAGACGAAGGTGCTGATGCCGCCGGTCGCCCGCTTCGTCTTGACCTTGTTGCCCGCCTCGTCGTACTCGTACTCGACGACGCCCTGCTGCGGGTCCTTGATGCGGGTCTGCTGGCCGTTGTCGTCGTACCCCATCTCGGTGCGGCGTCGCAGGTTGTCCTGGGTGGCGGTGACGTTGCCGACGTTGTCCCGCTCGAACGTCGACTGCTTGTTGTGCTCGTCCGTCTTGGACGTGGTCCGGTCCAGTTCGTCCACGCCGATGTCGCGCTTGACGGTGATGCCACCCGGATAGGGGCGTTCCATCCGCAGCGGGTTGTCGTTGGCGTCGTAGAAGTAGGTGGTGGTGAAGTCGGCCGCGTTCGCGCCGGGCAGGTTGCCGCGCGGCGAGGTGACCTTGTGCAGCAGGCCCTTGGCGTTGTAGCGGTAGGTCGTCACCGGGTCCGGCTGGTCGTCCAGCTCCAGCCGGGCCGAGGCGCGCCGCCCCGCGTCCGTGTACGTGTAGGACATCGTCCGGCGCGGATCCTTGACGACCTTGAGCAGGCCGTTGTCGAGGTACCGGTACTCGGTACGGGCGCCCATCGGCGTCGTCTGGGACCGCGTGCGGCCCACGTCGTCGTAGCTGGTCCGCCACGGGTGGGCCTTGCCCGGCTCGTGCACCTCCGTGGTGCGGTCCTGGGCGTCGAACTCGTAGCGGGTCGTGTAGTCGCCACGGTCGGCCTTCGGCACGGTGCCGCGCGGGTCGGTCACCGCGATCTGCCGGCCGACCCGGTCGTACGCGAACTCGACCCGGCGGCCCATCGGCGAGACGACCGCCTTCGGCAGGCCGCTGTTCGGGTGGCCGACCGGCAGGTACTCGTACCGGGTCACCTTCTTGCGCTGGTCGGTCCGGGCGACGAGCAGGCCGCGCTCGTCGTAGGCGTAGGTGATGGTGTTCTTCTTCGCGTCGGTGCTCTTGACCAGCTCGTCGAACTCGTTGTATTCGTCCTCCCAGACCTTGCCGTTGCCGTCGGTGTGCCTGGTCGGGTTGTTCCGGGCGTCGTAGGTGGTCTTCTCGTCGAAGTTCAGTGACTGCGGCGCCTTCCGGCGCGTCCGGTTGCCCCGGTCGTCGAACTCGGACTCGTGCTGGCTGTGCTTGCCGTTGACCACGAGACCGCGGTTGAGCGCGCCGTCGTAGCGGTGGTGCTCCGAGTCGCCGTTGCCGCGCTGGGTGTAGACCAGCACGTTGCCCCGGTAGCCGTCGTAGATCCGCACCCCGTCGGCGTCGGTGGTCAGCGACTCCTGCCGGTCGGCCCGCCACTCGAACGTGGTCGCCTTGCCCAGCGCGTCGAACTGCCGCACCACCCGGTCGCCCTCGTCGTACTCGGTGCGGACCTCGACGACCTTGTCCGGGTTGGTGACGGTCGTGAGCAGGCCGTCCGGGTCGTACCCGTACTTCCAGAGCTTGCCGCGCGCGTCCAGGTGCGCGGTGAGCAGCGTGCCGGTGTAGAAGAACTTGACCCTGCGGTGGTCGGGCAGGCTGATCTCGCGGATCAGGCCGCCCTCGACCGCCGCCTTCGCCACCCGCCCCGAGGCGTCCGTGATCGTGATGCCGGATTCGGTGTACGCCAACCGCACGCCCATGCCGCGCGGGTTGAGGATCGAGACCAGCCGCCCCTGCGCGTCGAAGGTGTGGGCGATGTTCCGGGGGGTGGTCAGCTCCCAGCCGTCCCCGGCCCTGCGCAGGTTCGACCGCACCCCCGGCGGCCGGCGGTAGCTCTCCCCCTCCAGCCGGTACGTCGCCTCGGCGCCGTCCTCGGCCCGGACGATCGCGCCGCCCTCGGTCGCGGTCACCGTCATGCCGTACGACCAGGCCCAGCCGCCGCCGAGCGGGCCGACCCCGTTGGCGGACGAGTAGGTGCGGGAGGAGTTGAACGGCACCCCGAACGACGCCATCGCCAGGTCCTGCTCGACCTGGACGAAGGACCCGATGGCGGTGTTGACGCCGTTGGCCCGGATCGCCTGGCCGGCGCTGGTCAGCGCGAGCGCGTTGCCGCAACCGCAGCCGGCCGCCTGACCACGCGGGATCGCCGGCGGCTCGATGGTGGCCCGGGGCTGTGCCTCGGAACGCTCCGAGATGACCTCGCGGCCCTCGTCCAGGATCGCCGTGATGGTGACCTCGTAGGTCCGGCCCGCGTCGAGCACCCAGCCCTGGTCCTTGCCGAACGACCGGCAGTAGTCGCGCTGGCCGGAACAGGCCGACCCGGCGATCTCGTCCCGGGTGAGCGTGGTCGACGCCTGCTCGGTCTGCGACTGCTTGTCGTACGCGGTGACCCGCCAGGTCGACCAGGCGGGGGCGTCGGCGTCGACGTTGAAGTACAGGCTCAGCGAGGTGTCCCCGAGCAGGAAGCCGGGCCGCAGCAGCACGTCGGTGAAGACCCGGTCCTCGGCCGCCACCCGAGCACTGGTGCGCCGGTCCCAGTCGGCCCGGGCCAGTGCCCGCGGCGTGCCGTCGGCGCGCACCTCCGGGGGTACCACGGGTGGACGCTTGTCCGGTGGAAAGGCGGTGTCGGGGCGTACGCCCTTCGGCATCGGCCGGTCGACCGGCCCCTGCCCGGGCGCGGGTGCCGGGATCTGCGCCGCCCGCGCCCAACTTCTCTCGGCTGGCGGCGCCAGCGTGACGATCAGGATCAGCATGCAGAAGCCGGCCAACCAACGGCTACGGCTCAGCACAGTACGACTGGACAAGGTGGGATCCTCCCCCGTGGACGGATATGCCTGTCGTTTCCGGTTGATCCGTAGCCGAGAATAGACGCTTCTCTATAAGTTGCCTTGGTCGGCTTTATGACAGAAACCCGCTTCGTAAATCCAGGAAGAGACCCTGCGGGATCATCGATCTTCATAGTCATCCGGCGATTCCGGCCGGGCCGACCGCGTCGCCACGGGGCCACCTCAACCCGCCGCCCCCGCCTCAGGCACCGCCACTCACCAGCCGACCCTCGCCGCACCGCGCCGCCGGCACGGCAGAATCAGGCGGTGCGCAATTGCAGCACTGCACTTTGCCTTGTGCACTGCGGACGCACGCCTCGCCCGCATTTCGGATCGCCGGACACCGCCGAATTCCGCCCCGGCGATCAGGACGGCATGGACGTCACCCAGCCTTTTCAAGGCCCATGGCACCGTGATCACCATTGGCCGGCCCGACGCTCGTGGATCGCGTCAGCGACTGGCGACATTCGGGCGCAGTCGGGGCGCCGGCGGGCGCACCTCACGACGCGGCGGCCCGAGCCCGTCGCAAGCCTCCGCGCGGTGCAGGAATCTTTCAATGCATCGATGACTGTGGTTGAATTCCGCCATGCGAAGAGGCCTCGTCTGGCTGGCGGCCCTGCTGGTCGCCGCCCCACTGCTCGTCAGCCCGGGCGTAGCCCAGGCCGCCACCGCCACCCCGTCGCTGGTCATCGCCAGCGACTTCCCCGACCCCGACGTCGTCAAGTTCGGCAGCACCTACTACGCGTATTCGACGAACAACGGCCACGGCAACGTCCCGGTCGCCACGGCCACCTCGCTGACCGGAACCTGGACCCGCAGACCCGACGCGATGCCGACGCTCGGTGCCTGGGCCAACGGGGGCCTGACCTGGGCGCCCGACGTGTCGCAGCGGGCCGACGGCCGCTACCTGCTCTACTACACCGCCCGCAGCCGGGCCACCGGCCGGCAGTGCCTCGGCGCCGCGCTGGCCACGTCGCCGCTCGGGCCGTTCACCTCCGTCGGCACCCAGCCGCTGGTCTGCAACGCCGGCGAGGGCGGCGACATCGACGCGGCGAGCTTCACCGACAGCACCGGGCTGCGTTACCTGCTCTACAAGGACGACGGCAACGCCATCGGCCAGCCGACGAGCCTGTGGCTGCAACGGGTCGCGGCTGACGGCGTGACCCTCCAGGGCGCCAGGGTGGAGCTGCTGCGCAGCGGTCGCGCCGAGGAGGGCGGCATCATCGAGGCGCCGGTGCTGACCAAGGTCGGCGCGCAGTACGTGCTGTTCTACTCGCTCGGCGGTTACGGCGGCGACGGCTACCAGACCAGCTACGCCACCTCGACCTCGCTGACCGGCCCGTACACCAAGGCGTACCGCTCGCTGATGACCACGGCGTCGCTGGACTCGGCCGTGCGGGGGCCGGGCGGCGCGGACGTGGTCCGCGAGGCGGGCGGCGACCACATCGTGTTCCACGGCTGGATCAACAACTACTCCGCCCGCGGCATGTACGTGGCGGCGCTGGGCTGGGCCGGCGGGTACCCCGTGGTGCGGGGCAGCCGGGTGCGCTACGAGGCCGAGCGCGGCACGCTCAACCACTGCGCGGCGCGCACCGCCGCGAACACGTCACAGGGCCAGGTCGTGGCGTACATCGACTACGCGGACAGCTGGGTCGAGGTGACCGTCTTCGCGCCCCGGGCCGGCGGGTACCGCGCGCACGTGGCCTACGCCGCCGGCTACGGCGACGCCCAGCACACGCTGACGGTCAACGGCGCGAACCCGAAGGTCGTCACCTACCCCAACACGGGCTGGGACGTCTGGCGGCAGGTGGGCGTCGACGTCACGCTGAACGCGGGCTTCAACACGCTCCGGTTCACCTATCTGAGCCGCTGGGCGGAACTCGACTTCGTCGAGGTCGCGTAACACGAACACCCGGATGCCAGCTGGCCGGCTGCCTCGAGATCTTGGTAGGAAACGGCCCTTGGAGGGGCACTATCTTGCCAAGATCTCGAGGCAGGACGAAAGCAGACGGAACGACGCGGGCCGAGGCGGCCGGTGGCACGTGGAGCCGCGCCGGAAACCGCCGGGTCGGTTCAGGCCGACGCGTCGAACTGACCCACACGGGCAGCCCTGACGACCGACGGGCTCACCGAGCGGTTTCTCACCTGGGCCCAACCGGTCGTGGCGCGGCCTCTCAGGCGGGAGCGAGGCAGAACACGACGTCGACGAAGTCGGAGCGCTTCTCCCAGTTGGAGTAGTGGAAGTCGACGTAGTCCGGGGCCTCCGCCTTGCACAGTTCGATGGCCTGCCCCTCGTCGGTGACCGGCCGCTCGATCCGCGCCAGGACCCGCTGGGTCCCGTTGCCACAGGGGGCGGCCTTCAGTACCAGCGTCTCCGCCTGCCTGACGATGCGTACACACTGCTCGGCCTGCACGAACTGTTCGTCACCGTTGGCCTTCACCGTCGAGGTGGGGGCTCCAGCGTCCACCGACGTGGTCGGCACCGGCGGCGGCGGATTGCGGGAGTCGGCCCACTCGATCATCTGGAACACCAGTCCGACGATGCCGGCGATGGCCGCAGCCGCGCCCAGCCAGCGGAAGAGGGCCCGCACCCAGCCCCGGCCCGGCTCGCTCTCGTCATCCATCACGCGCCTCCGACATCGATCGTTCACCGAGGACGTTGAGGTGGATCAGGAATTCACACTGACACACGCCGAGAAGGGCACCGAGCCCTGGAATCCTGCCGCGCGAGGGCCCGCGTACGCACGTTTGCGCAGGTGAAGGCACCTCCAACGGTTGCGGGTTCCGATTTCGCCCGCCGGCGGCGAGCGCCGACAGTCAGATGTCCGACGGACACCGCCGCCTCGTCGGGGGCCGGGCCGTCCCGTCCTACGGGCAGCCGCTCCGCCGGCAGGGTGCGCCGTGACACGCCGCTCACCGAAGGGGCGGGGGCACGACCTCGTCCGTGGCGGCGGTCAGCACGAAGGTCTCCAGGGACTCGCCGCCGTACCAGTCGGTGCGGCGGCCCACGTGGCTCATGCCGAGTCGGCGCGCCACCGCCATCGACGCCTCGTTGCCGGGCGCCACGACGGCGTAGACCTCCCGGGTGCCGGTCGCCAACTCCCGGGCCACCAGGGCGCGGGCCGCCTCGGTGGCGTACCCGTGGCCCCACGAGTCGGGGTGCAGGTGCCAACCCACCTCGATGTCGTCGGTCGGCACGCGCTCGTCCCGCCCCGGCAGCGGCTTGAGCAGCACCGTGCCGGCCACCACGCCGGTGTCGCGGACCTCGATCGCCCAGGTGCCGTACCGGCCGCCGTGGTCCGCGTGCCGCTCCCGCCACATCGCCAGCCGGTCGGCGGCCTGCGCGGGGTCGGTCAGCGGCAGGCCGGGCGCGCCCAGCCAGCGGGCGACCTCGGGACGGGAGTAGATGTCGAAGAGCCGGGTCAGGTCGGCCGGGTCCGCCGTCCAGTCCCGCACGACCAGGCGTTCCGTGGCGAGAATTCCCATTCCCGCGATCCTAGGGAGCAGCGGACGACCGAGGGCCGCCGGGCCGCCCACCGGCAGACGCCCGAGGGGTGCTGCCGGCGGCCGGTCAAGAGGTAATGCCGGGCCGGCTCCCGGCGGGCGGTCGGGGGGCGCCGGGCCGGTCGGGGGGGCGGACGACGGGACGGGCATGAGTGGCAACGACGTTGATCTATGCAAGTCTCTTACGATCATCGATGGTTATTGGTTGAATACCTTCACCTTCCGCCACCGTACCCCTCACCTCCGGAGGCACCTCTTGAGACTCGCCACCGCCGCGCGCGCCCTGGTCGCCGGGCTGACCGGAGCCGCCATGGTGCTGCTCGGCCCGGCCGGATCCGCGTCCGCGGCGACCACCACCGTGGACAACGCGACCGCCGGGAGCTTCACCGCCAGCGCCAACTGGGGCACGTCGTCCTGGGCCGGCCAGAAGTACGGCGCCGACTACCGGTTCGCGACGCCCTACACCGGCGGCAGCGACGCCGCCTGGTTCAGCGCGTCGGTCGCGGCCACCGGCGCGCACCTCGTCGAGGTGTGGTACCCGGCGGACGCCGGTTACAACAGCGCCACCCCGTTCATCGTCGCCACCAGCGGCGGCAACCAGACCGTGATCGTGGACCAACGCGCCAACGGCGGCCGTTGGGTCAGCCTCGGCACGTTCACGCTGGCGGCCGGGGAGCACCCCGTCGTCGGGGTGAGCCGCTGGACCACCGCCACGGGCTACGTCGTCGCGGACGCCGTCCGGATCACCCCCACCACCGGCACCCCCGCCACCTTCTCCCTGCCGCTGGCGAAGAGCGCGCTGCCCCGCAGCGAGTACGACGACCCGCACCACGACTACCCCGCCATCGACCTGCCCGTCGGCACCGGCACCAGGGCGTACGCCGTGCGGGCCGGCACCGTGACGATCATCAACGACAGCTCCTGCGGCCAGGGCGTCAACCTCACCGGCACCGACGGCGCGGTGTACACGTACTGCCACTTCTCGGCGTGGTCGGTCACCAACGGCGCGACGGTGGCGCCGGGGCAGCAGATCGGCCTCACCGGCAACACCGGCAACTCCACCGGGCCGCACCTGCACTTCGGCATCCGCACCGGCAGCACCCGGCGGTGCCCGCAGAACTTCCTGCTGGCGCTCTACGACGGGGTGACCCCGCCGGCGGCGACGAGCCTGCCCACCACCGGCTGCTACTACGCCACCCTCGGCGCCAGCGAGGTCCCGCCGCTGGGCTGACCGCACGTCGCGTCCCCGCCGGAGCCGCCGGACCCACCCTGTCCGGCGGCTCCGCCGTACGCCGGGACGACAAGGACGCCGGCTCCGCCGTAGGCCGGGACCACAAGGACGCCGGCTCCGCCGCGCATCGGCACCCCGACCGGGCGGGCCGGGGCCGCCGCGAAGCCCGGACGCCGCAGGCGTCGATCCGGTTGCGGTCGGCGGTACGGTGCGTGACGCGAGGCGGTACGGGGAAAGAAGCCGCGATGGGCGACGGATGGCGGCGGGCGAAACGGGTCACCGGTGCGGCGTTCCGGCCGCTGCGGGGGCGGGACCTGTCCCTGCACGCCGCCGCCATCACCTTCTACGGGGCGATCGCCGTGGTGCCGGTGGCCCTGCTGGCGATCTGGCTGACCTCGCTGCTGGCCGGCGCGGACCGCGTACGGCGGCTCACCTCGCACGCCGTCGAGACGCTGCCGGACGCGATCGGCGCGCCCCACGCGGTGCGGGCGCTGGTCGAGGCCGGGGTGGGATTGACTCCTCTGCTGGCCCTGGCGTCGCTGCTGCCGGCGTCGCTCTACGGCGAGGGGCTGCGCCGCGCCTTCGTCTCGGTCGCCATGCCGCGCAGCGAGGAGTCGCTGGTCGGCTGGCGGGGCCGGCTGCTGTTGCTGCCGCTGCTGGCCCCGGCCCCGGCCCTGCTGCTGTCGATCCTGCTCGCGCTGCCCACCACCACCGGGCTGGTCCGGCAGGGCGGCTGGATGGGCGTGCTGGGGGTGGTGCTGTCGTTCCTGGCGGTCTGGCTGGTGCTCACCCCGGTGCTGCTCTGGCTGTTCCGGGTGGTCGGCCCGGCGTCGCCGGACTGGCTCTCCGCGCTGGGCGTCGGGTCGTTCACGGCGGCGAACCTCTCCGGTTTCCTGCACGGCTTCGTGCTCTTCGCCTCGCTCCCGATCGACCTGGGGGTGCCGTTCGGGGGCTTCGACGAGATCGGGGCGGGGGTGGCGGTCCTGCTCTGGCTCTATCTCTTCCACGTGATCGTGCTGGCCGGCTACTCCGCCACCCTCGCCCTCTCCGCCTGGCGCGCGCGCCGCGCTTGACCGCCACGTTCGTCGCCGCGCCGCCCGTCGACCGGGCGCAGGATCAGCGTCGGAACGGGCCGGAGACCTCGTAGGTGATCCCGTCGCTGCCGGTGATGCTGCCGGAGGGCCCGCGCTGGGAGGAGAAGTAGAGGCGCGACCCGTCGGGGGAGAACGCCGGGCCGGTGATCTCCGAGTCGGACTGGCCGAGCAGGCGCAGGAACGGGCTGACCACCCCGGCCGGGGTGATCACGTTGATCTCCATGTTGCCGCCGTCCTCGGCGACGTAGAGGTCCCCGCCGGCCGTGCCGGTGATGTTGTCCACGCCGGTCAGCGGCGCGGCTCCCGCCGGCACCAGCGAGTCGTCGTAGGCCAGGTCGAGGCGCTCGTTCACCGCGTCGTACGCCCACACCCGGTTGTCGCCCTTGGTGGTGAACCAGCAGGTGTTCCGGTCGTACCAGCAGCCCTCGCCGCCGTCGAAGTGCCGCGCGGCGTCGACCTGCCGGCGGGTCGGCGTCGGAAAACCGTCCCGGTCCGGCAGGTCCCGCCAGGTCACCGGCCCGGTCACCTGGTCGGCCGGGGCGCAGAGCACCTGCACCCTGCCGGTGCGCAGGTCGCCCCAGGTGTCGGGGACGAAGCGGTAGAAGCAGCCGTCGTCCTCGTCCTCGGTCAGGTAGACCACCCGCCGCTGCGGGTCGCAGGCGGCGGCCTCGTGGGTGAACCGGCCCATCCTGGTCCGTTCCTCGGCGGCCCGGCTGCCGTCCGGCCAGGTCTCGAAGACCCGGCCCAGCGGCACCTCCTCGCAGGAGAGCCAGGTGCCCCACGGGGTCGGCCCGCCGGCGCAGTTGACGTTGGTCCCGCCGAGGATCCGGTACGCCGCCGCGACCGAGCCGTCGGCCCGGAACCGCACCGCCGAGGCGCCGCCGACCAGGGGCACCTCGGAGTTGGAGACGTAGATCCAGCCGTCGCCGGCCCGGAAGCAGGCCCCGCCGTCCGGCGCCCAGTGCCACACGTACGACGTGCCGGGCACCCGCTGCCCGGAGCGGGCCACGATCCTGCCGGTGAAGCCGGCCGGTAACTGGAGGCCGTTGCCGTCGGCGGCGAGCAGGTCGCCGTACGGGCTGGGGCCCGGCTGGGCGGGGGCGGCGAGCGCGGCGCCGGCCCAGAGGCTGCCGGCGAAGGCGGCGCCACCGGCGACGGTGGCACGCAGCAGGGTACGACGGTCCATCAGAGGCCTCCCGGAGGGGACGGGGACGGTGTCCTGTCGACGCTAGAGCCCAACAAGACATCGATGGAAGCCTCTATTTGGTGAACGCGGCGTGACGGGTCTCCGGGGCCACCGGCCCGGGCTCGTCGGACTCGCGGAGGCCGAAGCGCCGGTAGACCCGCCCGAGCGGGCCGGGCGCCCACCAGTTCCACCGGCCGAGCAGCCGCATCGTGGCCGGCACCAGCAGCGCCCGGACCAGCGTCGCGTCCACCACGATCGCCACGATCATGCCGATCCCGATGAGCTTGATGTACGCCATCTCGCCCGTCGCGAAGCCGGCCACCACGATGATCAGCAGCAGCGCGGCGGCCGTGATGATCCGCCCGGTGCGCTGCAACGCGACCGCCACCGACGCGGTGTTGTCGCCCGTACGGTCCCACTCCTCACGCACCCGGGAGAGCAGGAACACCTCGTAGTCGGTCGCCAGCCCGAAGAGCACGGCGAGCATGAGGATCGGGTTGCTGGGTTCGATGAAACCGGTCGGGGTGAAGCCGAGCAGGTCGGCGAAGTGCCCGTCCTGGAAGATCCAGACCACCACGCCGAACGACGCGCCGATCGACACCAGGTTCATCAGCACGGCCTTGACCGGCAGCACCACCGAACCGAAGGCGAGGAAGAGCAGGACCAGGATCGCGGCGGCCATCAGCAGGGCCATCCAGGGCAGCCGGTCGGCGAGGCCGTCGATCAGGTCGAGGTCGGCGCCGGGCCGGCCGCCGACGAGCACCTCGGCGCCGGCCGGCGGAGGCAGGTCGCGCAGCGCCCGGACCACGTCGTGCGCCGCGTCGCCGGTCGGCTCGCCCGGATAGGTCACCGTCAGCAGCGTCGACGCGCCCCGGTTGGCCGCCACCTGCACCCTGGTCACGCCCGGCACGGCGTCCACCCGGTCGACGAAGGGCCGCACCTGCTCCGGGGACGCCCCGGAGACCAGCACGTCGATCGGCGCGATCGTGCCGCCGGGGAACTCCGCGGCGATCCGCTCGGAGACCACCCGGGGCTCGGCGGAGGCGGGCAGCACCCGGTCGTCGAACCCGCCGAACTCCATCCGCAGGACCGGCGTGGCCAGCAGCAGGAGCAGCACGGTCACCCCGACCAGGTAGCGCACCGGGCGGCGCATCACGCTGTGCGCGATCCGGGCCCAGGCGCCGCCCGTCGCGCCCTCCGCCGGCCGCCCACCGCGCGCCCCACGCCGCCACGGCAGCGGTACGCGCAGCGCGTCGATCCGGTGGCCGAGCACCGCGAGCAGGGCCGGCAGCACGGTCAACGCCGCCAGCATGGCGACCAGCACGGCGGCCATCCCGCCGAGCGCCATCGAGCGCAGGAACGCCTGCGGGAAGATCAGCAGGCTGGCCATGGCGGTCGCGATGGTGAGCCCGGAGACCAGCACCGTCCGCCCGGCCGTGGCCATGGTCCGGCGGATCGCGGCCGGGGTGTCGTGCCCGGCGGCCAGTTCCTCGCGGAACCGGCTCACCACGAAGAGCGCGTAGTCGACCGCCATGCCCAGGCCGATCAGGGTGATGACGTTGATGGCGAAGACCGACACGTCGGTGACCATGTTGAGCAGCCGGACGGCGACGAACGCGCCGAGGATGGCGAGCCCGCCGATGAGCAGGGGCGTGGAGGCCGCCACCAGCCCGCCGAAGATCAGCACGAGCAGCACCAGCAGCACCGGCATGGAGAGCAGTTCCGCGCGGGTGATGTCCTCCGTGGTCTGGGCGTTCGACTCCTGCAGGGCCGCCGTGGCGCCGCCGACCTCGGTCCGTACGCCGGGCGCCGCGAGGGCGGGCCGCAGTTCCTCGTACGCGGCTGCCTTGTCGTCCTTGTCGGCGGCCCGGAGCTGGATCAGCGCGTAGGTGGCCCGGCGGTCGGTGGAGAGCAGCGCGGGGGCCTGGGTGTCGTACCAGGTGGTAACGCTGGTGATGTCCGGACGCGCGCGGAGCCCGGCGACGGTGGCCGCGACCGGGTCACGGAAGGCGGGCTGGTCCACGGTCGGCCCGGCGCTGGACCAGAGCACGACGAGGTCGGCGCCCTGCGGACCCAGCTCACGGGTGATCCGCTCGGCGGCCCGGCTGGACTCGCTCGCCGGGTCGTCGAAGCCGCCGCCGGTGAGCTGCCCGAAGACGCCGACGCCCCAGGTGGAGCCGACCGCGACGAGCACCAGGGCGGCGGCCAGCACCGACCAGCGCAGTCGGACCACCATGTGTCCCCACCAGGCGAACATTCGCCTCTCCCTCCACAGCTGGTCAGCTGCTATCATCGCTAATTCCGGTGAACAGCGTTAACTATCGCAACGGTGAATTGTCTGGTCAAGGTGATTGTCGATGGCCGCACCCACTCGGCGGGAACGCCTGCGCAAGGCGACCGTCGCCGAAATCAAGGACGGGGCACGCCGCCTGTTGGTGACGGGTGGGGTCGACGCGATATCGCTGCGGGCCATCGCCCGTGACATGGGCATGACGGCGCCGGCCATCTACCGCTACTTCCCGAGCCTGGAGGCACTGGTCTCCGCGCTGGCCGGCGACCTCTACGACGAGTTGCGGCGCTGCCTGGAGGCGGCCCGCGACGACGCCGGGCCCGATCCGGTCGACCAGCTGCTGACCATGTCCCGGGCATTCCGCGCCTGGTCGGTGGCGCACCCCGCCGAGTTCGGGCTGATCTTCGGCGCCCCGCCCCCCGGGCGCAACGCCCCCGTCGACGACCGCGACCACCCCGGCGCCCGTCTCGGGGCGGTCTTCCTCCGGCCGATCCTCGACCTGTGGCGCCGGTCGCCGTTCCGCGTCCCACCCGGCGAGCTGCTCCACCGACGGCTGGGCGGGTTGCTGGAGCCGCTGCGGCTCAGCCACGGCGAGGTGCCGGTCGAGGTCGCGTACGCCTTCCTCTCCGGCTGGACCCGGCTCTACGGGCTGGTCGCCATGGAGGTCTTCCACCAGTTCGACTGGGCGGTCACCGACACCGAGGCGCTCTTCGAACTGGAGCTGGAGACGTTCACCGCCCAACTGCTGCACGACCCGTCCCCGGGCGGCAGCCGGCCGGCCGGAGCGGGCTCCGCGGCTGCCGGCTCCGCGCCCGATGCGGCTCCGGTGCCCGGCGCGGTCCGGGCACCCGATGTGGCTGCCCCGCGTCGGGACGCACCGGCCGGCGGCGAAGGGCTGACCGGCGGCGGCCCGGGGCAGTAGGCTCCCCCGGCATGGGTGACGAGCTGCCGACCCGGGCCGACGTGGTGATCGTCGGGTCCGGGCACAACGGTCTGGTGTCCGCGATCCTGCTCGCCCGCGCCGGGCTCGACGTGCTGGTGCTGGAGGCGGCGGACGTCATCGGCGGGGCCACCCGCACCGAGGCCCCCTTCCCCCGGGTGCCCGGGCTGCGCCACTCCACCGGGTCGTACCTGCTCGGGCTGATGCCGCCGGAGCTGCTCGCCACGCTGGGCGTACGCATCCCGGTGCTGCGCCGCGACCCGCACTACTTCCTGCCCACCCCGGGCGGCCCCGGCTCGCCGTACCTGCTCTTCGGCAGCGACACCGCCGCCACCCGGGCGCAGCTCGCGGAGTTCTTCTCCCCCGCCGACGTGGCCGCCGACGACGCCCTCCAGGCCGAGCTGGCCGCGCTGCGCGAGGACCTCGCCCCCGCCTGGCTGGCCGAGCCGCTGCCCGTCGAGGAGACCGCCGAGCGGTACGTCCGGCCGGCGCTGCGGCAGGTCTTCGTCGACCTGGTCCGCGGCTCGGTCGCCGCGCACCTGGCCCGCTTCGACTTCCGCTCCGAGCTGCTCATGAGCATGTACGCCGTCACCGACGGCCTCTCCGGGCTCAACGCCGGCCCCGACGACCCGGGCACCGGGCACAACTTCCTCGTCCACAACATGTGCCGGCTGCCCGGCTCCGACGGCACGTGGATGATCGCCCAGGGCGGCATGGGCACCGTGTCGCGTACCTTCGCCGACGCCGCCCGGGCCGCCGGCGCGACGATCCGCACCGGCACGCCGGTGCACGCGATCACCCTGGCCGGCGGCGCGGCCAGCGGGGTCGTCCTCGCCGACGGACGGGAGGTCGGCGCGCGGGTGGTGCTCGGCGCGTGCGACCCGTACCGCCTGATGGACCTGCTGCCCGACGGCGCGCTCCCGGCGCCGCTGGCCGAGCGGATGGCGGCGGTCCGCCGCCCCGGCACCACGCTCAAGCTCAACCTGGCGCTGACCGGGCTGCCCCGCTTCTCCTGCCTGCCCAAGGGCGCGCCCAGCCCGTTCGGCTCGACCATCCACCTGCTGCCCGGCTCGGAATCCCTCACCGGCGGGGGCGGCGAGTCGCCGATGGCGGCGCTGCGCGCCATGTGGGCGGACGTCCAGGCGGGGCGGCTGCCGGACGAGCCGACCATCGAGTGGTACCTGCACACCACCGTCGACCCCTCGCTGTCCGACGGCCGGCACCACTCGTCGGCGCTCTTCGTGCAGTCGGTGCCGTACGAGCTGGCCGGCACCACCTGGGACGAGGCGCTGCCCGGCTACGTCGACCGGTTGATCGGCATCTGCGAGCGGTACGCCCCCGGCACGGGTGACCTGATCGCCGACGCGGTGCCGCTGCCGCCGCCCGGCATCGAGGCGCACTTCGGCATCACCGGCGGGCACATCCACCACGTCGACAACACGGTCTCGTTCACCGACCGGATGCCGTACGCCACCGGCGTCGACGGCGTGTACGCGGGCAGCGCCGGCTGCCACCCGGCCGGCAGCGTCATCGGCGCGGCCGGCCACAACGCCGCCCGCCGCATCCTCACCGACCTCTCCCGCTGACCCGCCCCGGCGGGGCGGGGTGGTCAGGCGGCGGGGGTGGGGGTTTCGGCGTCCGTGCGGTGGGCGCGGATCTTGTGCCCGACGCTCGTCAGGCAGCGGCCGCTGGGCAGGTCGAACTTCCAGCCGTGCAGCTGACAGGTCAGCTGGTCGCCGTCGACGATGCCGAAGCGGGTCAGGTCCGCCTTCAGGTGCGGGCAGCGCCGCTGCACCACCCAGTCGCCGAGGGTGACGTCCTCGGCGTCGCTGGTGCGCTCGTGCTCGTCGTACCAGCCCTCGGCGTACTGGAGGCGCTCGGTGGAGAGGCACTTGAAGAAGGCGTAGACGAACTCGTTGTACTGGCCGATCCGGGCCGCCGAGAAGCGGCAGGAGAGGAAGAGGGAGTTGACCCAGTCCACCTCGCCGATGTGCAGCAGGTGCTCGATCAGCGCCCGCTCCGTACGGAAGCGGTAGCGGACCTTCTCGTCGGCGTACGGCCGGACCTGCTTGCCGGGGAAGTCCACGACGATCGACTCGACCGACTCCCCGTCGTAGCCGACCAGGTCGAAGCGGACCGGCCCGCCGACCCCCTTGGCCAGGTAGATCGACTCCTCCAGCAGGGGCTCGACCCGGCGCTGCATCTCCTTGAGCACGTCCACCTCGGGGTGCCGCCAGGACGCCTTCTCGGCCTCGATGACGGGCCGCTTGCGCTCGCGCATCTCCTCCAGGTGGGCCACCTTGTTGGCGAAGAACTCCTCCACGGGCACCGGGTGCGTCGTGCTGGCTCCGGAGGTGGTGATCTCCGCGACGCTGCCCGGGAGCAGCACGATACCGTTGGTGCCGCCGACCTTGGCGTACTCGCTCAGGAAGACCGACTGGTCGGGGAAGATGTTGCCCTCGTCGCCGTGGATGTCGTTGAACTGCCAGAGTTCGTCGTCGAGGAAGCACGGCGGGCCGGCGATCGGGAAGACGTGGTCGGCCTTCAGGTCGTCGATGTAGCGCCAGGTCCGGTCGAACTGCCGGTCCCGCTTCTGCTTGCCGAACGCCGTCTTCGCCGCCTGCGGCAGCTCGTAGACCATCGGGTACCAGATCGCGCCGGAGAACTGGAGCATGTGCGCGTGCACGTGGCCCAGCTCGGCGAAGACGCTCAGGTCGGTGGGGCGGGCGTCGTTCTGGTTGAGCAGCCGGACCCCGTCGTACTCCACCCACAGCGAGGAGTCGCCGATCGGGCCGTCGGTCGGGCTGGTCAACGCCTGAATCATGATCTTCAGGCCGCCGTCCAGCTCCACGACCTGCTCGTTCGGCGCCTTCAGGAACTTGGTGAAGCCCAGCTCGCGCAGCTCGTCCTCCATCTCGGAGGTGGGGAACGCGGGCAGCAGCACGGTCGCGTCCTTCGACACGAAGCGCTTCAGGTGCGCCGCGTCGAAGTGGTCCCGGTGCAGGTGCGAGACGTAGAGGTAGTCGACGTCGCCGAGGGCCTCCCAGTCGAGCAGGGAGTTGTCAGGAAACGGGAACCAAGAGGCGAAATAGGCGGGATTGACCCATGGGTCGCACAGGATGCTGCCGGCGGCCGTGTCGATCCGCATGCTGGCGTGTCCCGTACCGGTCACTCGCACCGCAGTTCCCCCTCAAAACGACAAACAAGGTGTACGCCTGAAACGCTACCGGAGGAAGTCTGGCGACCCACCCGCGACGCCGGTAGTGCCGATGCGCCCGGGCCGAGCCGGGACCTTGGTCCCACCTGCCGGCCCTCGTACGCCCTGCCGGCCAGGTCCGCCCCGCCCGGTGGGATCGTGTGGTCCGCCCCATCGGTCGGACCCAGCGCCGGGCCCGGCACGGGGCGTGCCAGACTAACCGGAGATCCGATCGCGAGGGAAGGACCGACAGTGGCAGGAAGCGAGCCGGTAACGTCGCCAGACCAGCACAAGCCCGGGCACCGCAAGTCCGGGCGGATCGGTGCGGTGGTCTCCGCGCTGGCCCTGCTGGCGATGCTCTGCGGCAACCACGAGGGCAGGGTCGAGGACTTCTGGCTGATCGGCCTGGCCGTGCTGCTGCTGGCCATCGTCATCGGTGACGTCGTGCTGCGGCGCAACGGCCTGCGGTCCTGACCGCACCCGCGTCAGCCGACGTCGCACCGGTCCGCGCGCCGGAGGAGACACGCACGAGGGCCCGCCCCCGACCGGGGAGCGGGCCCTCGCCGTACGCGGATCAGCGGCCGAACAGGATGTCCTGCACGTCCTTGAGCGCGGCGTCGACCTCGGCCTCGAAGTAGCCGCCGGGCACCAGCCCGAAACGCAGCGTGTCCAGGTCCTTCGGGTTCACCGGCATCGGGTTTCGCCCCTGCATGCCGCCCAGCAGCGTGTCGAAGAACCGGTCGACCTGGTCCGGGTCGTACCCGCTGCCGAACCGGCGTACCTGGAAGCTGCGACGGATCTGGTCGACGCGGTAGAGGTCGCTGCCCGGCGGGCCGGCCATCGGCGGCGGGCCACCCGCCGGCGGGCCACCCGCGGGCGGGCCGGCGACCGGGGGGCCGCCGAAGCCCTGCTGCGGGGGCGGCCCGGCCGGGCCCCGGCCCCGCATGTCACGCAACTCCCGTTCCGGCATCCGGATCTCGGCGGTCATGTCGGCGCGCGCACGCCGACCGGCCTCGAACCCGTCGAAGCGCGGCTGGTCGCCGTAGCCACCAGGGCCGTCGCCGTAGCCACCGGGACCCTCGCCGTAGCCGCCGGGGCGGTCGCCGTAACCACCGGGGCGGTCACCGTAGCCACCGCCGGGAGCGCCGCCGGAGTTGCCCGGGCGATCGCCGTAACCACCACCGGGACCGTCGCCGAAGTTGCCCGGACGGTCACCGTAACCACCACCGGGACCGTCGCCGAAGTTGCCCGGGCCGTCGCCGTAACCACCGCCGGGACCGTCGCCGTAGCCGCCGGGGCCGGCAGGCAGGCCACGGGGCGGCGGGCCGCCGTGGCCGCCCGGGCCCATCGGGCCGGGACCGCCCGGGCCGCGCGGCGGCTCGTAGCCGCCCCGAGGGGCGTCGTATCCACCGGCGAAGGCGCCGGTGGGCTCGTCGTAGCGGCCGTAGCGGTCGGCGGGCGGCCCGGCCTGCGCGGGCAGCGCCCGGGGCGGCATCGGCGGCATGCGGTCGTCGCGCACCGGCGGACCCATCCGGTCCTGGGGACCCATCCGGTCCGGCGGGCCGAGGCGGTCGGGCGGGCCCATCCGGTCGGCGTCCCGCGGGTCGCCACCGCGGCCACCGGCGCCACCGCGCTCCTCCAGCTCGGCCAGCTGGCGCTCCACCCGGTCGAGGTGCAGGTCCACCTGCCACTCGTCGTAGCCGTTGAAACGGACCCGGAAGACGACGTCGTGGACCTCCTGGGAGGCGACGGGCGCACCCACGGGCCGGCCGTCGAGCGTCGCCTCGACCCGGTCCAGGAAGGCGTCGACCTCGTCGACCTTGTATCCCCGGCGGAGCGCCTTACGCCGGAAACGCTGACCCTGACTCGCCACTATGTCTCCTGGTCTCGTTCGCTACGCCCGGTCACGCCTTCTCCCCTGCCCGGTCGGTGTCCATGTCCTCGGCGGCGGCGAGCTGCCCACACGCTCCGTCGATCTCGCGGCCTCGGGTGTCCCGGACCGTCGTCGACACCCCGGCCTCGCGCAACCGCCGGACGAACTCCCGCTCCACCGGCTTCGGGCTGGCGTCCCAGCGGCTGCCCGGAGTCGGGTTGAGGGGAATGAGGTTCACGTGGGTCAGCTTCCCAGCCAGCAGCCGCCCGAGCAGATCGGCTCGCCACGGCTGGTCGTTCACGTCTCTGATCATCGCGTACTCGATCGACACACGACGTCCCGTGCGGGCCGCGTAGTCCCACGCCGCGTCCAGCACCTCGGACACCTTCCAGCGCTGGTTGACCGGCACGAGTTCGTCGCGCAGCTCATCATCGGGGGCGTGCAGCGACAACGCAAGGGTCACCGAGAGGTCTTCGCTGGCCAGTCGGCGGATGGCCGGGACCAGGCCCACCGTGGAGACCGTGATGTGGCGCTGCGACAGCCCGAGCCCCTCGGGCGCCGGGGAGACCAGCCGACGGATCGCCGCGACCACCCGGGAGTAGTTGGCCAGCGGCTCGCCCATGCCCATGAAGACCACGTGCGACAGGCGCGGCGGCGAGCCCGCCACCGCTCCGGAGGCGGCCACCCCGGCCAGGTAGACCGCCTGGTCGACGATCTCGGCGGTGGAGAGGTTGCGGGTCAGCCCCGCCTGGCCGGTGGCGCAGAACGGGCAGGCCATGCCGCAGCCGGCCTGGCTGGAGATGCAGACGGTGACGCGGTCCGGGTAGCCCATCAGCACGCTCTCCACCAGCGAGCCGTCGTGCAGCCGCCAGAGTGCCTTGCGGGTCGCGCCGTCGTCGCAGGCCAGCTCGCGGACCGGGGTGAGCAGCCGGGGCAGGAGCCGGTCGGCGAGCTTCTCCCGGGTGGCGGCCGGCAGGTCGGTCATCTGCGCCGGGTCGCGCACCAGGCGACCGAAGTAGTGGGTGGAGACCTGCTTGGCGCGGAACGCCGGCTCCCCCAGCTCGGCGACCAGGGCCCGGCGGCCGGCGAGGTCGAGATCGGCGAGGTGACGGGGCGGCATCGCGGGCCGACGCCCGGGGGCGTCGGGGTCTGCGGGAATCAGGGGCAGGCTCGTCATGGCCCGTCCAGTCTGTCACGCCGGACTGTCGACACACCTGTCCGGAGGCGGCGAATCGCCTCCCGCCGCCCGGGCGGGACCGCTGACGACGGGTGATTCACGCCTCACTCCAGCACCGGGACGAAGACCGCCAGGAGCAGGTACGCGGTCGGCAGCGCGAAGAGGATCGAGTCCAGCCGGTCCATCAGGCCGCCGTGGCCCGGAAGCAGGTTGCTCATGTCCTTGACGCCGAGATCCCGCTTGATCATGGATTCGGCGAGGTCGCCGAGGACGGCGGCGCCCGAGACCGCCAGCCCGAAGAGCGCGCCCCACCACGGGGCCACGTCGAGGAGCAGCCAGAGCAGCAGGGCGCTGCCCAGCGCCGCGGCGCCGACCGAGCCGGCGAAGCCCTCCCAGGACTTCTTGGGGCTCACCGAGGGGGCCATCGGGTGCTTGCCGAAGTTGGCGCCGGCCGCGTACCCGCCGGTGTCGGAGAGGACCACCGCGACCAGCGTCACCAGCACCCGCCACTGCCCGTCGTCGGGTGCCGCCAGCAGCGCGGCGAACCCGCCGAGGAACGGCACGTAGACGGCGATGAGGGCGGCGGCGGTCAGGTCCCGCTGGAAGCCGCGCGGCCCGTCGCCGAGCCGCCAGACCATGGTGCCCAGCACGGTCACCAACAGGCCGAGACTCAGGGCGTCGGGGCCGGAGAACCAGGCCAGCCCGATGGTGAGCACCCCGCCGGCGATCAGCGGCACCAGCGGCGGGTGCGCGCCGCTGCGGCGTACCGCCCTGGCCATCTCCCAGATGCCGACAGCGACCGCCACGGCCACCACCGCCACGAAGACGGGCCGGTAGAAGAAGAGCGGCACCACGACCAGGGCGGCGAGGGCCAGGCCGACGGCGATGGCCGCCGGCAGGTTGCGCCCGGCCCGGCTCGGGGCGGGCTGCTGGGTCGGGGGCCGGTCGAGGCTCGCCCGGCGCCGGCCGCGCTGCCGGCGACCCGAGGGCCGCGCGGGCTCCGGCTCCGGCTCGACGTCCCGGACCGGTTCGAGCTGCGCGGTCGGGTAGTCGGAGTCGTCGGGACCGTCGCGGTGGCCGTTGACCGCGGCCGGGTCGCCGCCCGCCGGCACGTCGGCGTGCGGACGGGTGCGGGCCGGTGCCTCGGCGTACGCGTCGGAGAGGACAGCGGGGCGCCGGTGCCACTGGCCCGGGTCGATCTCGGGCTCCGGCCAGGGCAGGCCGGGTGCCGGGGCGGGGGCGTCGGGGCGGTCCCAGCCGCGGGGCTCGGCGCTGCCGTGGGGGTCGAGGTGGGCCATCACGCACCGAGCGGGAGCGCTACGAGATCCACCAGCTGACGCACAACCACAACCATTCCCCTACCCGCGCGACTGTTCCGTCCGGTTGACCCGCCCGACGGCCGGCCGATCCCCACCGTTCACCGCAGGGTGCCGGGAATCGTGCCGAGCCTACTGCACCCACCGATGTCTCACGTCGGACCGGGCCCGTGCGGACCCCTCGGACGGCGGTGGCACCGGGCCCCACCGCCCCGGGCCGGGACGGTGCAGCGCCGGTGCCACGATGCCGTCGTCGCCGGCGGAGGCCGGCGTACGGGCTCACACCTCGAGGAGTTCGTTCTCCTTGTGCTTGATGAGGTCGTCGACGGCGGCAACGAAGCGCTGGGTCAGGTCGTCGAGTTCCTTCTCGGCGCGGCGGCCGTCGTCCTCGCCGACCTCGCCGTCCTTGACGAGCCGGTCCAGCTCCTCCTTGCCCTTGCGCCGGATGTTGCGGATGGCCACCTTGGCCTCCTCACCCTTGTGCCGGGCGACCTTGATCATGTCGCGGCGGCGCTCCTCGGTCATCTGCGGGAGCAGGATGCGGAGCTGGTTGCCCTCGTTGTTCGGGTTGGCGCCGAGGTCGGAGTCGCGGATCGCCTTCTCCATGGCGTTGATCTGCGAGTTGTCGTACGGCTTGATGATCACCATGCGCGGCTCGGGCACCCCGATGGACGCCATCTGGGGCAGTGGCGTGGGGCTGCCGTAGTAGTCGATGATGATCTTGGAGAACATGGCGGCGTTGGCGCGACCGGTGCGGATCGCGCCGAACTCCTCCTTGGCGTGCTCGATGGCACGCTCCATCTTCTCCTCGGCCTCGAGGAGGGTGTCGTCGATCACCGGTCTCCTCGCCTCCTTCTGTGCTCGTCGTGGGCTTGTCGTGTCGGAGGAACCGCTGAGCTCGGGGTCTGGCGACCACTCAGGCGGTGATCAGGGTGCCGATCTTGTCGCCACCCACGGCCCGGATGATGGTGTCGTCGCCCTGCGCGCCGAAGACCAGCATCGGCAGGCCGTTCTCCATGCACAGGCTGAACGCGGCGGCGTCGGCCACCCGCAGGTTACGCCGCAGCACCTCGGAGAAGGTGATCGAGTCGAACTTGCTGGCGGTCGGATCGACCCGCGGGTCGGCGCTGTAGACGCCGTCCACGCCGTTCTTGCTCATCAGCACCACGTCGGCGCGGATCTCCAGGGCCCGCTGGGCGGCCACGGTGTCGGTGGAGAAGTACGGCATGCCGGCGCCCGCGCCGAAGATCACCACACGGCCCTTCTCCAAGTGCCGGATGGCGCGCAGCGGGATGTACGGCTCGGCGACCTGGGCCATCGTGATCGCGGTCTGCACGCGCGTCTCGATGCCCTCCTTCTCCAGGAAGTCCTGCAACGCGAGGCAGTTCATCACGGTGCCGAGCATGCCCATGTAGTCGGCCCGGGCCCGGTCCATGCCGCGCTTCTGCAGCTCGGCGCCACGGAAGAAGTTGCCGCCGCCGACCACCACCGAGACCTGCACGCCGCGACGGACCACGGCGGCGATCTGCCGGGCGATGGCCTGCACGACGTCCGGGTCCACCCCGATCGCGCCCCCGCCGAACACCTCACCGGAGAGCTTCAGCACCACCCGGCGCGCCCGGCCGGGGGGTGGCGCCGTCGGATCGTCCGCCGCCAGACTCCGGTCACTCGCAACCTGCGTCATCCGCCCCGCCCTTCCCCATGCGCACGTCCCGTACGCCGCGTACCGCGAAACTGCCGTAGCCGACCCTATGCGACGAGGAGGCCGCGGTGCCTGTCACGTACACCGGCGGCCTCCTCGTCGACGTTTCCCTGCCCGCGGGCGCGCAGCGCCCGGGGCGGCTCAGGCCTGGCCGACCTCGAACCGGACGAAGCGGGTGACCTCGATGCCGGCATCGGCCAGCACCTGCTTCACCGTCTTCTTGTTGTCGGCGACCGAGGACTGCTCGATCAGGACGTAGTCCTTGAAGAACGCGTTCACCCGGCCCTCGACGATCTTCGGCAGGGCCGCCTCGGGCTTGTTCTCCTCACGGGCGGTCTGCTCGGCGATGCGCCGCTCGGAGTCGACGACCTCGGCCGGCACCTCGTCCCGGGTGAGGAACTTCGGCCGCATGGCGGCGATCTGCATCGCGACGGCCCGGGCGTCCGAGTCGGCCGCCTCGTCGGTCTTGCCGGTGTACTCCACCAGCACGCCGACCGCCGGGGGCAGGTCCTGGCTCTTGCGGTGCAGGTAGACGGCGGTGGTGCCGTCGACCTTGGCGAACCGGTTGAGGACGAGCTTCTCGCCGATCTTGGCGGACTGCTCCTGCACCAGGTCGGCCACGGTCTTGCCGTCCAGCTCGGTGGCGAGCAGCTCCTCGGCGGTGCTGACGCCGCTGCGCTCGCCGTGCTCGACGAGCTGCTGGGCCAGCTCGATGAAGGCGTCGGTCTTGGCCACGAAGTCGGTCTCGCAGTTGAGCTCGAGCAGCGCCTTGCCGGAGTGGGCGATCAGGCCGTTGGCGGCCGTACGACCGGCCCGCTTGCCGACGTCCTTGGCGCCCTTGACGCGCAGGATCTCGACGGCCTTGTCGAAGTCGCCCTCGGCCTCGGTCAGCGCCTTCTTGCAGTCCATCATGCCGGCGCCGGTGAGGTCGCGGAGCTTCTTGACGTCCGCGGCGGTGAAGTTGGACATGGCTCTCTCTTCGGTGTTGAGACTGCGGGTGGGTTGGTCCCGGTGCCGGTTACCCGGATCCGGGCGCGACGTGCCCGGCGTACCTGCCGCTTTCCCGCCGCCCGGCGAACGGGCGGCGGGAAAGCGGCGGTGCGGTCACTCCGCGGCGGCGGTCGCCGGCTGCTCGGCCGGCTGGGCCTGCGGGGCCGCCTCGACCTGCTCGTCGGCCTTCTTCGGCTCCTCGAGCAGCTCGCGCTCCCACTCGGCCAGGGGCTCGTCGGAGGCGACGCCCGGCTCCGGCTTCTCGTCGCTACCGCGACGGCGGCCGGAACGGGCGATCAGGCCGTCGGCGACGGCGGCGGCCACGACCCTGGTCAGCAGCTCGGCCGAGCGGATCGCGTCGTCGTTGCCGGGGATCGGGAAGTCGACCTCGTCCGGGTCGCAGTTGGTGTCGAGCACCGCGATGACCGGGATGCCCAGCTTGCGGGCCTCGTCGACGGCGATGTGCTCCTTCTTGGTGTCGACCACCCAGATCGCGGCCGGGAGCTTCTGCATGTCCCGCAGACCACCGAGAGTGCGGGTCAGCTTGATCTTCTCGCGCGAGAGCTGCAGGGTCTCCTTCTTGGTGTACCCGGCGGCGGTGCCGCTCAGGTCACCCAGGGCCTCCAGCTCCTTCATCCGCTGGAGCCGCTTGTAGACCGTCTGGAAGTTGGTCAGCATGCCACCGAGCCAGCGGTGGTTGACGTACGGCTGACCGACCCGGGTCGCCTGCTCGGCGATGGCCTCCTGGGCCTGCTTCTTGGTGCCGACGAAGAGGATGCTGCCACCCTCGGCGACGGTCCCGCGCACGAACTCGTAGGCCTTCTCGATGTAGTCGAGGGTCTGGCGCAGGTCGATGATGTAGATACCGTTGCGCTCGGTGAAGATGAAGCGCTTCATCTTCGGGTTCCAGCGCCGGGTCTGGTGCCCGAAGTGGACACCGCTCTCCAGCAGCTGACGCATGGTCACGACGGCCATGGTGGGGTACTCCTCGTGGTCCCTGGTTGTCCCGCCCGGCCAGGCGGCCGGGCGTCCTGGCGCCCGGTCGGCGGCCATGGCGGGCCCGACCAAGATCGGGACCAGGGAGGCCGTCGCCCCACGACGGCTCGTGGAGAGGGCGCGCGAGGTCGACCGCGCGAGGCGGTCGCCAGTCGACCAGTGTACGCCCCTTCCCCGCACCCGATGCCTCGGGTGCGGGGAAGGGGTCGAACCACGTCATTTCCGGCACCCGGCGCGCCACTTGGCCTGGCCCGGGCGCACCGTCAGGCGCAGTGGCCCCGACGGTCGGGGGGTCAGCGGACCGCGAGGGCGGCGGCGACGAAGAGCACCAGGCCGACGGTCAGGTACGCCGTCGGCGGGCGCAGCCAGCCCCGGCTCCCCTCCGCCAACGACAGCCCGCCGGTGCGCAGCCCGTACAGGCCGATCGCGAAGATCGGCAGGCCGCAGACCAGGAAGGTCCCCACCACGACGTCGGCGGTCGAGGCCGGGTCGCCGGTCACGCCGCCGAGCAGCACCCGGACCGCGGGGACCTCGAACACCAGGACCAGCAGGGTGAAGAGCGCGGCCAGCGCCGGCCGTCGGGTCCGGTAGACCCCGTCGCCCGCCGGCGTCCCCGGGTGGGGGGCGACCACCGGTGGGTACACCGGCATCTCCCCCGGCGCCAGGTCGGCGCGGGGCGCGATCGGCGTCATCGGCCCGGTCGGCATCTCCAACGGGTGCGGCGGCTCGACCGGCCGGGCGGGCTCGTCGACCGCCGTCTCGACCGGGTTCGCGGCCTCGGCCGCCCGCCCGGGCGCGACGATCGGGTAGCCGCCCAGCGGAGCCGGCCGGGTCGGGTCCACGGCACGCTCGACCGGTCCCGCCCCGGCCAGGGCGTCGACGCCCGACGTCGACAGCACGTCGCGGGCCTCCCGCGACTCCCGGGCGGCGCGCCGGCCCGGGCGGTCGGCGGGCAGTTCCCCGGAGACGTCCGGCTCCGCCTCGGCCCGGCGCGAGCGGCTCGTCCGGTATCCCTCGGTTTCCGACCGGGCGTCCCCGAGCGGCGGCACCGCCCCGAATCGCCCCGAATCGCCCTCGCCGAACCTCCCGACCTCCGATCCCGTGGCGGCGAACCGACCGGAGTCCTCGGGACCCGTGACCGCGAACCGGCCCGAGTCCTCCGGTCCGGTGACCGCGAACCGGCCCGAGTCCTCCGGTCCGCCGAAGCGGCTCCGGTCGGCGTCGACGGCGCCGAAGCGCCCGGAGTCGGGCTCGACGGCCCCGAAGCGCCCCGAATCGGGCTCTGTCGACGCGCCGAAGCGTCCTGTCTCGCCGCGCCTGGTCCCCCCGGCCTCCCCGTAGCGGGCGTCCTCCCCGGCCCGACGCGGCTCGGGGGCGCTCAGGTCGTCGTCCCGGTACCGGGACTCCGCCGGCCCGCGCCAGTCCGCCTCCCCGTAGCCGCTCTCGCGGTCACGGTCACGGTCGGCCGGATACCAGCGCGACTCCTGATCCTCGACAAAGTTTCGTCGTCCGTCCACGTCCGGCACCGTATGCGACCCGCTCCACGGACGCCATCCGCCCCCCTGGGCATCGGCGTTTTCCACGCACTTGGTTACCGCGCGGCGACAGTCGGGAACGAGCGGCGGGCGAGCAGTGCGGCCGGGCCGGCTACGGGTGAGCAGGGCGGCGGAGGCCGGCTGCGGGTGAGCACGGCGGCTGGAGAAGGCTGCGGATGGCGGCTGTAGCCGGTTGGGGTGGATGCGGCGGCCGGTCGCGATGAGCCGCATAGCACGACGAGGGCATGATCGTCCGTTCGTCCACAGCTCGTCCGTCGTCCACAGGTTCCGCGCTTCGGGGCGGCGGCTCCCCACCCGCCGGGGCACCGTGCCGGACATGACGAAGCGGAACCAGGCGGTCGGCGCGTACGGGGAGCGGTGCGCCGTCCGGCACCTGATCGGGGCGGGGCTGCGCCCGGTGGCCCGGAACTGGCGATGCGCCGCCGGGGAGATCGACATCATCGCCTGGGACGGGCCCGTGCTCGCCTTCTGCGAGGTGAAGACCCGCCGCAGCGACGAGTACGGCTCACCGGCGGAGGCCGTCGTACCGGCCAAGGCCCGGCGGCTGCGCGGGCTCGCCGCCCGGTGGCTCGCCGACACCGGCACCGCCGCCGACGAGGTGCGCTTCGACGTCGTCTCGGTACGCCTCACCGGCGCCGGCGCCGCCCGGGTCGAACACCTCAAGGGGGCGTTCTGATGGGCGGGCGCGACCGGATCAGCTCCAGCGCCGGGGCTCGGCGGGTCAGGGTCGGCTCGCCCTGCGCGCGGGTGGCGTCGTGAGCTACGCGAAGGTGCTCTGCGTGGGTCTGGTGGGCGTCACCGGGCATCTGGTGGAGGTCGAGGCCGACCTGGCGGCCGGCCTGCCGGCGGTGGTCATCTCGGGACTGCCGGACACCGCCCTGCACGAGGCCCGGGACCGGGTTCGCGCCGCCGTGGTCAACTCCGGCCAGCGGTGGCCCAACCGGCGGATCACCCTCAACCTGCTCCCGGCCGACCTGCCGAAGTTCGGCTCCGCGTTCGACCTGGCGATCGCGGCGGCTCTGCTGGGCGGCTCGGGCGAACTGCCGCTGCTGCCGCTGGAACACGTGGTGGTCCTGGGCGAGCTGGGCCTCGACGGCACGGTCCGCCCGGTACGCGGGGTGCTGCCGATGGTCGCCTCGGCGGCCCGCGCCGGCGTCCGGAAGGTGATCGTCCCGGCCGGCAACGCCGCCGAGGCGGCGGTCGTCCCGGGGGTCCGGGTCCGGGCGGTCGACACGCTGCACCGGCTCGTCAGCTTCATCCGTGACGGCTCGCCCCTGATCGAACCGGAGGCGGAGAGCCCACCGCCGGCCGCTGGTGGGCCCGACCTGGCCGAGGTGGCCGGGCAGGGGTTGGGCCGCAGGGCGCTGGAGGTGGCCGCGGCGGGCGGGCACCACCTGGCGCTGGTCGGGCCGCCGGGAGCGGGCAAGACCATGCTCGCCGAGCGCCTCCCGTCGATCCTGCCCGAGCTGGACGACGAGGCCGCGCTGGAGGTCACCGCCCTGCACTCGATCGCCGGGCTGCTACCGCCCGGCGGCCGGTTGCTGCGCCGCCCGCCGTTCCAGGCCCCGCACCACACGGCGACCGTGCCGTCGCTGGTCGGCGGCGGTTCCGGGCTGGCCCGCCCCGGCGCGGTCTCGCTCGCCCACCGGGGCGTGCTCTTCCTCGACGAGGCACCCGAGTTCAGTCGGGGCGCGCTGGAGGCGCTGCGCCAGCCGCTGGAGAACGGCCGGGTCCGGCTGGCCCGCAGCCGGGGCGGCGCCGAGTACCCGGCCCGTACGCAGCTGGTGCTGGCGGCCAACCCGTGTCCGTGCGCCAAGCCGGCGGGGGACGCGTACTGCGAGTGCCCGCCGCAGGCCCGGCGGCGCTACCTCAGTCGGCTGTCCGGGCCGTTGCTGGACCGGATCGACGTGCAGGTGAAGCTGCCGCCGGTCCGCGCGGCCGAGCTGATGCAGGCCACCGTGGACAGCGAGTCCTCCGCCACCGTCGCCGCGCGGGTCGCGGTGGCCCGGCGGGCGGCGGCCGGGCGCTGGGCGGTGCTCGGGCACCGGCTCAACGCCGAGATACCCGGCCCGTACCTGCGCCGCCCGCCCTGGCGGTTGCCGGGGCCGGACACCGCCGAGCTGCGGGCGCGGCTGGACTCCGGGTCGCTGTCGGCCCGGGGCTTCGACCGGATCATCCGGCTGGCCTGGACGATCGCGGACCTGGACGGTCGGGACCGCCCCGACCGGGAGGACGTCCGGGAAGCCATCCAACTCAGGACGGGGGAAGCGACATGAGCACCGACGAGGAGACGCTGGCCCGGATCGCGCTCACCTGGCTCGCGGAGCCGGGCACCTGGTCGGTGCACCGGCTGGTCGACCGGCTCGGCCCGGTGGCGACGCTCGACCTGCTGCTCGACGGGGGCGCGCCGGAGGAGACGCTACGCAACACCGTGGCGGCCCGCTGCGCGGCCGGCGACGCCAGGGCCGTCGCGGTCGAGGCGCTGGCCCGTACGGACCGGCTCGGCGCCCGGATCGTCGTACCCGGCGACGACGAGTGGCCCGGCCGGGTCGACGAGCTGCGCCGGCTCCGGCTGCCCGGCGCCTACCGGCGGGTGGACGTCGAGACCGCGCCCCCGCTCTGCTTCTGGGTACGCGGCTCGTGGCCGCTCGGTGAGGCGTTCGACCGTTCCGTCGCGGTCGTCGGCGCCCGCGCCGCCACCGGGTACGGCGCCCACATCGCCACGGAACTCGGCTACGGGCTGGCCGAGCGGGACTGGACCGTCGTCTCCGGCGGCGCCTTCGGCATCGACGCCGCCGCCCACCGGGGCGCGCTCAACGCCGGTGGCCTGACCGTGGCGGTGCTCGCCTGCGGCGTGGACCGCCCGTACCCGATGGGCAACGCGGCGCTGTTCGACCGGATCGCCGACACCGGGCTGCTGGTCAGCGAATGGATGCCGGGAGCCGACCCGCTCCGGCCCCGGTTCCTCATCCGCAACCGGGTCATCGCCGCGGGCACCCTCGGCACGGTGCTGGTGGAGGCAGCTGCCCGCAGCGGCGCCACGCAGACCACCCATCGGGCGCTCGCCCTGGGCAAGCCGAGCATGGTGGTGCCCGGCCCGGTCACGTCCGCGATGTCCGTCGGCGCCCACGAGACGCTGCGGGAGTACCCGAAGTCCCGGCTGGTGACCGGCGTCGCGCAGGTGCTGGAGGAGGTCGGGCGGATCGGGGAGCTGGCCCCCGTACCGCGCGGCGCGCAGCACCCGGTCGACCTCCTCGACGACGACGCGCGGGCCGTCGTCGAGGCGTTGCCCCGCCGGGGCACGGTGGGCGTCGACATCCTCGCCGCGCGGGCCGGGGTGCCCGTCCGTACCGCGCTGCGCAAGCTGTCGATGCTCGAGGAACTGGCCCTGGTGCTCCGTCGCGCCGACGGGTTCGCCCTCGCGCCGCAGCCGCCCAGGAGCGCGGCAGCCGCGCCGCAGCCAGCGGCGCGGGACGCGTCGTGACGGCCGTCAGTCACCCTCGAAGCGGATCTCCATCGCGCGGTCCTCCCGGCAGCGCCGGGCCAACCGGTCCATCCGGCGCACGTGTGTCATCTCCGGCGTCGACCGGGCCACCTCGGCGAGGCAGCGCACCTCGGCGAGGAGTTGCGGCGCCTGGCCGGCGGGGACCACCAGCTCACCGACCGGGTCCACCTGGTCGAGCAGGGGGGTACGCCCGCCGCCACGCACCCGCCGGACGAGATTCAGCAGCACGTCGTCGGGATCGGGCAGCACCTCGGCCGGCACGACACGGCGGCGGCCGGAGCCCACCACGACCGTCCGGTAGAGGACGACGTCCACCCCCATGTCCGGTCCCCCTTCGTCGTGCCTGACCCCGCCGCGCGGCGACCACGACCAGGGCCTCACATCCGCTGGTACGACCAGTCTGCGCGCACCGGCCGGCGCAATCCACCATCCCGGCCCCGCCACACCGACGGGAGTGCCCCACGAGCCGGCTCGGACGGCCGCCACCCGGGCACCAGAGCGCGCTGCCCTGCCGGTGCCGCCGGGCGACCGTAGGCTGGTCGCGTGCCGCCCGAGGATCCGCCACCCGCCGCCCGCACGGCCTCGCCCCGCACCGCCGCGCCCACCGCCAGCACGGCATCGACCCACACCGCCGCGCCCGCCCGCAGTCTCGTGGCAGGAGCGCCGGCGCGAGGCACACCGACCGCCCGACGGGCGGCCGCGAGGGGCTCGCGGTGAGCCGGGAGGCGAACGGCACCCGGGCGACCCACGAGGCTCTTCCCCCGCCGATGCGCGAGGCGGTGGACGACTTCGCCGCGCACCTGGCCGGGGTGCGCAACCGGTCCGCCCACACCGTCCGGGCGTACGTCGGTGACGTCGTGTCGCTGTTGGACCACGCCCAGCGGATGGGCTGCGCCGAACTGTCGCAACTGGACCTCGCCGTGCTGCGCAGCTGGCTGGCGAAGCAACGGACGATGGGGGCGGCGCGGACGTCGCTCGCCCGGCGGGCGGCGTCGGCGCGGACGTTCAGCACCTGGGCGCACCGCTGCGGCCTGCTCCCCGCCGACGTGGCCGGCGCCCTGGCCAGCCCGCGCGCCCACCGGGACCTGCCGACCGTGCTGCGCGCCGACCAGGCGGCGGCCCTGGTCGAAGCGCCGGGCCGGCTCGCCCGGCCCGTGCCGTCGGCGCCGCCGACCGGAGACGACTCCCCACCGAAGACGCCCGCCGGGGGCGACTCCCGAGCGGCACCGCCCGCCGCGGGGCCGGGATCGCCGGGGTCGCCGGATCCTTCCGGGACGACCGACGCAGCGGCCGACGGGACGACCGACGCAGCGGCCGACGGAGTGACCGACGGGACGACCGACGCAGCGGCCGACGGGGTGGCCGAGGCGGTGCTGTTGCGGGACCGGGCGCTGCTGGAGTTGCTCTACGGCACGGGGGTGCGCATCAGCGAGGCGTGTGGGCTCGACGTCGCCGACGTGGACCACGCGCGACGGGTCGTACGGGTGCTGGGCAAGGGCGGCCGGGAACGTGCGGTCCCGTACGGGGTGCCGGCGCAGCGAGCGCTCGACGAGTGGCTGCGCCACGGCCGGCCGGCACTGGCCGCACCGCACTCCCGTGACGCGCTGCTGCTCGGCGCACGCGGCGGACGGCTCAACCCGACGACGGCGCGACGTGTCGTCAGCGGGTACGCACAGGCCGCCGGCCTGCCTCCGGTCAGCCCGCACGGGCTACGGCACTCGGCGGCCACCCACCTGCTCGAGGGCGGTGCGGACCTGCGGGCGGTGCAGGAACTGCTGGGGCACTCGTCCCTGGCGAGCACCCAGATCTACACCCACGTGTCCGTGGAACGGCTCCGCGCCGCCTACCGTCAGGCCCACCCCCGCGCCTAGGCACCCGGATACGATCATCGGGTGAGCTTCCCGCAGCCGCCCGAGCCGATCGCGGCAGCCCGCCTGCTCTTCTCACTCGACCCGGCGGTCAGCCACCTGAACCACGGTTCGTTCGGCACGGCGCCGATCGCCGTGCAGCGGGCCCAGCAGCGGTTGCGTGACGAGATGGAGGCCAACCCGCAGCGCTTCTTCACGCAGGGCCTGGTCGACCGGATCATGCACACCCGCCGGCACCTGGCCGGCTTCCTGGGCGCCGACCCGGACGGCACCGCCCTGGTCCCGAACGCCACCACCGGCGTGGCGGTGGTGCTCCAGTCGCTCGGCCTGGGCACCGGCGACGAGGTGCTCACCACCGACCACGGCTACGGCGCGGTCGGCCTCTCCGTCGCCCGGGAGTGCCGGCGTACGGGGGCCGTCGCCCGGGCACTGCCCGTCCCGTTGACCGCCTCGGACGAGGAGATCGTCCAGATCTTCCGCTCGGGGCTGCGCCCCGGCCGGACCCGGCTGCTCGTCGTGGACCAGCTCACCTCTGCCACCGCCCGGCTCTTCCCCGTCGCCGCGATCGTGGGCGTGGCCCGGGAGCACGGGATACCGGTCCTCGTCGACGCCGCGCACGCCCCCGGCATGCTTCCGACACCGGTGGGCGACATCGGCGCCGACTTCTGGGTGGGCAATCTGCACAAGTGGGCGTACGCGCCGCGCGGCACCGCCGTGCTGGTGGTCGCCCCGTCGTGGCGGGAACGCATCGAGCCGCTGGTCGTCTCGTGGGAGCAGGAGTCGGGGTTCCCCCGCCGGGTCGAGTGGGCGGCGACGCAGGACTACACGGGCTGGCTCGCCGCGCCGGTGGGCCTGTTCACGCTGCGTAGCCTCGGCCTCGACCGGGTACGCGGGCACAACGCCGCGCTGGCGGCGTACGGCCAGCGGGTGCTGGGGGACGCGCTCAAGGTGGCGCCCGCCGACCTGCCGGACCCCGGCGGACCGGAGGTCGCCATGCGGATCGTGCCGCTGCCGGCGGGCCTGGGCAGCACGTTCGAGGCGGCGCGGTCGCTGCGCGAACGGATCGCCGAGCGGCTCGCCACGGAGGTCGCCGTCATGGTCTGGAACGGTCGGGGCTGGTTGCGGCTCTGCGCCCAGGTCTACAACACCGCCGACGAGTACGAGCGGCTCGCGGCGCGGCTTCCCGCGCTGCTCGCCCAGCGCTGAGGACGGCTCCGGTCCGGCCTGCCGACGAGCTGGGACGCGGTCAGCCGCCGGCCGCGCCGTCGAGCGGGAGCAGCCGCACGGGTCCCAGGCCGAGCAGGGCCAGCGGGTCCAGGTAGTCGGCGCCGCGCCGCAGCCCCCAGTGCAGGCAGGCGGGGGCGGGGCAGCCGGGGTGGCCGGCGAGGAGGGTGCCCAGCGGTGCGCCGGCGGTCAGTGTCTCGCCGGGGCGGACCGCCGGCGACACCGGCTCGTGGGTGGTCCGCAGCCCGTCGGCGTGCCCGACGGTGACGACGGGACGCCCGGCGACCAGGCCGGCGAAGAGCACCGTGCCGGCGCTGGCGGCCCGCACGGTCGCGCCCGGCGCGGCGGCCAGGTCGACGCCCCGGTGCCCGGGCAGCCACGGCCGGGGCGGCGGATCGAACCGGCGCACCGGGCGGGGGGTCCCGTCGAGCGGCCACCGGAACCGCGCGGCCACGACCGGCTCGGGTGACACGGCGGCGGCCGCCGCGACGGGCGGCCGTGGCGTCGCCGAGACCGGTCGGGCGACGGGCCCGGGGGACAGCAGGACGGCGCAGAGCGCGACGGCGGTACGGGCGGCAGGTCGCATGGGCGCAGCCTGCCCGGCGCTCACCTGCCCCTGCCACCCGCGACCCCCTCGGCTGTGGACGACGCTCGTCCTGTGGACAACCCCCACAGGGCCGGGTGATCTGCTAGGCGTCCACGGGGGACGGCCGGGCGGCTCCGGTGACGTCTACGCTGCGATGCGTGACGCGGGACTGGCACGCCTGGCACGGGGACTACGACGAGGCGGGTTCGGCGCTGTCCCGCCGGCTCGCGGAGGTGCGGCTGCGGGTGCGGGAGGCACTCGACGCGGCCCCGCCCGGTCCGTTGCGGGCGCTCAGCCTCTGCGCCGGCCAGGGGCGTGACCTGATTCCCGAACTCGCTGCCCACCCCCGCCGCGAGGACGTGACGGCCCGGCTGGTGGAGCTGGACCCGCGAAACGCGGACGTGGCCCGGTCGGCGGCCCGCGCGGCGGGCCTGTCCGCCGTGGAGGTGGTGACCGGCGACGCGGCGCGCACCGACGCGTACGCCGACCTGGCCCCGGCCGACCTGGTGCTGGTCTGTGGGGTGTTCGGCAACGTCAGCGAGGCGGACGTACGCGCCACTGTGCGGTACTGCGCGGCGCTCTGCGCGACCGGCGGCACCGTGCTCTGGACCCGGCACCGGCGCGAACCCGACCTCGTACCGACCATCCGTGGCTGGTTCGTGGAGGAGGGTTTCGCGGCGGGGACGGTCAGCAGCCCGGCGGACGGTGTGGGCGTGGGGGCACACCGCTTCCTGGGTACGCCGCCCCGCCCCCTGCCGTCCGGCGTGACGATGTTCGCCTTCGTCGACTGACGGTGGCCGGTGCGGCACCGACGTCGGCAACGGCCTTCGGGGAGGGCTCGATCACCACTGTGGACGACAGACCGGGCTACGGCTGTCGGAGAGGAGCCGGGCGGTGGCCTCGCGGCGGTGGGGGGCGCCGACGGGCCGTACGCCCGGTGTGGTGGGACCAGCGGACGGGCGGCGGAGCGGCGGGTCAGCCGCCGAAGCCGGAGTCGGCCGGCAGCGAGATGTCGGGCTTCTCCAACTCCTCGACGTTGACGTCCTTGAAGGTCATCACCCGGACGTTCTTCACGAACCGGGCGGGACGGTACATGTCCCACACCCAGGCGTCGTGCATCTCGACCTCGAAGTAGACCTCGCCGTCGGAGTTACGCACGTGCAGGTCGACCTGGTTGGCCAGGTAGAAGCGACGCTCCGTCTCCACCACGTAGGAGAACTGGCGGACGATGTCGCGGTACTCCCGGTAGAGCTGCAGCTCCATCTCGGTCTCGTACTTCTCGAGGTCTTCCGCGCTCATCGCACTCCGCCTTCCATGACCACATCTTCCCCCACCGACGCCGGAGGCCGAGGCTGCTCGCCCAACGCCACGCCGACGGTACCCCCTGGCGGGCAGGACCGCTCCATCGGCTCGTCCCGCCTCGCGTCGGCCGGGCGACGCGCCCGGGGCGGGGCGCCGTCACGACCGGACACCGCCGCCACGTTGACGTAGGAGAACCGGTGCTCCCGGCACGGCCCCCGATCCCGCAGCGCCGCGGTGTGTTCCGCGGTGATGTAACCCTTGTGCTCGGCGAACCCGTAGCCCGGGAACGTCCCGTCCAGCTCGACCATGATCCGGTCCCGGGTGACCTTGGCGAGGACGCTCGCCGCCGCGACGCAGGCGGCCACCCGGTCGCCCTTCCACACCGCCAGCCCCGGCACGTCGAGACCGTCCACCCCGAAGCCGTCGGTCAGCACGTAGTCGGGGCGGGTCGTCAGCGACGCCAGCGCCCGGCGCATCGCCGCCAGGTTGCACACGTGCAGGCCCCGCTCGTCGACCTCCTCGGCCGGAACGACCACCACGGCGTACGCCAGCGCGCGGGCCACGACCTCGTCGTGGATGCGTTCCCGGCTGGCGGGGGTGAGCAGCTTGGAGTCGGCCAGCCCGTCGATCTCGCCGCGTCGCCCCTCGGGCAGGATCGCGGCGGCGGCCACCAGGGGCCCGGCACACGCCCCGCGACCCGCCTCGTCGGCCCCGGCGACGTGCCGGAAGCCGCGCCGCTGCAACGCGCGCTCCAGCGCGTAGAGCCCGCCCTCGCGGCGCACCACGGTGCGCGGCGGCGTCAGCACGGCGCCTCCTCGTGACCGTCGACGCCTTCCTGGCGCCCGCCCGCCTCCACCGTCGGCGGCGCCGTGGCGGCCAGCGCCCGGGCCAGCACCGTCGGCAGTTCCGGCGGGTAGTAGCGCTCGCCGCTGGCGACCAGTTCGTCCGGCGCCCACCACCGGTGCGCGGCGACGGTGGCCCGCTCGATCTCGCTGAAGCCCGCGGTGTCGACCTCGTGACCCGCCACCCGCACCAGGAAGAACTCCTGCTCCTGCCGGTACCACACCCCGTCGAAGGGGAACTCCGTCACGTCTCGGTGCACGGGCGCGGCGAACGCCGTGGCCGGCAGCCGCAGGCCGGTCTCCTCGGCCAGCTCCCGCGCCGCGCACTCGGGGTAGGTCTCCCCCGCGTCCAGGCCGCCGCCGGGGGTGAACCACCAGCGGCCGCCCTCGGGGCGGGCCGGGTCGGAGCCGCAGAAGAGCAGCAGCCGACCCGCCGCGTCGACGAGCAGGACGCGCGCCGCACGCCGGGGGGTGTAGACGGTCACCGCACCAGCCTGCCAGACGCCGCCGACATCGCCCACGCCCGGCGACCCCTACGGTTCGGGGATGGCCTCGTACTGCTTGGGGACGCTCAGCCAGGTGGCCCGGCTGAACGGCCAGAAGACGGTGAAGGCCCGCCCCACGACGTCGCCCTCGGGGATCGTGGCGATGGTGATGTCCTGACCGGACTGCTGCCAGTGCTCCAGCGAGTCGCCGGACGCCTCGCGGTGGTCGCCCATGACCCAGAGCCGGCCCTTCGGGACGGTGATGTCGAACTCCTCGGCGGTCTTGTCGCCGGGGAAGATGTAGGGCTCGTCGAGCGACTTGCCGTTGATCACCAGCCGGTCCTGCGCGTCGCAGCAGACCACGTGGTCGCCGCCGACGCCGATGACGCGCTTGATGAAGTCCTCGCCGTCGGGGTTGGCGCTCCACTCCACGGGGGCCTTGAAGACGATCACCTCGCCGCGGTGCGGGGAGCGGAAGTCGTAGACCAGCTTGTTGACCAGCACCCGATCGTCGATCTGGAGGGTGTTCTCCATCGACGGGGAGGGAATGAAGAAGGTCTGCAGCACGAAGGCGCGCACCAGCACCGCGACCAGGATCGCCACACCCAGGAGGATCGGCAGCTCCTTCCAGAAGGAACTGCGCGGCTTGTCGGTCTGCTCGTCAATCACGGCACGAGCCTACGTTGCCGGGCCGGACGCCACCGTCCGGAACCCGCGAGAACGGCGAGCACGGCGACGACGGGACCGAACAGCGCCACCCCGCCGGTCGGCGAGGGGCGGACCGGGGGCGGGGCGCCCGTGGAGGCGGCCGGCGGATCGGCGACGTCGTCGAAGGTGGCGGGCACCGACAGGGTGCTCCACCGCGACGACGGCCAGACCACCGTGAACGCCCGGCCCACCACGTTCTCGATCGGCACCGGCCCCTGGCAGCGGGCGTCCTGGGAGACCATGCGGTGGTCGCCCATCACGAAGATCTGCCCGGGCGGGACCACGACCTCGTCGAAGCGCCGGGAACGGCACTCGCGGGGGTTGGGCGGGATGTCGAGCGGCGAGTCCCGCAGGACGTACGAGGACTCGTCGAGCGGCGTGCCGTTGACCAGCACCCGCCCCTCGGCGTCGCAGCACTTCACCCGGTCGCCCGGCAGGCCGATGACCCGCTTGATGAAGTCCTTCTCGCCGGGGCGGCTCACGCCGACCAGGTCGCCGACGGTCCGGGTGAGCTTGCCCGCGAACCCGGGCTCCGGCTCCTGGTCGACCTGCGGGGCCCAGCGCTCGGTGCCCCGGAAGACGACGACCTCGCCCCGCAGGGGGTCGCGTACGTCGTAGACGACCTTGTTGACCAGGACCCGGTCGCCGACGAGGAGGGTGTCCTCCATCGAGCCGGAGGGGATGAAGAACGCCTGGAGCAGGAAGGTGCGGATCAGCACCGCCAGGCAGAAGGCCACGACGAGCAGCAGCGGCAACTCCTGCCAGAGGGGCATCTGCCGGCGGGGTCTGCGGGCCCGACGGCGCCAGGGGTCGACGGCGCCGTTCTCGTCAAGCGTCTGCACCACGCCACTCTCCGGTCAGCAGAAATGACACTACCGCCCGGGAACCCTGTCGGGGCTCCCCGGGCGGTAGTGGCCGTCGCTCCGCCGTGGTGGCGGGACGTCGCCCGGCTGCGCCCGTAGCGACCAGGGTAGTGCGATCCGGTCGATACGACATACGCGCAGCTCGCGGCGGCGTGGCGAGCGCGAGGGTCAGCTGGGCTGCTTCTCGCGCTTCTCCTTGATCTTGGCCTTCTTGCCCCGCAGCTCGCGCAGGTAGTAGAGCTTGGCGCGGCGGACGTCACCGCGGGTCACGATCTCGATCCGGTCGATCGCCGGGCTGTTGACCGGGTAGGTGCGCTCGACACCGACACCGAAGCTGATCTTGCGGACCGAGAAGGTCTCGCGCAGACCGTCACCCTGGCGGCGGATGACGACGCCCTGGAAGATCTGGACACGGGACCGGTTGCCCTCGACGACCCGGGCGTGCACCTTGACGGTGTCACCGGCACGGAAGTCGGGGAGGTCGGTGCGCTTCGACTGGGCGTCAAGGGCGTCCAGGATGTTCATCGCTGCGTCCTCGTGAGGCTCACGGCGCACCGTCAATCGGTGCGCGGGTGGGTGATTCTGATCTTCGGGTGGTGGTCGGTGACCCGACCCCGGTCGGAGATCCTCGCAGCCGTCCGCGGCGCGGCCGGCTGCGGCAACCCCCCTACTTTGCCACATCCCCCGGTGGCACCTGAAATCCGGCCCAGTCCAGCGCGGCCACGTCCCGTTTGTCCAGGTGCTCCGGGTCCAACGTGGCGAGCATGTCGGGACGGCGTGTCGCGGTACGGGTCAACGCCTCGTCCCGCCGCCAGCGGGCGATCCTGCCGTGGTCGCCGGAGCGGAGCACCTCCGGCACCTCCAGCCCGCGCCAGGTTGCCGGCTTCGTGTACATGGGGGCCTCCAGCAGCCCGTGGGCGTGCGACTCCTCGGCCAACGAGCCCGCGTTGCCCAGCACGCCGGGCAGCAGCCGGGTGACCGCCTCGAGGATCACCAGCACGGCCACCTCGCCGCCGAAGAGGACGTAGTCGCCGAGGGAGACCTCGGTGACCGGCATCCGGGTGGCGGCGTGGTCGAGCACCCGCTGGTCGATGCCCTCGTACCGGCCGCAGGCGAAGAGCAGGTGCGGCTCCGCGGCCAACTCGTGCGCCAGCGCCTGGGTGAGGGGAACGCCGGTCGGGGCCGGCACCACCAGCCGGGGTGGGGTGACCTCCGCCGGGGCCAGGGCGTCGAGCGCCTCGCCCCACGGCTCCGGCCGCATCACCATGCCCGGTCCGCCGCCGTAGGGCGTGTCGTCGACCGTACGGTGCACGTCGTGGGTCCAGATCCGCAGATCGTGTACGGCCAGCCGCAGCGTGCCGTTCGCCCGCGCCCTGCCGATCAGCGACAGGTCCAGCGGGGCGAAGTACTCCGGAAAGATCGACACGATGTCGACGCGCATGCGGGGGTGCTCCAGCGGTTCTACAGATCGAGCAGACCGGCCGGCGGGTCGACGACGACGCGACCGCCGGCGAGGTCAACCTCGGGGACGATCGCCTTGACGAACGGGATGAGCGCGGTGCCGCCTCCGGCACGGCGCAGCACCAGCAGGTCGGAGGCCGGGGCGTGGTCGATCCGGGCCACCTCGCCCAGCCGGTCGCCGCCCGGCGTGACCACGGCCAGTCCGACGAGCTGGTGGTCGTGGAACTCCTCCGGGTCCTCCGGCGCGGCGACGTCGGCGCTGTCGACCCCGATGAGGGTGTTGCGCAGCGCCTCGGCGACGTCCCGGTCGAGAATGCCCTCGAACGCCACCAGCATCCGGCCCTGGTGCCAGCGGGCGGACTCCACGACCAGTTCGGCGGGCACCCGGAAGGCCTCCCCGGGCCCGGGCGCGGCCTGCGCCGGCGGGGCCGCCCCGGGCTCGGTGCGCAGCACCGTCCCCGGGGCGAACCGCGCTTCGGGCTCGTCGGTCCGCACCTCCACGGTGACCTCACCGCGGATGCCGTGCGGCTTGCCGATCCTGCCGACGATGAGCAGCATCAGTACGAGTCGACGATGTCGACGCGTACGCCGCGCCCGCCGATGGAGCCGATCACCTGGCGCAGCGCCTTGGCGGTCCGGCCGGACCGCCCGATCACCGTGCCGAGGTCCTCCGGGTGCACGCGGACTTCCAGCCGCTTGCCCCGACGGGAGTCGACCATCCGGACGCGCACGTCGTCAGGGTGGTCGACGATGCCCTTGACCAGGTGCTCCAACGCCGGACGCAGAGGCATGTCAGGCCTGCTCACCGGCGTCGGCAGCCGGGGCCTCGGCCGCGGCCTCGGTCTTCGGCGCCTCGGCCGCGGCGTCGGCCTTGGCGGCCTTCTTGGCCGGCTTGGCGGGCGCCTCGGCCAGCCCGGCGGCGGCCTTCGCCTCGGCCTCGTACGCCGCGGTGCGGTCGGCCCGCTCCGGGGCGACCTTCAGCGGCGGCGGGGCCGGCAGGCCCTTGAACTTCTGCCAGTCACCGGTCAGCTCCAGCAGCCGCTGCACCGCCTCGCTCGGCTGGGCGCCGACGGACAGCCAGTACTGGACCCGCTCCGACTTGACCTCGATCACCGAAGGGTCTTCCTTCGGCTGGTAGACCCCGACGAACTCGATCGCCCGGCCGTCGCGCTTGGTACGCGAGTCGGCGATGACGATGCGGTACTGCGGGTTGCGGATCTTGCCCATCCGCAGGAGCCGGATCTTTACGGCCACAGTTGTTTCGCTCCTGTTGCGATCTCACCTGCCCGAACGGGCGGTGCACGGGTGAGTGTCGACCGGCACAGTGGGGTTGGGCCGGAGACTGCTCGGTGGACTGGCGACGTGCCCGGGTTAGAGGGCGCCGGACACACGCCGGATACCAGCCAGCCATTCTGCCAGATCGGGCCCGGATCTCTCACACCGGACCGCCCCGGGTCCCCCGCCCGGCGGCAGAAGTGACCGAAAGCACACCGTCAGGCGGCGGGCTCAGCGCACCGGGGGACGGTCCCAGCCTGGCGGCAACCCGTCGGGGGTGACCCAGTCCGACGGCGGGACGAAGTCGCACCAGGTGCCGTCGAACGGGAACTCCCCCGCCTCGGCCAGCGCGATCACCCGCTTCCCCTCGGCCCGGACGGCGTCCGGGTCGGCCACCCAGTAGTGCTCGGGAAAGGCCAGCCGCTCGGCGAACTCGTCCTCGTCCTTCCACTCCCAGCTGCGGTCCGGGCGGACGACCACGTCGAGATCCTGGTCCACCATGTCGACGCCGGCGAGCGTGCCGTCGTCCCAGCGCACGCCGGGCTCCTCCAGGTTGACGTACCAGACGGCGAAGCGGTCCTGCGCGTCGCGGAACCACCACACCGAGTGGGCGGCCCCGGCGGGCAGGAACTTCAGCACGGACGGGCCGTCCCACCGGCCGATGGCCAGCCCGTACGACGAGGAGATCCACTCGGTGAACGGCACCGCCCGCATGCCCAGCCCGGCCTCGGTGACCTCGCTCGCGACCGGGGAGTCGCGGGGCACCCAGAGCAGCAGGCCCCGGTCGTCGTCGCTGACCACCCGCGCGGTGCGGGCCCAGCCGATCCGGCCCCGCCGCACGTTGCGGTGCACGATCAGCCGCCCAGGTTCGAATCTCACGCCCCGACCCTACCGGCGCCCCGCCGGCTCCGGCCCCGTCGACCCACGGGCGCCGGAACGCCGCACGGCCGGCCCCGCGAGGCGGAACCGGCCATGCGGCGTACGGGTGGGTCAGTAGGCGCGGGCCAGGATGGCGACCAGGTCGGGCTCGTCCTCGGAGTCGGGCACCGAGCCGTCGGCGCGCAGCAGGCAGCGCACGGTCACGCCCTGGCCGTTCGCCTCCGCCTCGCCCTGCACGCCGACCGCCGACCACGGCACCATGGCCCAGCCGGTGGCCGCCGCCTCGATCGCCTCGGCGAGGGTCGACACCTCGACCGTGCGGGACTTCCGGTGGGCCAGCGCCTCGTCGTGCAGGGCCCGCTGGTCGGCGTCGAGGGCGGCCAGCACGGCGGCCACCACGTCGGCCACCGGCGTCGGGGACTTCGAGCCGTCCGTACGCCGCACCACGACCGCGTTGCCGGCGGCCAGGTCGCGGGGGCCGACCTCGACGCGTACGGGATAGCCGCGCAGCTCGGCGTCGACGGCGCGGCGGCCGAACGGGGTGTCGGTGCGGTCGTCGAGCGCGACCCGGACGCCCGCGTCGCGCAGCGCGTCGCGCAGCTTGCCCGCGGCCTCCCCGACGCCCTCGCCGTCCTTGACGACCATGACGTACGCCTGCACCGGCGCGAGCCTCGGCGGCACGCGCAGGCCGTTGTCGTCGCCGTGGCACATGATCAGGCCACCGAGCATGCGGGTGGAGGTGCCCCAGGAGGTCGTCCACGCGTGCTCCCGGCCGCCCTCGGCCGAGGAGTAGCTGATGTCGAAGGCCTTGGCGAAGTTCTGCCCCAGCTCGTGGCTGGTGCCGAGTTGGAGGGCCTTGCCGTCGCCCATCATGCCTTCGCACGTGTAGGTGGCGGTGGCGCCGGCGAAGCGCTCGCGGGCGGTCTTCAGGCCGACGACCACCGGGATGCCGAGCACGTTGACCATCAGGTCCTCGTACGCCTCGTGCAGGATCCGGCGGGCGTAGGCGCGGGCGTCGTCGCGGGTCGCGTGCGCGGTGTGCCCCTCCTGCCAGAGGAACTCGCTGGTGCGCAGGAAGACCCGGGGACGCAGCTCCCAGCGGACCACGTTGGCCCACTGGTTGAGCAGCAGCGGCAGGTCCCGGTAGGAGTCGATCCACTTGGCCATGAACTCGCCGATGACGGTCTCGCTGGTGGGGCGGACCACGACCGGCTCGGCGAGCTGCTTGCCGCCGCCGTGGGTGACCACCGCGAGTTCCGGCGAGAAGCCCTCGACGTGCTCGGCCTCGCGCTTGAGGTAGCTCTCGGGGATGAAGAGCGGGAAGTACGCGTTCTCCGCGCCGGCCGCCTTGATCCGGTCGTCCATCTCGGCCTGCATCCGCTCCCAGATGGCGTAGCCGGCCGGTCGGATGACCATGGTCCCCCGGACCGGGCCGTTGTCGGCCAGCTTCGCCTTGGCGATCAGGTCCTGGTACCAGCGGGGAAAGTCCTCCGCACGGGGAGTGAGCACGCGTGCCATGACCGCACATCCTATGCGTCAACCGAAGGGACGACGTCATCGGGCGCGACGTCACCGGTGTCCGCCGTGCCGGACGGTGCGGCGGGCCGTAGGATTCGACCACCATGGGTGAGGTGAGGGACGGCACCCGTTCCCGGGAGGCGATCGTCGAGGCCGCCCGGACGTTGACCATCGCGACTGGCTGGGACGGCGTCCGGATGGGCGCCGTCGCGCGCGCGGCGGGGGTGAGCCGGCAGACGGTCTACAACGAGTTCGGCACCAAGGCGGGGCTGGCCGAGGCGCTCGCCCGCCGGGAGGTCGACCGGTTCGTCGGGGCGGTACGCGGCCTGCTGCGCGCCCACGGCGACGACGTCCGGGCCGCCGCGCACGCCACCATCTCGCACACCCTCACGGAGGCGGTCGACGACCCGCTGATCAAGGCCGTCCTGACCAGCTCCCGGGGCGGCTCGGACGACCTGCTGCCCTACCTCACCACCCGGTCGGAGCTGGTCCTCGACGAGGCCACCCAGGTGCTCCTGGAGTGGGCCGACGAAGTCCTGCCGGGCGCGGACCGCGACGCGGTGGCCTTCGCCACGGACTCGGTCGTCCGGCTGGTGATCAGCCACATCGTCCTGCCGGGCGCCCCGGTCGAGCAGACCGCCACCGCCCTCGCCGACCTGGCCGTCTACCTGCTCCTGCACGCGGTCACCCAGGGCACGCTCCGCACCGGCTGAGCGGGCGGCGCGGCCGGTCAGCGCACGACGCGACCGCGCAGCACGATGCGCGCGGGGCTGCGTACGGCGCGCAGGTCGGCGCGCGGGTCCTCCGGATAGACGACGAGGTCGGCCAGGCCGCCCTCGACCAGCCCGGGGAAGCCGAGCCACTCGCGACCGCCCCAGGACGCGGCGGCGAGCACGTCGGTGGTGGACATGCCGGCCTGCTCGTGCAGCAGCAGCATCTCCTCGGCGGCGAGGCCGTGGTCGATGCCGCCGCCCGCGTCCGTGCCCACGTAGATCGGCACTCCCGCCTCGTACGCCGAACGCACCACCTCGGGGAAGCGGTCGCGCAGGGCGAGCATGTGCTCGGCGTAGCCGGGGAACTTGGCCCGTGCCTGCTCGGCGATCCCGCCGAAGGTCCGGATGTTGATCATCGTGGGGATGAGCGCTGTGCCCCGGCGAGCCATCTCGTCGATCAGGTCCAGGCTGAGGCCCGTGCCGTGCTCCACCGAGTCCACCCCGGCACGCACCATGATCTCGACGGCCGACTCGGAGAAGGTGTGCACGGCGGCGCGTACCCCGGCGGCGTGTGCGGCCCGGACGGCGGCGGTCATGGTGTCGGCGTCCCAGGCCGGGGCCAGGTCACCGACGCCCCGGTCGATCCAGTCGCCCACGAGCTTCACCCAGCCGTTGCCGGCGCGCGCCTGCGCGGCCACGGTCGCCGCCACCTCCGCCGCGCCGACCTCCACGCCGATGTCACGCAGGTAGCGCTTGGGCGGCGCGACGTGCCGGCCGGCGCGGGCCAGCCGCGGCAGGTCGGGCTCGTCGTCGAGTTCGGGGTACGGGTACGGCGACCCGGCGTCGCGGATCGCGAGGACCCCGGCGTCGCGGTCGACGCGGGCCAGCTCGCGGGCCTGGTCGAGCGAGGTGATCGGGGCGCCGCCCCGGGCGATGCCGATGTGGCAGTGCGCGTCGATCAGGCCGGGCAGCACGAAACCGCCGTCGGCGATGGTCTCCGCGCCGGGAACCGGGGTGAAGGTCACCCGGTCGCCGACCAGCCACAGGTCACGGACCTCGTCGTCGGGCAGCACCACGCCGCGTACGTGCCAGGCCATGTGTCCTCCGTCTGCGCGAAAGGGGGGCGGTCCGCCGCCATTCTCCCCGCCCCGCGCGGGCCGGTGGCGCTCAGCCCTCGTCGCGCGCCAGCAGCCCGGCCCGACGCGTCGTCAGCGCGGGCAGGTCGACGGAGACCTTCCACGGCCGCTCGGTGACGAAGAGATCCTTCGGCAGGTCGCCGAGGTCGTCGACCGTCCACTCCGACCGCTCGGGCAGGATGGGTGCCACGGTCTTGACTCCTTCTCCAGGGGCGAGATCACCCTAGGCAAGGATCATGTCACCCGCCGCCACCGACACGCGTCAGCGGGGCCGGCCGTCGCCGCCCTTGCCGAGCTTGTTGAAGTCGATCTTCGGCAGCTTGAAGCCCGGCGGGAGGCCCTGGCCGGCGGCCAGGTCGTTCGGGTCCATGCCCGGCGGGAGCTGCGGCATGCCGCCCGGGAACCCGCCCGGCATCCCGGCGCCCGCCCCGGCGCGCGGCCGGTTGCCGCCCTTGGTGCCCTTGCGCTTGTTCTTCGGCGACTTGGTGGCCTTGCGCCGGCCGCCGCCCGGCAGGCCCATCATGCCGCCCATCTGCTTCATCATCTTCTGCGCCTCGGCGAAGCGGTTGAGCAGCTGGTTGACGTCCATCACCGTGACGCCGGAGCCGTTGGCGATGCGGGCCCGGCGGGAGCCGTTGATGATCTTCGGGTTGGTCCGCTCGGCGGGGGTCATCGACCGGATGATCGCCGTGACCCGGTCGAAGTGCTTGTCGTCGACCTCGGCGAGCTGGTCCTTCATCTGCCCCATGCCGGGCATCATGGCCAGCACGTTGGCGATGGGACCCATCCGGCGGACCGCGATGAGCTGGTCGAGGAAGTCCTCCAGGGTGAACTGCTCGCCGCCCATCAGCTTGGCGGTCATCTTCTCCTTCTGATCGGTGTCGAAGGCCTGCTCGGCCTGCTCGATCAGAGTGAGGACGTCGCCCATGCCGAGGATCCGGCTGGCCATCCGGTCGGGGTGGAAGACGTCGAAGTCCTCCAGCTTCTCGCCGGTGGAGGCGAAGAGGATCGGCTGCCCGGTGACCTCCCGGACCGACAGCGCGGCGCCACCGCGGGCGTCGCCGTCGAGCTTGGACAGGACCACGCCGGTGATGCCCACGCCGTCGCGGAACGCCTCGGCGGTGCGTACCGCGTCCTGACCCACCATGGCGTCGATGACGAAGATGACCTCGTCCGGCGCGACCGCGTCGCGGATGTCGGCGGCCTGCTGCATCATCTCGGCGTCGATGCCGAGCCGGCCGGCGGTGTCGACGATGACGATGTCGCGGGCGGCACGCTTCGCGTGCTCGATCGAGGCGCGGGCCACCTGGACCGGGTCGCCGGTGCCGTTGCCGGGCTCGGGGGCGTACACCTCGACGCCGGCGCGGCCACCGAGCACCTGGAGCTGCCCGACGGCGTTGGGGCGCTGGAGGTCGGCGGCGACCAGCAGCGGCTGGTGACCCTGGGCCTTGAGCCAGCGGGCCAGCTTGCCGGCGAGGGTGGTCTTGCCGGAGCCCTGGAGGCCGGCGAGCATGATCACCGTCGGCGGCTGCTTGGCGAACTGGAGCCGCCGCCCCTCGCCGCCGAGGACGTTGATCAGTTCCTCGTTGACGATCTTGATGATCTGCTGCGCCGGGTTGAGCGCCTGGGAGACCTCCGCGCCGCGCGCCCGCTCCTTGACGTTGGCGATGAAGCCCTTGACCACCGGCAGCGCGACGTCCGCCTCCAGCAGCGCGAGGCGGATCTCGCGCGCGGTGGCGTCGATGTCGGCGTCGGTGAGCCGACCCTTGCCGCGGAGCTTGGTGAAGATCCCGGACAGGCGGTCACTCAAGGTGTCAAACACGCGAACATCCCGTTTGTCAGTGTTCCGGCGGGCACAACGGCGACCGGGCGAGGTGTCCGGCCACCGCTAGGGTAGCCGGCCGGCCGCACGGCCGCTCCGGGCCGGGCACAGCCCGGGAACTGCCGACGCGCCCCTTCCTCACACCGCGGCCAGCACCGCGGCCTCCAGGTGGGCGCGGGTGGCGGCGTCCGGCCAGCCGCCGACGAGGTAGAAGGCGTCGACCACGTCGCCGCCCAGGGTGGAGATGCGCGCCGCGCGCACCTGGGCGCCGGCCTCGTCCAGCGCGCAGGTGACCCGGTAGAGCAGGCCCGCCGCGTCCGCCGCGCGCAGCTCCAACAGCACGGCGTCCGTGGCCGCCTCACGGTGCCAGACCACCCGGGGCGCGGCCCCCTCGGAGCGCGCCGCCAGCGCCCGGCCGCGCAGCCGCTGGATGACCGAGACGTCGCCGTTGACCGCGCGGCGCAGGTCGGCGCCGAGGGCGACCGGGTCGGGCGCGAGCCCGTACCGGGGCTGCACCCGGCACTCGACCAGGGCCCGGCCGTCGACGGTCGAGGCGTCGGCGGAGAGCACCTCCAGCCGGTGCAGCGCCAGGCAGCCGGCCACCGTCGCGAGCAGGCCGCGCCGGTCCGCCGCGGCCACCGCCACCCGGTCGGCCGTCAGGTGTACGACCGGCAGGGGCCCCGCCAGCAGCGCCGGGTCGGGGGCGGGCGCGGCGGGCAGCGCGCCCGTGTCCAGCGCGATCCGCACCCGGGCGACCAGCTCGGCGATCAGCCGGCCCTTCCAGTCCGACCAGGCGGCCGGCCCGGTGGCGGCGGCGTCGGCGCGTACCAGGGCGTGCAGCAGGTCCAGCGTGGTCGCGTCGCCGACCCGCTCGGCCACCCCGGCGATGGTGACCGGGTCGGCGAGGTCCCGCCGGGTGGCCACCTCGGGCAGGAGCAGGTGCAGCCGGACCAGCGTGCCGATCATCGCCACCTCCGGCCCGGGCAGGCCGATGCGGGTGGCCACCGCCTCGGCCAGCGGGGCGCCGACGGTGCTGTGGTCGCCCGGCAGTCCCTTGCCGATGTCGTGCAGGAGGCCGCCGAGCAGCAGCAGGTCGGGACGGTCCACGTCGCGGGTGTGCCGGCTGGCCTCGTACGCGGTCTGCACGAGGTGCCGGTCCAGGGTGAACCGGTGCACGGGGTTGTGCTGCGGGAGGCTGCGCAGCCGGGTCCACTCGGGCAGCCAGCCCTCGATCAGCCCGTACCGGTCGCAGGTCTCCCAGGCGGGCACCAGGCCGGGACCGGCGCCCAGCAGGGTGACCAGTGCGGCCCGGGCCTCGGCCGGCCACGGCGCCGGCAGCGGCGGGCAGTACGCGGCCAGCCACTCGCAGGTAGCCCGCGCGATCGGCAGCCGGGTGACGGCCGCGGCGGCGGCGACCCGCAGCGACAGGCTCGGGTCGGGGCGCGCCCCGATCGCGGTGCGGGCCAGCACCAGCTCTCCGTCGTGCTCGACGACGTCCCGGGCGACCGGCCGGCGCAGCGGACGCCCGTCGGCGCCCCGGCGGCGGCCCGAGCGCAGCCGGTCGGCGGCGCGGAAGGCGTCGTCGAGGGCGTGGCTGACGGTCCGGGCGTCCCCGGCGACCCGGCGCAGCAGCGCGTCGCCGTCACCGACCGCCCGGTCCCGCCGCGAAGGGTCGGACGCCTCCGGTGGTGGCTGCCGGAGTGGCGCGAGGTCGGCCGCGCCCGGCGGGAGGTGCCGCAGGCCGAGCAGCGCGGCGACCCCGTCGCGTTCCTGGGCGACGAGCCGGTCGACCCGGCGGCCGACCTGGTGGTGCAGCGCGTCGCGGGTGTCCAGCAGCCGCAGGTGCGCGGCGCGGACGGCGGGGCGCAGCGCGTCGGTGATCCCGGCGGTGGCGATCGCCCGCAGGATGCCCACGTCGCGCAGCCCCCCGGCCGCCTCCTTGAGGTCGCCCTCGAGCAGGAACGCCAGCTCGCCGTGGGCCGCCCAGCGGGCGGCGGTGATCTCACGCAGCGCCGGGAGCTGGCGTACGGCGGTGCGCCGCCAGTGGTCGGCGGCGGTGCGGACGAGGGTGTCCGCGAGTGCGGCGTCCCCGGCGACCAGTCGGGCGTCGAGCAGCCCGAGGGCCACCTTCACGTCGTCCTGCGCGACGGAGAGCGCCTCGGCGACGGTCCGGACGGAGTGGTCGAGCCGCAGCCCGGCGTCCCACACGGGATACCAGACGGAGCCGGCCAACTCGTCCACGCCGGGCACCCCGGAGTGCAGCAGGACGAGGTCGAGGTCGCCGTGTGGCGCGCACTGCCGGCGGCCCAGCCCGCCGACGGCGATCAGCGCCACCCCGGGCCGCCGCGGCAGCAGCGCCCGCAACCACCGGTCGTACGCGTCGGCCCGCGCGGCCCGTGCCGCCTCCCCGACGCCGCGGTCGACGCCGACGACCTCGTCGACCAGGAGTCCGGCGGCACCGTTGCCGGTGCCGCCCGACGGGTTCTTCCTGGTCGACGAGGTCATGTCGGTGGGTGGCCGGTCAGAGCGCGTCGAGGCCGCGCTCGCCGGTGCGGACCCGGACGACCTCCTCGACGGCGGTCACCCAGACCTTCCCGTCGCCGATCTTGCCGGTCCGGGCGGCGCCGACGACGGCGTCCACGATCTTGTCGACGTCGATCTCGTCAGTGAGCACCTCCACCCGGATCTTGGGCAGGAACTCGACCGTGTACTCGGCACCCCGGTAGACCTCGGTGTGCCCCTTCTGCCGCCCGTAGCCCTGGACCTCGCTGACGGTCAGGCCGGCCACGCCGAGGGCGTGCAGGGCCTCCTTCACCGCGTCCAGCTGGTACGGCTTGATGACCGCGGTCACCAGCTTCATGTCCAACCCCTCCATCCCAGGAACGTTAACCGGCGACCTTCTCGTCGACCGGCGCGGCCGGCTCGGCCGGCTCGGCCGACTCCGCGGGCGTGGGTGCCGCGGTCGGCTTGGCGGCGGTCAGCCCGGCCATGGCGAACGCGCTGCCCCCGCCGCTGCCGGCGGCCGGCGACAGGTCGTAGCCGCTCTCGGCGTGCTCGGCGATGTCGATGCCGCCGACCTCGTCCTCGGCCCGCAGGCGGAAACCGATCGTCTTCTCGATCACGAAGGCCAGCACCCAGGCCACCCCGAAGGACCAGGCGGTGACGATCAGACCGGCCAGGGCCTGCCGGCCGAGCTGGGTCACCCCGCCGCCGTAGAACAGCCCGTCGGAGGCGCCGATCACGTCGGTGATCGCCCCGTTGACCGAGTTGGTGGCGAAGAGGCCGAGCCAGAGCGAGCCGATCCAGCCGCCGACGAAGTGCACGCCGACCACGTCGAGCGAGTCGTCGTAGCCGAGCTTGTACTTGAGGCTGATCGCCAGCGCGCAGACCGCACCGGCCACCAGGCCGAGCAGCACCGCCGCCCAGGGCGCGATGAAACCGCAGGCCGGGGTGATGGCGACCAGGCCGGCGACCGCGCCGGACGAGGCGCCGACCAGCGTCGGCTTCCTGTCCTTGATCCACTCGACGACGATCCAGCCGAGCACCGCGGCGGCCGTGGCGAGCTGCGTGTTGACGAAGGCCAGGCCGGCGACCGAGTCGACGGTGAGCTCGGAACCGGCGTTGAAGCCGAACCAGCCGAACCAGAGCAGCCCGGCGCCGAGCGCGACGAGCGGGATGTTGTGCGGCTTCATGCCCTCCCGGGGCCAGCCGAGCCGCTTGCCCAGCACCAGCGCCAGGGCCAGGGCCGCCGCACCGGCGTTGATGTGCACCGCCGTGCCGCCCGCGAAGTCGAGCGCGTGCAGGTCGCCGCCGATGATGCCGCCGCCCCACACCCAGTGCGCGACCGGGAAGTAGACCAGCGTCGCCCAGCCGAACGCGAAGAGCAGCCAGCCGGCGAACTTCGCCCGGTCGGAGACGGCACCGCTGATCAGCGCGACGGTGATCACGGCGAACATCATCTGGAAGGCCATGAACACGTAGAGCGGGACGCCGATGCCGCTCGGGTTCTCCGCCGTCGCGCCCCAGAGGTCGGTCTCGGCGAGGAAGGTCTTGGTGCCGAGGTAGGCAGCCGGGTCGCCCCAGAGCCCGTTGACATCGCTGCCGAACGCGATGCTGAAACCGTAGAACCACCACAAAACAGAGATGAGCCCGATCGCGGAGAAGCTCATCATCATCATGTTCAGTACACCCTTGGCCCGGTTCAGGCCGCCGTAGAACAGCGCCAGTCCGGGCGTCATGAGCAGCACGAGCGCCGTCGACACCAGCAACCAGACGGTGTTGCCGGAATCGATCGTGGGTGCCTCAGGCACGCTGGCCTCCTAAAGGTGAAGTTCCCTCCTTCCCGGCTTCCGGGGCAGCGTCGCCCGTACGCCGGATGCGCGGAAGCCTGCTCGCTCCCTGTTTCCCCCAGCGTCACCCGTCGGTTTCCGAACGGTGACGGCTTGTTTCGGACGTGTGAAGAGAACCGCACAACGGCGCAGGACGGCATTTCGCCCGGAACCGCACCACGGGCGCGGACGGGGTCCAACGGCGTCGACCGCTCAGCGCAGCGCGTACTCCAGGGCGTTGCGCTCGTAGTCGAGCAGGCGCAGGTCCCGCATCGGCCGGCGCAGGTGCCCCTTGTGCACGATCCGGACGAAGGCCGGCTCGCCGGCGGCGGCCATCCGGCGGATCCCCTCCACGTGGTCCACGATCCGCTTGCGGATGGTGCGGACGAGCCGGTGCCGGTCGCGGGGGATCAGCCCGTACGCGTCGGCGAAGAGGCGCAGCCGGCGGGGCCGGTCGGGCTGCTTCCAACCGAGCGTGATCGAGTCCCGGTCGGAGAAGACCGGCACCCAGGTCCAGGCCGCGTACGCCACGTCGTAGATCCGGGCGCCCGGCGAGGCGAGGTCGAAGTCGATCAGCCCGAGGGTGCCGTCCGGCCGCCAGATGACGTTGTGCGGGGCGGCGTCGTGGTGGCAGATCACCTCGGTGTCGGGCGGCGGCGGGCCGAACGAGCGCCAGACCGCCCCGGGCGGCGTGACGAAGCCGTACTGGGCGTCGTGGAACATCCGCAGCATGGTGGCCACGGTCACCAGCGCCTCGTCGGTCACCCAGTGCGGGGCCAGCGGGTACTCCCCGCACTCCCCCTCCAGGTACGACAGGACCTCCCGGTTGCGTTCGTCCATGCCGAGGGCACGGGGAGCGCCGGTGAAGCCCACGTATTCCAGGTGGCGCAGCAGGGCGTGCACGGAGGGCGTCCACGGCCCGGCGTTGCGTCGGACCGTGTCACCGACCCGGACGACGGTGCTGACGTTCCCGCCGTGTAGCGGGATCTCCTGCGAAGTCACGTACGGTCTCCCGAGGCGCGGCGACGGGTGGCTGGGGTCGCGCCACCCGGCGTAGGCGCGATCGTCGGTCGTCACTGCGAGGTTACGCGTCCCGGGCGAGCGGCTCGGTACCGAGCAGCGCGTCGACGAACTGTGCGGGGTCGAACGGGGCCAGGTCGTCCTTGCCCTCGCCGAGCCCCACCAGCTTGACCGGGATGCCGAGCTTGCGCTGCACGGCGATGACGATGCCGCCCTTGGCGGTGCCGTCGAGCTTGCTGAGCACGACGCCGGTCACGTTGACCACCTCGGTGAAGACCCGGGCCTGCTCCAGCCCGTTCTGCCCCGTGGTGGCGTCGAGGATCAGCAGCGTCTCGTCGATCGGGCCGTGCTTCTCCACCACCCGCTTGACCTTGCCCAGCTCGTCCATCAGGCCGATCTTGTTCTGGAGCCGGCCTGCGGTGTCGATCAGCACGGTGTCGACACCGGTGTCGATGCCCCGCTTGACGGCGTCGAAGGCCACGCTGGCCGGGTCGGCCGCCTCGGGCCCGCGGACGGTCTCCGCGCCGACGCGCCCGCCCCAGGTCTCCAGCTGGTCCGCGGCGGCGGCCCGGAAGGTGTCGGCGGCGCCGAGCAGCACGCTGCGCCCGTCGGCGACGAGCACCCGGGCGATCTTGCCGCAGGTGGTGGTCTTGCCCGCGCCGTTGACGCCGACGACCAGCACCACCGCCGGCACGCCCTCCTTGGGCGCGGTCCGCAGCGACCGGTCCAGGGTCGGGTCGAGCGCGTTGACCAGCTCGGCGGCGAGCAGGGCCCGCAGCTCGCCCGCGGAACGGGTGCCGAGGACCCGGGTCCGCTCGCGCAGCCGGTCGACGATCTCCCGGGTGGCGTCGATGCCGACGTCCGCCGTGATCAGGCTGTCCTCGATCTCCTCCCAGGCGTCCTCGTCGAGGTGGTCGCGGCTCAGCAGGCCGAGCAGCCCCTTGCCGAAGGCGTTCTGCGAGCGGGACAGCCGCGACCGCAGCCGGACCAGCCGCCCGGCGGTCGGCTCCGGGACCTCCAGCACCGGGGCCGGGGCTTCGACGACCGGCGGCTCCACCAGGATCCCGGTGGACAGTTCGGCCTCCGGCGCCTCCACCGGCGGGCCGGCGAGGTCCTCCTCGGCCCGGGTCTCGACCTCCGTCCCGGGCAGCGGCGGCTCCGGTCGCCGGCGCAGCCGCGGCACGACCAGCCCGATGCCGCCGAGGATCAGCACGCCGAGCAGGGCGAGCGCGATGAGGAGGTATTCGGTCATGCCGGAATCCTGTCAGATGCCGGTGAAGCTGTCCCAGCCACCGCTCCCGAGAGGGCGCGCGGCGGGGCGCCGGTAGGCTCGGTCACAGCCAGCAGTGGTGCGACCGCCGGCCGGGTAGTAAAGATGAAGTCCGCTCATCTGGAGGTCCACCATGCCCGCGGCACACCTGCTCATCGGTCCACTGCTACGCAGGGTGGTCGGCACGCGGGCCACCATCTGGGTCGAGACCAGCGCGCCCGCCGTGGTCACCGTCCGCACCGCCGACGGCGCCGGCGGCACCGCACCCACCTTCAGCGCGTACGACCACCACTACGCGCTCGTCGTGGTGGAGGGGCTCGCCCCGGACGGCGCCACCAGCTACGAGGTGCTGATCGACGACGAGGTCGCCTGGCCGGAGCCGGGGAGCAGCTTCCCGCCAAGCGTGATCCGTACCCGGGCGGTCGACGACCTCGACCAGCCGGTCCGGTTGGTCTTCGGCTCCTGCCGGGAGACCACCCAGCACGCCACCACCCGGCGGCTGCCCCCGGACGCCCTCGACGCGTACGCCCGGCGGCTGATGGCCGACCCCGACCGGGCCGACCTGCCCGACCTGCTGGTGCTCCTCGGGGACCAGGTCTACGCCGACGTGACCTCCCCCACGGTGCGCCGGCTGCTGAAGCGGCGGCGGCGCCGGCCCAAGGGCGCGCCGGGCGACCAGGTGGTCAGCTTCGACGAGTACACGAAGCTCTACCTGGAGTCCTGGCGGGACCCGGAGATCCGCTGGCTGTTCTCCACCGTGCCGAGCGTGATGATCTTCGACGACCACGAGATCATCGACGACTGGAACACCTCCGCCTCCTGGCGGGCCGACATGCGCGAGCAGCCCTGGTGGGCGGAACGGATCACCAGCGGCCTGGCATCCTACTGGGTCTACCAGCACCTCGGCAACCTCGCCCCCGACGAGATCGCCGCCGACCCGGTCTTCGCCAAGGTCAGCGCGGCCGAGGACGCCACCGGGGTGCTGGCCGAGTTCGGGCAGCGGGTCGACACCGAGGCCGACCTCGCCCACGACACCGAGCGGTGGCGGGCCGTGCAGTACCAGTGGAGCTACGCGCTGGACCTCGGCCGCACCCGGCTGGTCATGCTGGACAACCGGTGCAGCCGGGTGCTGGCGCCCGGCCAGCGGGCCATGCTGCCCCCGGGCGAGTGGTCGTGGTTCCTCGACCGGGCCCACGGCGTCTACGACCACCTCGTGGTGGGCTCCTCGCTGCCGTGGCTGCTGCCGCCGGGCATCCACCACGTGGAGGCGTGGAACGAGAAGCTGGCCGACTCCCGGCAACGCTGGGTGGCCCGGCTGTCCGAGAAGCTGCGCCGGGGGCTGGACCTGGAGCACTGGGCCGCCTTCCGCCGCTCGTTCGACGGGCTGGGCGCGCTCTTCGCCCGCCTCGGCAGCGGCACCCCGGGCGGGCCCGGCGAGCGCGTCGGGGCCGGCCCGGCGTACGCGCCACCGGCGTCGATCAGCGTGCTCTCCGGCGACGTGCACCACTCGTACGTGGCGCGGGCACGGTTCGACGACCGGAGCGTGGTCACCCCGGTGCACCAGCTGACCTGCTCGCCCATCCACAACCAGGTGCCCGCCGGGATGCGCCCGCTGATGAAGCTGGGCTGGTCGTCCGGGCCGGCCGGGGCCACCCGGGCCCTGGCCCGCACCGCCGGCGTGCGCCGTCCCCCGTTCCGGTGGAAGCGGCTGGCCGGGCCGTACTTCGGCAACGCGGTCGCGACGCTGGTGCACACCGGTCGTACGGCCGAGGTGACGATCGAGGGCACCACCGGCGACGGCCACCTGCGCGAGGTGATGCGCCAGCGCCTGACCCCCGGCGGCTGATCCCGTCGCAGCCCTCCGCGACCACGCGGACTGCCACCACCGAACTTCCCGGCTTCGACGTGCGCGGATTCATCAATTCCCAATTGTCGATACCGAATCGAGACATTCGGTCGCGATCATTCATCCGTGTCTCGTCGGAACGGCGCCTCGACGACACCCGTCGCACCCGACGGGAGGACTTCGTCGTCGATGCCTGCGCACCCCGTGCCCCGCCTGGTGGCACGAACACGGTCGAGCCGACCCGCCGCCACTGTTCCGGCGCGACGCGTTCCCGTGGCCCCCACCGCACCCGGTGAGGGGCCGTCCGCCCTGGCAGGAAGGCTCTCGTCGTGGCCACCACCAGAACCCGCGAAACAACGCGGGCGTCATCTCGCGTCCCGCTCCGGACCGTCAGCCGGCGCGCCCTGCTCGCCTCCGTACCCGCCGTCGTGGCGGGAGTGTCGTCGACCGACCGGCCGGCGCTCGCCGCTCCCGCCGTCGAGTGCCTCGCCGACCTCGGGACCGTGTGATGGGGATCCCCTGGCTCGCCGACGTCCTGCGGGCAGCCGGCGTCGCGGTCGTCGAGGAGGGTGACTGGCGCTCCCGGGGCATCAGCGGCGCGTTCGACCCGATCGGCGTGCTGTGGCACCACACCGCCGCGACGTCCAGCCCGAGCCGACCCGCACCCGCGCTGGGCGTCTGCATCAACGGCCGATCAGACCTGCCCGGCCCGCTGTGCCACGCGCTCGTGGACTACCACGGCGTGTTCCACCTGATCTCCGCCAACCGCGCCAACCACGCCGGCAACAGCCGGGGCAGCGGCCCCATCCCGGCGGGCAGCGGCAACACGATGCTGATCGGCTGGGAGATCGACTACAACGGTGTCAACCAGTCGATGACCCAGGCCCAGTACAACGCGTCGGTCGCGGCGACCGCCGCGGTGCTGCGCAGACTGGGCCGCGACGCCAGCTACGCCCGGGGTCACCGCGAGACCAGCACCACCGGAAAGATCGACCCCTCCTTCATCGACCTGGACGCGATGCGCCGCGACGTCGCGGCCGCCATGGCCGGCGGCGGCTCGGGAGCCGGCATCATGTACCACCAGGTGCGGTTCCCGAGCCGGTCGTGGAGCGGGTTCCAGCCACTGGCCGGCTACCGGACGACCGACCCCGGCCAGGCCCGTGACATGGCGATCGCGGGAATGCCGGACCGCTCCGCCCAGGTGCTCATCATCGGGGCCGACAACACCGTCTTCCACCAGATCCGTAACCCCAACGGCACCTGGACCGGATTCGCACCCCTCGCGGGCGCTGGCACCCCCACCCCGGCCGCCGGCAGCCGCGTCAGCATCGCCGGCATGCCCGACGGCTCCGCCCAGGTCCTCATCGTCGGCGCCAACGGAGGCATCTACCACCAGATCC